>JBBSAB010000049.1:0-55784 GCA_038252755.1 Polyangiales bacterium | reverse complement strand
TAGTTGCGCGGGTAGGATTTGAACCTACGACCTTCGGGTTATGAGCCCGACGAGCTACCAGGCTGCTCCACCGCGCGTCAGTTGGAGGCGGGAACATAGTCACAGTAGGCGCAGAGTCAAGCAAACATGGCGGAATGGTTTCACGACGCGGGGAGCGCGGAAAAATGGCTGCGCGCGAGCTGGTCCGGGGGCCGTACGGAGGGCGGCGTGGTCGTGCGCGGGGGCGGCGTTGTCAACGCGGTTGGCGGGGCCGTTCAGGAATGGGCGCGCGGCGCGTGGGCCGGGGGTTGGTGCGGTGCGTGCTAGGTTTTGCGGCATGGGTAGGATTCAGGGCGCCGGGACGCACGGCGCAAAGTGGATCGTGGTGGCGCTCGGACTGCTGGCCAGCGGGTGTGCGGGGGCGCTGGGCTTGGGTGCAACGGCGATCGTGGTCGGCGCGGGCATCCTCACCTTCACTTGTTATGATCGCGTGAGCGTGACGGTGACGGATCGCCTGACCGGCACGAAGTTGTGCGATGCGAAGGTGACGTTCATCAAGGGCAAGTCCGAGACCATCGCGACTTCTTGCTATCAAGCCCCGCTGTCGGCCGGCAAATACAAGCTGCGGGTGGAGCGGCGCGGGCTAGCGACGTTCGAGGAGCCGTTCGAGGTCACCGAGGGCGGCGATTGTGGCCAATCGGTGCAGACGATGTACGTGGCGCTCGATCGGCTGAACCGGCAGGCCCCGCCGATCGCTGTGACGGCTGTCGCCCCGACAATCGGGGCTCCGCCGGCCGCCGCACCAGCACCGGGCGTTCCAGCGCCTGCCGTAACGGCTCCGCCTGCCGTAACGGCTCCGCGTGCGGCTCCGCCCGCGGCTGCGTCCGCATTGCCGCCGCCGCCTCCGCCGCCGCCAGCCGCGACTAAGTTTCCGGACGCGCCGTAGCGCGCCTCAGCGCCTCACCAGAACGGCTGCAGCAGCTGCGCTTGCGGGATCTGCCCGCGGATTTCGGCGTGCAGCGCGGGCAGCTCGGACCAGTGCAGGCCGGGCTTCAAGTGATGCGCGGTGTGTAGGCCGAGGTTGCAGGTGAACAGATTGAACCAGAAGTTCTCGCGGTTCACGCTGGCTTCGACGTGCTCTGACGCGAGGTGCCCAGCGTGGTGCTCGTACGTAGCCCAGCAGGTGTGCATCAACGCGAGCACGCCGGGGATGAAGAACACGAACAAGAAGTTGAGCGGGTTCAGGTAGATGGCCAGCGCGATTAGCGCGTAGCACGGCACTTTCATCCACAAGTAGCGACGGAACACTTCTGGGTAGCGCTTGCCGATGCGATACACGTCGACTTGGTGGTGCATGAACGTGTGCAGCGTGTACTCCACGCGGCCCATCTGGCTGCCGTCTTTGCGCGTCCAGTGCGACTCGTCCGGGTTCGCGGACGGCGGCTGGTTCAGGTAGTTCTGATGGTGGCCGAGGTTGTGGTGCAAGACCCACGTGTACGGGCCGACGCCGGACTGCACCGCTAGCACCACGTCGTAGATGCGATTGAGCACGCGCGATTGAAACGCGTTCACGTGCTGATGGTGGTGGTTGAACGCGGCCACGACCGTGCTGACCGCGAACAGCGGCAACATGGCGAGCATCGCCATCCAAGTCGGCGCGTACCAAAAGATCAGAACGTGGGCCACGAACGAGGCCAGCACGATCGAGACCGGACGCCAGTCAGCGGAGTAGCGCAGCAAGCGGCCGCGGGACGAAGAAGCATCACTCATCGGGTAAGTCAGTCGCTAAAGGGTCGAGCCCGACATACATCGAGATCACGGCCAGTGCGACCCCTTCTTGAGGCCCGGTGCCAAGAGTCGTGTCACGGCCGTGTCACGTTGCTTGCTCGGCCGGCGATCTGCGTACTATTCGGGGGAAGTGAACTTTGCGCGGCTGGCGTTTGGGGCCCTGCTGGGTCGGCGATTAACCCCGTACGACGGGCGGCACCGCGTGGCTTGTCGCCGCAACGTGCAGATCCGCCGCGACGGTTTTGGCGTGGCCTACGTCGACGCACATGACGAAGCCGACGCCTGGTTTGGGCTGGGCTTCTGTCACGGGCAGGATCGCGGAGGCCAGCTCGAGGTGACGTGGCGGCTCACGCACGGCTTGCTTTCGGAGGTGCTGGGGAGCGCGGCCTTGCCGATCGATCGCGCGGTGCGGCTGATTGGCGTGCATCGCGCGGCCAAAGAGCAGATGCAGACGCTCGACGCCGAGACGCGCGACCAATTGGCAGCGTACACGGCGGGCATCAACGCGGCGCTCGACTGCCGGGCGTTACCGCGTAGTCACGAGCACGCCTTGTTGCGGTGCGCGCCGAGCTGTTGGGAGGCGGCCGACGTCGTCGCCCTCGGGCTCTTGATGTGTTGTTTCTTACCCGCAAACTGGGACATCGAGCTGGCGCGGCTGATCATTTTGACGCGCGACGGTGAAGAAGCCGTTACATCACTCGATCCGACCTGGCGCGAAGACTTGCCGTTGACGAATCCGCCCGGTGCGCCCGCGGGGCCGCCGAGCGATTTATTCGTCGCGCGTGATCTCGAAGCGTTGCGGCAGTTCGTTGGTAATTCCGGCGGTTCGAATGCGTGGGCCGTGTCGGCGCAAAAGTCGGCCACCGGCCGCGCGATGCTGGCGAATGATCCGCACTTGCCGGCGGCGCTGCCCAATTTCGGCTACTTGGCGCGCGTGAAGTGCAAAGCCTTCACGGTGGCCGGCATCAGCATCGCCGGCATTCCGGCGTTCATCACCGGTCACAACGGCGTGGCGGCGTGGGGCTCGACCAGCGCGCAGGTCGACAACGCCGACTTGTTCTTAGAAGAGCTGAGCGAAGACGGGCGGCGCGTGCGCCAAGGTGACACGTGGACAAACTGCCACGAAATCGTCGAGCAGATCCCGGTCAAAGGCGCCGATCCGGTCGAGCTGCGGATCATTCGGACGCCGCGCGGCACCGTCGTGGCGCGCACCACGGACTCGGATGCGAGCATCTTCGAGCCAGTACCGGTCGTCGGCCGGGCCAATGCGCTGACGTTTGCTGCTACCTGGCTTGAGCGCCGGCCAACGCGCTCGGTGCTCGGCTTTCATCACGTGAAGAACTTCGATGACTTTCGGGCGGTGTGCGCGAAGTCTGCCGGTTGCTCCTACAGCTTGATTTACGCCGATCGCGAGACGGTGGGCTGGGTCTTGGCGGCCGAGGTGCCGAGGCGCAAATCGGGCTTTGGCTCGCTACCGATGCCGGGCTGGCTCGACAACGTGGGCTGGAGCGGCGTCGCCGCGAGCGACGAGTTGCCGTGGAGCCGTAACCCGGGGGTTGGCTTCGTATGCTGCGCCAACAACAAGCCGGTCGCCGACGAGCACAGCTCCGTATTTTTGGGGCACGATTTTTTGGACGGCTTTCGCCAACGCCGTATCAGTGAGCAGCTCGCGTCGCGCAGTGACTGGACGATCGAGCGCATGGCGGCGCTGCAGAGTGACGTGCAAAGCCTGGCGTTCGCCGACGTGCGCGAAGTCTTGCTCGCCCTCCAGCCAAAGACGACCGAAGGTGCGCGAGCGATCGAGCTCTTGCAAACGTGGGACGGCCGCGTTTCGGGCGACGCCGTCGGCGCTAGCGTGTACGAGCTGTTTGTCGGCGCGCTCAACCGCAAGATCTGCGAAGCCAAGGCGCCGAACAGCTACCGCTACGCCAGCGGCCAGGGCGTGATGAAGCTGATCCCAGGCACCTGCTTGAACGCGCGTCGTGCCAGCTTCACGACGCGCATGATCCGTGATCAACCGCCCGGCTACTTCGAGGCGTGGGAGCCAGTCTTACTGGACGCGCTGGCGGAGGCGATCAAAACGCTGAGCGAGCGCTTTGGTGCCGCGCCTGAAGCTTGGTCTTGGGGGAAGATCCGTCCGTTGATCATCCACCACCGTTTCGGCGACAAAAAGCCGCTTGATCGCGTGTTCAACATTGGCCCACTACCGGGCTATGGCGACGGCACGACCGTCAATCAGGCAGGCTTCGAATTCTGGCAACCGCTACGCCACTCGACCGTGACGGCCCACCTGCGCAGTGTGATCGACATCGGCAATTGGGACGCGTCACGCTTCGTGCTGCTCGGCGGCCAATCCGGCAATCCGCTTTCGCCCCACTACGCAGATCTCATCCCGCTCCACCAACGCGGCGAAGGCGTACCAGTGCATTGGGACGACGACGCCGTAGCCAAGCACTGTGTCGCGACGCTCACGCTCGTGCCCGGCATGGACCAGCGCCCGATCCAAGCGGAAGTCCTATGAAGGCGCTGCTGGCGCCGCACGGGTCGCGTGGCGACGTGCAGCCGCAGCTGCTGCTGGGCGAAGAGCTTTTACGGCGCGGTCACAGCGTGACGCTGGCGGCGCCGCCCAACTTCCAGAGCGACGCCGAGGCGCGCGGCTTTCGCTTCGTACCGGTGGGGCAAGACATGCACGAGGTCTTGCAGCAAAACCGCGCGATGACCGAAATGCATCCGCTGGTTGCGCTACCCAGACAAATTCGCCTGTTGCGCGAACACCTGGCCCGGCAAGTCGACGACCTGTTCCGGGTGACTCACGATCCGGACATCGTCGTCGCCGCCGGCCTCAGCTTCGCCGCCAAAATGGTCGCCGACCAGCACCGCGTGCCGCACGTCTTCTGCTGTTACTCGCTGAGCGCCATGCTGTCCGCCGAGCATCCGCCGGCTGTAGCGCCGATTTTCGGCCTACCGCGCTTCGGAAACCGCGCCCTGTGGAGGGCGATCGAGCTCACCTTCGACCTGACACTCGGCACCAAGCTCAACGAGCTTCGCCGCGCACGCGGCCTCACCCCCGACCGCGGCTCCTGGCAAGCGATCCACGCCAGCCAGGTCATCCTCGCCCAAGATCGCGTGATGGGTGAGCTGCCCTCCGACACCCCCGGCAACGTCCTCCACGTGCCCGCGCTCGTCCCCCACCCCGACAACGCCGCGCCGCTCTCGGACGGGCTCGAACGCTTCCTGCGCGGCGCCGGCAACGACCCCGCATCGCCCGTCGTGTACCTCGGCTTTGGCAGCATGCCGACCGTCGATCGCGCTGCAATCGTTCGCATCGCCATCGAGCTCGTCGAACACCACGGCGCGCGCGTCGTCCTCCACTCGCCCTTCGCCGAAGACGCCGACGCTATTCTCCCACCCGGCGTGTTCTCGGTCGGCAGCACCGATCACACCTCGCTCTTCCCCCGCGTCGACTTGATCGTCCACCACGGCGGCGCCGGCACCACCGCGGCCGCTCTGCGCAGCGGCGTCCCCCAACTCATCGTCCCCCACATCGTCGATCAATTCTTCCACGGCCGCCGCATCGCCGACCTCGGCGCCGGCCCCGCCCCCGTCCCCAAATCCAAACTCACCACCACCATCATCGCCCGCGCCCTCCAAGATCGCGCCAAATACAGGGAAAAATCCCAAACCCTGCGCTCTTCTGTGGCACGCGAAGGCGGCACCAAACAAGCCGCCGACCACCTCGAATCCCTCGCCCACCACTCCAAATCCTGACCCAGTCTTCCAGCAGCAGACGATGGCAGCGACCGCGATGGGTCCGCAGCGCAGCACAGAACACGACTAGGCCGACCACCGCGGCTGCGCAAGCGGGGATCACCGCGCGATTTGGTGTCGCACTTGCGACACAGATTGTTCAATCAATTCGCGCCCTCCTTCGCCTGGCATGACGTTGTCGCACTTGCGGCACCTCGACGGCGTCTCGGCCGACGGCTCCGTCAGCGCCGTTGGCACCATTTTACCTACTGTTCGTGGCAGCCACACCTTGCATGCCCTCGCGACCTCGGCAAACGCCACGCGCATTGCTCGCGACCTCGCAAACGACACGCGCCTTGGCGCTACCGCCGGCCACACCTGCGTTGATACTCCCGCCGGCCACCCCTCGCGACCTCTCGCGACCTCGTAAACGACACGCGCGTTGACGTTCCGGCAGCCACACGTCGCGCCGCTCTGGCGCCCCCTCTTGCCAACGCTACGCGCCCTAATTTTCGTGGCAGTGGGCCGACAACCACATCGCTGACAAAGCGACGCTGGAGCTGGCATGACGCTGTGGCGAGTGCGACAGCGTCATGCCAGGCGAACGGGGCCACGAAATTACTGGGGAATGTGTGTCGCAAGTGCGACACGGAAAAGCATCGCGAACCCACGTTCCAAAGCATCGCGAACCCACGTTCCAAAGCATCGCGAACCCACGTGGGGCGAGTTTAGGTGCGTGGGCGCAGGTGGCGGCGGGTGGCGAGGAGGGTGCCGGCGGCTAGGAGCGTGAAGGCTTGCAAGCCGAGCCATTTGGATTGGGGGGCGCCGGGGACGCTGCAGGCGGCGCAGCCACCGGCTTGGGCCGAGATGGGAGCGGGGCCGGGTTTGAGGCCGCGAGCGGAGAGCGCGCGGGCGGCGCCGGCGGTGAGGCTGGCGGTTTCGGTGAGGCCTGTGGCGGGTGCGCCGTGATCGATCCAGGAACCGATCAGTTCGACTTCGTCGGCGCTGAGGACGGGCTCGCCTTCGGGGGGCATGTGCTCGTCGTCGGCGGGTGGGAGCACGAGGCGCTGCATGACGAAGCTGGCTTTGCGATCCTTGGGTACGACGCCAGCGCCGCTGAAGCCACCTTCCAACAGCTGGGCTTGTTGGTCGACCATCAGGCCGCCGGCAGGCTTGTCACGGATGTGGCATTTGCCACATTTTTCCCGGAAGAGCGGCTGCACGGCGTCGGCGAAGAGCACGACGTGTGGCGGCAAACTTTGCAGCAGCGCGGCATCGGGCGGGCCAGCGACTGCAGCAGCTGGCGCGTCGCTCGCGACGGCGGGCGCAGCCGCGGCGTCGTTCGTCGGAGTCGCGGCGCTAGCGGCGGACGCGCCACTCGGCGATTCGCCGGCGGGGGCGGCGGAGCCGGAAGCCGACGTGAGCGAGCCGCCGGACGGCGATGTTGAGGCGGAGTTGCCGTTCTTGGCGATGGCGCTCGCCGGTTGGGCGGAGCCGCCGCCGGCGCCAGCGCGGATCCACGACGCGAGTACGGCGAGCTCGGAAGCGCTGGGTTGCGGCTGCTTTTTGGGCGGCATGTGCTCTTCGTCGCTGAGGGCGAGACGCACGCGTTTGAGGAGCGAGCTCTTGTCGGGGCTGCCGGGGACGAGTGCGGCGCCGTTGGCACCGCCTTTGAGCAGCGCAGCTACGGAGTCGACGCGCAGTTTGCCCTTTTGTTTTTGAGCGCCGTGGCACTTCTCGCAATGGGCGGCGAGGAACGCAGGGCCCGACGTTGCGCCGGCAGTCGCAGCGACTGCGGTGGGCTGCGCGGCGGCGGCGACGGGTTCCACGGCGGCGGCGGGAGCGGAGCCGTTCGACGCAGCGGAGCCGTTCGACGCAGCGGAGCCGTTCGACGCAGCGGAGCCGTTCGACGCAGCGGAGCCGTTGGTAGGCTTTGCGGCGTCGGTGGCTGCGGCTGCCGCGGGCGCGGCGGAGCCGTTGGCTGCGGGAGCGCTGGAATCTGTGGGCGCGGGGTCGCTCGAGACCGGGACGGAGTCGGACGGAGTCGCGCCACCCAGAGCATGCTCCAGAAGGGAACGACTGACGGTCGGGGCGAGTGCGTCGCGCACTTTGAGTGTCGGGGAGGCGCCGCGTTCGATCCAAAACTCGATCAGCGCGCGCTCTTCGGGTTTGGGACCCGGCTTGTCTTCCGGAGGCATGTGATCGTCGTCCGTAACCGGCAACAGCAGCCGTGTGAGCAGCAGGCTCTTTTTCGGTGCACCCGCGACGATGGCGGCACCGTTCTCGCCGCCCTTGAGCAGTGCATCGAGTGAATCGAGGCGCAGCTTGCCCTTTTGCTTTTCGGGACCGTGGCAGTCGACGCAGTAATGCTTGAGCACCGGCTGCAGCACGTCTTGATAAACGAGCGGATCAGCCACGGGTGCCGCGGCTTTTTCGGGGCCCTTGATCGGCTCCTTCTTCACTTCGGGCGCGCCCAGCAACGGCTTGAGCGGACCGGGCGCGTACTTCGAAAGGTAACTTTCGCCGCGCGTCATCGTGCCGCCGAAATGCGCACCGAGCGACAACAAGCCGAGCGCTGCGCCCATCACGCCGCGGTACGCCCAACGCCCCTGCCCGCCGTTGCTACGTTGCCGGTCGTACAGCACCCAGCACGCAGACATGCCGATGATCGCCAGCAGCGTGAGCCGACGATGCCAACCGAGCACGCCCGTCGGAAAGCCGCCCTCGAGCGCCAACAGCTGGCCCATCAAGAACGCGCCGAGCGCCGCTACCGCCGATACCGGAACGAGCAGGCCGAGCGCCGGTTCGACTCGATCCTTCAGCTTGGGGTGAAACGTCGCCGCCTCGCCCATCGCCACCAGCAGGAAGAAGCCGATCGGCAAGTGGACGACGAGCGGGTGGAACCGCCCGAAGAACAAGGCAAAGTCCGGCGCCCCGGTTGCCCGGCCGAGCGTGACCTCGGCCAGCATCGCCACCGCCACCACTCCTACCGGCGCCAACCACTTCATTTGCGTCCGAGCGTAGCAGAAAGCGTTTTGATTACCATCAGTTAGGTTCTCCAGTCGCCGCAGGTTGCAAGCTTACCGTTCAGTTTACGCTCGGGATGGCCGTTACGTGTCTAGTGCGCTCCTCTCCTCGCCTGCTTTTGATCGATGCCAACGAGTCGGGCCGCACCGTGCTGGCCGAGCGGCTGCGACTGCAGGGCTTCACGGTGGTCGAGTGCAGTGACGGCGCGGAGGGCGCGGTGCTTTCGCTCGAGGATCCGCCGGCCGCGGTCGTCGCCGATCTCAGCATGCCGAGCATTTCCGGGGTGCAGCTGTGCCGTTTGTTGGGCTCTGAGATCGGCACCAGCGGCGTGCCGGTGATTTTGCGCGGCGACGAAGGCCGCCGTAACCACTTCTGGGCCGAGCAAGCCGGTGCGTTTGCGTACGTGCCGAAGGGGCGCATGGGTGAGCTGGTGCGCGCGCTCCGTAAGGCGATCGAAGAGCGCACGAACGATGGCGATTTTTTCGTCGTGTCGTCGACGCAGGGACTCGATGTGCGCGAGCGCATCGCGACGCATTTGGACGCCGCGCTGTTCGATTCGGTGATCGCCGCTGAAGTGCGCCGTCTGGGTATGAGCGAATCGTTCGACCGCCTGGCGGACTTGTTGTCGCAGTTCGTGTCGCAAGTCACCACCTATCGCTGGATCGCGGTATTACGACGCGAGCCGTTGCGACTGGCGGTGCATACCAATGCCGGGTCGCGCGAGCAAGCCGTCAACGAGGCGCGTACCGCGCTCGGGCTCGCCGAAGATACGCCGCTGGTCGTGATCGAGGACGATGACGCAGCGGGTGATGCGGAAGGGCCGCCCGCGATGTTGGAAGCCGTGCACTTCGGCGAAAACGTCATCGGCACTTTCGCGCTCGCGCCGTGCGCTCCGGAGCACAAGAACGATCGCTTGCTGGTCGCGACGATTGCGCGCGAATTGGGTGGCGCTTTGCGGATGGCGACCCTGGTCGAAGAGTCGCGTTGGATGGCGACGACCGACGCCTTGACCGGCTTGCTCAACCGGCGCGCGTTCTTGGATTCGACCAACCGCGAGGTTGCACGTGCCAAGCGCTACAACGACCATTTGTCGGTAATTTTGCTCGACGTCGATCATTTCAAGCTGATCAACGATCGGCGCGGGCACGCTGCTGGCGACATGGTATTGGCCGCGGTCGGCAAGCTTTTGAACGCCGCCCTACGAACCTGCGACATCGTGGCGCGCTGGGGCGGCGAAGAGTTCGTGCTCGTCTTGCCTTCCACTTCACTCGAGGGCGGCGAACAAGTCGCCGAACGCGTGCGCGAGTTGCTCGAAGACGCGGGCATCAAAGACGGCAACGGCGACGCCATTCCAGTCACCGCCAGCTTCGGCGTCGCCACCTACACGGTGGGCGAAACCCTCGAGCAAGTGATCGACCGCGCCGATCGCGCCATGTACCTCGCCAAAAGCAGCGGCCGCAACCGCGTGGTCTGCGACACGCCACCGATATCGAAGCCAGTATCGGCTGCTGAGTAACGCGAAGCGCGACGAGCAGCGCGAAGGCCTTTGCGCGGCGCGAATTCGCATCGCACTTGCGACACGGTTTCCTCAACGATTCCGCGGGGCGCAACGCTTGGCATGACGTTGTCGCACTTGCGCCGCCTTCCTACTTTGAGTTTCGCGTCCGTTCGATGGCGTTCGCGACGTGTGAGATGCCGTAGTCGCGCTCGGCGAGTAGCCGATTGTGTTCTCGGCAGAGGAGTCGCAGGTTATTGAGCGTGTCGGCGCCACCGCGCGCCCAGGGGTCGTCGTGATGAATTTCGAGGGAGTGGCGCGCGTCGCAGCGGTGCCCGCCGGCAGTCGTGAACGTGCACCGCATGCCATCGCGAGCGAGAATTTGCCGCAGCAAGGCGTTGGGGATGTGGCGTCTGCGACGAGCAGGCGACGCGCGCGCTGGAGCTTCGCCACGCGCAGGGTGAGGTCCATTGATAGCTTCCACATCGGGTTTCGCGGTCCCTGTCACAGGTTGCTCCGTGGACATCGCTTCTCGCGTCACGGGTTGCGCCGAACAGGGGCGCTTTGTTTGGCCGAAGCGACGTTTTTGGAGGTTTTCGATCAGGGCGTCCAGCGCGCGTTCGATGACGATCGCGATGTCGTTGGACGGATTGGCGTGGCTCAGCAGGTCGCGGGCGAGATCGAGCTTTTCTTTTGAGGTTTCGTCGATGGTGAGCTGGAGGCGGTAGCGCGTCGCGGAAAGCGGCTCGAGCGATGAGTGCGACGTACTCGCGAGCGACCTACTTCCGGACGAAGCGGACGAAGCGCCAAGCGAGCCATCCGGCGCGGACGAGTCTTCGCGACCTATGCGGCTCGGGAGTTTTCGGATGCGTGTGGGGATATCGGGTTTGGGAAATTGTGTCGCCAGGAGCTTGCGAATTTGGGGTTTGGTTTTATGAGCGATGGCGCGCAGGAGGTCGAGGTGGTTTTCGGTCGTGAGGTATTGGCGGGCTTCGCAGAGCGCGGTCAGGTGCAGCTCGCGCCGTTCAAGCTTTTCGAAGACGACCGGAAAGCGACGGGCGATGCGCGCGGCGGTGATGCGTGCGTACGCCTCGTAGTCGCTAAAACCGAGGCATTTCTGGCAGTAGCTCCACAGGGACTGGCCGCGAACCGCATGCAGACGCCGCGTTTCGACCTCTGCCAAATGAGCCACGACGCGCGCTTCGGTGGCGGCGCCTGCGACGAGCAGTTGCTGCAAGTCGCCTTCGAGCTGCGCGTTCGGAACGCCGTCAAGCTGCCAGAATCCCCTAGCTGTCATGCCTCATTTGTAGCATCTGTTTTTCGGAGTTCCGGATTCGCGCGCTGTTACGACAGCGTGATCGCGATCGGGGCGCGAAGCATTTTTGGCGCGAAACGCCGGCAGCGCGTCGCTCCGTGCCGCGATCGGCCATTCGCAACGCTGGCCGAGTTTACGCGTCCGACTGAGCGCGAAATCCGTCAACATAAATCGCACCAAACAGGCGGAAAAATCATACGGCTCTCCAATTCGGTTTGGCTGGCCAAAGTGTGCCCGCCTTTGAGCAAACGTGCGGCTCCGCGACGCGCCCTGCGGCTCCGCGACACGTCGTTCGGCTCCGCGACGCGCCGTGCGGCTCCGCGACACGTCGTTCGGCTCCGCGACGCGCCCTGCGGCTCCGCGACGCGTCGTGCGGCTCCGCGACGCGCCGTGCGGCTTCGCGACGCGTCGTGCGGCTTCGCGAACGCGCGCCGTGCGACCGAAGCGAACTGGAGCGAACTGGAGCGAAGTTCTTGGGCTAGCCAAAGTGCGCGTCGTTCGCGCGGCGGCGGCTTGGGGTTTCTGCATCGATTCGCGCTCGGTGCTTTTGCTCGATTCGGAGGTATAGTCGGCGGCGATGCGGGCTTTGAATTTTCGGCGGCTTGGTTTTGTGGTGCGGGCGGCGGCAGCGTCTGCGTTGGTGATGACGGCGGCTTGTGGGGGGCCGGCGGTCGGTGATTTGGATCAGGGTGAGGTGTTGATCACGGTGGCTGGCGTTGCGGGCAAGCCGGAGGTGGCGGCGATTGGCGATTCGCAGGGCGGGCTTTCGGTGGCGCGGGCGTTCGTGAGCACGAGCGCGATGACGGTGATTCCGTGTCGTTCCGGAGCCGGTGAGATCGAGCTCGACCCGCGCGGTTATGAGCTCATCTCGGATCCACCGATGAGTGAGCGCATCTCGACCGCGGTCTACGAGCTGTGCGGTTTGCGACTCAGTATCGAACCGGTCGCCGAGAACGCGACCGATGGCGTGCCCGACGGCGCGAGCGTCTACTTCGAAGGCCAAGACGCCGACGGCGCCGACTTCACCCTGCAGAGTGACGTCGGCACGGTGCTGCTCTTCGAAACCGATGACGGTTCATCTTTCGGTGACCTGCCGCTGCTGCTCGGTTTCGATGTCTCGAGCTGGCTAGCCGGGCTGCCGCTGGCGGACGACACCGCCAACGAGTCAGCCATGCAATTGGACTCCCAGCTCGTCGATGCGGCCGCGCTTTACGTCGACAGCAACGGAAATGGCGCGCTGGACGACGACGAACAGACGCCAGTCGCGCACGCGACCCTGGCGCGCTAGGCTCCGCGCCCCATGGCGTTACTCGACAAGATCAAGGCCCAGATGTTCGCAGCGATGAAGTCGGGCAACGTGACCGAGCGGGAGATCCTCAAGGTCGCGATGGGCGAGATCACGACCGACGCCGCGCGTCCCGGCAAGAAGGGCGACGACGAGGAAACGCTCATCATCCTCAAGAAGCTGGTCAAGTCGAACGAAGAGTCGATCGAGGCGTCCCAAGACGAGGCACAGAAAGCCCAACTGCGCGCCGAAATCGCGGTTCTGAACACCTACTTGCCCAAGTCGCTCAGCCTGCCCGAAATCGTCACAGCGCTCGCGCCCGTGGCCGAAGCTGTCAAGGCCGCTGGCAACGACGGCCAAGCCACCGGGGTGGCGATGAAGCACCTCAAATCGCTCGGCGCCGAAGTGAACGGCAAGGACGTTTCCGCGGCCGTCCGCCAATTACGCGGCGCGTAACCCGGTTCCGGCCGGCGTTTCGGGACCGAAACGACCGGGAAACGGAGTTAAGCTAGGCTTGGTTTGCGCGCTCGCCCCGCATCGGGGCTCGTGCTAGTTCGCCTTCCCCTTCGTTGCGCGAGTCCCCGCGCCACCACCACGAGGAACTGTCGAAGCCATGTCGAAAATGAAGCTCAAGCCGGGCGTAGTCACCGGTACCGCGCTGCAGGACTTGTTCGGTTACTTGAAGAGCGTGAAGGCTGCCCTCCCGGCAGTGAACGTGATCGGCTCGCACACCGTGAACGCCGCCTTGCAGGCTGCGCGCGAGGCCAAGAGCCCGGTCATCATTCAGTTCTCGAACAGCGGCGGCGCCTTCTTCGGCGGTAAGTTCCTCGACAACAAGGGCGAAAAGGGCAGCATCGCGGGTTCGCTCGCCGGCGCCGCGTACGTGCGCAGCATCGCCGAGGCGTACGGCGTCCCGGTCATCCTCCACACCGATCACGCCGCCAAGAAGCTCTTGCCGTGGATCGACGGCCTGCTCGACGCCGGCGAGAAGTTCTTCGCCGCCAACAAAGAGCCGCTGTTCAGCTCGCACATGCTCGACCTCTCGGAAGAGCCGCTGCACGAGAACCTGGAGATTTGCCGCAGCTACCTGACGCGCATGAACAAGCTGAACATGACGCTCGAGATCGAGCTTGGCGTCACCGGCGGCGAAGAAGATGGCGTCGACAACAGCGACGTCGACAGCTCCAAGCTGTACACGCAGCCAGCCGACGTGCTGGCCGCGTACGACGCGCTGAACAGCGCCGGCAAGTTCACGGTCGCCGCGTCGTTCGGCAACACGCACGGCGTGTACAAGCCGGGCAACGTCAAGCTGCGCCCGGAAATTCTGAAGAACTCGCAGGTTCACATCGCCAAGGAGCGCAAGACGTCGTCGGAGCAGCCGCTCGACTTCGTGTTCCACGGCGGCTCGGGTTCGTCGCCCGAAGAGATCAAAGAAGCTGTTTCTTACGGCGTCGT
Source organism: Polyangiales bacterium (assembly GCA_038252755.1). Taxonomy (GTDB): domain Bacteria; phylum Myxococcota_A; class Polyangia; order Polyangiales; family Polyangiaceae; genus PMG-095. The sequence goes on along the minus strand of JBBSAB010000049.1, from coordinate 41,693 downwards.
GAAGATGAACATCGACACCGACACGCAGTGGGCGTTCACGCACCCGGTCAAGAAGTTCATGGACGACAAGTCGGCGTACCTGCAGGGCCAGCTCGGTAACCCCGAGGGTCCGGACAAGCCGAACAAGAAGCAGATTGACCCGCGCGGTTGGCTGCACCTCGGCGAAAAGGGCATGTGTGCCCGCCTCGTTGAAGCGTTCAAGGACTTGAACGCTTTCGACCAGTTCGAGCTCTAGTCGCGCAATCGTCAGAGCCAGTTTCTGACGGTCCGCTCCAACGCCCGCCCCTGAAAAAGGCGGGCGTTGGCGTTTTGTGAGTAGTAGCGTGGCGCACATGGCCAGCCTGAAGGGGAGCCGGGTGCGGTGGAGTGCGTTCGCGGTGAGCTGCGCGGCGTGGTTCGCTGCGTGCAGAGGCGCAGAACAGCTGACCAACTTGACTGCACGGCCCACTTGGCGGCCGCGCTAGCGCTGATCAACCGCGGTGTCACGCTGCTAGCGCAGTGTAAGTAAGCTGACCTGTCCGCGTGCTACCGTATTCGACTTGACTCGCCGGACCCCCATCGCAGAAGGCGCCGGATTTGCCGTCGCCGCGGCGGTGTTGTTTGGTGTCACGACACCGCTGGTCCGGCATTTTGGCGTCGGCGTGGGCCCATTCGCGACGGCCGCGCTGCTGTACGGCGGAGCCGCACTGGGCTCGGGTTTGCCGCGGCGGCGCGCTGATGAGCCAGCGTTAGGCAGAGCGCAGATCGGCAGACTCGGGTTGGTGGCCGTGTTCGGCGCCGCGCTCGCGCCGGCAGCGCTGGCTTGGGGTCTGCAGCACGCCGGAGCCTTGGCGGCGGCACTGTTGTTGAATCTCGAAGCGCTGTTCACGGTCCTGCTCGCGCGCGCCTTTTACGCGGAGCCGGTTGGGCGGCGCGTGACCGTCGCCGCTTCGCTGATGGTGGCGGGCGGCTCCGTGCTCGCGTTGCGCGGCGGCGCCGTCGGCATTTCGGGCGCGCTCGGTTTGGTCGCCGTCGCCGCGGCAACGCTCGGCTGGGCGCTCGACAACACGCTCACCCGGCCGCTCGCCGATTTCGATCCGCGCGCGGTCGTGTTCTACAAGGCACTGCTCGGCGCCGCGCTTTCGAGCCTGATTGCGCTTGTTGTTAGCGACTCCTGGGCACGCCCCAGCGCGCTCTTGGCCTTGCTCGCGTGCGGCGCGACTGGCTTCGGGTTGAGCTTGCGACTTTACTTGCAGGCTCAACGCCGGCTGGGCGCGGCGCGCACCGGCTCCTTGTTCGCGGCGGCGCCGTTCGTGGGCGCGCTGGTGGCGTTCGCGCTCGGCGACCGCGGCAGCCTGCATTTCATCGCCGGCGCGGCGGCGCTGTTCGGCGTCGCCGTCTACCTGCACGTCACCGAAAGCCACGGCCACCGCCACCGCCACGAACCGCTCCAGCACGAGCACGCCCACTCGCACGACGACGGCCACCACCTGCACACCCACGAGCCGGCCGTGACGGGCGAGCATAGCCACCTGCACCGCCACGAACCGCTCGACCACGAGCACCCGCACGGCTCGGATTTACATCACCGCCACGACCACGACTGAGCGCGCTGCCGCCGCCGTCGGGCCCGACTTTGTCACGCTGCAGTCTTAATCATCAAGTATAAATCGCCGGTGCGTCCCGGCCGGTTCCTCTCGTTGCTGCTCACGCACGCTTCGGTCGCCAGCGCTCACCCGAACGGCGATCCACCCCCAATCGAGGTCGAGGTGAAGGGACAGGCTCAACAGCCCGTCGACGGCGCCGGACACCTCGAGCTTTCGCGCCGCGAGCTGCTGCTGCGACCGAGCCGAGCACCGGGAGATTTGCTCGAGGCGGTGCCCGGGCTGGTCGTCGTGCAGCACGCTGGCGGCGGCAAAGCCAACCAGTACTCCTGCGCGGTTTCGACGCCGACCACGGCACCGACGTGGCGCTGTTCCTCAATGGCGTGCCGCTCAATGAGCGAAGTCACGGTCACGGCCAAGGTTACGCTGACTTCAACTTCGTGATCCCCGAGCTTATCGCGTCGCTCGAGGTGCATAAGGGGCCGAACGACGCCCGCTTCGGCGATTTTGCGACCGCGGGCGCGCTCGAGGTGAAATACGTCGAGCACCTACCGGACGATCTCGTCGCCGCCGAGTACGGACAATTCGGGCAGCGCCGCGTGGTGGCTGCTGTCTCACCGCATTTGGGCGCCGACTCTACGGCTTTATTGGCGGTCGAGCTGGCAGCGTCGCAAGGTCCATTTCAGGTCGCTGAAGATCTGCAGAAGCTGAACCTGGTCGCCGGGGTGAGCCATAAGCTGGGTGATCACAGCGGCTTGTCGGCGCGCGTCATGTCATACGGTGCAACCTGGAACGGCTCCGGTCAGTTGCCTCTGCGTGCGGTGTGCAGCGAGGGCGAGCCGGGTTTTGCGACCCCAACCAGCTTGGGGCAGCCCTGCCTCGACCGCTTCGGCTCGGTCGACCCGACCGAAGGCGGACGGACGCAACGCCAGTCGGGCGAGGCCGGTTTTTGGGCTCGCGAGCACGACCTCGAGGTCGACGCGCGGCTGTTTGCCGTGCGTTACCAATTCGGTTTGTTCTCCAACTTCACGTTTTTTGCCAATGATCCTGGGGATGGCGACGGCATCGAGCAGACCGACGAGCGCGTCACGTTGGGTGGCACGATGCGGCTCAAGACGGAGCACGCCTTCGGCAAGGTGCGAATCAAGTCGACGTTCGGGATCGAAGCCCGGACCGACGACGTCGACAATGGCCTTTTCCACCAACGAGCCCGCCAGCGGCTTGCCACCCTGAACGCCGCGCACGTCATCGAATCGTCAACCGCCGCCTTCCTTGAAGAGCGAGCGAGGTTGACGCCGTGGCTGTCGACGATGGCAGCGTTGCGGGTCGAACGCTTCCAAGCCTCCGTCGAACCGCGCAACGGCAATCAGCCTGCCGGCACCGCGCACGCCATGCTGCCGCTGCCCAAGTTCGGCATCGAGCTCGAGCCCGCCGCCAACCTCAGCCTGTTCGGCAACTACGGTCGCGGGTTTCACTCGAACGACGCGCGCAGTACCGTCGCAGGAAACGCTAGCTTGATGGCGCCGGCGCTCGGCTACGAGGCTGGGTTGCGCTACAGGCCGCGGCCTGACGTGCAGCTTTACGCCACCGCATTCTTGCTCGACCTGAAATCGGAGTTGGTCTGGGTCGGCGACGAGGGGACGACCGAGGCGTCGCCTCAATCGCGCCGCAAAGGGCTCGAGCTTGGCAGCCGCGCCCACTTCAACGGCTGGCTCTTTGCTGACGTCGATTTGACGCTGACCCGCGCGCGCTTCATCACGGGCGATGCTGCCAATCGCGTACCCCTGGCGCCCCGAGCCACGCTCACCGCCGGACTCGCGGCACACCCGCGTTTTGGCGACTATCAGCCGTTTGGCGCGTACCGCATTCGTGCGATCGCCGATCGCCCCGCCAACGAAGACGGCTCGTTGGTAGCCCGGGGCTTCGTCATCCAAGACGTGAGCGCTGGCCTCCGCTACCGCGACATTGAAGCCGCCGTCGACGTGATGAACGTGTTCGACGTCGCCTGGCGGCCGGTCAATTTTGCAACGACCAGTCGCCTCAGCTACGAGCCTGCGCCCGTCACGAGCGTCCATTTCGTGCCCGGCTGGCCTCGCACGATCATCGGGCGGGCGACGCTGTACTGGGATTGACGCCAACACTGACGCACAGTCAACGTTTCCCAGTCGGCCGACGTTTGTCACATGACGACCGACTTTGTGCGCGCGAGTTTGCTTGGCGACGACGCAGCAACGGTTAGGCTGGCCCCCTTGTCTGTACACGACGGCTCTGAAAAAGGTCGGCTGCTGCGTCGGGCACACGTCATCGCGCGTGCGCACCATCCGAACCTAGCGCGCATGTTGCCGCTGCCGGGCGGCGCTGGGCTTTCGCCGGTGTCGAACGGAGCGTCGCGGCTGGCGGAGTTTTCGGCGTCGGGCGTGGCTTTCCGAGGCCTCGAGCTCGGGCGCTTGGTTTGGGTGTTGCTGGATGTGCTGAGCGGACTGCGCGCATTGCACGAGGTCGAATTCGAGGGCGCGCCGTTCGTGCATGGCGCGGTCTCGCCGCAGTACATCTTGCTCGGTGAGCCGGGCAGCGCGCGCCTGGTGCCGCTGACCAACGCGCACTTGATGCCGAACGCGCCGAGCGAGCCGAGCGGTTACGTCGCCCCAGAATTGCTGCTGGGCGAGCGCGCGGACCGACGTGCCGATTTGTTCAGCGTGGGCGTGCTGCTCTGGGAAGCGCTGGCCGAATGCCGGCTGTTTCCGGATGGATCACCCGACGCAGTGCTCGATCGCCTCGACCGCGGCGAAGTCCCTAGGCTCAACGGTTTGGCAAGACCGAGCTGGGCGCTGCCGTTGTGCCGAGTCGCTGAGCGCGTGATCGCGATCGCGCCGAGCGCGCGCTTCGGCAGCGCCTTGGAGTTCAGCAGCGCGATCGTTGCCGCCGCGGGTCGGCAACTGACCAGCCCGCCCAGCGAGCGTCGCACGGCGGACGTGGAATCGGTCGCGCCCGAATCGCGCACGCGCCCTTCACGCTGGCGCAACGTCACGCCGCCGGCCACCGTTATCGACCTTCCACCGCCGCCAACGTGGGATCTTGACTCCGTCACTCACCTTGCGCCGCCGAGGTTGATCGCTCAGTTGCTCGAACCCGATTGGAGTAGCCACGCTCATTCCCAGGTAGTGCAGCCAGTCAGGCGCGTTCCACGCCAGGTTGCTTGGGCGGCGGCTGGCCTGGTGGCGTGCGTCGGCTGGTTGCTGCACGCGGCACACAAGTCCCCGATCGCGCGCCAGCCGATGGCCGCCGCGTTGACCGTCCCGGAACCGAAGCCTGCCACGAAGCTCGTGGACGCTCCGCCGAGCCCATCGGCATCGTCAAGGCTCGCCGCTCGCTCGGCTGCGCCCGCGGCGTCAATCGCCCCCGCGACCGAGCGCCAGCCGCAGCTCCCCAGCCCGGCAGCGCTCAAGCGTCAGACGAAGCTGAACCAGCGCTCTGATCGTGACTACGGAATCTAAGCCTGCGCGCCTTCAAGCGGCGGCTCCGAAATCACGACACCGCTTCCGGGAATCGGAGTTGCTGGTCCGCCTCGGACGAGCTGCTTCCAGGCGAAACGTCGTCTTTTCAGGACGCAGGCGTGGGCCTCAGCGCTGGCCCTCGGTTTGCAACACACCCCGACGGCTTGCGGCGACGGTGCCGCGCTCTCGAAGCGAAGGATGTTCCCGTGAAGATGCCTCGAAAATTCATGACGTCGGCTGTTGTGTCGACCGCGTTGGCTTTGGGCGTCGCTTTCCTGGCGGGTGGCTGCAGCGATGACGGGGCGCAACCCGCCAATCCGTCGGCCGAACAACTCGGCGAGGGTTCGCTCCAACTGCAGCTCACCCCGAACGCGAACCTGACGTCAGCCAGCTACACGATCACGGGCCCTGCCGCCTTCGCGAAGACCGGCACACTCGACGTCAGCCAAAGCTCGAAGATTTCGGCCACCATCGGCGGCATACCGGCCGGCGTCGGCTACACCGTCAGCCTGAGCGCGAGCACGCCTGACGCTGGCTTCGTGTGCAGCGGCTCGGCGACTTTCAGTGTAGTCGCCCATCAGTCGACCTACGTGAACGTCGCGGTAACTTGTAAGGAGAAGGCCAAGACCGGCGGTCTGCTGGTCAACGGCGCGTTGAATCTGTGCCCGACCATCGACGGCCTGACAGTCAGCCCCAACGAAATTTTCGCGGGCGCGTCGGTCGCCGTGAACGGCCTGGCCCACGACAGCGACGCGGCGCCCGCGGCGCTCGCCTACCAATGGACGGCTTCGAGCGGCACGCTGAGCAGCGCGACGGCGCAGACCCCGACCTTCACGTGCACCACGCCCGGCACCGCGACGCTCACGCTGACGGTATCTGACGGCGACTCCACGCCAGGTTGTGCCGATACGTTTTCGACCGACGTCACCTGCACGGCCCCGACCTGTGCCGGCGGCTGCGACGACGCCAACCCGTGCACGACCGACGCCTGCTCGGCAGCCCAGACCTGCACCCACACCACCGTCGCGGACGGCTCGGTGTGCGCGGGCGGCAACCTCAAGGTCAAGATCCTCGGCTTCAACGATTTTCACGGTCAGCTCTCGACCGGCAAGCTCGTCGGCGGCCGACCGGTCGGCAGCGCGGGCGTGCTCACCTCGTACCTCAAGACGGCGCAAGCCGGCATCGAGAACCAGACGCTGTTCGTGCACGCCGGCGACCACGTCGGCGCCTCGCCGGCGGCCTCTGCGCTGTTGCAAGACGAACCGTCGATCCAGTGGCTCAACCTGTTGGCGAACGCCTCATGCACGTACGCCGACAAGGCGAATCCGGCGTGCAACGTCGTTGGCACGCTAGGTAACCACGAATTCGACGAAGGCAAGAACGAGCTGCTGCGCCTACTCAACGGCGGCAACCACGTCTCCGGCCCGTTCCTCGAAGACCCGTACAAGGGTGCGCGCTTCCCGTACGTTTCGGCGAACGTAGTCGACGAAGTGACCAACCGCCCGATCCTCCCGCCATACGTGATCAAGCGCGTCGCAGGCGTGCCGATCGCGTTCGTGGGTGCCGTGCTCGAAGCGACGCCGACGATCGTAACGCCGAGCGGCGTCGCGGGCCTCAAGTTCCTCGACGAGGCAGACGCCGCCAACTCCTACGTCCCGGAAATCAAGGCGCTTGGCGTCAAGACGATCGTGTTGCTGATCCACCAAGGCGGCTCGCAGTCGTCGTACACCGCGGCGACCAACACCGCGCTGACGAACAGCGCGCTGAACGGCGCAGACATCCTCGACGTCGTGACCCGCCTCGACAGCGAGTTCGACGTCGTCGTCAGCGGCCATTCGCACTCGTTCACGAACCTGCTCGTCGCCAACAGCGGCGGCAAGAAAATCCTCGTAACCCAGGCGTTCTCGGCCAGCACGGCCTATGACGACATCGACCTCACGATCGACCCGGTCACCAAGGACGTCGTCACCAAGTCGGCTAAGATTGTCACGACGTTTGCCGACGTGGCGCCGGGCAATACGCCGGATCCGGCAGCGGCTTCGCTGACGGCCGCCGCCGAAGCCAAGGTCGCCCCACTGGTGAGCCAAGTCGTCGGTTTCTCGCCCAGCTCGTTCACGCGGACGCAAAACAGCGCTGGCGAATCCGACCTCGGCGACATCATCGCGGATGCGCAAAACCTGGCGGAAGGGACACAATTCGCGTTCATGAATCCGGGCGGCATCCGCGCGGACTTGGTGGTCGCGGCCGGCGGCGCGAACATCACCTGGAACGATCTGTTCACGATTCAGCCGTTCGGCAATACGCTGGTGAAGATGAACCTGACCGGCGCGCAAATCAAAGCGCTGCTCGAGCAGCAATGGCAGCCCACGGTGACGCGCTTCCTGCAAGTCTCGGGACTTGGCTACACGTGGGACGCCGCGCTGCCAGTGGGTAGCCGCGTCGTCGAGATCCACGACGCGGCCAACGTCGCGCTCAACCCGGTCGCCATCTACTCGATCAGCTGCAACAACTTCCTGGCTGGCGGCGGCGACGGTTTCACGACCTTCGTCAGCGGCACGATGCAGGTCGGTGGCCCGATCGATCTGGATGCCTTGATCGAATACACGGAGCACCACAATCCGTTGCCGGCCCCGGCCACGGGCCGTATCGTACGCCTGCATTGAAGAACTGCGCTCGATTCGCACTCGCGCTCCTGCTGCTGGCGTCCTGCTCCAAAAAAGCGGACGTCAGCCGCCAGGCTGTGCCCGCTCCGAGCAGGCTGGTGGCGCGAGTCGGCCAGGTCCAGCTGCGCGATGACGATGTGCAGCGCGCGATCGCCCGTGACCCAGGCGCGTCGGCCGAGCGCTTCCAGAGCCCGTCGGCGCGGCGCGAGCTGATCGACGGCTTGGTTCGCTTCGAGCTCCTGGCGCAAGCCGCCGACCGCGCCGGCCTGACCAAGGATCCGGACGCCGTGCATGCGCTGCGGCAAATCGCAGTAACCAAGCTGGTCAACAAGACCCTCGGCGCCGTCGCGGCACCCGAGACCATCTCCAAGGCGGACATCGAGCGCGAGTACGCGGCGCGCCAGGCCAGCGAGTTCACGCTGCCGCCGGCCGCGCAAGTGCGGCACATCCGCGTTTCGGACCCCAAGCTGGCAGCGCAGCTCGCCGCACGGGCGAAGGCGCTCGCGCCAGCTGACGATCGCGGCTTCGCCAACCTCGCTTCGAGCCACTCGGAGGACCTCGCCACGCGCGCGGCGGGTGGCGATCTTGGTTTCATCGACAAGAGCTCGCGAGTCTCGCCGGCCTTGGTCGAGGCAGCCCTGGGCATGAAAACGCCCGGTGACGTGGTTGGGCCAATCCCCAGCGATTCAGCTTACGAAATCCTGCGTCTGGTCACGCTGCGCGCCGCCGCCGTGAGCCCGCTCAGCTCCGTCGAAGAGCCGCTCCGGCAGCGGATTTACCGCGATCGACGCGCCAAGGCGCTGGACGAATTCATCGCGCGTTTGCAGAAGGAAACACCGGTCGAGATCGTCCCGTAGTACCACCAGCCGATGTCGCACGCTCCGAACGGATCCGCAGAGCGAGCACCGGGGCTGCTTGGCTGGTGGGGCGCAACGCCACTCTACGTGCGGATCCTGCTCGGCATGGCGCTCGGCGTCGCGGTCGGAGTCGTGGTCGGCCCTGCGACCAAGCCGCTAGATTGGATCGCGCAGATCGTGCTGCGGATCCTGGGCGCGTTGGCACCGATGCTGATCCTGGTCGCGGTCGTGCAGGCGATCATGACAGCCGAGATCCGCGGCCGGCTCGCGCTGCGCATCGCGGGACTGCTGCTGGTCAACACGACGGTCGCGATCTTGGTCGGGCTCGGTGTCGCAAACCTCTTGCGACCCGGCGCTGGGGCGGCGCTGAATCGTCCGGCGCACGCGCCACCGTTGCACAGCGATTTGGTGAGCCAGCTATTGGAGAACGTGCCCGATAGCCTGGTGCGTCCATTCGTCGAAAACCGCGTGCTCGGCGTGGTGCTGATCGCGCTGGCGCTCGGCATCGCGTGTCGGCGTTTGGCCCCGGAGCAGCGGCGCTTGGCCGAGCAACTGGTGAGCCTCGGGTTCAGCACGATTCTCGAGATCTTGTCGTGGGTGATCGCGCTGGTGCCGCTGGCAGTGTTCGGCAAGGTGGCCAGCATCGTCGGTCATAGCGGCTTTAGCCCGTTCGTGGCGCTCGGCAAGTTCGTGGCGGCTGTGCTGCTCGCGCTGCTGCTGCAGACAATCTACTACCTGGTGCGGATCCGCGCCGGCTCGTGGGTGCGCCCGTTCGCGCTGCTGCGCGGCACGCGCGATGCGCTGGTGATGGCCTTTTCGACCGGCAGCTCCACCGTCACCATGCCGGTCACGTACGAACGGCTGCAGTCGCGTGTGGGTCTACGTCAACAATCCGCCAGCCTCGGTGCGCTGGTCGGCTCCAACTTCAACAACGACGGCACCGCGCTCTACGAAGCGATGGCCGCGCTTTTCATCGCCCAGCTACTAGGCGTCGAGCTGTCGCTGACCCAGCAATTCCTAGTCATTTTGACGTCGATCATCGCTTCGGTCGGCGCCGCCGGCATCCCGGAAGCCGGCCTGGTTACGATGACACTGGTGTTCAGCGCGGTGCATTTGCCGATCGAGTACATCGCGCTCTTGCTCACCGTAGATTGGTTCCTCGACCGCTGCCGGACGGCGATCAACGTGGTCGGTGACATGACCGTCGCCTGCTTGCTCGACGGCAAGACGCGCGTCGAGGTTGAAGACGGTTAAGCTTCCGTTTCACTGGTGTGACAATCTCGCGGACGTCTCGTGAAGCCGTGGACTTCCGTTCCGGACAGCGGCGATAACCCGCCGCGTGGACGAAGTTTTCGGACTCTTCCCCATTCCGTTCATGCGCGCGCGAGCGACGCTACCGCAAGCGTTGGTCGCTAGCTTGGTCGAGCATTTCATGGCGCGCGCGACGCGCGGCAACAGCTCGTCAGACAACCTTTCGCACACCGAAATGCTGAAGCCCAGCGACAGCCCATTGCTGGGCGAAGCGGCCGCGCTGATCGGTCCCAGGTTGATCGAGTTCGGCGTCCACCTACTCGGCGAGCGGCTCAATTGGCTGATGAAAGAGATGTGGGTCAACGTGCTCGACGCCGGCGGTCGCCAGGCGATGCACAACCACGCCAACAGCTTTGCGTCGGGCGTGGTGTACCTGACACCGACGCACCCGAGCTCGCAGACCGTGTTCATGAAGTCGCCAGGCGGCAACGATTTCATGTTCAAGAACGACCACAAGGGCATCACGCCCGGTGAGTTCAGCGCCGACAAGTGGGTGAGCCCAGCGCCCGAACCCGGCGACATGGTGCTGTTCCCCAGCTACCTGATGCACGCGGTGCCACCGAACCAAGGTGAGCGCCGGATCACGCTTTCGTTCAACGCCGTTCCGTCGCAGCTCGACTCCTGGGGCTACGTCGTCAGGTTCGGGTAGCAAGCGTGACCGGCACGTGGCGAAGGTTTGCGCCGGCGCTGTTGATGGCGATGTCGGGCTTTGCCGGGCTCGGTTACCAAGTCGTCTGGACCGAGCAGTGCGCACAGTGGCAAGGTCACGAATCGGCCGCGGTTTTGGCGGTAGTGGCAGCGTTTTTCGGCGGGCTGGGCGTCGGCGCGTTGACGCTCGGCGCGCGGCTCGAAAACAGCGTGCGGCCGGTGCACGGTTACGCTGGCTGCGAGCTCGCGATCGCCATCTGGAGCTTCTTGCTCGCGAGCTTGATGCCGCTGTTCAGCGCGTGGGCGCTGCGACTCACCGGCCTCGCACCGACACCGCTCTGGCAGTGGTCGGTCACGTTCTTCGGGACCTTCGTGCTCTTGCTGCCAGCCACGGCAGCGATGGGCGCCACGCTGCCAGCCATGCAACGCATCGCCGCGCGGCTCGAGGGCGAAGGGCAAAGCATCGCGGCTTTGTACGCCGCGAACACCTTCGGCGCTGTGCTTGGCGTGCTCGGCGTCGCGTTCTGGCTCATCCCTAACTGGGGGCTCGCTCGCAGCGCCGAGCTGTGCATGGCGATCAATCTGCTGTGCGGCGTGGCATCGCTGGGCGCGTTTTCACGTCGCTCCGAGGCCGCGGTTGGCGCGCGTGCCAGAACGCGCACGAGCAAGCGCTTTGACGCGAACGCGACGACCGGTGCGCGACGCATCCTGTTTCGTCTGGCCACCACCGGCCTGCTCGGCATCGGCTACGAGGTGCTGGTAGTGCGGGTGCTGGGCCAGGTGACGGAAGACACGGTCTACACGTTCGCGCTCTTGCTGGCGGTTTACCTGGTCGGCAGCGCAGCGGGCGCGGCCGGTTACCAGCGCTGGCTGCGGATCGGCTGGAAGCGTGAGCGATTGGCCGACGCCCTGCTGGGCACCCTGGCCACGGCATGCCTGTTCGGTACCGCCAGCTTGTGGGCGGCCGAGCGCGTGAAGGCCGTCGCGCTGGACGCTTTAGGCGGCGGCGTGCCCGCTGCGATCGCGGCAGAAGCCGCCCCGGCACTGCTAGCGTTCGGCCCGGCGACGCTGGTGATGGGCGCGCTGTTCAGCCACCTCGCTCGAAGCGCGAACGCGGCGGGAATTGGCTTCGGGCGCGCGCTCGCCGTAAATACGCTGGCGGCGGCGGCGGCGCCGGCGTTGCTCGGCGTGATGCTCGCGCCGGCACTCGGACCCAAGTGGGCGCTGTTGTTGGTGGACGTCGGGTACGCCGCGCTGGCCTGGCGAGCGTGGTCTCGCCCGGTCGTCTGGGTGCCGGCCGGCTTTGCGCTCTTGCTAGCGCTGGTCGCGCCGCCGCTGGCGTTCATCGACATTCCGGACGGCGGTCACGTCGTCAGCTACCAAGACGGAGTGATGGCCGCCGTGAGCGTGGTCGAAGACGCCGAGGGCGTCGCGCGGCTGCGCATCAACAATCGTGCGCAAGAAGGCAGCAGCGTCACCCAGCGCGTGGACGGCCGGCAAGCTTGGCTGCCGCTACTGCTGCATCCTGCGCCGCGGCGCGCCTTGTTCCTGGGGTTGGGCACCGGCGTCACCGCGTCGTCAGCGGCCGAAGACCCCACGCTCGAGGTCGATGCGGTCGAGCTGCTACCGGAGGTGCTCACGGCATCGAGCCATTTCGCGAACAGCGTCGCTGACGGGGCCGCCTACCCGCGACTTCACTTGGTGGCGGCCGACGCGCGGCGCTACGTGCGCGTCAGCGAGCGCAGCTACGACGTGATCGTGGCCGACAACTACCACCCTGCGCGCAGCGGCTCGGGGTCGTTGTACACGGTGGAGCACTTCGGTGCGGTACGCGCGCGGCTCGCGCCCGGCGGCGTGTTCTGTCAGTGGCTGCCGCTGCACCAGCTCGACCGCGAAACGCTGCGCAGCATCGTGCGCTCGTTCCTGGTCGCGTATCCCGAGGCTTCGGCCTTGATCGCCAACAATAGCTTGGAAACGCCGGTATTCGGCCTGATCGGACGCCGCGATGTTGGCCGCTTCGACGTCGCGGCCGTGTACCAGCGACTGGCACGCTTGGCGCTACCGGGGCGTGTCGCTGGTCTCGGGCTCGAAGACGCATTGGCCGTCTTGGGGAGCTTCGTCGCGGGTCCGGAAGCACTCCGCAAGTTTGCAGCGAACGCCATTGCGAACACCGATGACCTTCCGGTCGTGGCGTACCGCGCGCCACGCATCACGTACGCCCCCGATTCAAGCCCGCGTGACCGCTTTATCGCGCTCTTGAGCGAGTTGTCGGTCGAACCGGGCCAGCTGATAGCCGGCGCGCCAGATGCGACCTGGCCCGGACGCCTCGCGGCCTATTGGCTGGCACGTGACCGTTTCATTGAGTCGGGCCGCGACGTGCGCCTCTCGCCCCGGGTCGAGGACATGCTGGCGCAAGTGCAGCAACCGTTGCTCAGCGTGTTGCAACTCAGTCCAGATTTTCGTCCAGCGTACGACCCGCTGTTGGCGATGGCTCGTGCGCTCGCCCGCTCCAATGTTTCAGGCGCGCGCTCGCTACTGACCGAGCTGACGCAGCTTCAGCCCGCGCGCCACGACGCGGCGCAAGTGTTGGCGCAGCTCGACGCGCACCGGTGACTCCGGAATTCGAAGGCTTTTTTTCGGGAACCGGAATCAGCGTCGTGACGTCACCGAATCGTCGCACTCCGACTAAAAAACCTGAGCGATTTCAGGGGCAAACGCCCGCCCTGTCTCGTGGCGATTTGGCCTACCTCTTGCTCATGGGCGGGCATGGCGAAGACGCTCGGAAAAATTGCGACGTTGGCATTGGCATTCAGTTACTCGTCCTTCCTCGCTGGTTGCAGCGGCGGCGATGGCGGGGAGACGCCGTCATCGGCGAAGGGTAACCAAGAGTCGGCTGGCTCGATCGGCCTCGCGCTGCAGTTGGCGTCCGGCGCCACCATCAACAGCGCCAGCTACACCATCACCGGTCCGAACGGCTTCGCCAAGACCGGCAGCATCGATGTGTCCCAGGCCACCAAGCTGAGCGCGACCATCGGCGGGCTGCCGGCCGGCACGGGCTACACGATCACCCTTTCTGGCACGACCACCGACGGCTCCACCACCTGCGGGGGCTCGGGCGGGTTCAACGTCGTCGCCCACCAGACGGCCAGCGTCACGGTGCCGATGAGCTGCCGCGAGGCCGCACGCTCGGGCAGCGTGATGGTCGCGGGCCAGCTCAACGTCTGCCCGACGATCGACGGCATCGGGACCAACCCGAGCGAAGTCCAGGTCGGCAGCACCTTGGCCGTCACCGCCACCGCCCACGACAGCGACGCGGGCCCGAGCCCGCTCAGCTTCGCTTGGACGACGACGGCTGGCACGCTCAGCAGCGCCACCGCGCAGAACCCCGTCTTCACCTGCACGGCGCCTGGCGTCGCGACGCTCAGCCTGACGGTCACCGACGGCGACCCCGCGACCACCTGCGCGGACACGCTGACCGCCCAGGTCAACTGCAGCGTGGTGGCCAAGGCCCCTGGCACCTACGTCGCCGGCGACTTCCACAACCACACCACTTGCTCGGATGGCAGCATCTCGATGCAGAAGCTGATCAAGAAGTCGACTGCCAAGGAGGACGGCACCTTTGGCCTCGATTGGTTCGTTCAAGCTGGTCACGGCGGCAATGGCAACCGCAACTGCCAGTTGGTCGAAGACGCGACGCTGGCCACGCCCGCGTATCCGTTCGTGCCCGCGGCGCCACCAGCGGGTCAGAGCACCCCGAACACCACCTGGGTCAATTCCGGCGTCATCCCCAAGGGTGACGTTTCGGGCACTGGTGCGAACCAGAACATGTGGCGCTGGCAGTCGATTCAGGAGTTCCAGTACCCGCTGATCGAGTACTTCAACGCACTGAAGAGCACGCCGCTGTTCATCGGCGTCGAATCGGTCGTCGCTGGTCACGAGCACACGTCGATGTCGGTGATCACCGGCCAGATCCCGACGGCGCTCGACACGGCAACGCTGCCGACCGCGCCTAACGCCACTCCGCTTCCGGCAGGCTCGCCCTACACCGCGCTCGGCAATGCCAACGCGCTGGCGCAGTGGGAGTATTGCTTCGACCGCGCGGACAGCGACACGAGCCGTGGTGCCAGCAACGCTTGGGACTGCTCGGTTCCGGGCAGCTTGAACGCAGCCGATCCGAGCTGGAGCGCCACCGCGCAGAAGCTGATCCCGGCCAGCGGCGTCGGCACCGGTTCCAGGGGCCACAACAAGACCGTCGAAGCGATGAAGTGGATGGCCGCGTTCCACCCCGACACCAGCTACTACGTGCCGGCCCACCTCGAGCGCGCTGGCGTGTTCAACCCAGACGGCAACAACGGCTTCAACGTTGAGCACCTGCGTGACTTCAACAACGTGGCGCCCAAGGTCGCGTTCGGCTTCGAGACCCAGCCGGGCCACGGCGCATCGGCGAACCGCGGCGAATACTCGCCGCTTCGCAACACCTTCGTCCCCGCGATCCCGGCCACGCCCACCTCTCCGGCAGTGCCCGCGGTCGTCGTCGACAGCGCCGGTGGCACGACGATGGGTGGTACGGGCGTGTACGGCGGCCAGATCGGCGGCGTGTGGGACGCGCTGCTCGGCGAAGGTCGCAACTTCTGGTTCTTCGCCAGCTCCGATTGGCACAACCGCGGCAGCTTCGGTCCGGAGGACCGCCGCACCACGCAAGACTTCTTCCCCGGTGAGTACCAGCGTAACTTCACGATGGTCCGCAACGGCGCCGACAAGGTCCGACCGCAGACGATCGTCGATGGGCTGCGCACGGGTAACACCTTCACGACCGCAGGCCAAATCATCGATCGCCTGTCGTTCGTAGCCTGCGTTGGCAAGGCAGACGCCCTGGTCGGTCAGATGGCTGGCAATGCTGCGACCAACAAGACCGCGATGAGCTTCGACGGCTGCGCCACGATGGGCGAGAAGCTGGTCGTGCCGGCCGGTTCGGACATTGTCGTCGGTGTCGCGGTGCGCGATCCGGATGGCGCGAACTTCTCGCCGTACACGTTCGCCAACCCGTCGCTGAAGCAGGTCGGCATCACGCAGCCGCTCAACATGCCGGTGCTCGACCACATCGATCTGATCGGCGGCCTGGTGTCGGGCTACAAGGCGCCCGGCACGCCAGGGTATGCCGGAGAATGGCCGCGCAACACGAACTGGCTCCACGACGATGGCACGACTGCGGATCTGTCCGCGGTGCCCGACGCGGCCAAGAACGTGACGGCAGCCATCCTCAAGACGTTCAATGGCAGCGGCGCTACTCCCTGGCAGACCGTCACGTCATCCGTCGACGGCAGCACCTTCCTGACGATGACGTTCCGCATTCCCGCGGTCACGGCTTCCCAGTACGTCCGCCTGCGCGGTACGAACATGCCGCCAGCGGTGCCGTTTGAAACCGACGCGAGCGGCAACCCGCTGCCCGACGTCTTCACCAACGCGGGCAACGCCGCGCGACTGCGCATCCCGTGCACGACGGTGCACAGCGCAGCCAGCCAGTTCGACGGTTGCCCGGACCACCTAGCAACAGCCACCCAAGCAGCGACCGGTCCCGTCAACCCGATCGCTGGTCAGAAGGCCGTCTCGTTCGACGTCGCGGCTTGGTCGGATGTCTGGTTCTACAGCAACCCGATCTACATCCAGGTCGCCGGCTCGACCGTGGTAGCTGGGGTCAACTGAGAAGCGACACGTCACCCACGGGTAACCTGACCGTCACCCGCGGGTGAGACTACCAACGGCGCCACGCAGGCATTGCGCGGCGCCGTTTGGCTTTTTACGGGGCAACTTGCATGTCCAATTCCTTCACCGCACCGCTCGTCGACATCGACGCTTCCCAGCCCGTCGCGGCGCCACGGCCACCTGCGCCGCGGTTCACTTGGCTGCGAGAGCCTCTACTGCACTTCATCGTCCTCGGCGGTTTGCTGTTCGCCGCCGACCACCTCTTGCTCAGCCGAGCCGACGACCCCCACACGATCATCGTCGGCCCCGACGTCGACAGCGAAGCCGTGGAGACCTTCGAGGTCGCACGCGGACGCAAGCCGAACGCTGAGGAGCTCGAGGCTCTCCACAAAGTCTGGCTCGACAACGAAGTGTTGTACCGCGAAGGTCTCGCGCTCCAGGTCGACAAGGGTGACACGGCGATCCGTGAGCGGGTCATCTTCAAGGCGCTGAGCGTGGTGGACAGCAACGTCAAGCTGCCGCCGGTGGACGAAAAAATCCTGCGCCAGTGGTTCGACGCGCATCGCGACAAATACGATGAACCGGTGCGCTACGATTTCGACGAAGCAGCGCTCTCCGGCAGCAACTCCGAAGCTGCGGTGCGTGAATTCGTCACGGCGCTGAACGGCGGCACGCCGGGCGACGCCAAGGCCGGCCTGCGCGTCTTCAAAGGCCGACCGCACACGAACCTGATCCAGAGCTACGGGCCGGAGCTGGCGGAGGCGCTGGTCAAATCCCCGATTGCCCAATGGCAGGCGTTGAGCACGCGCGACGGCTGGCGCGCGATGCGGCTCGACGCAATCATTCAATCCAAGCCTGCCGATTTCGATGCGATTCGGGGCGTGGTGCTGCAGGACTGGACGGACGCGACGGCTGCCGAACAGCGCAGCGCCGCCGTTCACCAGTTAGCCAAGAAGTACACCGTGAAGTACGAGACGCGAGCGCCAGGGAGCGTTGAATGAACGCGCTCGTGCGTGGCTGGCTCACGCTAGCGCTGGCGATCGCGGCGGCGACACTAGCCTGGCCCGCGCGCGCGCACGAAATGACGATGGCCGAGATGGAGGTGCGCGAGACCTCCGCTGGCGAGTTCCTGTGGCAGTGGTCGGCCTCGAACGACAAGCGCCCGATGGGCGACGACCTGACACCGCGTTGGCCGGCGAGCTGTGCACCCGGTCCTTACGTCTTGCACTGCGGGCGGGGCGGCTTGAAGGGAACGCTGTCGGTCGAAGGAGTGGGCAAGCGCTACTCGGCCGCGATCGTCAAGATCTTCTGGCTCGACGGCCAGAGCCACGCATACACGATCACCAGCGCGCAGCCGTCGGTACAGCTTTACGGCTCGGCCGACGACCAGCGCGGCCGAAGCGAGATCGCGCGGGCGTACACGGTGCTCGGCATCCAGCACATTCTCAGCGGGCTCGATCACTTGCTGTTCGTCGCCGGGCTTTTGTTCTTGGTCGGTTTTCGGCGCCCCAGGCGACTGATCGGCACGATCACCGCGTTCACGCTCGCGCATAGCATCACGCTCGCGTGCAGCGCGTTCGGCTGGCTCACGCTGCGCCCACCGCCCGTCGAGGCTTCGATCGCCTTGTCGATCGTACTGGTTGCGACCGAGGCCCTACGCGAGAAGGACACGCTGGCGCGGCGTCTGCCGGCTCTGGTGTCGTTCCTGTTCGGCCTGGTGCATGGCCTAGGTTTCGCCGGTGCGCTCAAAGACATCGGGCTGCCGCAAAAGCACCTGCCGCTTGCCTTGCTCTGCTTCAACGTCGGCGTAGAAATCGGCCAGCTAGCGATGGTGCTGCTGGCCTTCGGCATCGTGAGTCTGCCGGCCTCGAAAAAATGGCTCGGCCCGACGCGCCGGCCAGCTCTGTACGGCATCGGCGTCGTCGCCGCGTATTGGTCCTGGCTGCGCATCGCCGCGATCGCGATCTGATCATGGCCGTCATGCGCGGTGCTCCGACGCGCCGCTCGATTCAGTGATGGTGGTCGTGGCCAATACCTCCGAAGTGGCTACCTCCGCCCCCACCGCCCGAGCACCCAAAACACAGCGGCAGCTTCAAGTAAGTCCCAAGCTCGTTGACGTCGCGCGCGCCGAACACGAACGAATGCGTGTAGTACGGCGCCGCGAAGATCATGCCGAGCCAAGGCGTTACGCCGAACGCAAAGTGCGTGCCTTTGGGACCGCTCACCAGGCCAGGGCCCGCCTCCATCCCCACCAGCCACGAGGCCGCCTCGTACCCAGCGCGAAACTGAAAAATCCCGCCGCTCGCCCAACTGATATTCACGGCAGGGCCGTGCGCCAAGACCAACCCAGCATCCGCGCCATTGCGGAACAGCATCGAAATTTCTCCGCCTAACGTAAACCCACCGCCCTGACCGAACGTGTATCCAAGCTTCACTCCAGGCGCGACGATCACTTGCTCGGGGAAGGGATTGTCGAGGGCCAGCGCGCTCGCCGAGAGCGCGAACGCCGCCACTCCGAACGCGACTGCCGTCAGACGAGGCCCGCGACAACTCATCTCGACAGCATATCGCTAGTCAGCAAAACAGCGTAGCCCGTCCGCCGGCACCGCAACCATCACGCTGCAAACGACTGACGGCGGGGCAGATTGCGCAACCTCGCAGACCGTGACCGTGACCTGCGGCACCGCGACGCCCACGCAGGCTCCGGTGCCGGCGCCGTTCGTGGCCCTGCTCGCGGCGCAGCTGTTGGCACTCGGCGTGCGCGCCAGTCGCAGCAAGCGCGTCGGCTAGCGACGGGCTATGGCCGCGGCTTGGCTTTGACCATCACGTTGTCGAAGCAAACGTTGAGACCATTGGCCGTGCTCGGCCTGATACCGACGAGCGCCAGCGACACGGCGGTCGTCGTCGTCGCGGAGACACCTCCGGCCTGAATCGTCACCCACTTGCTCGAGGCTTCGCTCGGCGGGGTCGCAAAGTACCCGGTGCTTTTGCCGGTGCAGTCGGGAGTATCGAAGTACGAGACCTCAAGCTCGGCGTGCGCGACCTCGTCCGCATTCGCTGTCGTCTCGACTCGCGCATTGGCATACACGATGATGATCTGGTCCGCCGGTATTGCCACGCATTGCGACGCTCGGTAGATCATCGCGCTGTCGTTGCTCGCGTCCGGTCCGCGCAGGCGGGCACAACCGGACGGTGTATCTGCCAGCGCGTTGTCCGCGTCCCAAGTCAGCGTCGCGACGCCAATTGGGGTCCAACCCAGCACATCGCGTTCGAAGGCCGAGTTCTGCGTGCGCGTTACCGTGCAGTCAGCGACGCCGTCGCTGTCCAAATCGGCGCAACCGTCCACGAGCGGGGGCAGAGCCGAGGTCCCGCCGCCACCGTTCGAACCCGGCTCGCGCATGCCGGCGCTGCCAGCCGCGGGCGTCACGCTCTCCATCCCCGCGTTCGCGCCGTTCGCGGTATTGCGGGTCCCGGCCGTACCGCTGCCGCTGCCTCCGCTGCCGGGAGTCGCGGCGACGCCATCGTGATGCAAGACTCGATGATCGAGCGAGCAGGCGGCCGCAAAAATGCCGAGCAATCCGACCCAACGACGCGTGGCGCTCCGCTCCGGTAACTGCCGCATGTTGCGCTCGCGTTCTCGGGGCTCAACGCCGTTTGGCGAGCTTACCGACCGGGGTTTGGCGAAAGCAGGCGTCGATGTGGTCGTTGACCATACCGACGGCTTGCATGTGCGCGTACATGATGGTGGAGCCGACGAAGCTGAAACCGCGCCTCTTCAAATCCTTGCTGAGCGCATCCGAGATCGGCGTGCGCGCCGGAATTTGCTTCATGCTCGGTTGGCGATTTTGCAGCGGCCGGCCGTCGACGAACCCCCACTGGTAGGCGCTGAAGCTACCCAGCTCTTCTTGCAGCTTCAGGAACGCGCGCGCATTCTTGACCGCCGACTCGATTTTCAGGCGATTTCTCACGATGCCGGCGTCTTGCATCAAGGCTTCGACCTTCTTGGCGTTGAAACGCGCGACCTTTTCCGGATCGAAGTTGGCGAACGCCTTGCGGTAGGCATCGCGCTTTCTCAAAATCGTGATCCACGACAAGCCGGCCTGCGCGCCTTCGAGCACCAAAAACTCGAACAAGCGCTGGTCGTCGTAGACCGGCACGCCCCATTCGCCGTCGTGGTACGCCACGTACGTCAGGTCGTTCCCGGCCCAGCTGCAACGAACCTTTTGCTTGCTCGAGCCTTTGGTGGTCTGAATCGCCATGAAATTGCCGCGAAGCTAGTGCGGCTTTCGGCACACAACAACGTCACTGGCTCAAGCCGGGCTCGGCCGCGTGTCATCCTGGTGAACTCTCAGCCGCAAGCGGCGGCGTACCGAGCCCCAAGCGCGAACGCGCGAGCTGGGATCACGTCAACCGACCAAGCACCCGCAGCCCGCGATCGAAACGCAGGACTAGCGTTTGGAGGGAGAGAAAAGGCTGAAGTCTCCCACTTTCACCGACGTCCGAGCGCCCAACTAGGCTCCTGGTAGTTGCCTGCCGGGCGGCCAGGCGGGGTACCTGATGATAAGGTAAAGAGTATGAGGGCTTATTCTTGGATTGCTTTGGGTACGGTTGCGTTGGCGTGCGGCGGCTCGGCCTTCACGGGTGACCCCGGTAGCACCGGCGGCGACGGCGGCACGGGCGACACCGGGGATGGCGCCAACGCGGGCGCGCTGAATCGCGCTGGACGCGGCAGCGGCGGCAGCCTGATCGGCATCGGCGGCAAGGTTGCCGGCGGGGGCACCACCAGCAAGGCCGGCGGCGGCGGAACCACCAGCAGCGGCGGTGTCATCGGCGTCGGGGGCGATCTGGGCATCGCGGGCGACCTGGTCGTCGGCGGCTCGAGCTCGATGGGCGGGCAGGTTGGCACGGCTGGCACGACCAGCACCGCCGGAACAGGCGGCACCTCTCCCGATCCGGGCGACAAGGTTTGCCCCAAGACGCAACCAGCACCGGGTACGGCTTGCACGAATGGCCTGGTGTGCAGCTACGGCGAGGACGTGCGCACCGCTTGCCGCCCCGTCGCCAAGTGCGTCAACAAGGTTTGGAGCATCAACAAGCCCGTGTGCGAGCAGCTGCACGGCTGCAACGCCGTGATCGTCGGCAAGGCGTGCGATGCCAACGCCGCCAAGCCATGCCTGCTCAACGCGACCGACGGCATCTACTGCGTGTGCACCGGCTGCGGCAGCGGCGGCCCGTGCAGCGATCAAACAGTGTGGGCCTGCGCGGCTGGCGACGGAGCTCAAGGCTGCCCGAAGTTGGCGCCCAACGAGGGGCAGATGTGCGTCGGCGACCCGGAGTGCGGCTACGGCTCGTGCACCACCGGCAACGGCGCAAAGGCCGTGTGCGACGGCACCACCTGGAGCTGGAACGGCGTTATCTGCCCGCTCTAGCGCCAGCGTAAATGCCGAGTCGCTCAGGGAATACAGCCATTGATCGGATCGCCGTTGTCGACGCAGTGCTTGCGTGGCGACAGCGGCGGTCGTGGGCCAGGCGGCAGTTTGACGGCAACCGGATGCAACTTCGGCTCGGGCCTGACGCTGGGTGCCGACTCAGTCTGAGTTTGTAGCTGCTGGAGGCGCTCGGTCAGCGCTTGATTGGTCCGACGCTCGGTCGCAAGCTCTCGCTCGCTGGTTTTGGCTTGCTCGGTCTTGGCGTCGATGATGCGCTGCAGCGCTTGGTGCTGGCGCGCTTCGGCCGGCCGCAACCAGGCAAGATAGGTGACGAACGCACCGATCACCGACAACACCAGCGCCGCCGAGCTGAGCCAAGTCAAGCTGCGGTAGCGCGTGACTTGCTGTCGCTCACGGATCTGCGACAGCGCCAAGTCGTGCTTGCGCACCTGCTCGAGCTCGACGAGTCGCAGGTGGCCTTCGGCTTCGATCCGCGCACGCTCGATGCTGGCGCGCTTCATCGCGTCGATGCGCTCCGCTTCGAGCCGTTCGCGCTCCAGCTCGAGCGCCTCACGACGCTCGCGCGCCTCGCGTTCCTGCGTTTGCGCTAAGCGCCGCCGCGAAGCCTGCTCGGCGACGCGAATCATCTCGTCGTCGCGCCGCTTCTGAGCCTCGCGCGCCTCACGCTGCACGCGCTCACGCTCGGTCTCGAGCAGGCCTTCCAACGAAAACAACAATGAGCTCTCTCGCAGCTCGTCCATGTCCCCTCTGACCCAGCACCCTCAGCCGCCTTGGGTCTCCGCCTTCGCCTGACCATTGGTCTCATTTTTCAGCCGCCTTGGGTCTCCGCCTTCGCGGACACGTTTGGCGAAGGCGCCCGTTCAGTAGAACTCGACGTCGTCAATCCACAGGTCGAACGCGACGTTGGCGGGGAACAGCAGCTCAATGCCCAGCGCGTGGTTTAGGTCGGGGCCGGGCAAGATCGGGCGCCCATAGCCGATCTGCTTAAACGTGGAGAACGGCACCTCGATCTGCGTCCATTGCGAGGTCAGCGGAATCGGAACACCGAAATGGTCGCTACAAACCGTGCAGCCGCCGCCCATGATCGTGGCGGGCGTGCGCATGCTGAGCCGCGTCATCTTGACCGCGTTGGGAACCATGCCGCCGCCGCGCACCCACAGCCGTAGGCCTTGGTGGCGACTGAGGTCGTAAGCGACGCCGATGTCGCCATCCGACGCAAAGGTGGTGCCAATCAGCGCACCCCAAGTCGGAAACGGGCCGCCATAGGTATGGGCGGCGCGCGTGCTCGCGGCGCGCGGCGGCTCGAGCAGGCTCGGCAAGAGCGGTGTATCGGCGTGTGGCGTCTGCGTCCCCTTGCCGTCGTTCGCGACGTACCAGGAGCCGTTGCGGCCTTGCTGCTCAACAATGGCTTGGTTGCCATCTTCGAAGTCGTCCACCAAGAGCGGGTTGGCGAAGCCTGCGCCGGTGCCGCCGGTGTCCGGGCTGCCCGAGGCACTGCTAGTGCCGCCGCTGCTGGCAGCGCTGCCGCCCGAGCTGCTGGCGCCCGCCTTGGGCCCAACACTAGCGCCACCCGAGCTGCCCTTGCCACTGCTGCCCGGCGTGGCCTGCGGGTCGCCGAGCGGGTAGTCGTTGAACGACACCAAACACCCGGGCAGCGCTAGCAAGAGCAGCGCGCGAGACCACACCGAGGTTGGAACGGAGCGCAACACAGCCCCGTCAGGGTACCTCAGATCCGCCTAAAAGCTGCCGTCGACCGCGATCAGACTGGTTCCGCTTCCGCTCGCCCACGAAAGCTCGGGCCTCACGCGCACGCCAAGACCCAAAGGTATGGAAGAGTGCGCGTGTTGCGCCGCTGCAGGCGTGTCGGTCAACCACAAATACGCGCCCGTCGCGAGGCCCACGACCCCGACTCCAAGCCCAATACCGCTCAGCGCTGCGTACGTTTTGCCGGATTCGCTCGCGTCGATGCCGGCTTGGTTGCAGACGCGCCGCTCGTCGCTGCAGTTGGCGTTGGTGGTGCTCTTTTTGCTGAGCGTGATAATGCCGGTCACGGCTCCGAACGCGACACCCGCCAAGCCTACGCTGCCGGCAACGTAAGCCCACTTTCGCCTCGGGCCGCCCGGACTGAACGGCTCGCTCGCCGCCGACGTGTCTTCAACCGGCGGTGTCGACGCAGACGAGCCCGCCAAGCGGATCGGCTGGTCGCTGCGCTCGCCCTCGCGCAGGGTAAATGTGCTGCGTTGGCCTTCGCCGCCCGCGGGCGGCAGGAGCACCAAATCATGCGCGCCCGGATCCATCGGCAGTGGCACGCCGAAGCTCGCTTCACCCAGCTCGACGCCGTCGATGCGTACGCGTACGCCCGGCGGCGTTTCAGGCGCGCGCGTCAAAGTCACATACGGCAAGCGCTGTTCGAGCACTTGCACACGCCCCGCCGCGATCGGTGCGCGGTCGTCGTCTTCAGCCAGCTCCGAGAGCACGCCGCGGAACAAGCTCCACGCTGTGGCGACGCGGCCGCGCTTCTCTTCGCAATCGGCCAGGTTGAAGCGCGTACCGATCGCAGGGTCGAGCTTGTCGCTATCTTTGAAGCGAGCGCAGGCAATGTCGTAGCTCCCTGCCGCCATCGCCGCGCGCGCCTGGTCGAAGAGCGCCTCGGCCGCAGCCGGATTTTGCGCGAACGCGGTGCGCGGACTGAACATCCCAAGGCCAGAGGCCGTGAGCAAGAGGAGCGGAGTGAAGCCTGGCCGTGACAACGATCTTCGAGCCTATCAAAAGCCCAAGCCGAACACGATTACCCTATTCATAGGCTCAACGATGTAGCCGAACAGCTGCGACGCCGCGATCCAACCGAGCAGCTCGTGCCCCGGAATGTCGCGCAGGCGGTCGTACAGCGAGCCAAGCAAGCGGGGCGAGACGCCTTCGGCCACACCGGCGCCATCGAGCGGCGGCAGCGGCATCAAGTTGAACGCACCGAGCAGCAGATTCAGCGTGAACAGTCGCGAGAGCAAGAACGCCAACGCCGCCATCGGCGAGTTCTGCGCCACGCCTTCATTCAAGTACACGAAGCCCGCGTGGGCACCGGTGCCGCTCAAGTGGTAAACGCCCGTCTCAATCAACACGCGCAGCGTGACGATCGAGATCAGCGCCAGCGCAAAGTTCGCGGCCGGCCCCGCCAGCGACATGCCGGCGCGGCGCAGCGGATGACGCTGCCCCCACAGCGGATCATACGGAACCGAGGCCCAACCGAACGGAAAGCCCATCGTGTAAAGCCCGACCAGCGGAGCCACGACCATGCCCCACGGCGAGCGCACAATGTGCGGTATCGGGTCGAGCGTGACGTGACCGAGGCCGTACGCGGTCGCATCCCCGCCTCGTTGAGCCACGTACGCGTGCGCTGCCTCGTGACACGTCGTGCTGAACACGAAGAGGAGGTACATCGCGACGAGCGAGGGGATTCCGTCCATCGCGCGAACCATAGCGTGTTAATCGTGTTAACCTCGCTCGCCATGAACCACCGCCGCGCCTGGTTGAGGCTGGCACTGTTGTCGCCGTTGGCCGTAGCGTCGCTCGCGCTCGGCGCGGCTTGCGGAGGAGCGCCGACGCGCCTGGTCACCGTCAAAACCGGCACTGGCCAAGGCGCGATCCAGTTCGAGGTGAAGAACCTCACCAGCGTGCCGATCAACAACCTGTTCCTGGCGAAGAGCGAGTCGGTCCCCCAGCAGCTCGACTCCGACTCGCCCGAAGGGCAGAACATCTGGGGCGGCGACCTGCTGGCCGGTGCGATCGGCGTGGGGCAGCGCGTGCCAGTCATGGTCGCCGGGCCCGGCCGCTGGGACGCCCGAGCCGTCGACCGCGACGGCCGCTACCAGCACGTCAGCTCCCTCAAGCTCGAAGCCGGCGGGCGCTACATTTTGGAGCTGAACGACGGCGGCTGGCGCGTTCGGTAGCTAGCGGAGCGGGTGAATAACGGGGGCTGGAGCCCGCTCAGAAGGCGGTAGAATCCAGGCATATTTACAGGCCCGATGTGCATCTTTTTGCATAATGCATGCATTGTGCAAATGATATGCGCCCGCAAGCGCGGGCAACCATGGGCTGGCTCCGCGATCTGATGCAGCAAGCACCCACTCCGATGCGGAGCTTGGGTGATTTGTCGCGTTCGGCGCTGCGTTCGGGAGACTGGCCGGGCGATACCAAGATGCAGCCACGGTCGCTGGCCGCTATGTTGAGCAAGCTCGACCGCGACCAAGAGCTCGACTGGTTAGGCGACCGCCCCGGGGCTCAGGTCGCGCTGGCCAAGGCGCTCGGCGCGCCGCTCGACGACATCCGAGCCCGCGTTCGGCGCCGCCAGGAGGGCGCGACCGGCCAGGTTTTGCGACTTCGGGCGTTGCCAGCCGCCCGCGCGCTTTCCCTGCTCGAAGAGCCGCTCTTTCCCGGCATCCCGGGCGAAGTGCTGGAGCCCGCGGCGTTTGCCGGCGTGTATTGGGTCGCGCCAAGCGGATCGGGCCGCACTTTGGTCGGGCGCTATCTCGAAGCTCGCGGATTGGCGCGTTTCATTCGCGCCGCGACTTGGCGTGAAGCAGAAGCGCAGCTGCCGACGCACGGCGCCGTTTTCGTCGAGCTGGAGGCGCCCGACGTCGTACCAACACCTGAGCTTACGCCCGGAGTGCGGCTCTGCATCGCCGCCCCGCTTCCGCCGCAGATGCCGCACGCTTTTCGCGTCGTGCACACGCCTGAGCCAGAGACGTATTTGCGGGCGCTGGTCGATTGGGTCGCTGAGCGGTCACCCAAAGACGGTCGGTTCGAGCCCGAGCGCGTGCTGGCGTGGTTGTCGGCGGAGCCGGTCGAGCGCGGCATCATCGACGGACCGGGCGCAGCGCTCGGACTGTGCGGCCTGGCCGACGAGCTGGGTTCGCGCGCGCTGACCGAAGACTTGGATCAGGCGGTGCGCCGGTACGCGCAGGCGCGCTTCGCGGCTTCGCTCGACGCCGAAACGTCGCACGCCGCATTCTTTCGCAAGAACGGCTACGGCGCGTTGGTAGCGTTGGTTCGACGGCTACTGGCGGAAGACGCAGAGCCGTGGGATGCGCCGCGGCCACGCGAACGTTGGCTGTCGTTGGTGCCGGAAGAACTCCAGCGCGAAGCCGATCTGGATTGGCTGAAGATGACGCTCGGAACTGGCCCAGGCGCGCTAAGACCCGCCGATCTGGAGCGCGCGGCGCGCAAGGTTCCGCCCGGTGCGTTCCGGGTGATTCGCTGCTTCGAGCAAGCCGGACTGCTGGAGACCACCGCCGACGATCAACTCAAGCTCGGCCCGCGCTTCGTCGCGCGTGCGTTGCTGAGTGAAGCCGTTGCGGCGCTGACCAGCGCGTCACCGCACGAGTGGGGCACGGCGTTGCTCGAGGGCTCGGCGCGGCGCGAAGTGGAGACGCAGGTGCTCGAGCGCGCGCGCGCAACCAACGGCGCCAGCCTCGAGTCGCTACTCGAGACGTCGGCTCCGGACAGCTTGTCGTACGTGGGTGCGTTCGAGCTGGGCTTCGTGGCCGCCGGCTTAGCACTGCTCGAAGGCGCCGAGCTGGCACGCGATCTGCGCGAGGGGCTGTTCGAAGACCAAATGGAGCTGATGCTCGAGCTGCCGGGCGAGTTGCCGCTGCCGCGTGTGCTGCGCGGCTCCGAGCACGAACGCGCCGAACGACACGCCCTGTGGCTGTTGGCAGCGCTCAGCCTGTCGGAAGATCTACCCAAGCACACCCGCCGCCATTCGTTGCTGCGGCCGTGGGGCGCGCCCGAGCTCGACCGCCGCTTGGCGCAACTCTTGGATCAGGTCGCGCTCGCGCTCGAATCGCCGAAGCTCAGCCAAGCCGCCGGACTTGGCGTATTCGCGTTGATGGGGCGGCTGCGCACCAACGTCGGCGCGCTGATCGGCGTCGATACACCGCACGCGCTCGAGCAGCCGACGGTGATCGTCGAAGAGGTGATGCACGGCGTCTTGACCTGGCCGACAGTCGCCGGCTTGGGGCGCGGTCGTGCCGGGCTCTTGCTGGGCGCGACGCGCGCGGCGGCGATCACACTCGACGTGCCGTGGGCCGACGTGGCGCGCGCGGTGTGGCAGGCGTGGGACACCGCGGAGCGACCGGCAGAAGGCGCGGACTTCCTGCTACCCGACAACGATTTGGAGGGTCTGTTCTGGGCGCACATTCCACGCGAGCTGTTGCGCCCGCTACTGGCCGACGCGCGCGACAAACCGATGCCGTTCGAGCGCTTGCGCGACGAGCCGTGGGCGGCGATCGAAGAAGCCGTGCTCGACGGCACGTTGCCGGTGACCGAAGAGATGGTGAAGCACGCGCCCGAAGTGGTGCTGGACAGCTGGCTCGCCCGACGCGGCCTCGAGCCGTTCAGCGGGTCCGCGCTCGGTATGCTGTTCGAGCGCGTGCCGCAGCGACTTTTGGGCGTGTTGTCGCTGCATTTCGAAAAGCCAAGCCCCGAAGAAGCCGCCCAAGTCTTGGCGCTGCTTTCTGAGTTGCCCGGCTCGCTGTTGAGCGAAGCGGTAAGCGCCGCCGAACAGCGCAAGAGCCAACTGGTCCGCCTGCCCGGGCCGACCCTCGCTGGCACCCGCAAGCTACTGCACCGCGCCGTCAGCGCTGGCGGCGCACTCGGTCGCCGCGCGTATCCATTGCTGGCGGAGCTCGAGGAGCAGCTTTCTGCCGCGCGCCGCTAGAAGCTGGCCAGCAACCTCGTCGGGCACCCCGCGCGATCATTTTTTACAAGGAGATCGGGAGAGCGGGAGGTTTTGTTGTTCGAGAGCACGCGAGCCACCCACCCTAAATCTCGGCCTTCCCGTCTTCCCCTGATTGGTCTCATCGCGGTTGGCTGCCGAAATGCGGCCCGCTAGCAGAAGCTTTTGTAGCGGTGGTCGGTAGATTTGGGACGCGTGCGTGCAGCGCTCAGCGTTTGCGCGGGCGGCTCGCGGGGGCCGCGTGGCGCGTCCGCGATGCGGAGACGGCGCTCGTCAAGGTAGTCGTCGCTTTGATGAACGCCGGTTGTGGCGCTCGTCAAGGTAGTGGTCGCTTTGATGAACGCCGGTTGTGGCGCTCGTCAAGGTAGTGGTCGCTTTGACGAACGCCGGTTGCGAACCGCCCCCCTTTCAAGGCGAGGGCTCTCGGCACGCGCTTGGCGTGTCGCAAGTGCGACACACATTCCTCAATGATTCTGCGGGCGGTCTCGGATGGCATGACGCTGTCGCACTTGCGACAAGGTCAGCGCCGGCTGACGACGGTGTCGCAAGTGCGACACCGTCATGCCAACGAATCGCGGCCGCGAATTCATTGAGCAAAGTGTGTCGCAAGTGCGATACGGATTGACGCGCCGAAAGGGGCGGGGGCGCGAGTGCGGACGGGAGCGCGAGCCACAGCGGCCGCTGCGCGGCTGTGAGGGATCGCGACCCTCGTCAAGCTCGTCGCCACTTAGCCGCCCGGGCCTGACGCTATCGCAAATGCGACACCGAAAACCCTCCCAGAACCCAGCCACCGCAATCCGCGGGCGAATTTCTGGGGCCAAGGCGAATGCGATGAGCGTCGAGCCGTCTTCCCGCCTTCCTGTTGTCCCCGCTCGCTCGGGCAAGATGCGATGAAGGCTCAGGGCTAAACTCGGCCTACCCCAATGTGACTTGCGCGTTCTTTACCAGCCGCCCTTGTCTTTGTCGTCGTCGGGCTTTTTTTCGTCGTCAGGCTTCTTGTCGGCAGCGGGCGCGGCGGCGGCCGGATGCTTGGTGTCGGCAGCTTTGCCTTCGTCATCCGGCTCGGCGCGCTCGGGTTGCTCTGCGGTCGGCTTGTCGGCGGGTGTGCCCTTCTCGGGGCAACCCGTGAGGACCGAACAAAGCGCAAAAAAACCGAACAGCGAGACCACGTTGGTCGACGAAACGAGGCGCATGGCCGGTACTTTGCCGACCTTTCGAGGCCCCCGCAATGGTGTACTATCGCGACGCTCGCAAGCAGCGATGCGGAGGGCAAATCGCTACGGCGCACGCAGGGATTTTTGAGCACTAATGGCAGGCGGCACGACACCACGGAACACCCGCCCGCCAAGTTCGGGTTTTCGGCGAGGCTTTCGCGAGGACCCTCAGCACCCGAGCCGAGGGTGACCACCGATGGCCCGCAAGCGATACTTGATAATCGGTGATGGGGCGGCGGGCCTCACCGCAGCCGAAGAGATTCGCAGGCGCGATCCGGAGGCCGCGGTCGGCATTTTTTGTGACGACCCGAACCCGGGCTACTTCCGGGCCGCGCTGACCAATTTCCTACTCGGCGAGCTGCGCGAAGATCAACTGTGGGCGGTCGCGCCGAACTTCTACGAAGCCCGGGGGATCAACCGCGTCTTCACGCGCGTGCTGCGCGTCGACCCAGCCAAGCGCGAGGTCTGGTGCAGCGGAAATCCGGCTCCGCTGGGCTACGACGCGCTGTTGGTAGCGGCCGGAGCCCGCGCTCGTCCACCCACGTTTCCGGGCGGCCACTTGCCCGGTGTGCTGACGCTGCGCACGATTCAGGACGCTCGGCGCGTGGTCGACACGCTGCGCGGGAAAGTCGAGCGCGCGGTCGTGTTGGGCGGCGGCGCGCTCGGGCTCGAATGGACGCACGCGCTGCTCGAGCGGGGCGTCCACGTGACGCTGGTCGAACGCGCGCCGCGTTTCATGCCGCGGGCGCTCGACGCGGTGGCGTCCGACTTGTTGGCGACCCGACTGCGCAAAGCCGGAGTCGACGTCATCTTGGGTGACGAGATTTCGCGCGCCGAACCGGGGCCGAACGGCGCGGTCGGAGCGATCGTCACCAGCAGCGGCCGACGCATTGCCTGCACCATGGTCGCCGCGGCGCTCGGCATCGTGCCGAACAGCGAGCTGTTCGAGCAGGGCGTCGCGCTCGAGCCGAACGGAGCCGTCAAGGTCAACACCAGCTTGGCAACGTCGGTACCGGGCGTGTGGGCGGCTGGTGACGTGGCGAGCGTCGATGGCGAGCAGCTGGGGCTGTGGGAGCCGGCGCGCAATCAGGCGCGCGTCGCCGCGATCAACATGTGTGGCGGGCAGCAGCATTACCGACCCGGCGTGCACTACTTTGCGACGCGCCTGTTCGACTTGGATTTTGCGCGCCTCGGCGAGATTGACGACGGCCCTGGCCGAACCGCGCTGATCGATTTTCCGCGCGGCACCGGCCACATCGCCTACCGCAAGCTGATAATCGAAGGCGGACGCGTGCGGGGTGCACTGCTGATCGGCGAAAAGCAGGCCCGCGTGCGCACGATCGGCCGCAGCATCAAGCAACTGATCGACTCCGGCGCCGACGTGAGCAGCGTCACCGCACAGCTGCTCGATCCGAGCTTCGACGTCTCTGGCTTCGTCGAGACGCGCAAGCTGTTGGCCAAGCCCGAGGTGCAGCGGGCCGCGACCCGCGCCGTACCGGCCGCCAAACTGCGCGGCACGCAAGTCGTGAGCATGAGCGTAGCGCTGGCCGGGCTGAGCCAACGCGCCGGTACGGCCTTGCTCGACAGCAGGGCCATGCAGGCAGTAGCGACGCCCGGCACCCTGGCGATTCCAAGCGCGCGCGCCGGCGCCGCCAACCAGCTCCCGACGTCGCAGCTGCCGAGCCGCACTTCGGCCTTGCCGAGCCGCACCTCCGCGCTACCCGGTCAAACGTCGCTGTTACCGGCGTCGGAGCCGCGCCGCACCAAAATGTTGTCGATTGGCCTGCACGCCGAAGCGCCGCCCGCGGCGCTCGTGACCGAGCAGCCAATCGAGGCGCGCTTCGAGGTCCAGGGTCACGCACTGCCGCTGCACGGTAAGCTCTGCAACATCGGCACGGCGCCCGAGTCGGCGATTCGGCTGAATGATCCGGGCGTCGCCTTCCTGCACGCGCAGGTGTCGCAGCACGGCAATGCCCTGTACTTGCGCGACGCCGGCACCCAAACCGGCACGTGGGTGAACGGCGTACCGCTGGCCGGCGCCCACGCCTTGCGCGATGGTGATCGCGTGTTGGTCGGACGGACCGAGCTAGTGTTCCGCTCCAGCGCGCTGGCGCAGACTACCGGGGCCACGGACGTGGTGATCGCACTGCCGCGACTCGAGCTGCGCTCAGGGCCGAGCATGGGCTTATCGTTCGTGCTTTCGACCGACGCTTGCACGATCGGCAGCGGTCACGAAGCCGATCTGCAAGTGTTCGAGCCGAGCGTCGCCGCGCTGCACGCGCGCGTGCGACTCGCTCAAGGCGTGCACTACCTTTCCGATCTGGGCAGCCCGAGCGGCAGCTACGCGCGCAACGTGCGCTTGGTACCCGGCCAAGAGCTGTCGCTCGGCGACGGCGAGGTGTTTCAAGTCGGCGCAGTCGCGATCGCCTACACGCGCGCACCGACCAAGGATCGCCTGGCCGCATTTCGACCGATGGCCAAGCTCAGCGTGGCTTCGGGGGCGGGCCTCGGGCAAGCCGCCAGCTTCGCCGAGCGCGTTCGGGTCGGCAGCGCAGCGGACGCCGAGCTACGCCTACCCGCGGCCGCCAACTACGAGCTCGAGCTGGTGCTGCACCAAGGCGGCTATTTTGCGCGTGATTTGTCGGGTGGTCGCACCTTCAAGAGCGGCGCGCCGCTCGGCCCCGAGTGGGTGCCGTTAAAAGGCGGGGAGATGCTGTTGATCTCCTCCGGTGCGCTGTTGCGATTCGAGGAAGCATGACTACCTACGCCGACGAGCAGCTGAAGGAATCCGTCGAGCGCGAGGTGTTGGCATGCATCGGCTGCAACGACTGCTTGCTGGCCTGCCCGATCATGGAATCGCGGCACGTCACGATCGCCGACCTGAACAATGCCGTGCACCTGCCGACGCTCACCGACGTGAACGTCGCGCGCTTCGTGACGGCTTGCACGCAGTGCCGGCAGTGCGTGCCGGCGTGCCCGGCCGACTTGGACCGCGCCGCGATGGTGCTGCTCAACAAGCTCAAGATCGAAGACAGCGTGCCCGATCACGAACTGATGCTGCAGGCGCGCACTGTGGTGTTCGCGTCCGGCATCACGCTCGACGGCTTGTCGCAAAAGCTGGGCGAGCTGCAGCTGTTTCGCGGCGCGAGCCCGATCGCGCTCAGGCGCTTGGTATTGAAGTCCACGTTGCGCATGCTCGTGCCGGGCGAGGAGCTGTGTAAGGAAGGCGAATTTCACGAGCGGCTGTGCGTCGTGCTGTCCGGCACGCTGGAGCAGCAGAGCACGGGCCCGAACGGCGTCGCGATCCACGTGCTGAAGATGGCGCAAGGCAGCTTCTTCGGTGAAATGGGCGTGCTCAGTAACTCGGCCGAGCCGTTCACGGTCGTGGCCGACGAGCTGTCGATCGTGCTCGAAGTGCCGAAAATCGCCGTCTTGCACTTGATGGAGCAGGCGCCGGACGTGCGCGAATCGCTCGACGCTTTGTACGAGAAGCGCGCGCTCTGGAGCTACTCGCGCAACCCCGGTGGGCTCGGCGCGCTGCCGGAGGCCGCCATTGCCGAGCTTTTGTGGTCGTCACGGCTCGAGCTGCTGCCGACCGGCAGCGAGCTGTTCAGCGAGAACGACGCGCCGCGCGACCTGTTCTTGGTGCGCAGCGGTTTCTTGCGCGCCAGCCAACGTGAGGAAGCACGCCCGGGCGTACCGGGCAACGAACGCGTGCTCACCTACTTCCGCGAGGGCAACGTGTTCGGCGTGTTGGCGCTGCTCGCGCACGAGCCGCGCATCGGCTACTCGGTGCGAGCCGCCAGCCGCTCGGAAGTGATCCGCGTCCCCGGCGCCGCGCTGGCGGCACTCTTCAGCCGTTACCCCCAAGCCGAAGCCGCGCTGCGCCAGGCCGGCTTCGACGCGGAAGCCCTGGCGCGCGCTGAAAACGTCGGTATTCGCCCACCCCAAGGCCAAATCGGCGCGGCGATCGGTCCAACCGGTCACGCGCTAGGTCCAGCGCCGGGCGTTCGCGTCCAGCATCCGTTGGCCGGCACGCGCCGCGCGCTCGAGACCGACGTGCTGGTCGAAGAAGGTTTGGCCAAAGGCCGCGAGATCTTGGTCATCGATCAAGAGCGCTGCACGGCTTGCAGCAACTGCATCGACGCCTGCGAGCGTCGCCACGGCAACAGCCGCCTACAGCTACGCGGCATCCAGGTCGAAACCTTCATGTTCCCGACCGCGTGTCGGCACTGCGACGATCCCACCTGCCTGATGTGCAGCGTCGACGGCATCGTGCGCCTGCCCAGCGGGGAGATCAAAATCGTGCCCGAGAACTGCATCGGCTGCGGCTCGTGCGCGCAACGTTGCCCGTACGGCAACATCAGCATGCACGCCGTCGAGAAACCGAAGCCGAGCTTGCTGGTCAGCTTGCTCGATTTCTTGGCGACCGGTAGCTTGCGCGAGCGCGCGCTCGAGGCGGTGGATCCGAAGGCGGCGCGCGTGGCGGTGAAATGCGATCTGTGCGCCGAGTACTCGGACTACGCGTGCGTCACGGCGTGCCCGGTCGGCGCCGCGTTCCGGATCGATCCGGGCGAAGCGATGGCCAACGTTGCCCCGCGTCACTCGTCGATGAGGCCACCCGCTTGAGTCGCCCGCTCGCGAAACGCCGCACGCTGCTTGAGCACCAATGGTTGTGGCTCGGGACGTCGCTCGTCACGGCAGCGTTCACGGCTGCGCTGGTGTTGGCGATCGACGGCGGCTGGCTGACGGACTACGCCTACTTTCCGGCGATCATCCGTGGTTACACGTTAACCGGCTTGTTCTTCGGCGTGTCGTGCGTCGCGTTCGGCCTGCTCACGTTCCTGTACACACTGCGCAAGCGCAGCCTGCAGGAGAAGATGCCGCTCGGAACCATGGCCGGCTGGCTGTGGGGCCACGTCTACCTGGGCTTGCTGTGCGTCTTGATGGCGTTCGCGCACGCCGGCTACGGCAGCGTGGGGCTCGAATTTTCGCTGGGCAAGCTGCTGCTGCTGTTGCTGTTGGTGCTCGTCATCAGCGGCCTGCTTTGGCGCGCGTTGTACGCGACAGTGCCAACCAAAGCCGCCAGCGAGGTCGGTCACTACTCGCAATCCGCCAGCCGCGCGCGCGCCGCCACCGCGCTGGTCGAAATCGAAAAGCTGAGTGCCGGTCGCTCACCGGCGTTGCAGCAAATGGTCGAGTGGCTGCTGCGCGTCACCGCCAGTGATCCAGAAGTCGCCCACGCTGCGCGCACCATCCCGCACGAAGAGCAGCCACTAATTCAAGAGCTGGTGCGCTTGACGCGCTCGCGCCACCAAATGCTCGTGCGTGAACGGCGCCAGGGTCGCTACCGGCGGATACTGCAAGGCATGCGCGTGCTGCACGTGCCGGTCAGCCTGCTATTTTTGCTGCTTTTGCCAGTCCACGTGCTGTGGGCGCTCGATGTCCCGGCCAAGGTCGCGCCGCTCGGCCTGGTGATGGGCAGCACGCTCGGCGGCTACCACGCCTCGGGCGAGTGCAGCAGCTGTCACGAGCGCATCGTCACCGAGTGGCGCTCGTCGATGCACGCCCACGCGCTCACCGGCCCGGTGATGATCGCGCAGAACAACCTGGCGCAGCGTGAGACACTGGTCAGCGTCAGCTCGCCGGATCCTCAGAACGTGTGCGTCAACTGCCACGGCCCGATCGCCACCGCGCTAGCCCGGTCGCCGCTGTTGCCGTTCAAGTCAGACGAAGCGCTAGCTGAGCCGGCGCTGTTGAGCGAAGGCGTCACCTGCTCGGTTTGCCACCAGTGGCAGGGTGAATCGGTGACGGCCGGCGGTGGCCTGACCGCCTTTCAGAAGGGCCTCGAGCCCGGCCACACCTTCTACGGTCGCTTCGACGATCCGGTGGGCAACGCGTTTCACCAAAGCAAAGCGGCGCCGCTGTTCCAGGAACCGTCGCAGTTGTGCCGCAACTGTCACTCGGTCCAATACGACCGCAACGGCGACGGCAAGATCGAGCGCGGGACCGATTTGGTCCTGCAAACGCTGTTCGACGAGTGGCAAGACTTCGCGAAAAACGGCGGTCCCGGCTGCGTCGACTGCCACATGCCGCTCGTCACGGGCTCTCGCGCCGCTGAAAGCGCGCTAATTCCAATCGAGCAAGACGGCGACGCGCCGGCGCGCAAGCTGCGGAGCCACCGCTTCATCGCCGTCGACTACCCGCTCGACGAGCCCACAGTGCGTGACGAGAGTCGACCGGTCCGCGAGTCGCTGCTGCGACGCGCCGGCACGCTCTCGCTCGTCGACACGTCGCTGAAGGTGACGGACACGCGCGTCGCCTTCGACATCTCGCTGCAGAACACCGGCACCGGCCACAACCTACCCGGCGGCTTCGCTTTCGTGCGGCA
The DNA here is from genome assembly GCA_038252755.1 of Polyangiales bacterium. Taxonomy (GTDB): domain Bacteria; phylum Myxococcota_A; class Polyangia; order Polyangiales; family Polyangiaceae; genus PMG-095. The sequence continues at coordinate 5,649 of JBBSAB010000049.1, read as the reverse complement.
GATGTGGCTCGAGGTCACGCTGTTGAATGCGCAAGGTCAGCTCGTCGCCAGCTCCGGGCGGCTGCTTCAGCCAACGGACGACCTGTGCGACGGCGCAATCCTCGACGATCCGAACAACGGGATGAAAGAATTTCTTCTCGGCTGCGCCACGACCGATCAACAACTGGTGAGCTTCCAGCAGATGCTGATGGACAAGATCGAGCTCTTGCGCGACGCGAACGGTGTCGTGCAGCTCGATCTCCGGAACGAGCCCAAGCTCCGGGCCGCGCCTGGCTCGAAAGAGGCGATCGTGCAATTTCTTACCGGCGGCCCCGTGCCGCGCGTGCGTCCCTCCACCGGCAAACCGACGCCGCCCTTGATCGTCGGCGAGCAACGCGCGTTTCCTTACGCCTTCGATCTGCCGAGCGGTTCAGGCGCCGAGCGGCTGCGCGTGCGGCTGCTGTTCCGAGCCGTGCCGCCGTATTTCTTGCGCGCGTTGGCCAAGACCCAGACGCCCGCCGATGGCCAAAACCTGAACGGTGTGGTTGGAAACCTCGAAATCAACGAAATGGCGCGAGTGGAAGCGGTTCTCACACGCCAGAATTGAACACGCGCGCGATAGGATCGCGCCGTACCGGCTTCGAAAATCCAGCTTACCCTGGAGGGATGCAAGAGCTCCACGCCGCGCTCGAGCCGCGCGCGACGGCATTCACTGACCGAGCGATCGTCGGCTCCGGAAGTGGTCACCTGCTGTGGTTCGACCTGACCGAAGAGGGAACGCTACGCGCGAAGAGCGAGCTGCGCCTCGGCGGCTGCCCGTCGTTCTTTGCGCTGTCGGGCACGCAAGCCTTGGCGGTCGACGAGCACGGCAGCCTGCTGTACCCGATCACCGACGTGGGCCCGCAGCCGAGCTTGGGCGCGCCGAGCGCGTCGGGCGGCACCGGTCCGGCGTACGTCGCGTTCGACCGCAGCGGTGAGTTTGGGCTCGTCGCCAACTACCAGGGCGGTGGGGTTTCGGTGTTCCGTGCAGGCGCGCCCGGCGGAGCAATCTCGAGCCAACGCGCGGGTCAGAATCCGCACGCCATCGTTTGCTCGCCGGACAACCGCCACGTGCTCGTGCCGTGCCTCGGCTCGGACTACGTCGCGGTGTACCGCTTCGACGCCGGTAGCGGCGCGCTCGAGCCGGCCGGCACCGCCGCCGCGCCGCTCGGCACCGGGCCGCGTCACCTCACCTTCGACGCCAACGGACGCATCGTTTACGTCACGTTCGAGCACACCAGTGAAGTCGGCGTGTTCGCGTGGGACGCCAGCGCCGGCAGCCTGGAGCTGGTGAGCTTGGTCTCGACACTCGGCAATTCCGCCGGTCGCGCACCGAACACGGCGTCGCACATCGAATTGCACCCGTCGGGCCGCGCGCTGTACGCCTCGAATCGCGGCGACGACAGCCTGGCGGTCTTCACTGTCGACGGCAAAGGCGGCATTCAGCTGCAGCAGCGCATCGCCACCGGCAAAAAGCCGCGCCACTTCTCCGTGAACAGCCGCGGCGACCGCCTGATCGTCGGCAACCTCGACGCCGCTTCGGTCATGTCATTCGCGGTATCCGACCAAGGCCTGCACCTGGCGCCGCTCGGCATCACGGGTGGCATCGCGCAGCCGTTCTTCGTGGGTTTTTGTTAGGGCTTGTTCTTGTTCTCCGGGGGTCTTGTTCTCCTCCGCGCCCTGCCCAGAACGCCTCGCGACGGTTGTGATCTGACACGCGATCGGCGCTCGGTCTCGCCGAGTTTGTTCACTACGGTCTTCCCGTGCCGATCGTGATCTGCTCTCGCCAAAGTGCAGTTGAGCTCGATCCAGCTCGCGCTCTTCGCGCGAGCGCACGATGTTCAGCAGACGCACGAGGACAGCAGCAGACGCGCGAACAGCGGCAAACTCACGAGGGCGGCAGCAGCCTCACGAAGGGCACCCTGAAAAGCAAAGAGGCGGGGAAGAAACCCTCCCCGCCTCCCCGGCTCCCTGTTTGCTCGCCCGTTTAGGCGGCGGAGGCGCCGATTAGCGTCTGCGAGTATTTTTCGAGTTTGCGGCCGTCGGAGTAGAAAGCGCGGATGCCTTCGCTCAGCTTTTCGACCGCCATTTGGTCTTGGTTGTGCTCGAAGCGGTAGGTCTTCTCGTCCAGATGGACGTTGGCGATGTCCTTCGCCTTGGCGGCTTCGAGGCTCAGCTTCTTCTCTAGCGTGCCTTCGCGCTTCTGAAGCTGGGCCAACAGATCCGGGCTGATGGTCAAGAGGTCACAGCCGGCCAGCTCGATGATTTGCTCGACCTTGCGGAAGCTCGCGCCCATCACCTGCGTCTTGTAGTCGTACTTCTTGTAGAACTCGTAGATGCGCTTCACGCTGGCGACGCCCGGATCGGCATCGGCGGCAGGCTCGGCGCCGGTCGACTTCTTGTACCAGTCGTAGATGCGGCCGACGAACGGGGAGATCAGCGTCACCTTGGCTTCCGCGCACGCTACGGCCTGAGCGAAGCTGAACAGCAGCGTCAGGTTGCAGTGGATGCCTTCCTTCTCGAGCTGCTCGGCGGCCTTGATGCCTTCCCAGGTGCTGCCCAGCTTGATCAGGATCCGCTCGCGAGCGATGCCAGCGTCTTCGTACAGCTTGATCAGCTGACGCGCCTTGTCGATGCTGCCCTTGGTGTCGAACGAGAAGCTCGCGTCGACCTCGGTCGAGACGCGGCCCGGAATGATCTTCAGGATTTCACAGCCGAAGTTGACGCCCAACTTGTCCATGAACAGCGCGGTTTGCTCGCTACCCGCGCTGGCCTTCTTGGCCGCGTAGCTGAGCGCTTCTTCGACCAAGCTGCGGTATTCTTTTTGCTGCGCGGCCTTGAACAGCAGCGACGGATTGGTGGTGGCGTCCTGCGGCTTGTACTGAGCGATCGCACCAATGTCGCCGGTATCGGCAACGACGGTGGTGTACTGCTTCAGTGATTCGAGCTCTGACATCGCATTTCCTCGGGTTGGTCTCTCGGTATAGAGCGGAATCTTCCCCCCAGGTTCCCGGAAGCGCAATCCCGATCAGCGATTTGGCCCGTTGGCGCGAAAGCGGCCCGGGTCATGTGCTTTCTGGAGTGTCGTTTCGCAGGCCCCTGATTGCACAGGGAGGACGGGAGGACGGGAGGTCCGCGAGGTTTTCTATTGTTCGAGACGCGCGGTGTCGAACGGAAACTGCGCAGGCGCCTATCGACATCGTGCGTCTCGAACCCAGAAATTCTGGCCTCGCGGACCCTCCCGTCCTCCCTGTGAATCTCGGAGGCACTCGGGACGAGTTGTCAGGATGATAGCAGCCCGAAGCGGTCGCACGCCTTGGCCCCGCGACGCCACGCCAGTTTCTGCAGGGCGGGCTGCGGCGCGGCAGCCAAGAGCTGTCAGCGCACGGAATTTGGCGGAACCACGCTGGTGCGCGGTCCGCCGATCGGCGGCACATACACGCCCCAGATGTCGCGAGCGTAGCTGAGGATCGTGCGGTCGCTCGAGAAGCGGCCCATGTGCGCGACGTTCAGGATCGCCTTGCGCGTCCAGGCGACCTGGTCGTGATACGCGGCCTCGACGCTGCGCTCGCAGTGCACGTAGCTCAAGAAATCTGCCAGCACCATGTAGGTGTCGCCGCCGTACAACAAGGAATCGACTAGCGGCTTGAAGCGATTGGTGTCGTCGGGCGAGAACATGCCCGAGCTCACCGCGTCGAGCGCGGCACGCAACACCGGCTCGGCGTAGTACAGCTGCATCGGATCGTAGCCGGCCTCGCGCGCCTGCGCGACCTGCTCGGTGCGCAAACCGAACAAGAAGAAGTTCGCGTCGCCAACCGCCTCGCGAATCTCGACGTTGGCGCCGTCGAGCGTGCCGATCGTCAGCGCGCCGTTCATCGAGAACTTCATGTTGCCAGTGCCGGACGCTTCGGTACCAGCCGTCGAAATCTGCTCCGACACGTCGGTCGCCGGCACGATCAGCTCGGCCAGCGAAACGCTGTAATTCGGCACGAAGATCACGCGCAAGAACTGGCGCGCGTTCACGTCGTTGTTGATCGCCTGACCGACGGCGTTGATCAGCGCGATGATGCGCTTGGCCATGTCGTAACCGGGCGCCGCTTTGCCGCCGAAGATGAACGTGCGCGGCGTGACGTCGAACGGCGGCTTCTGCCGGTACGTCAAGTACAGCGAAACGACGTGCAGGATATTGAGCAGCTGGCGCTTGTACTCGTGGATGCGCTTGACCTGCGATTGAATCAAGTGCGTCGGATCGAGCTCGATGCGCAGATCGCGGCGCAGGGCGTTCGCGAGGCGCTCCTTGTTGTAGAGCTTGATCGCTCGCCACTCGGTCTGGAACTCCGGATCATTGGCGAACGGCACCAACCGCTCCAACTGATCCAAATCGATTTCCCAACCGGGGCCGATGCGATTGGTGATCAACGCCGACAGCTTTGGATTGCATTTCAGCATCCAACGCCGCGGCGTGACACCGTTCGTCTCGTTGATGAACTTCGCCGGCTCCATGTCGCAGAAATCGGAGAACAACGTCTGCTTCAGCAGCTGCGAGTGCAGCGCCGAGACACCGTTGACCTTCGAGCCGCCGACGATCGCCAAGTGCGCCATGTTGACGCGCTTCTCCGCGCCTTCCTCGACCAGCGACATGCGGCGCAAGCGCTCGTCGTCGCCCGGGAAAGCCTTCTTCACCTCGGCCAAATGCTGGGCGTTGATATCGTAAATGATCTGCAAGTGGCGCGGCAGCACGCGCTCCATCAACCACACCGGCCAACGCTCGAGCGCTTCCGGCAAAATCGTGTGGTTGGTGTACGCGCAGCAGCGCTTGACCAGCGAGAACGCGTGGTCCCACGGCATTGCGTGCACGTCGACCAAGACCCGCATCAACTCGGCGACAGCCAAGGCCGGATGCGTGTCGTTCATCTGGAAAATGGCTTGCTCGTGGAAGTTGTAGAGATCCGAGTGATAGCGCAGGTGACGTGAAATCACGTCCTGCAGCGTGGCCGAGACGAGGAAGTACTCCTGCTTCAGCCGCAGCTCTTTACCGGCCGGCTGCTGATCGTTCGGATACAGCACGCGCGTGATGTTCTCGGTCGAGCTCTTCTCCTGCACGGCCTTCATGTAGTCGCCGCGGTTGAAGTAGGAGATGTCGAAATCGTTGGTGGCTTTGGCCGACCACAAGCGCAACGTGTTGACCACGTTGTTTTTGTAGCCGGGCACCGGGATGTCGTAGGCCATCGCGTTCACTGACTCGGTGTCGACCCACTCGTGTACCAAGCGCCCGGTGCTGCCGGTGTACTGAATCACGCGGCCACCGAAGCGCACTACGTACGTGCGCTCGGGCCGGGCGATCTCCCACGGGTTGCCGAAGCGCAGCCATTGGTCGGGCGATTCGTGCTGGTGCCCGCCGATGATGTCTTGCCGGAAAATGCCGTAGTCGTAACGCAAGCCGTAGCCCATACCGGCAATGCCGAGCGTGGCCATCGAGTCGAGGAAGCACGCCGCCAAGCGCCCCAAGCCGCCGTTGCCGAGGCCGGCGTCCGGCTCTTGCTCCAGCACCTGGTTCAGATCGATGCCGAGCGAGGCCATGCCGGTGCGGAACTCTTCGAGCACGCCCAGGTTCACCAGGCCGTCTTCGAG
>JBBSAB010000048.1:0-56122 GCA_038252755.1 Polyangiales bacterium | reverse complement strand
CGCCGCCAAGCGCCCCAAGCCGCCGTTGCCGAGGCCGGCGTCCGGCTCTTGCTCCAGCACCTGGTTCAGATCGATGCCGAGCGAGGCCATGCCGGTGCGGAACTCTTCGAGCACGCCCAGGTTCACCAGGCCGTCTTCGAGCAGCCGGCCGAGCAAAAACTCCATCGACAGGTAGTTGACGATCTTCGGTTGCTGGCGCTCGCGGCGCGACCAAGTGCGCGTCCAGCGATCGAACATGCGATCGCGGGCGGTCCGGGCAGCGCTGATGAAGTGATCGAGCCGCGTGGCAGCGCTCGGGTGCTTACCCTGCGTGTGCTGCACGTGGTTGACGAACGCCGCCATCAGGGCTTCGGAGTCGAGCAGCAACTCATCAACGGGAATGTTGTATTTGGCGGAGTTCGACACGTTGGGACTTTTAATGAAGGGCGTCTCGGGTTGCAACGACTGCCTCCTGTGGCTTCCCGCACTTACGCCCGGCGCGCATTTCCCGAGCGTTTCCGCGGGGGGCGGTTACCGCCGCGCGCGGACGCGGGCGACACGATTGGGCTTTACAGACGGGCAAAAGCTCTGCCAAAAGCCGCGAGCCGTGGCGCTATTCGATCAGCTCAAGCTGCACCAGCTGCCCCAGCGACGGATTTCTGGTCGGACGCTCAGCGCGCTCGTAACCGCCGTACGTCATACGCCAGCGCGCGTCCCTCTCGCGCAACTCTTGCGTAACGATTTGGGCATCGAGCGAGCACGCGCATTGGGGCCTGAGGCGCGGGCCGGTTTGCCGCTGACCAGCGCGCCGACCCGCGCCCGCAGCAGCCACGACAGGCCAAGCGAGCAGCTCGGCGCGCCGCAACACTTGGGCTTGCCGCGCTCGGCCGTCGCGTTGCAGGCGGCGTACCAGCGCGGCTCGCACGACCCGGTGCAGGCCACGGAGCGCGCGCTGGCTGCGGCTCGCTCGCTATCGAACCAATCGCCGACGCTCGGACCGCTCTGCGCGTACGACGACGAGAGTGCGCACACGGCCGCGCTCGCGAGCCGCGAGCGCTTCAAGGCCGGCAAACCGCTCAGTTTGCTCGACGGCGTGCCGATCGCGATCAAAGAAGAAGTCAACCAGCGTGGCTTCCGCGCGCGGCTCGGGACCAGCTTCTTGCCGCACGACCCCAACACTCAAGACGCCTGTGCCGTCGCACGGTTGCGCGACGCAGGCGCGATCATCATCGGCCAAACGCCAATGACCGAGTTCGGCTTGTCGACACTCGGCGCGAATCAGCACCGACGCATGCCGCGCAACCCGCACGACCGCACGCGCTTGGCCGGCGGCAGCTCGACCGGCAGCGCGGTGGCGGTCGCGACTGGCGTGACGCCCGTCTCGCTGGGTTGCGACGGCGGCGGTTCGATCCGCATCCCGGCCGCGCTGTGTGGCATTTTTGGGCTCAAGCCGACATTTGGGCGCATTCCCGCGGCCGGCATGGGCATGCAAAACGCGACCAGCGTCGTGCATGTTGGACCGTTGGCGGCGTCCACCGGCGAGCTTGCCAGCTTCGTCGAGCTGGCGAGCGGCGCCGACCCGGGCGATCCGATTTCCGAGCTGGCTCCACCGCTGAGTGAAGGCGAGCTAACGCGCGCGCTCGGCCGCGGCGTCCGCGGCTTGCGTATCGGCATCGACGAAACCGAATGGGCAGCCGCCGACTCCGAGCTCACCAGTCCCTGCCGTGACGCGCTGGCGCTGCTCGAGAAAGCCGGGGCGGTGCTCGTGCCGATCCGCATCCCGATCACCGGGCACGCCACCGCCATCGGTTACTTGACGATCGGCATCGAAGCCTTCGCAGCGATGAGCGAGCTACGGCGTCGCCACATGGACGCGATGGGTCCCGACGTGCAGCTCTTCCTGTCGGGCATCGAAACCTTCCGCGCCGACGACTACGTCGACGGTCAGCGACTGCGCCAGGGCCTACGCCGCGACGTCGCCGAGGCGCTGCGCGAAGTCGACTTGATCGCGCTACCCAGCACCGCCCGCACCGCGCCACGGGTGACCGAGGACGAGCTCCGCCACGGCTTCGTCGATCCGACACTACTCGACGGCATCTGCCGCTTCGCCTTCCTGGCAAACCTCACCGGCTTGCCCGCAGTCAGCGTGCCCGTCGGCGGAGACCGCGACGGCATGCCCGTCGGCCTGCAACTGATCGGTGACGCCTGGGACGAAGCCTGCGTGTTGCAAGCGGCCGCAGCGCTGGAACGCATCGGAATCGCGCGGGCAATTCCCAGCGAATCGTGCGTCGATTTGCTGGAATAGGCGGCAGATCGGGCATGCAGCGCTCGGCGTTTGCGCGGGCGGGGCGCGCGGTGCGGGGCCGCGGTGCGGGGCCGCGGTGCGCGGGGCTGCGGGCGGGGGGCGGCACGAGACGGAAACTGCCGTCGGTTCCGCTGCACCTGACGCCCACGCGCTGCTGACGGCTCCGTAAGTCTTCTCGATTGCCTGGCCTTCTTAGCGTGCCTGCTCTGGCGACCCGCCTCCAGGCCGCAGCGGCCGCTACGCGGCCGTGAGCGGCTCGCTGGCGCTCGCCCTCAGCCTGGACCCGGGTCGCCAGAGCAAGCGCGCGGGCGGCTGGCGTGCAGTTCAGCGCGTCGGAAGGAAGGGCGAGAGAGACGCGGGCGGGAGCGTTTGTGTGCAACGGGTCCGCGGGCGCGGGCGGGTTGCGTGTGCGGCCCGCGCGAGGGCGCGGCGCGAGGCAGGCAACCTCTCTGCGGCCGCGCTGTATGCAGACGCAAGCGCTCCCTGCTCGCCCGTGCAGTCACCTGATCACTTCAGCCAAAAGGGCTCTGATTCGTTTTCTTACCCGGCTCGCCTAACCCGCGCACTCAGTAATCTATGAGAGATCGCCGCGCTTGGGCGTTCGGCTGCCTGCTGCCGCTGGCCACCTTGGGTTGCACGGGAACCGCGGACGGACCCGCGGCGAGCGCGGCCGCTGGGGCAGCTGGCGTGACCGCGGCCGGGGGTGGCACAGGCACGGCCGGGGGTGGCACGGGAGCGGCCGACCCCTGGCAGCCGCTCACGCCGTGTGAGCCGGCGCTCGAGCAACGCGTGACACGTCTGAGCGACCGGCACTTGGCCAACGCGGTCGCTGAGCTGCTCGGCATTCCGGCGCCCGCGATCGAAACAGGCGCGCTTAGCGAGGACGCTTTCATTCCAGGCAAGGCGGCGTCGGTAACTGGCGCTACGGCGTCGAAGCTGCAAGACGTCGCCGAGACCGCCGCAGCACTCGCCACCGCGCCCGGACAGCCACTGGCTACCTGCAACGGCGGCAACCAAACCGACTGCGCCAAGACCTTCATCGACGATTTTGGGGCGCGCGGCTTCCGACGCCCGCTGCGCGATCAAGAGCGCACCGACTTGCTCGCGGTCTACGACGCGGGCCAGAAAGCCGACGGCACGTACGCCGGCGGCGTCAGCCTGGTGATCGAGACCGTGTTGCAATCACCCTCGTTCTTGTACATGGCAGAGCTGGGAACGGCCGCAGGCGCTGAATTCAAGCTCAGTGGTTACGAGACGGCCGCCAAGCTCGGCGTCTTCTTGCGCGACGGCTTGCCTGACAAGCCGCTGTGGGAGGCCGCCAAGACGGGCGCGCTCGACAACGACGCGGGCATCTCCGCTCAGGTCGATCGACTGCTCGCCGATCCGCGCGTACAGCAAAACTTGTCGAACATGTTCGGGCGCTTCTTCCAGTTCAATTTGATTCCGGAGCTGGATCGCCCGGTGCCGGATTGGCCAGCGTTGGCCGACGCGATGCACACCGAAGCGACCACGCTGGTGAGCAGCGTGCTGTGGCAAAAGACCGGGACCTTGTCCGAGCTGCTCACGACGCGCGAGGCCACCGTAACACCGGCGCTCGCGCTCTTGTACGGCGTCACGGCACCGGCCGGCGCAGCCACGACGCCGTTGCTGCTGCCCGAAGCCGAGCGCGCTGGCGTCTTGACCCGCGCCGGGCTGATGGCATCGCGCGCCGAAACCGCCTCGACCTCGGTCGTCTACCGCGGCTTGCAAGTGGCGCGCGGCCTGCTGTGCGTCGAAACGCCGCCGCCGCCGGCGTCGATCAGCGCGCAAATTCAGGCGCTAAAAGCCGAAGTCTTGACCGAGCGCCAGCGCGCCGACCGGCGCCGCCAGACCGCGCCGTGCAACGGCTGCCACGTCTCCTTCGATCCGTTCGGCATCACGTTCGAGCACTACGATCCGATCGGCAAGTACCGCACGGCGATCCCGATGCCCGACGGGGATGTGGCGGTCGACTCCAGCCAAGACATTCAGATCTCGGATGTTGTGGGACATTTCGACAACGCGGTGCAGCTATCCGGGGCGTTGGCCAAGAGCCCGGCCGCTCGCGAGTGCATGACGCGACAGATCGCCTCCTACGCGATCGGCGAGAAGCTGACGTACGCGCAAGCGTGCACGGTCGGCGCGCTATCGAAAAATTTCGAAGCGTCGGGCGGCAACCTCAAAACACTGATCAAAGACGTGGCGCTGTGGCCTGCGCTCCGCACCCGGAAGGCGATTGCACCGTGACTTTCACCCTACCGAAAGACGACTTCAGCGCGCGCCGTGGACGGCGCTGGTTCCTCAGCGTTGCGGGGGGCTCGGTGGCACTGGCGTACTTCCTCCAGCGCGGCATCGGGCGCGCGCAAGGCGTGCCGGCACCTAAGCGTTTGATGATCTTGCATCGTCCGAACGGCACGATCCGCGAGGACTGGCTGCCCAACGGCCAACGCGGAAAAATCCTCGAGCCGTTCGCCAACGTGTGGAACCACACGGTGGCGCTCTCGGGTATGGCGATCAAGCCGGGTAACAACAGCGCCGGCGCCGATCCGCACGGGCTCGGTACGACGACGATCATGACCGGCGCGCACCTGTCGCCCAAGATCCCGGCCGGTAGCGACGACGGCCGCTGGAACACGGTCGAGTCGCTCGATCAAAAATGGTCACGCGAATCCGACGTTTTCAAGGGTACCCCTGTGCCGAACCTGCACATTGGCGCCAACGGCGTGATGGAAGGGCTGCAGGAACCGCAGAACCGCACGTTGTCGTTCGCCGGGCCCGAGCAGCCGCTGTACCCGGTGATCAGCCCGTACGACGTGTACAAGCACGTGTTCGGCGACACCGTGCTGCCCGGCGGCGACCAAGCCGCCAAAGACAAGGCCCTAGCGCGCCTGCGCGCCCGCCGCGAGACGGTGCTGACCTACGTCAAATCGGACTTGGCTAGCGTGAAGGCGCAATTTCCGGCCAGTTTTCGCGCCGACTTGGAGGCGCACGAAGCCGCCATCCGCGAGCTCGAGCAGCAGCTCGATCGCACCAACATGCCGAACAGCTGCCTGCCGCCGAAGCTCGCGGCAGGTCTGCCGATTAACGACACCAACTACCAAAAGACGCTACAGATTGCCGAAGCGCAGTTCGCGCTGGTGCGTGCGGCTTTCGCCTGCGACATGACGCGGATGGTGACGTTCATGTGGGGGGCTGGCGCCTCAGCGCTCGGCTTCCCCGAGTTCGGTATCGGCAACCACCACGGCTCTTCGCACGATCAGAACCAGAAGCCAGGCTTGTCCAAGGCCGACCAATGGTTCTCGACTCACACGGCGCCGTTCATTCAGTCACTGATCGACACCGCCGATGCCGGCGGCGGCAAGCTGATCGACAACACGCTCGTTTGGTACATCAACGAGTGCGCGCAGGGCTGGAATCACGACCACAACGACATGCCGTTTCTACTGTTCGGCGGCGACGGCGTCGGTCTCAAGGATCGCGGCCGCGTCGCCAACGTCCCGAACACCACCAGCAACGACGTCTGGCTCTCGATGGCACCCCACTTCGGCATGCCGGGCCTGACCAGCTTCGAAACGCCGTTCACCGGCGCCATCCCCGGCTTGTTCACCTGAGCTGACGGGTCGCGCCAGCAGGCGTGCGCTCAGCGCTCGCAGCCTCCGTAGACGAGTTCTTCGCGAACTGTAACGCCATTCACGGCGGTAAAGCGCCTGAGCCCGTTCAGCGTTATGCCGGGTGGCGCTAGGCTACTGGGTGACCCCGCGCGGCAAAAACCGCGATACTTCTAGGCGTTTCGCAATCAGACTGATGAGACGGGCCGCAGTCCCGTCGGCTCGACTACACGGCGCTGGCCATGGTTCTCGACCGGCGGCTGCTGCGCGCGGCCGCGACCGACACCTTGTCCGTCTAATCCGAGGGCGCGCTCAGGCCTTCCCTCACCCACCAGGCGAGCGGCATCACTGGCGGGCCCGTGCCACACGCACCCACACGGACGGTCCTGGTTTCAGCAACGCTCGGTCCAGCATCTCGGACCGCAGCGCGCGCTGCCACGGGTTTGTGACCAACATCGTCCGCAGAGCCAGCAGAGCCCACGATGGACCGAGGATTGCAATCTTGCAAAGCCGGTTCACGAACGCAAGGCGACTCAGGAGAGGTGCAACATGTGGCTGCTGAAAAATTTGAAGGTCCGTTCCAAGCTGTATCTGTTGGTGATCATGTTCGGCGTCGGCTTCGCCGGCTTCGGAGCTTTTGCCTACGCCACGCTGGAGCTCGTGAAGGTGAACGGCCCCTACTACGCCCGCATCGTGCAGGGTAAGGACTTGCTAGCCGACGTGCTCCCCCCGCCGGAGTACCTGATCGAGTCGTACCTGGTCGCGCAGCAGATGCTCAATACCAAGGATCGCGCCGCGCTTTCTGCCCTCGCTGATCGCGGCAGAACGCTGCGGCAAGACTACGTTGCCCGCCATGAATACTGGGAGAAGGAGCTACCCACCTCGACGCTCAAAGAGTCGCTCGTGCGCCGTTCCTACGAGCCGGCAATCGCCTTCTTCGACGTGTACGAGCGCGATTTTTTGCCGAAAGTACTGGCCGGTGACGTCGAGGGCGCTCGCGAGGTGGAGGCCGGCGAATTGAGTAAGAACTACCGCGCTCATCGCGACGCCGTAGGCGAGGTCGTGAAGTTGGCGACTGCCGAGGCACTTGCCGTCGAAACGGAAACGGCAAGCGTCTCTTCGAGTCGCAGTCGTTCCATGGTGCTGATCGGCGTCACGGTACTCGGCCTTGCGGCTGCGCTTGGGCTCCTGGTCACGCGGCTAATTTGTGCGCCACTTTCGCTAGCCGTGAGCGCGCTCGACGGCTTGGCAATCGGCAAAACCGATGTTCACGTGGAGTACGAGTCCGAGGACGAGATTGGCGCGCTGGCAACATCCTGTCGCAAGCTCAAGGCGTCGGTGGTGGGCGTGGCTCAGCAGACGACGTTGCTCATTCAATCCGCACGCGAAGGCAAGCTCGATGTTCGCGGCGATGCCCAAAACTTCCAGGGCATCTACGCGCAACTGGTCAGCGGCGCCAACGACATGGCCCAAGCCGTCGCGGCGCCGCTCAACGAGGCGGCGTTGGTGCTCGAACGTGTGGCAGACGGTGACCTGATCGCTCGCGTCGAAGGCGACTACCAAGGTGAGTACCTGCGGATCAAGGACGGATTGAATAAGGCGCTCGACTCACTCAGCTCTGCGCTAGTCGAGGTCAAAGCCGCTACCGCGCAGATCGCCTCCGCTTCAGGCGAAGTGTCCACCGCAGGCAAAGACGTGGCCTCCGGCGCTTCTCGGCAGGCGGCTTCGCTCGAAGAGGTTTCGAGCTCGCTCCAGGTGTTGAGTGGGATGACGACGCAGAGTGCCGCCACCGCGGAGGACACTCGGCAGCGCACCGACGCCGCTCGCCTCAGCGCGCAGAAAGGGCTCGAATCTATGGAGCTTTTGTCTGAAGCGGTGCAAGAAATCAAGAGCAAGTCCGACGAGACGGCGCGCATCGTAAAGACCATCGACGAGATCGCGTTTCAGACCAATCTGCTCGCGCTTAACGCGGCTGTCGAAGCAGCGCGTGCTGGCGACAGCGGCAAGGGCTTCGCGGTCGTTGCAGAAGAAGTGCGTTCATTGGCAATGCGCAGCGCGGAAGCCGCGAAGAACACCTCGAGGCTGATCGAAGCCTCCGTCAAGAGCGCCAATAGTGGCGTCTCCCTGAATCGCGATGTTCTAGACACCTTGCGCGACATCCATACACGCGTCAGCGAGATCTCGGGGGTCATGACGGGCGTTGCGGCGGCCTCTGCACAACAGAGCCAAGGCCTCACCCAGATTAGCCGCACCGTCGAAGGAGTCAGTGAGGTGACACAACAGAACGCCGCCGCCTCCGAAGAGTTTGCGGGCGCGGCCAACGATCTGGCAGCGCAGGTCACGCAGATGCGCGGGGCGGTTGCGAATTTTCGGCTCCCCGAACATGGCCACTCAGCGGTGGACCACGGCCAGCCGACGCTTTCATCCGCGTCTCGCTCAGAGCCCCGACTGCGTCGCGCGGTACGGCGCGTTGGCTAGCGTCCTAGCGGTCGCTTGCGTCAGGGGGCTCAGCCCCCTGCTTTCTCTTTGGCCAACCAAGTCTTGATCTCACCTTCGATGACCGAGAGCGCTTGACCTTGGAACGGCCGCAGCAGGAACGGCACGTCGAGCTCGAGCTCGATGCTCTTGTCTTTCACTTCGACGGCGCCCTTCAGACTCATGCCCTTCACGCTGAAAGCTATTTGCGCGCGGCTCGGGCTGGTCCACGTGGTCTGCGGGCTGTACTTGGCGAACTTCTCCGCGTACGTCGCGAGCGCGGATTCGGTCACCTTTTTGGCGCGCTCTTGGCCGAGATCGTGGGGAACCGTGTGCTTCATCTTGGGCCGACCCTTAACGCGAATTCTTCGCTGACGCCACCAGCTTGACGTTTCGGAACAGTAACAGCGCGACCAGCGCGCCCGACGCGATCAAGAACGCCCCGACGAAAGCGCCCCAACCGGCGATTCGGTAGACCAGGCGCACGGTCGCCACGCCGAGCGCGGGCCAGAACGTGTAGAACGCGCAGATCAGCAAGCCGACGCTGAGCATCAGCATCACCTCGCTTGCGCCATGTAGCTTCGGGCTGTCGAACAGGCAGTACAACTGAAGCGCGACCGACAGCGCGAGCCAGGCGCTGAAGAACGTCTTGAGCGCGACCTTGAGCTCGCGCTTCAACAACTGCCACAGGCGTCCAAACACGCGACTAGCTTACGCGCAGGACGATCTTACCGGTGTTGAGATTTTGCTCCATCCGCTGGTGCGCGGTGGCCACGTCGGCGAGCGGGAAGATCTGATCGAGCGAGGGCGAAAGCGTGCCGGCGTCCAAAGCCGGCCACAGCTCACGCTCGAAGCGCGCCACCAACTCGATCTTTTCGGGGAGGCTGCGGCTGCGCATGACCAGGCCGCTCAAGCGTTGCCGCTTGATCAAGATGCGCCCCAAATCGAGCGGCGCAGCTGCGCCGCCTAACAGGCCTACCAAGATCAGCCGCCCGCGCTCCGCGAGGCATGCTTGATGACGGGCGAGCGCGCTGCCACCGATGAAGTCGATGATCGCGTCGACGCCGCGCCCCTCCGTCGCCGCGCGCACGGCGTCCACGAAGTCGGGTCGGTCGCGTTCGAGCGCGACGTCGGCGCCGAGTGCCGTAACGGCTGCAAGCTTTGCGGCGCTGGCGCTGCCGAGCACGAAGGCGCCGCGCAAATGGGCGATCTGCACCGCCGCGCTGCCGACGCCGCTAGCCGCTGCAGTCACGAGTAGCCGTTGTCCCGAGCGCAATTCGGCTTCGACCAGCAAGGCCTCGCTGGCGGTCAGAAAGGCTTCGGGCACCGCGGCCGCTTGCTCGAACGACAGCCGCGCCGGTACTGGCATAGCCACGTCTTCGTGAACGACGACTTGCTCGGCGTAACCGCCGCCGGCCAACAGCGCCATCACGCGCGCACCAACCGCGAACCGCGTCGCGTGCGGGCCATTCGCCGCGACGACACCGCTGCACTCGAGACCCAAGACGTCGCTCGCGCCGGGCGGCGGCGGATACAGGCCACGGCGCTGCAATAGATCGGCACGGTTGAGCGCAGTCGCGCGCACGTCGAGCAAGACTTCGCGCGGCCCCGGCACCAACGCCGGAACGTCGGTCACGGCGAGCACTTCGACGCCGCCGCTTCCAATGCAGACCACGGCTTTCACGGCTGTTTCCCGCTCCTCGTTCGTTGCGCTACAGCGTGGTCAAGTGGGCGGCGCCGATCACTCCGGCGCGCTCACCCAGCTCGCTGACCAACAGCGGCACTTCACCGGTCGGATTGCCGAACACGTGTTGGCGCAGCGCGGTCCGGATGTGCGGCTCGATCAAATCGAACGACGCCGAGACGCCGCCGGAGAAAACGATCGCGTTCAAGTCGAGCACGTTTTGGATCACGGCCAGGCCTTTGCCGAGCGCCAGGCCCATCATCTCGAACGTCTTCTTGCCGGCTTCCTCGCCGCGGCGCGCGCTGACCGAGATCGGCAACACTTCGTTGCCCTTGCCGCCGAGCTCGGTGAAGCGGCGCAAGAGCGCTTTGGTACCGGCGAACGCCTCGATGCAGCCGCGCTGACCGCACGCGCAGAGCGGCGCGTCCGGCGAAGAGTCGACGTTGTTGTGGCCAATTTCGGCCGCGAAACCATTGGCCCCTGGGTACAGCTGGTGACCAAGCACCAAGCCGCCGCCGATGCCGGTGCCGAGCGTCACCATCAAGAAGCTGGGGTGCTCACGGCCGTGGCCGTACAGCTGCTCGCCGAGCGCGGCGGTCGTCGCGTCGTTCTCGACGGCGATCGGACAACCGAGGCGCTTCGACAATTCTTCACCGATCGGTACGCCTTCGAAATGCGGCACGTTGGCGAGCCGCCAACAGCGCCCCTCGGCGTTCACTTCGCCCGGAATCGCGACGCCCACGGCCTCGGGCTTGGGTGTGAGCGCCAAGACGGTATTGGCGATCGCGTCCAGAAGGTCCTTCGGTCCCGTATCAAGGCGCGTAGCCGTCGAGGTACTCCGGACGACTTCGCCCCCGTCGACCATGCCGGCTTTGACCGCCGTTCCTCCAAAATCGACTCCGATCAACATGACGGACCGGATCGTAGACGAGGAGCCGTCGTAGTCACAAGGGTATGGTAGCGTTGGCGATTCCGGAGACGACGAGATTGGAAAAGCTGCGCGTCGCGACCCTCAATATCTGGAACAAAGCCGGGCCCTGGGCGGAGCGCCTGCCGCTGATTAAAAAGCAGCTGAAGGAACTTTCACCCGACGTGCTCGGGCTGCAAGAAGTCCTACGCCTGGTCCCGGACGAGAAGCAGCCGCCCGTGCCGGCGCCGGACAATGATCAGGCGAGCGAGATCGCCGAGGGGCTTGGCTACAACATCGCGTACGGCGTCGCCGCCGATTATTCCGGCGGCTTGAAGTTCGGCAACGCGCTGTTGACACGTTACAAGATTTTGGACAACCGCACGTTTCGCCTACCCGGAGCAGACAGTGGCGAGACGCGTTCGCTGTTGTACGCGCTGCTCGAGACACCGTGGGGCCGGCTGCCGGTGTTCGTGACGCACCTGAACTGGAAGCTGCATCACGCTGTCGTGCGCGTGAAGCAAGCCATCTACTGCGCCGAGCGGATCTTCGTGTTGGCGCCGGTCGAGGCTGATTTCCTGCCGCCAATCCTGATGGGTGATTTGAATGCTGATCCGGCGACCGATGAGATTCGCTACCTGAAAGGGCAGCATGTCATCGACGGCCGCAGCGTCTACTTCGCGGACGTGTGGGACTACGTCGACCCACCTAGCCCCGGCTACACCTACGCGCGCGACAACGCCTACGCGCTCAAAAACGGCGAACCCAACCGCCGCATCGACTACATCTTCGTCCGCGGCCCCGACAAAGAGATGCGCGGCCAGCCCTCCAACGTCCAGCGCGCCTTCACGGAGAGCGTACCCGGCGCCGAAGGCACGGTCTGGGCGTCGGATCACTACGGCGTGGTTTGCGATCTGAGCATGTCGAAGAAGTAATGCTCAGCAGACGCACGAGCCGCGGCGTCGAAACTCGGCCAAGATTTCGTGAGACACGATAGTATCACCTGAGACTATCGTCGTTCATCGTATCAGCGCAGCCCGGATCAGCAAGCACCGCAGTTCGCACGCGCCGCTTGGGGAGCCACCTAGGTAGCGAGAACGCTGCGCAACTTGATCACGCCTTCGACGTTCGGGCGCACCCGGGCTTGGCAGGCCAGGCGGCCTTTGCCGCCCAGGAGCGGGATCAGGTCGCGCTCGGCGTCGTTCTGCGGCTCGAGCAGATCTTCGCCTTCGAGCACCTCGACTTGGCAGGTGCCGCAGCTGGCCGAGCGACACGAGAACGGAATCGGCGCGAAGTAGTGGTCGCAGATGTCCACAATCTCGCCACCCTCGGGCACCTCAATCCGTTTTTCGGCGCCGAAGCGATTGGCTACGAACACCAAGGTGGCCATAGATCGGCACCACCATAGCATCAGGGCGGTCCTCGTTGGCCCCACCCTCTCAACTGTGTTTTGCTGGGGCCGGTAAGCATGAGCCAGGCCCCGGAAGACGACCCATTTGGGTGGGTCGGCGCCACCGTCGACGGGAAGTACCGCGTCGACGAGGTGGTGGGGCACGGCGGTTTCGGCATCGTGTACCGGGCGCATCACCTTGGCTTCGAGGAGAAGGTGGCGCTCAAGTGCTTGAAGCTGCCCAAGGAGCTGCAGGGCGGCGACCGCGACCGCTTCCGTGACAGCCTGGTGGCCGAAGGCCGGCTGCTGCTCCAGCTATCGCGGGCCACCACCGGCGTGGTGCAGGCGCTCGATGTCGGGGCCGTGGTCTCGCCGAGCAAGATCTGGACGCCGTACCTGGTTTTGGAGTGGCTGGAAGGTGCGCCGCTCGATCGCGACCTGTTGCAGCGACGGCAAAACAACGCGGGCGGCCGCAGCGTGGGCGAGGCGCTCGAGCTGCTCGACGGCGCGGTGCGCGCGCTCGGCGTGGCCCACGGCATGGGCATCGCCCACCGTGACATCAAGCCGGCGAATCTGTTTTTGGTCGAGGTGGCCGGCAAACGCACGATCAAGGTGCTCGATTTCGGCATCGCCAAGGTGCTGGCCGAGTCGGACAGCGTCACGCGCGCCTTCGAGGAGACCGGCAACACGGTGGCGGCGTTCACGGCGCGTTACGGCGCACCAGAGCAATTTAGCCGCCGTTTCGGCGCGACCGGGCCGTGGACGGACGTGTTCGCGCTCGCGCTGATGTTCGTCGAGGTCGTGCTGGGGGCCCCGGCCTTGGACGGAACCGACGCCGCGCAGCTGTTCGTCGCCGCCTCCGACAAGATGATTCGGCCGACCTTGCGCGGCCGCGGCTTCGATCCGGGGGACGCCGTCGAGGCCGTACTTGCGACCGCGCTTTCGGTCGATCCGCGCGAGCGCTACCCGAACGCGACGGCGTTTTGGGACGCGCTCCGCTCGGCGGCCAACAACGAACCGGCGCGGATGAGCGCACGCCCACCGAAGATCGACCACGAGCGGCCGACGCGCGAGATCAGCGGCGATGCTTCGAGCGCGGCTTCGAGCGTGCTGCCGTTCTCGATGAGCGGCGGCTACTCAGCCCCCAGCGCCAATACCAGCGCGCCGCGCGAAGCCCCCAGCTCGCAGCCGACGCGCGACGCGGCCAGCGCGCCCACCGAGCTAAGCTCGAGTCAGGGTGTCCGGGTCGCCGATCCGGGGGCGTCGATGTGGCCACCGCGACGCGGCGGCTTCGTAAGCTTGCTCGGCGTGGCGCTGTTGGCGGCAGGCGGCGCAGTCGCGGCAGTGATGTTCATGGCGCAAAAGCCGCCCGGCGCGGTCGGCATCGCCAGTGGCAGCGCTTCGAGCCCGGCACCGAGCGCTTCGGCCGCCGTGGCACGACCGTTGATACCAGTGCCAGCGCCAACGGGCGCAACCGTCGGCGTACCGTGGCCAGGCACGCAGTTCCGGCAAGTCAGCGCGGGCTCGCTCGACCCGAGCGGCTTGTGGCTGGAGGGCTTCCGCGTCGTTCGGCGACCCGACGCCACGCCCAGCCTCGACCGCGCGTTCCGAGCTTGTAGCGAGATCGGCCTCGCGCTTTGCACCGAATCGCAGTGGCAGCTCGCCTGCACGGCGTTCGGGGAGATCGCCAAAGATCGCTCGCTGACGGACAGCTTGGAGCCGGGCGGCGTCGTCGAGCGCGGCGGCGGGGCCTGCAGCACGCGCAAAGTCGTGCCTGCCAGCGGCGAGCCTGGACAATACTTGGGTCTGTGTTGTGAGCGCAGCATCGGGATGACCAGCAAGAACCTGCAGAAGCAGTTCTTGTCGTCGACCGGCAGCGTGCTCAAGAAGTTGGAAAACGCGCTCAACCAACACGACGCGAGCGCCTTGACTGATTTGCTCGACGACAAGGTCAAGCTCGACGGCGTCGAGCGCAGCAAGGCTTCGGTCGTCGCGCTGTTCGCCCAAACCTTCAAAGCCGCGCCCGATTTGATCGTCACGCACGAAAGCTGCGACGTCGCGGTGCAAGCTAACAAGATCGTCAAGAAGTCGAAGCGCGGCCGCAAAGTCAGCACGTCGACAAGCTACGAGACCATCTCGTGGACGGCGGCCTGCAAACAAATACGGCACCAGCGCGGCGAAGCGACCTTGGCCAGCGCCGAGTACCTGTTCAGCCCGATCAGCAAGCTGCGCAGCATGTCGGCCAAGAATCAGACGAGTCAGTGATGCGAGCCGTCGTGCAGCGCGTGACGAGCGCCCAAGTCACCGTCGAAGGCGAGGTGACCGGAAAGATCGACGGCGGGCTGTGCGTACTGGTCGGCGTCGGCAAAGACGACGTCGAGGTCGACGCCACGACGCTGGCCGACAAAGTCGTCAAGCTGCGTATCTTCGAGGACGACGCCGGCAAGATGAACAGGAGCCTGCTCGACGTCGGCGGCGCGCTGTTGGCGGTGTCGCAGTTCACGCTGTACGGCGATACGACCAAAGGCCGCAGACCGAGCTTCGTGAATGCGATGGAGCCCGGGCGGGCCGAACAGCTGTTCGAATGTTTCTGCGCCGCGGCGCGAAACCTGGGCGTGATCCTTGCCACCGGGCGCTTTCGTACCCACATGTCGGTGTCATTGGTTAACGACGGTCCCGTCACATTGGTGCTCGATACGGGTCGCGACGGCGGCTCGACCACCAACCCCGCGTCCTCGTGAAGGAATTCGAAAAGCCTGCTCGAAGCCCGCTGGCGGTTGCCCCCAGTAGGGCGCTCTCCGTGCCCGACTGGGCGCGTCGGTTGAGCGTGCTGCTCGACAGCGCGATCCAAATCCCCGGCACCGAGCTCCGGATTGGCCTCGATCCAATCTTGGGCGCGCTCTTGCCCGAGCTGGGCGACGCGCTCACGGCAGTGCTGTCGCTCGCACTGCTGGGGGTCGCGTTTCGGCAAAGAGTCCCGAAACGGGTGTTGGCGCGCATGTTGATAAACATCGCGATTGACGCACTTTTGGGCGCAGTTCCGCTGGTTGGCGACCTGTTCGACTTCGCCTTCAAGGCGAACGAAAAGAACCTTTTGCTGATCGAACGCCACCGCGGCGACCCCTCGCAACGACCGAGCTTCGGCGATTGGTTGGTGGTCGGTGGCGCCACGCTGGTAGCGCTCATGCTCGCGCTCGTGCCAATCGTCGTGGGCGTCGCGCTCTTCCGCGGGCTAAGCGCCGGAGCGCCGTAGGCAAGGCTTCCAGGAACCCGCCGCCGCGGCTACGGTGCCGGCGAGCGGGACGGACAAAACGACCAAGGCAGAGCCCACGGGTTTGGGGTACCCTAACGAAGGCGGATGCGGCAGAGCCTTGAGGTGCGCGACGTCTTCTTGGGCCAGGTGCTGGAAAGCGCTTTGCAGCCAGGCGTCTCCTACCGTCTCGAGCACAAGCTCGGGGAAGGCGCGACAGCCGTCGCCTACCTAGCCAAGCGCCACGGCCCCGACGGCGAATGGCCGGCCGTGATCAAGATCATCCAGCCGCACATCGTCAAAGACTCGAACGAACGCGCGCTCACCATCATCAAGAAAGAAGCCGTCGCGCTCGGCCGCTTGAACGAGCGCGTCCCGCCCACGCCGTTCGTGGTGCGACTGCTAGACACCGGCACGCTGGTGTTCAAGCCCTTCGGCAAGGGGCTTGAGCTACCGTGGATCGCGCTCGAGTACGTGCACGGTGGGCTCGAGGGCACCACCCTGCAAGATCGCGTGCGCTATTCGGTGCGCGAAACGGGCTTCGCCTTCGATCCGACGCGCACGGCGCGCGTCGTGCAAGCACTGGCGCGCGGCATGGACGAGATCCACGCTGTCGGGGTCGTGCACCGCGACGCGCATCCGGGCAACGTGCTGTGCTGCGGCGCCGGCGAGACCGAGTTGTTCAAAATGTCCGACTTCGGCATCGCGCGGCCGGTCGGGCTAAACGCGACGTTCGGCGGCGCCACCGTCGGCACGCCCGGCTACATGGCCCCCGAGCAGTACGACGACCGCGGCACCATCGGCCCGCTCAGCGATCTGTATAGTTTGGCGGCGATCGTCTTTTACGTGCTGACCGGCGAAAACTTGTTCGAGGGTCGCTCGGCTGCCACCGCGATGAACGTGGCCAAGTCGCCCCACCGCCGCAGCTTGCTCGACGTGCCAACGCTGGCGTTCGAGCTCCGCGAGCGTGAAGCGGCAGTCTTGGCGCTCGATTTGGCGCTAGCACGTGCCACATCGCTGAACGCCAAAGACCGCCCGCAGAACGGCAAGCTGTTCGCAGACGCCCTGCTGCCGTGGCTCAACCTGGAGCCAAACACGGCGCGACCCAGCCGGCGCTGGATGAGCAGCATGGAAGCGCTGCGTTCGCGCGAGATGGTGGTGGAGACGAACTGGACGGTACGCCACCCGCCGGGTGACGACCGCCTCGTCACCAACGTGGCGTGGGACGCGTCCGGCAATGCGCTGGCCCTGACGACGCGCGGCCCCAGCTTCTGGGACGGCACGCGCTGGCTCGATTTACCCGCCAATGGCCTGCCGCCGCCCGACTCGATCCGCTTCGTCGAGCGTTTAGGCGCCGCCTCGTGGCTGATCGGCACCGAAGGCGCGAAATTGCTCGAATACTCGCGCGACGGCGCGCGCGAGCTGGTCGCCGGACCCGATCCGACCGTCGCCTTCTCGGCCGGCACGACCGACCTCGACGATCTAGCCGTGATAATCGGTGAGCGCCGCGGCGAGCCGCCGATGCTGTTCACGCTGGTCGGCAAGCGTTGGCTACGCCCGCTACCAGTCACGAATGCCTCGATGCTGACCGGCGTCGCACGCATCGATGACGAACGCTTTCTGGTCGTCGGTCGCGGCGCCGATGGCGAAGCCTTCGCGGCCGTATTTTGGCCGCTGCACTGGTCGCTGCAACGGCTGCAAACACCAAAGAGCCGCGCGTTTCTGGCGTGCGCCTCGCGTCCGGAGCGGAAACTGGTGGTTGCCGTCGGCACCGATGGCGTCGTGGTCGAGATCGAAGGCAACAACGTCAGCGCGCGCAGCGTCCCGACTGCGCCGGACATGGTCGCGATCGCGATCGATACCTTGGGTCGGCAGTGGGCCGCCGGTCGCGGCCGCGTCTACTCCAAGCGCATTCAGGGTGAATTCACGTGCGTCTGGGAGCACCAAGCCTGGCAGCCCCCATTCGTCGGCATCATGGCCGAAGTCGGCTCAATCGTCGCCGTCACCGTCGACGGCGCTGTGCTCGAATGCCGCAGCATGGTGATGGACAAGACGACGCCAGCGTTCTGATTCGACCCCGCGGACACCCAAGGCAAGCCGGCTAGCGATTTTCGCCCAGCGAATTTCGGAGCTTGAATAACATCATGTGATGCTATTCGACCTTCGGTTTTCGCCGTTTTCTTACCGGCGGCGGGCCACCAGATAGACGGCGCGCGCGTATGGGACGCCTGGAGGGTTGGCGGGGGCCTTACAAGTCGAGGACCAAGCGCAGCTTTTCGTCCAGCTCTTCGAGCGTGTGCGAAGTAAGCTTGCCAACACGCCCGGGCTCGAAGCGATCAGTCGGCGCGAAACGCACATGCGTCACAATCGCCACTTGGTCCTTCCGGGTACCCGCCTCAGCTGCTGGCACGGTAACGAGGAGCTCGCTCTTCAGGTACGGCGCCGCCAAGACGTCGAGCGGAACGAAGAGGGTCGTCGGCAAGGCGGAGTTGAGTTGAGTTGCCTGAACGACAACGACACGCTCATTCTCGTTCTTTGGCCCGAACCCCAGGCGCGTACGCAACTCGAGGACGTCACCTCGCTCAGCCATCGAGCCGCTCGAAGGAATGGGCGATCTCGAGCAAGCGAGCGCGAAGCTCGGGCGTCATCTGCTCCGAGACCCGCTGGTAGAACTCTTCTTTCTCCTTGCGGCGTAGCCCCTCCACCAAGAGGTCGCGGGCCACCTCCGACTCGCTCTTCTTCAGCCGCTTGGCGACCGCACGCAACCTTCGCCGCATTTCCGGCGGAACATTGAGATTGATGCGCTCGAGAGCCACCCATTGAGGATACGGTTGAGGATGCGTTTGTCAACACGCCCCGGGCCACCGTGCGCTTTTGAGCCCACGTTGGGCCACTGACTCAAACCTGACGACGCAGCCGCCGGCTCGTGCGGCGAGCGCGGAGCCAACCGAGCATCAGCGCGCTGCCCAACAGCGGCAAGCCGTGGACGCTCGCCGGTACCGCGAATGCGCAGCCTTCGTTGGCGGGGGCCGCGGTGCCAAGCGGAGCGCCGGGGTTGGCGGGGGTGACAGGCGCCGCGGCTTCGTCGCTCTGGCCGTTGCAGTTGTCGTCGCGGCCGTTGACGACCTCGGCGGCGCCCGGGTGCACCGTCGCGTCGCGGTCGTTGCAGTCGTCGAAGCTGGGCGCATAGTTGGCGATCGGTGGGCAGCCGATCATGCTTTTGCCCGCCCTGGCGCCGAAGCCATCGCCGTCCGCGTCTTCGACCAGCAGCATCGGCTGAAACCCGTTGTCGGCCACGCCGTCGCAGTCATCGTCGATGCTGTTGCACAGCTCGGGCATCGACGGATTCACGAGCGGCTCCTGATCATTACAGTCGCCGCCGTTCAGGATGCGGTCGGGAACCACCGTGCAAGAAAAGACTTTTTCCCGCTCTGCACCCGCGCCGTCCTTGTCAAAATCTTTGTAGTACCAGGCGCCGTCGCAGCCGACGCCCACGCCAGTCAGGAATTCGCCCGGGCTGTCATCCTCGGGCTTCAAGTTATCGTTGCCGGCGTTGGACCAGACATCGAGCTGCGCCGCCCCGACGGTGGCCGGCGCGATCCAACGGAACGAGAACTGCACCTGGCCGTTCGCGTAAGCCTGCGGCATCGCGTGCGTGACCTGAGTCGTCGTGTTGTCGAACAGCCGTGTCCCCACCTGGTCGATCAGCTCGAACGCGCCGACGCCATTGCTGTCGATCAAGACGCCGCCGACCTTGGCGCGTTCGTGCTTGGCCGTGACAGTCACGGTCACGGGCTGCCCCGGCTCGACCCGAACCGCCGACAAATCCACCGAAATCTTGGGCGGGTCCTGGCCCTCGTGGCAGTTGTGGCAAGCCAGGTTCATGCCCGTGCGCTTGGCGGCTGCGTTTGGCGCAACGCCCAGAAAAGCTACGGCCGTAGCGACACCAACAAGGGACCAGCGGGCTCGCTTCATGTACGGTTTAGCCTTCCGGCCAAGCGTCGCGAGCGCAAGCGGTTTCCCTCGACAATCAGCGCAATTGGCCGCGCACAAGCAAGGCGTAGCCAATCGAACCCATAGGTTTTCCCTATGCCGCCTGGCGCCCACGACGCAGGGCAATGGTCAACAGGCCCAGCGGCAAGAAGATCAGCACGAACACGAAACCGAGCAGCCCGATCACGAGCCCGGCGACTAGCGCCGCCCCGAACAACAGCGCGCTCGAGAGCGCCAGCGCGGGTGTCGGCTCGTCGACACCCATTTTTCCGCGCAAGTCAGCGACGCGGCTATCGAGCAAGGCCTCCAGGTCATCACCGTACAGCGTGCGACTGTGGCGACCGCGCAAGAAGGCGCGCAGTGTGCGGCGCGGCGCGACCAACAGCCCGGCAAACATGCCGCCCAGATTGAGCTGCCAGGCGGCGACGTAGCCTTTGCAGCCCGCGGCGATCTCCCACGCCGAGATCTCGAACTCACCGATGGTGTTGGTGTCGTAGCCGGTCAAGACGTGGTGCAAATCGTGGTAGCGGACCGCGCGCACGCGAGCTGGGGTGTTCGGAAACGGCATCGGCACCGGGCCGAGCTTGAAGTTGACCCACTTGTCGTCGTAGCCGCCGTTATCTCCGAAATTGTTGACGCGGAAGTAGAGCGTCCGCGCCTCGCGCATCGTGCCTTCTGCTGCGTATTCGACGACGGTCATGCCGTTGCTCGCTTTCGTTGAAGATGGTGCTCCAAATCGCCGTTCAGTCCAAGAGCGCGTCGGTTACGTACTGGCAGTCCATGCATTTCTGCGGGACTTCGGCGCATGAGTAGCCTTGATCGAGGCAGTCGGTGCAACGACAGACCGAAAAGCACGAACCGTTCCAACTCCAAATTTCGCGGAGCGAACGGCACAGCGAACACTGTGCCGCAACAGCGCGCGTCCGCGGACACCCGTACAGCGCGGACACGGCGGACACGTGTCCGTGCATGGCTTGACCGCCCGAGAGGACGGTTCCAGATAGGTCGCTGTGATTGACCCATCGGACGCGCACGAGCTCTTGCTAACGGTTGAAGCGGTGGTCGAGCCGCGTTGGTTGGACGGCATGGGCCACATGAACGTCGCCGGCTACATGGTGTTGTTCGACCGGGGAATTTGGGAGTTTTTCGAGCAGCGCGGCATCGACGCCGAGTACCGGCGCGTCAACGGCCGCGGCATGTTCGGGTTGGAGGACAACCTCCGTTACCTGTCAGAGCTACGCGAAGGCGACGCGCTGCAGGTCTACACTGGCGTCACAGAAGTACGCCCCAAGACGCTACGGCTGCTCGAGTACATGGTGGATCCCGTACGCGCCAGGGTGGCGGCGGTGCGTGAGGTCGTGGCGGTTCACATCGATCTTGCAACCCGCAAGTCCACGCCCTTCCCGGCCGAGCTGCTGGCGCGGCATGAAGCCGGCATCGTGCCGGCGCCCGCCAATACCGAGGTTTGGGCGCAAGGCTTCGCACGCGCTTGGACGGAGGCTTGGAACCGGCGCGACGTCGAAGCCGTGCTGAAGCATTTCGCCGACGATGCGGTGTTCGTCAGCCCGAGCGCCGAGCGCGTCGTCGGCACACCCGTCATCGAGGGCAAAGCGGCGCTGCGCGCTTACTGGCAAAAGGCGCTCGCGCAAATCCAAAGCCTGCATTTCACCCTCGAAGAGGCGCTCTGGAGCGTCCGCACCGAGACGCTGACCGTCGTTTATCAGTCGCGGCGCGACGGCCAACCGCCGACACGCGCCGTGGAGATCATGCGTTTCCGCGCCGGGCGCGTCGTCCACGGCGAAGCGCTGTACGGAGCCGTTTCAGCGCCTGAGTAGCGACGCCAGCTTGTGCAGTAAGGCGTGCGCGGCGTGCGGGTGGCAATCGCAACGGCAGCTGTGCGCGCAGCAGTCGCAGCGGCCGTGTGCCGAGCAGCAAGGGCACGGCTGGTAGGGGCGACGGTGCCCGTACTTGCAGGAGGGTGGGCGCCGGCAATCGGGATCCCCGTAACCACCGGGTCCGCCACCGCCTGTCGGATCAGGGAACGGCAGCGGAACGAGGCTTTCACCCACTGCCGCAGCATATTGTGCAGCTTCGTCGGGGGTGATGGTCACGACCGGGCGAATCAGGCTGGAGCCGGTCCAGTTGCGTGAAAGCAACGCACCGAGCGTCTGCACCTTCACCGTAGCGGAGAACTGATACGTGCCGAGCAGACCCGTGTCGGTCCAAGTCCCAACGTACGAGCCTTGCGGCGTGTGAGTAACGGGGACCGAGAACCCAACGCCATCGGGGCGCACGACGCGCACGTCGGGCGCGCCGGACGGGGTGACGGCCAAGCCGTAGGCGGTTGGCTCGAGCGTGATCGTGATCGGTGTGCCGGGCACGTAGGCCGATTGCGTGAGCCGCCCCGTCAAGCGCAGGTTGCTCTTGACGGTGGCGGTGACGGCGCCGCGTAGGGTTTCGTTGGTGCCGACGCGCTGTGCGTTGCCCTTGAGCTCGCCGTTGTCAAATTGCAGCCCGTTTTGGACCCACACCTTCCAAACGCCGACATGCTCGCGCGGCTTGGCGGGGTTGGACGGGAACGCGCAGCGCAAGATCACGTGGCCGGAGTCGAAAATCGCTTGCATGCCGGGCACGCTGCCGGCCGCGATGTCTTGAAACTGCGCCAGCGTGCCGTCCGGCAGCTCGAGCCACACACGCAGGTACTTGGGAAACGCGTCCGTCGCCCGATACAGCACGACGAAGTCCGCCGACAGGTCGGCCTCGCCGATCGGAACGTCGGTCGCGATTTTTTGACCGGGGGCCAAGCTGAAATCAGGATCGATCGCAAAATCGCTCGCGGAGGCGTCGGCGATCACCTTGATGAACAGCTTTTGAATATTGAACAGATCGGTGCCGGTGTTGGTCGCCCAACCCTTCGTCGGCACGGTCGTCAGGTCATCGAAGAACGTGTCACCTGCGGTGTTGCTCGACAGACCCGCACGAATCGCGAAGATGCGCGCGTCGGAAGGGACGAACCCGAGCCCAGTCGGCACATCCGGGATGGTGTTATGAAGCCCATCGGTGAACACGAACAGCACACGCGCCGACCTGGTCGCAGGGGGCTGCGTACCCAAAAGCGTGCCGCCAACCTGGATACCGCCGCCGATCGAGGTCGAACCGCGCGGGCCGAGATCGCCCGAGCCCGCAGTGATGCGCGTCTTCAAGTGAGCGCGCATCGACGTGGTCGACGGATTGCCAGCAACGACCAAGCCGGTGCCGACGCCCGAGCTAATCGTATTCGCCAACAGCGCTTCCATCGCGTTGTCGAAGCTGACGATGCCGAGGCGATCGCCATCGCGCAGCTTGTCCGCGTAGAGCTTGGCGGCGTCGATCAGCACGTCCACCTTGCGGTAGGTGCCGCCGTCGGCAGCGCCGGACATGCTGCCCGAGCGATCGAGCACCAGCACCGTGTCGACGACCAACACCGGCACGACGTTGTATTTGACGGTGACGGAGAAGTTGCTGGGCGTGCCGGTGATCCGGTCGTCGTCGGAGTTGATCAGCAACGTCGCAATGACGGCACCCGTCGTGCTGGGCGCGGTGACGCGCAGCTTCAGCTGTTTGGCCGCGCCGCTGACGGCAATCAGCGTCGCCGGGTTTTCGAACCCCGCGCCGGTGATCGCGCTCACATTGGTGGGCAAAGTGCCGACCGAGTACGTGACCGGCGATAGGCTGCCCGAGACTTTCAACCGCAGCTCGATGATCTTGTCGAGTGTCGCACCAACTTCGACATCACCGAAATCGCATTCGAGTGCCGTTGCGCCACCGATCACCGCCACGTCTGCGCGCTGCAGGATCGCTTTGGCGACCGCTAGATTGGCGCGGAGCTGGCCAAATCCGAGAATGCCTGCCGGATCGATCGGGAGCGCGGACCCTTCACAGCTTTCGCGTAGAATGCGCCGCACGTCCGCAGACGTCAGGCGTGCGTTGGCCGAGAGCACGAGCGCCGCGACGCCAGCTGCTTGAGCCGCCGCCGCCGCGGTCACGTCGGTGAAAGTGGTCGCGGCATTGCCGCCGGGAGCCGCAGCCGGATTCAAACCGTTTGGGCCGGTCAGATCGCCCACGACGATTGCCGGACCACGCGTCGAAACACAGACCGAGGCGCCGCTCCGAGAATGGAGGTCGCCAACGACCGTAGCGACTGGCACGCGATTGGCGCCGACCACGATCACGTCCGAACGCAGCGCGATGCTATCCACAATTGCCGAGTTGCTGATGGCCGCATCCTGACCGGCTGCCGCGACGACCACGACGCCAGCCCCGAGAGCGTTGGTCAGGGACAAGAGCTGAGGAGCGGTCCACACATCGTTCGGTGCAGCCAGAGGGGTCGTTGGAACGGGTAGGAGGGCTACGCGGCGCAGCGTCGGATAGCTCGCCGCCGGGAACGCGGGCCCACCTGCCGCGCCGGCCGGGGGCGGAATTGCCGGGGGCGCAGCGGTCGCCGCGACGAAGGTTTCGGCAACGACTTGATCGAGAGCGGCCGCCAAGCTGCCTGGATTCAGGTTGGACGTCCTGAGGTTGTAGATACTGGCGTTGGGGGCGACGCCGATGATCTGTCCGTTTGCGCCCAATCCTCCGACACCCGACCAGTTCGCAGCGGCCACCGCGGCGACGGCCGTTCCGTAGGCGTCTGCAGCAGTGGTGCCGGTTGGTGCGCCTTGCGTCGGGCCCGGGGTGCCCGTGCTCATGACGATGCCAAGGTTGCTGTTGGGAATCTTGAGCAGATCAGGGTGAGCGAGGTCGGTGCCCTTGTCGGAGACGACGCACACGTAGACGCTGCGCGAACCGCGCGTCGTGTCCCAAGCCGTGGGGCAGCCCAGCGCGCGCGCGCCGTCGCCCAAATACGTGTCCTGGGTGGCCCAATTTCGTTCCTCGAGCGTCGGATCCGGAGTCATCGGCACGACAGTTCTCCTTCGATTGCCCTGGCCGCGCTCCCCGCGCGATGGCGGCGCCAGCAGAGTCCCGACCACTAGCAATGTCAACGGCTAGCGAGACCAGCTGGCTATTCTCCTATCGTCCTCCACATCGAGACCAGTTTGGGTCCGTAGTCATTTTCGTCAGTGCGCAGCGTCGGAGAGACAACCAAACACCCAAGGTCGAAGCGGCAGTGGTAGGCTCGCGAGCAGAAAGGGGTTATCGATGAGTCGTCCCTCTCGTGGGCTGCGTTTTGTTGCGAGGCTGTTGGCCGTTTGCCTGGGCATTTCCGCGTGTTCTCAGCTGCTTGAGTCGCCTGATTCAACGCACGGAGAAGATGACGCTGCCGCCCACCAGGCCAGTGCACCGCTTATGCAAGCGCGTGCGCTCGCTGAACGCGACAGCGCGTTGCAGGCCCAGCTCGGGCGCTCCAGTGAAGGCTTCGCGCGCGATGCCGAAGCGCTCATCTCCGCGCCAGCGACGTCGCACACCGGCCGCGAGCTCAGCGCGCGCTTTGCGACGCGTGACAGCGGCGTTCTCGAGCTGCAACACGGGCAAGTCGGCGGCCAGTCGCTGCGCCTCACGCTCCAAGGCGCAAAACAGCAGCCACTGACGCTCAGCCAAGGCAAGGCCACTGCCGTTGGCGTACTGCCGGATACCGATCTCGTTGTCACATCCGCCGCAGATCGCGTCGAAATCCTGCTCATCCTCCAATCCGCGCACGCGCCCAATACCTTTGATTGGCAGGTTGAGCTAGGCGAGCGGCTCCAGGCGGTGCAGGCCGACGACGGCAGCATCACGCTGGAAGACGCCAAGACACCCGGAACGCCTGTGCTGCGTATTCCGCCGGCGTTCGCGATCGACGCGACCGGCAAACGCGTCCCCGTGACGCTGAGTTGGAGCGACTCGCACCTGATCGCGCGGCTAAACCCGGAAGGGCTCGTTTACCCGATCTTGGTCGATCCTGCGTTCGAAACGTATGTTTGGGCCAAGGCTGCGCCTGCTTCTGCGCCGGACGCTCGCTTCCTGCACGCAGCTGCCTACGACAGCAACCGCAACGTCGGCGTCGTGTTCGGTGGCCACGACAACAATGCCGATTTCGCTGACACCTGGGAGTGGAGCGGCACCAACTGGAGCAAGATCTGTCCTGGCGCCACTTGCGTCGCGACCCCCATCACGGGTCGCCGCGGGCCGGCCATGGCGTTCGACTCTCTGCACAACCTGACGGTGCTCTTTGGCGGTCGCGCCGGCGGCGCCGACCAACAGGAAACCTGGCAGTGGAGCGGTACCCAATGGACGTCCGCCTGCACCACCGCGTGCACCAAGCCCAGCGCTCGACAGCAAGCCGCGATGGCGTTCGACGTGCAAAACGGTGTTTCCGTTCTGTTCGGCGGTTACCCCGCAAACCAGGAAACGTGGACTTTCAATGGGACAAGTTGGACCCAGCAATGCACGGGTTCGCCCTGCATCGACAACCGTCCCGATGCGCGCTTCGCCTTCGCGATGGCCTACGACGAAAGCCGCAAGGTGACCGTGCTGTTCGGTGGTTTCAACGCCGCAATTAGCGCCACCTTGCAAGATACCTGGGAATGGAGCGGCACCGCCTGGACCAAGAAGTGTCTCAGCGCTTGCACGCCTCCGGGCGCGCGGGCTCGTCATTCCATGGCCTACGACTCACACCGCAAGCGAGTGGTATTGGTCGGCGGCTTCGGCTCCGACGTCAACAACGGTCCAGTGCTCCAAGACACTTGGGAATGGGACGGCTCGACCTGGGTCAAGGCGGCCAGTGCGGGCCCGACTGCTCTGCAACTCTCCGCATCATTCTATGACCGCAGTAACAAGCGCGTCGTTGAGTTTGGGGGAGGCACGGACGTCAACCCCGACACCTTCGTCGCCGAAACCTGGCTCTACCACGCCCGCGGCGCGCAATGCTCGGCAGCCAGCACCTGCGACACCGGCTTCTGCACCGACGGCGTGTGCTGTGAAGTCTCGAGCTGTTCGCAATGCTACTCGTGTGACGTTTACGACGCCGCCAACGGCTACTACCCAGGCACCTGCAACCCGACGCGCGGCGTCGAGGACACTTCAGGCACGACGTGCAGCGGCACGAACATTTGCACCAGCGCGGCCGCGCCGGTCTGCAAGAAGAAGAGCGGCGAAGTTTGCGGCGTCGGCACTGACTGCGCGACCGGCAACTGCGTCGACTCGACCTGCTGCACCAGCACCTGCACCGGCGCATGCAAATCGTGCGCAAACGCGACCGGCACCTGCACCACCAACATTGCCAACGGCAGCACCGACGCCAATTCGACGCCCGTGTGCAACGGCAACAATGTGTGTGACGGCGCTGGCACTTGCAAGCTGAAGCAAGGCCAGACCTGCGGCGTCGCCGGCGACTGTGCGAGCGGCAATTGCGTCGACACCAAGTGCTGCGAAAGCGCCTGCACCGCGACGTGCAAGTCTTGCAACAACGCCGCCGGCACCTGCACCACCAACGTGGCCACCGAGACAACCGACGCCAACGCCAACCCTGCCTGTAGTGGCACCGACGTGTGCAACGGCGCGGGCACCTGCTTGAAGAAGCGCGGCCAGGATTGCACGGTGGCTGGCGATTGCTCGAGCGGCTTCTGCTCGGGCAACAAATGCTGCAACAACGCCTGCAACGGTGCCTGTGACACCTGTGCCACCGGCACCTGCGCGCTGTCGATCGCCACCGATCCGGGCACCCCGAGCTGCAGCCCGTACCTGTGTGACGGCGCCCAAGCCGCTTGTCCAGCCGCCTGCACGCTCAGCACGCAGTGCGGCGCCACCTTCTACTGCGACGGCGCGCACTGCCAGCCCGACAAGGCCGTGGGCGACAAGTGCACCACGAAGGACGAATGCCCCGGCAACGTCAACTGTGTCGACGGCGTTTGCTGCAACGCTGCCTGCACTGGCGCTTGCGTCGCCTGCACGGCGCTCAAGAAAGGCTCCGGCCAAGACGGAACGTGCGGCTCGATCGCTGACGGCGGCGACCCGCGTGCCCCAGGCTGCTCCACGGGCAGCACATCGTGCGACGCTGACGGCAAATGCGACGGCGCTGGCATCTGTCGCACGCAGGCCCCGCAAACGACCTCGTGCGGCACCGGTACGACCTGCGAAGGCAATTCAGTCAAAGGCCAGCGCTGCAATGGCGCCGGCGACTGCATCACCAGCGGCGTGCCGTTTCCGTGCGCGCCAGCCAAGTGTGACGCCGGCGCTTGCACCACCAGCTGTGTCAACGACGCGGCCTGCGACCCCGACGCTGGTTTCTGCAACCTGCAGGGCCATTGCGAGACCCGAAAAGACGTGAGCAGCGACTGCGGTACCGACGGCGAATGCAAGTCGGGGCACTGCGTCGACGGCATCTGCTGCAACACGGCGTGCGACGGCGCCTGCCAGAGCTGCGAGTCGGGCTCGTGCAAGCTCGTGGCCAGCAAAGATCCGGGTACGCCAAGCTGCTCGCCGTTCATCTGCGACGGCAAGCACGCCGATTGCCCCGAAAATTGCACGGCCGACGACGTGTGCGCCGGCGCCTTCTACTGCAAGATTTCGGACAACACTTGCCAGCCACGCGTCAACGGTACGGCTTGCACCGCCGACGACCAATGCCCCGACAAGCATTGCGTCGACGGCGTGTGCTGCGAAAGCGCCTGCGACGGCCAATGCGAGATGTGCAACGACGCCGGCACCTGCGTCGCCGCCAAGGGCGCACCGGTCGGTGATCGCGACGCCTGCCCTGGCGACGCGGACTGCGCCGGCAGCTGCAACGGCAAGAACCGCACGGAGTGCACCGGGAGCAAAGCTGCGGGCACCAGCTGCGGTGCGGCGAGTTGCGCTGCCAACATCGGCCGACTCGGCGCATGCGACGCCGAGGCGAACTGCCAAGTCTCGGAGCAGGCGTGTGATCCGTTCGTGTGCGGCGAGACCGAGTGCAAGACCGAGTGCGCGACCGACGACGATTGCCAATCCGGCTTCATCTGCGACGGCAAGGCCTGCAAGCTCAGCTCAAGCACTTGCAGCGACGACGGCACCAGCGTCGTCGATCAGGAGAAGAAGAGCACCGACTGCGATCCGTACCTGTGCGAAGCCGGCAAGTGCCTCAAAAACTGCAGCGATTCGACCGACTGCCAATCGGGCAAGATCTGCAACACCTCACAGGGCGACGGTGTGTGTGAAGCCGCCAGCACCCTGGCTCCCGAAGCCGACAGCGGCTGCGGTTGCCGGACGGTCGGCACACGGTCGACCGGTTCGAAAACAAGCTATGCCTGGCTACTGATGCTGTCGCTGGTCGGCCTACGCCGGCGTCGGGCTGGTGGACGCCCTCACCGGCGGCTCTGATGGTAGGGTGACCCCAGCGAAGGGGTTGTCGATGAGTCGTTATTGCCGTGAGCTGCGTGTCGTTGCGAGGTTGCTGGCCGGTTGCTGTGGCCTCGCGTGTGCGCTTGGCTCCACCGCCGCCGCCGGCGACCCGATCGTGCCGATAACTCCGGATTCGATCAGCGAGGAACGAAGTTGGCTCACCCAGGAAACGTACTTGGGTGACAGCGCGCACGCGCTGGGATGCCCGACGGCTTGGGGCACGACGCTCGGTTCGCGCAGCGTCTATGTGTGTGTCGTCTCCGATAAGGGCGTCGACCTCGCTCATCCTGATCTGATCAAGAACCCCAACAGCAACCTGGGCATCGTGATGAGCTCGGGTATCCCGGGCCCGACACAAGGCGGACCAACCGGCACCACGGCTGCAGATGCCTACGGCACGGCCGTGGCCGCCGTCGCAGCAGGCAATTGGTCCGGCGTCGGCGGGTTGGGCGGAAACGGACAAATCATCGGTGTCGCGCCGAACGCCAGCATCTACAGTCTCAGGACGGCAAACCTCAATCCAGTCAGCCTGGCGGCGGCTCTCGACCAAATCGTCGCCGAAACGTTTGCCGCGACGACAGTTGCGCCCCCGCTCATTCCAGCACCCTTCGGCGCCACAGGTGGGCCGGCGTTCACGGTGGCGAGCTACCCGACACTTCGCCGTGTGGCTCTCTTACCTGTTCCAACGAGTCTTCCAACGGCACCAAACGATGTGTGGACCGCTCCTCAGCTCGCGTCGCTGACCAACGCGCTCGCGGCTGGCGTCGTCGTGGTCGTCGCGGCCGGTCAGGATACGACCAGCAGCAACTTGGAGGTTCAGGACAGCATCGCGCAGCGCTCGGACGTGATCGTCGTCGGCGCCAATCGCGTGCCGGTCGCGACGGTCGTGGGCGACATCCACTCTCGGAGCGGCGCCAGCGTCGGTTTGTCCACTCGCGGCCCGGCAATCGTCGTGGGCGATCTGACCGGTGCGAACGGCATGAATGCAGCTGGGGCCCCCGCCGGCAACGCCGCGACGACTTTCACGGACGTAACCGCCGCTGCCGCCGCACAAGCAGCCGGCGTGGCGGCGTTGGTGCTCTCGGCCAACTCGCGCCTCACCCCCGCCGACGTGCGGCGCATCCTGCGCGAAAGCTGCGAAGGCTCCGCCGCGCCGATCGACCCAAACGGCATTCTTGGCTTCGGCCAGCTCCGCGCCGATTTGTCGGTGGCCAAGGCAATTTTGCCGCGCGCGGAGGTCGCGGTGGTCGGTGGCGCGACTGCGCTCGAATGCGACTTCGGTGACGTCGAAATCGGCGCAACGCTCGACAAGATCATCGAATTGCGCCTGAAAGTGCCGGGCAGCCTGTCGCCGGTCACGTACTCGGTCGGCAGCTTGCCCACCCACGTAACCGCGATCACTGGCGCGGGGTTCGAAAACCCAGCGACGCTGATTGCGGTCAGCAGCGCCGCCAAACAGCTAAAGCTGCGCGTCACCGCGCCCAGCTCGGTCGGCGCGGTCGCGACGACGCTGGTGATCAACTCCGACGACGATCAGATAGCCGGCACACCCGGCAATTTCTCGGTCGCCATCAAGTACAACGTCGTTCCCAAAGCGATTGGCGACAAGTGCGGTTCCAAGGACGAATGTCCTGGCGCCGTCAACTGTGTCGACGGCGTGTGCTGCGACGCTGCCTGCACCGGCGCCTGCGTCGCGTGCACGGCACTCAAAAAGGGCTCTGGCCAAGACGGCACCTGCAGCTCGATCGCGGCCGGCGGCGACCCGCGCGCTCCGGGCTGCTCCAGCGGCAGCACGACGTGCGACGCGGATGGTAAGTGCGACGGCGCCGGTACGTGCCGCGCGCAAGCACCGCAAACGACCTCCTGCGGCACCGGCACGACCTGCGAAGGCAACTCAATCAAAGGCCAAGCTTGCAACGGCACCGGCGACTGCAGCACCACCGGCGTGCCGGTCCCGTGCGCGCCGGCCAAGTGCGACGCTGGCGCCTGCACGACCAGTTGCGCCAACGATGCCGGCTGTGACCCCGACGCCGGCTTCTGCAACTTGCAAGGCCACTGCGAGACCCGCAAAGACGTCAGCCTCGACTGCGGCACCGACAGCCAATGTAAATCGGGATACTGCGCTGACGGCGTCTGCTGCCAAAGCGCCTGCGACGGCCAGTGCGAGAGGTGCGACGACACCGGCACCTGCGTCGCCGACAACAGCGACAGCGTCTGCAACCCCAGCTCCGGAGGCGCCAGCGGCACCGCAGGCGCCAGCAGCACGGCAGGCACCAGCGATGACAGCACCGCAGGCACGGGCAACGACGGCACCGCGGGCTCCAGCGACAACGGCACCGCGGGCTCCAGCGACAACGGCACCGGCGGCATCGGCGAAGCCACGAGCACGCTGGCTCCGGAAGCCGACAGCGGCTGCGGCTGCCGGACGGTCGGCACACGGTCGACCGGTTCGAAAACCGGCTATGCCTGGCTACTCATGCTGTCGCTGGTCGGCCTGCGCCGGCGTCGGAACGGCGGGCACGCTCGCGACACCGCTATGAGCTCATATTAACTCATAGCCGAATCGATCACTGGCGCTCGCCGCTCAACTAACCTTCACTGCCGCGAGCGTGTTCGAGCAAGCTCCAACGCGGCTTGCTCGAGCCGGTTTCGCTGCGGCCAGCGGCGGGCTTGTCGAGATCAACGCGCAGGGCGCGCACTTCACCCGGCTCAAGCAGGAGCACAATCGTCCGCGTTTCGAAGCCCGGCTTGCTGAGGCTGAGGCGGCGTTCGCCGGCGTCGACCAAGACGTTGACCACGAAGCCCGTGCCGGTCGCGACGCCGCGCTCCGGCTCAAGCTCAACCGAGGCGCCGAGCACGTTGGTCTGCAGTTTCACGCGCGCCGTGCTGGCGGCAGCCGCTTGCAGCTGGCGCGCCGCAAAGACCCGGCGCTGCGCCGAGACGCGCCCTTCGCCCTGGGCCATAAACAGCTCGAAAGCATGCGTCGCGCGCGCCGCGTGACCGACCTCGCGCTCCAGCCGTGCGACCTCGAGCAGCAGAGTCGGGTCGGAGCTGAGCTCGTAGGCTCGCCGCCAGTTAGCCAAAGCGGCGGCGGGTTGGCGCGCCTCAGCCAGGCTTTGCGCGCTCTCCGCCAACGCCCAGGCCTCGCTCATCGCTGGGCCGGACGCCACGGGTTGACCCGAAAGCGCTTGCCCGACAGGAGCGTGGCCGATCAAAAACGCTAGCCCTCCCATCAGCCCCACGGTCAGGAGCCGAGCAACGCGCTGGAGGCGGACAGCAGGCCTCATCCCCAGATCTACGGCCGCGCCCTCGGAATGTTTCGTCCCCCGAAACGCACCGTGTCCTACATCTGATACAGCATCAGATAGACCACAACGCCGCTGACTGAGACGAACAGCCAAATTGGAAGTGTGACACGCGCCAAGCGCCTGTGCTTCTCCACGTTCATGCGCAGGCCGCGGGAAATGGTCGTGAGCGCGAGCGGTACGACCGTGATTGCCAACAGCACGTGCGGGATGAGGATGGCGAAGTAAACGACGCGGAGGCCCGCCGAGCCCTTGAACGGCACCGAGCCGACGCGCAAGTGGTGAATGACGTAGCTCACCAGAAATGCGCTCGAGACGCCGAAGGCCGCCAGCATGCAGGCGCGATGCTGAGCGATCTTCTTCTGCTTGATGAACACGAAGCCGAGCACCAAGAGCACGGCGGCGAGCGAGTTCAGAATCGCGTTCAGGGTCGGCAGGGCCAACGGCATGGCGCCTCATAGCGCTTCGCCGGTCCGCCCGCCACGCCCGCTGCGCTCGCTGCGCGCTACGCCCAGAACGTCACTTCGCGCTCGACCACGTGCTCACCGGCCGAGCCGCTCTCGGCTTGTTTTAGCAAGCGCCAGATTTGCGGCCCCATGAAGTCGAGCTCGGTCGACTGAAAGCGCTCACCGCCGAAACGCCGCACGTTGTCGGACTGGGCTTTGAGCATCGTCGCGTCTTGGCCGAAAATCTTGAGCGCCACCGGCTCGAGGATCGCGCGAACCATCGGCTTTGGAAACGGTGTCTTGAAATACGCGACGCCGTAGAGCCGCGTGTGAAAATCCGAAACCGGTGTGCACAGCGCCGTGACCAAAAAATGCGTATTCTGGCCGAGCTTGTATTCGACCTGCGCGACTGACGGCAAAATGAAGCGATCCCAATGCTCAATCGTCCCGCTCTGCGGCGACAAGATCTTGCCGGCGATGCCGCTCGGTCGTGGCTCGCCTTGGTACTCGGTCTCGACACGGTCTGGCGAGCGGCGCACCACGGCGCGGATTTGATGCTTCTTGCCGCCGCGAAACAAGCCACGGTGCAAGAACGCCGTGTGCGGCACATCGAGCGCGTTCTCGAGCGTGGCGTGTAACGTTCCTTCCGCCTCCACCACGCGCACGATGCGCGCGTAGTCGCCGTCGAACACCGGTGGCGCGAACGGCGGCACCTCGGGCGTGAACCCAGGCTCCGGACACACCCACACCAGCCCATCTTGCTCGCGCACCGCGCAGGCCTCGGCGCGCCGTTCGCGGGCTTCGGCTTCGCGCGCCATGCCAGGGATCTTCTGGCAGACGCCCTCGCAGTCGAATTGCCAGCCGTGGTACGCGCACTCCAGCCGGCCATCGGCCAGCACCCGCCCGAGGGACAACGGCACGTTGCGGTGCGGGCAGCGATCGAGCAGCGCAGCGGCGCGGCCCTCGGACCGAAACAGCACCAAAGGCACGCCGGCGATCACCCGCGCCAGCGGGCCTTTCACCAGCTCTTCAGACAAACAAGCGACGTAGAAGAAGCGCGTGAGCTTCGCGACCGAGAGGTGCGGCTTGGTATGCGGAGGAGCGAGGATAGGGTCCATGATCTTGACGGCTTGCGGCCCTGCGGCACGCCTCGCATAGTGTACATAGGTCCGCACCGGTCAAGGAGGCAGTCGTGGAGAAGAAAACCGTGAGCTTCATGCGCTCGCTCTGCATGGGTCAGATCGAGGAAGACGTGATCCTGCCCTTCCCGGTGTTGTCCGATTCTGAGCGGGAAACCCTGCAAACAGTCGTGACGTCCGTCGGGCAGCTGATGAGCTCGCACGACAAAGACTTCCGCAGCTGGGACGAAAAGGCCGAGCTGCCGCCCGAGTTCATCGAGGAGCTGAAAGGCTTCGGCTTGTTCGGTTTGGTGATTCCGGAAGCCGACGGCGGCCTGGGTTTCGGCGCCGGCGCTTACTCGCGCGCTTTGCAAGAGGTGGCCAAGTACGACGCATCGGTTGCGGTGACGATCGGCGCGCACAGCTCGATCGGCATGCGCGGCCTGCTCTTGTTCGGGACCGAAGAGCAGCGCGCGCGCTTTTACCCCAAGCTCACGTCGGGCGAGATGATCGCTGCCTTCTGTCTGACCGAGCCGGGGTCGGGCTCCGACGCTGCGTCGATCAAGACCAACGCCGTCAAAGACGGCGACGATTGGATCCTGAACGGCAGCAAGATCTGGATCACCAACGGCGGCATCGCAGATTTCTTCACCGTCTTCGCCAAGACCGGCGGCGTCGACGAGCGCGGCAAGCTGTCGGCGTTCATCGTCACACGCGACATGCAGGGCGTCAGCACCGGCCCGCATGAGATGAAGATGGGCATCCGCGCCAGCTCGACCACGACCGTCACGCTCGACAACGTGCGCGTGCCCGCCAAGAACCTGCTGGGTGAGGAGGGCAAAGGCTTCAAGGTGGCGATGAACATCTTGAACTCCGGCCGCACCGGCCTCGGCGGCGGCAGCGTCGGCGGCATGAAGCGGATCATCGCGCTCGCCACGCAACAGGCCAAAGGCCGCGTCCAGTTCGGCAAGCCGATCAGCGAGTTCGGCTTGATCAAGCAGAAGGTCGGCCAAATGGTCGTCGATTGCTACGCGACCGAAGCGGTTGTCAGCATGGTGGCCAGCCTGACTGATCGCGGTTTTGGCGAGTACCAGGTCGAAGCGGCGATCAGTAAAGTGTTCGCCAGCGAATGCCTGTGGCGCACAGTCGATGAAGGCCTGCAAATCGCAGCGGGCAACGGCTATATGTGCGAATACCCGTACGAGCGTGCGATGCGCGACAGCCGCATCAACCGCATCTTCGAGGGCACCAACGACGTGTTGCGGCTGTTCATCGCGCTGACCGCCATGAACGACGTCGGGCAAGAGCTGCGCGAGCTCTCTGGCAGCTTGAAGGGCGTGTTCAACGA
Organism: Polyangiales bacterium; assembly: GCA_038252755.1. Lineage (GTDB taxonomy): Bacteria > Myxococcota_A > Polyangia > Polyangiales > Polyangiaceae > PMG-095. The sequence continues at coordinate 20,963 of JBBSAB010000048.1, read as the reverse complement.
CCCTATCAAGGGCTTCGGTGTGATCTCCGAAGCCGCGCTGCGGCGCGCGGCGCTGGCCACCGGCATCAAGCGCGAGGGCACGAGCTTCACGAAGCTGCACGCCTCGCTCACGCCGATCGCCGCCATGTTCGAAGAGCAGACGCGCAACCTAGCGACGGCGACTGACCGCATCCTGCGCAAGCACGGCCGCGCGATCATCGACAAACAGTTCGCGACCCGGCGCCTGGCCGACATCATGATCGATCTGTTCGTCCTGTCGTGCGTGATGTCGCGCGTCGACGCCGCCATCCGCAGCAAGGGCGAAGACGGCGCCAAGGCTGAGCGCGACATCTTGACTACGTTCGCCGGCCAAGCCCGCCGCCGCATCCAAACGACGATGATCGAGATCGACGACAACGAGGACGAGTCGATCAAAGCCCTGGCCGACAACGCCTTCGAGCTCGAAAAATTCGGCTGGGACACGCTGTAGCGCCAAGCGGAACCGTAACGGCTCGAGCGCCGAGATCTTTTACAAAGAGATCGGGAGATCGGGAGATCGGGAGATTTTTTGGGTTGCGATCCGTTCGCGTAGTCGCGCGTCGCCATGAACGACTCGTTGCAGCGCCGCTCGACTCACGACCAAAAAATTTCTCGTCTCGGTCTGGTCTCCTGCGCTCGCGATCTCTTTGTGAAAAATCCGAGTCGTTCCAGGGCGAGGCCCAGTTTCGTACGGGGCGACGCCGCCCAGCTGGGCGGCGAGAGACAAGGCCTGCCACCCGCCGTCCCGAGGGCCGGCCGACGATAAAGGCGTGGCGATGCGTGCTTCGAACCGCGCGTGGCGCCAAATACGGCCTTTGACGGCAACTGGGGCTTGTCGCCGGCGAAGTTTCGGCATGTATCATCGCGCTGAGGACGTGAAGGCGCATTCCCCCCGCTCGGAAGCCCGTCGGCCCGCGAAAGCGAAGGCCCCAGCGCCCGCACGCAAAAAGGCGCCGTTGAAGAAGACGCCCGTGATCGTGAAGACTGCCAAGCCCGTCAAAGCAGCAGCGTCCGCAAAGACGGCGAAGCCCGTCAAAGCCGTCGCGTCCGGCAAGAGCGCAGCCCCGGTGAAAGCCGCGCCCGTAAAAGCCGTCGCGCCCGTAAAAGCCGTCGCGCCCGGCAAAGCCGCCGCGCCCGGCAAAGCCGCCGCACCCGTCAAGGCCGTCGCGCCCGTCAAGGCCGCGCCGCCCATCAAAGCCGTTGCGCCGGTCAAAGCCGTCGCGCCCGTGAAGGCGGCGACGAAAGCGAAGGCGGCACCGCCGGCGCCTCCGCCTGTGCCCAAGAAGCCAGCGCGGAAAAGCATCAAGGAAGCCGCGGGCGTCAGCACCGACGCGGTCGCGCGCCGCACCGGGAAAACCTGGGACGACTGGTTCGCGGTGCTCGACAACGCGGGCGCCGCCACGCTCGATCAGCGCGGCATCATCGCGATCTTGGCGCAGAAGCACGGCATCGGACCGTGGTGGCAGCAGATGATCGCCGTCGGCTACGAGAGCCTGCGCGGCGCTTCCGAAAAACCGCCAGCCATCGACGGCTTTCAGATCAGCAGCAGCTGCACGCTCGACGCGCCGCTCAACCGCGTCTTCCGCCTTTGGAACGACACCGGTGAGCGCGCACGCTGGCTCGCCGATGATCGCTTCGTGGTGCGCGCCACCACCGCCGACAAAGTGATTCGCGCGCGTTGGGGCAAAGGCACCAGCCACGTCGCGGTCTCGTTCGCCGAAAAGGCTGGCCGCACCGAGGTCAGCGTCGAGCATCACCAGATCGAGTCGCGCAGCGCCGCCGATCAAATGAAGGCTTACTGGGCGAAAAAGCTCGGTCTGCTCGACCAAGCGCTCACCCCGCGCCGCCCGTAACCCGGCGCCCGCGGCCGCGTGACACCCCGTGACTAGAACTTTGCGGTCACACGGTTCGGCTTAACCCGAAACGAATGTGGAACCGGTTGCACATCTGACGCTCGTGAGCTATTGCTAAGGCCCCGCCGAGGTATCGATGTCACACCGACACTTTGCTCAGCTGAAGCACACCTACTGCCGCGCCCTGCTGCTCGCGACCCTGCCGCTGGCCTGCGCGGTCGGCGTGAAGCCGGAGTTCGACGACAACGGTAGCGACCCGTCCGGCGACGCCGGCACCGCCAGTGGCGGCAAGCTCGGGTTCGCCGGTTCCGCGTCTACTGCCGGCACGCTCGCCAAAGCGGGCACATCCTCAACCGGTGGCAGCGGTGGCAGCGGTGGAGGCGTCGCCAGTCCATTTGGTGGCACGTCGAGCACTGGCGGCAAAGCAGGTAGCGGCGGTAGCAGCGGCGCCGGTGGAGTCGCCGGCACGGCAAGCGCTGGCGGCGCAGCGGGCTCTGCCGGCGCAGCCGGGTCTGGTGGCGCGGCCGGGTCTGGCGGCGCCAGTACCGGTACCTGTGCGTGCCCGAAGAAACTCACTTGGGCCGACGACACCAACTTGAGCTGGGGCCCGGGTGATTGCCTGGACGTCGCAGGTGCGATGTACCTCTACACCGGCGTCAAGCCGCAGACCTGGGCCAACAAGGCCTGCAACCCGACGATGCAGTTAGCTTGGTGCTCGGACGTCGGTGCTGACTACAAATTCACGCTCTGTAAGTGAGCAGGCTGGCGGGGAGCGGCTGCGACCACTAAACCTAGGCCGTGGTGAAGCGCCTCGTCGTCCGATGCAGTGCAGCCGGCCTGTGCCTGGCACTGCTCGGCTGCAGCAGCAGCGACGCGGACAACGCTGCCACGGAGCCAGCCGCGCCGTGGATCGTTACCGACCCGCTGGGCGCGCTGCCGAGCAAGCTCTCGGACGTCGGCATCTACGCCGGCCACCGCGTCTCGACCGTGGCACCTCCGGCGCAAAGCTATGCGCCCGGCTACCCGCTGTGGAGCGACGGCGGCGAAAAGTTCCGCAGCTTCGTGCTGCCAGCTGGCACCAGCATCGACGCGAGTGATCCCGACAACTACGTGTTCCCGCTCGGCACGCTGATCTTCAAGACGTTCAGTTTTGCGACGCCGGCCAGCCCACACCAAAGCGTGCCGGTCGAAACGCGGCTGTTGCGCCTGAAGCAAGACGGCTGGGAGCTCGCGGCCTACGCCTGGGACGAAGCCGCCAGCGACGCCGATCTGCTCGATCTCAAGCGCAGCCAAATGCGCGAGGTCATCAGCGAAGACGGCGAGACCGTCCAGCACGTCATCCCCAACCGGCTCGAATGCCGGCAATGCCACGAATCGTCGACCAGTGAAGTGCTCGGTATCAACGAGCTGCAGCTGGCAAAGTCCGGGTCGCTGAGCCGAGCCGCGCCCAGCATCAGCCCCGCGCCGCGCGAGCCGTACCGGGTATTGCCCGAGCATGGGCCGCTCACCACGTCGATGCTCGGCTACTTCGTCGGCAACTGTGTGCACTGCCACAACGGCACCAGCGGCGCAGCGTCGAGCTTCGATCTCCGCCCCGACGTCGCGCTCGCGAACCTGATCGCTCAACCGACTGCCAGCAGCGCCACAGCTGACGGCATCCGTGTCGTGCCTGGAAAACCGGACGAAAGCATTGCGTACCTCGGCGTCAAAGGCGGCCCCGAGCTCGAAGTGAAGGACATGCCGCCGCTCGGCGTGGCCCTGCGCGATACCGCTACGATCCAGCTCTTCAGCGAGTGGATCACGGCCTTGGAAAGCAAAGAAGACCCATGAAACGAGCCCCCGGCCTGTTGACGATTTCCTTAGCGCTGGGGTTGCTCGGCTCAGTTGCCTGCAGTGATCCGCAGAGCTCCGCCGGCACCGGCGCGACCGGCACTGGCGCGACCGGCACCGGCGCGACCGGCACCGGCGCGACCGGCACCGGCGGAGACGCCACCACCAGCCCAGCCAGCCTGCACGTCGAGTTCGAAGAGCTGGCGCTCGACGGCGAGCCCACGTTCGTCACTGACTTCGTCTTCTACCCGGGTAGCGATACGGATTTTCTCGCGCTCGACAAGTCCGGCAAACTGCTCCGCTACCAGCTCGGCGAGCAAAGCGCGACGCTGGTAGCGAGCGCGCAAGTCGCAGGCGTGTACGACAACCTCGACTGCGGCGCGGTCTCGCTCGCCTTCGAGCCCGACTTGGCCGAAGGCAACTACGTCTACGTCGGCACCTGCGTGAGCCAGACGCACAGCGAAATCTTGCGGCTCGATCTCGACGACGCCCAGAACGTCGTCGAGGGCAGCGAAGTGAGCATCATCAACGTCGGCTACGTCGGCGCCACGCGGCCGTGGCACAACGTCGGTTCGATCGGGTTTGAGCCCGGCGGCATCATGTGGGCGCTGTTCGGCGAAAAAGTGCAAGGCGCGCCCGCGCAAGACTTGGCGAAGAACCTCGGCAAATTGCTGCGCATCGTGCCCAGCCGTGAACCGGGCCTCGGCGGCTTTACGGCCGCGCCCGACGGCCCGCTCGTCAACAACGCCGACGCCGCCCAGTCGGTGTACGCGCTCGGGCTGCGCTCGCCGTTCCGCGGCACCCGCGACTCGCGCGGCTTCTATTGGATCGGCGACGTTGGCAGCGATTTTTTCGAAGAGGTCAACGTGGCGCGCGACCCACTCACCAATTTCGGCTGGCCCCTGCACGAAGGGCCGTGCTCCGACTGTGGCGAAACCACGTCGCCCGCTTTCTTCTGGGCGCGCGGCGCCGCGCCCGACTACATCGCCGAAGATCCCGAGGTAGAAACGACGGTCGCGCGCGTCGCGTGGGCCGGTCCTGAGGTGTTGGCGCATGATCCGGACCGCTACGGCAACCGTTTGGCCGGCAGCGTGCTGTTCGGCGACTACTGCGCCGGCTTCTTGCGCCAAGGTCGCGTCGACGACGACGGTATCCCCACCCTCGACGCGCCGCTCGGTCACTTGAACAACGCCGCCGCCTTCCGCCAACACGCCGACGGCTTCATCTACGCCGTGACCACCGGCCACTGCCAAACCGACGTCAAGAACCAGGCTGACGAAGGTCTGAGCCGCATGTACCGCATGGTCCCGAAGGACTAGGTAGGCCGTTCCCGCCGCCCAGCTGGGCGGCACCGCCCCAAACGAAACCGGGCCTCCCCCATCCAGCCCGGCGCGTCTTCGTACGATCGAGCGGAGACAACAGGAAGGCGGGAAGGCGGGAAGATTTTGGTTGTTCGAGCGCGCGACTGAGGACCCATCGCTGCCCGCCCGCCTCGCGTTCCGCAGTCCCGCCCACCCAGAAATCTCGTTCTCGGCCTTCCCGCCTTCCCGCCTTCCTGTTGTCTCGCTCTCGGTCGAGGCGGGTTTGGCAAGGTATCTTGCATTCGCAGATCAGGATCGGCTGCTGACGACACACCGCGGCAAGCGAAATTTGCGCCTGCAGCCCCCATTTTCCACGCATTGTCCTTTTAGTTCGAGCGGCCGCACGTTACCGTCCCTCGCGTTGTGCATGTGGAACTGGTTCCGGTCCGTATCCAGCCGAGGTACAGGGCCTGTGACGGACGACGAGCAAGCCCCCATGATGAGGATCCGAGAACTATCTACGAAGCTGGCAGCCCTCGCGCTGCTGACCTCCCTGCTGGCGAGCAGCGTCAGCGGGTGCAAGCCGGCCAACCAGGATGAGGGCGGTGGCCTGCCGCGCGCTGAGACACTGTACGTGGCCGGGCGGCAGTGGGGCGAGCCGACGACCTTCAACCCACTGCAGAGCAGCGTGCAGTGGCCCGTCAACACCATCAACCTGATGTACGAGACGCTGCTGCTCTACAACCCGCTCACCGGCAAGATGGAGCCGCTGCTGGCAGAGTCGTTCGCGCAGCACGACGACAGCGTCGAGGTGACGTTGAACCCCGCCGCGCGCTGGAGCGACGGCAAACCGGTCACGGGTTGGGACGTCAAATTCTCGTTCGATCTCGGCGACAAGAACCGTGGCCTGCCGATGGGCCCGGTCTGGCAACACATCACGGCGGTGCGGCTGCTCGACGCCGACGGCAAGGAGCTCGCCGACACACCGACCGATACGCCCGACTATCCGCGGCGCGTCGCGTTCATGCTCACCAAAGACGCGACCAATCCGCTGGTCGTGCTCGACTCCCTGCAAGACGTACGCATCGTTCCGCGGCACATCTTCGAGCCTAGCATCCAGAAGGTCGGGCTGGACGCGACCACCAGCCTCAAGTTCGACAAAGACCCGATCATCAGCGGGCCCTATCAGCTGAGCCAGTACTCGAGCGAGAAGATCGTGACCGAGCGGCGCCCCGATTACTGGGGAAACAAGGCGTTTCACGACGGCAAGCTGCCGGTGCCGAAATACGTCGTGCACCCCATTTACAAGAGCAACGACCACTTCAGCATCGCGCTACGCCAAGGCCGGCTCGACATGTCGTCGACGTTCGTGCCGCGGATTTGGCGCAAAGCCGAGAAGGACGTTCATGCTTGGCTCGACAGCGCGCCGTACTTCGCCCCGACCGCGATGCCGATGTTGTTCATCAACGTCAAGCACGGCGCCCTGGCCGACTCGGCGTACCGCCGCGCGATGGCATTCGCAGTCAACTACACCGACATTCGCGAGCTGGCCGGATCGAACTACAGCGAGCCACTGCAGCCCGGCCTGATCATGCCGTTCGGCCTCGAAGCCCCCTTCTACTCGGCTGAAGACACCAAGCAGTACGGCGTCACCTACGACCCGGCCCGCGCCAAGCAGACGCTCAGCGAAGCCGGCTACAAATCGGTGTTCAACGAGAAGGGCGATCTCGTCGAGACGCGCGACAAGAACGGCCAGCGCGTTCCGACCGTTTACATCAAGTCGCCCACCGGCTGGAGCGACTGGGAGGCAATCGTCAAGATTGCCGTGCGCGGCATGCGCGAAGCCGGTATCGACGCCCGCGAAAAATTCATCGACGGCAACCTGTTCTGGAACGATCTCTTCAAAGGCGATTTCGATCTGATCATGAACACGCCCGCTTCGCCGCCCAGCCCCTCCAAGCCCTGGTCTCGCTTCGAGGCGATCATGACCACGCGCGATTTCGCGCCCCAGGGCGAGAAAATCTACAAGAACATGGGGCGTTTCAACGATCCGCATGCGCCCGGCTACATCGCCCGCATCGATCAGCTCTTGGCGAGCATCCCGACGATCAAAGACGACGCGGAGCGCGCGCGCGCCTACCGCGAGCTGAACGTCATCTTCATGCAACAGCAACCGACCATTCCGCTGATGTACCGCCCCGATCAGTTCTACGAGTTCTCGACCCGGCACTGGACGAACTACTCCACGGCCAAGAACCCGTACCTGCCGCCGCAAATTCCCGGCGAGCGCTTGGGCACGAAGATGCTCTGGTCGCTCAAACCCGTGGCGCAGAACTAACGACCCACCCATGTTGAAGAATTATCCTGTCCTCAAGCACATCCTGGGCCGCGCCGGCTGGTATTTGGTCACGTTCTTAGTCGCCGTGACGATTAACTTCTTTTTGCCGCGCATGGGCAAGTCCAACCCGGTCGACGCGATCATGGCCAAGGTCAGCACCGGTCTGGACACCAAGAGCGCCAACGCGATCGAAGAGCAGTACCTGAAAGAGTTCGGGCTCGTGGAGGTCGACGCCAACGACAAGATCGTGCGCGGGCCGAATGGCAAGCCGCTCAAGACCTCGCTCGGCTCGCAATTCGTGAACTATCTCGGCATGAGCCTGCGCGGAGATCTCGGCGGCTCGATTCTCCAACACCCGAAGCGTGTGAGCGAGATCATCAAGAACGCGATCCCGTGGACGCTGGCGCTGCAGCTGCCAACGATCGTGTTCGGCTGGTTAATCGGCAACATGTTGGGCGCGTTGGCGGCCTACAAACGCGGCGTTTTCGACAAAGTCTTCTACCCGGGCGCGTTGTTGATGAGCGCGATTCCGGCGTTTTGCTTCGGCATGCTGCTGGTCTACCTGTTCGCGATCAAACGCGAGTGGTTTCCGGCGGTCGGCGGCTACGACGAAGGTCTCACGCCGGCGCTGACGGTCCCGTTCCTGTCGAGCGCGGCCTACTACTACGTGCTGCCATTCCTGTCCGTGTTCCTGTTGGTCGTCGGCGGGCAAGCCATTGGCATGCGCTCGATGTGCATCTACGAGCTTGGCACCGACTACGTGAAGTACGCCAAGCTGCTCGGCGTCAACGAGACCAAGATCCTCTACTACATGTTCCGAAACGCCATGCTGCCGCAGCTGACCGGCTTGGCGGTATCGCTTGGCACGATGGTCGGCGGCGCCCTGATCGCCGAAATCATCTTCAGCTACCCCGGCTTGGGCATGACGATTTTGACCGCGATTCAGAGCAACGACTACCCGGTCATCACCGGCTGCTGTTTGCTCGTCACGACCACCGTGCTGATCGCCAATTTCAGCGCCGACCTGATGATCGGCCTGCTCGATCCACGCATTCGTGCCGTGCAGGGCGGAGGTAAGTAGCCATGAAGCTGCTCAAAAACCTGCTCAAGTCGCCGTCGTTCATCTTCGGCGCGTCGCTCTTCCTGCTCACCCTGGCGCTGGCCCTGCTCGGTCCGTTGGTGTTCCACATCGATACCAAGACGCGCGTCGGTTTGGCCTACATGGAGCCGTCGGCGAAGGCCTGGCTGGGCACCGATCATCTAGGGCTCGACATGTTTTCGATGCTGGTCCAGGGCCTGCGCAGCTCGCTGTACGTGGGTTTCGTGGCTGGCACGATCGCCACCGTCGTGGGCACCGTCGTCGGCGTGTACGGCGGCTACAAGGGCGGCCTGATCGACGACGTGCTCACCGTGCTGACCAATCTGTTCTTGGTCATCCCGAGCCTGATCGTCCTGATCTTGATCAGCTCGAGCCTCGATGAAGGTCGCAGCCTGACGTTGATCGCGCTGTTGATCGGCGCGACGACCTGGACCTGGAGCGCGCGCGCAGTCCGCGCCCAGTCGTCGAGCATCCGCTCGCGTGACCACGTCGCTTTGGCGCGCATCAACGGCTACGGCACGGCCGGCATCGTGGGGCTGCACATCCTGCCCTACTTGCTCAGCTACATCTTCATGGTGTTCATCATCCAGACCGCGACCGGCATCCTGGCCGAGGCCAGCATCAGCCTGCTCGGCCTTGGACCGTACGACTCGATCTCGCTCGGCAAGATCTTGAACGAGGCCAAGAACAACGAGGCGCTAACCGACGGCGCGTGGTGGGCGTTCATGCCCGCGATGGTGTTGATCACGGTCGTCGTGCTCGCCTTGTATGTGTTGAACACGTCGCTCGAAGGTGTCTTCAATCCGCGGCTCCGAAAGTAAGAATGGCAACTGCTCCTATCTTCGAAGTCGACCAGCTGCGCGCGCATTACCTGACGCGCTTCGGCGCCAAAATCCAAGCGGTAGACGGCGTCTCTTTTCAGCTAAAAGAAGGCGAAATTCTCGGTATTGCCGGCGAATCTGGCTGCGGCAAGACGACCTTGGTCAGCGCCTGCATGGGCCTGTACATCCCGCCGCTGCACTTGTCGTCGGGCGACGTGAAGGTCGACGGCAAGAGCATCATCGGCATGAACGTCGAAGTGAACCGCAAAGAGGTTCTGGGGCGCCAGGTGTCGATGATCCCGCAAGGCGCGCTCAACTCGTTGAACCCGACGCGTAAGGTCAAAGACTTGGCGACGGACATGATCCTGAGCCACGACGACAAGGCGGACAAGAAAGAGATCCAAGACCGCCTGCGTCAGCGCTTCGAGAAGATCGGCCTCGACGCCAGCATGGTGCTCAACTCTTACCCGATCCAGCTGCCCGCCGGCATGAAGCAGCGCGTGGTGATCGGCATCTCCACATTGCTGAACCCGCGCGTGGTGATCGCCGACGAACCGACCTCGGCGCTCGATGTCACGACCCAGAAAGCCGTAATTCGGCTGCTGTTCGACCTGATGGATCAGCAGATCATCGGCAGCATGCTGTTCATCACCCACGAGCTACCACTGCTGCGCCACGTCTCCAGCCGCATCGCGGTGATGTACGCGGGCGAGTTTGTCGAGCTAGGCACAACCGAGCAAGTGATTTTCGACTCGCGCATGCCGTACACCAAGGCGCTGATGGGCTCGATGCTCAGCGCCGAACCCGGCCAGAAGAGCAAAAAACCCGTATCAATCGAGGGCGCGCCGCCCAACCTGGCGCACAAGATCGTCGGCTGCCGCTTCGCCGAGCGTTGCCCGGAAGTGCGCCCCGACTGCAAGACGAACGAGCAACTGATCCGGATCGTCAAAGAGCGCGAAGTCAGGTGTCAATATGCCGAGTGACTCGATCAAGTTCGAAGCCCGCGGGCTGTCGCGGGCCTACGGCCACGGCAAGAAGCTGAAACTGGCCGTCGACAACGTCGACTTCAAGATTCGCGACAAAGAGATCGTGTCGATCGTCGGCGAATCCGGCTGCGGTAAGACGGTGCTGGCCAAGATGCTGCTGCGACTCGAGCAGCCGACCAGCGGCTCGTTGTTGTACGACGGTAAGCCGATCGATACCGCGCCGGATCCGCGCCAGCACTGGCGCCAGGTGCAGGCGGTGTTTCAGGATCCGTTCTCGGCCTTCAATCAGTTCTTCACCATCCGCGCCCAGCTCAAGAGCTCGTTCAACTTGTTCGAGACCAAGCCGAGCGACAAAGAGATGGAAGAGCGCGTCGATCAGGCGCTCTTGAACGTGAACATCAAACCGCGCGAAGTCGACGGAAAATACCCGTTCGAGCTGTCGGGCGGACAGATGCAGCGCATGCTTTTGGCGCGCATTTTCATCCTCAAGCCGCGCGTGCTCGTCGCCGACGAACCGACCAGCATGGTCGACGCCTGCAGCCGTGCCAGCATCCTCGACTACTTGATGAAGCTCAAACAAGAGCTGGACATGACAATCGTGTTCATCACCCACGACATCGGCTTGGCGTACTACGTCTCCGACTCGATCTTCATCATGCACGAGGGCAAAATCGTCGAACAAGGCCCGCCCGACGACGTCACGCAACGCCCGCAAAACCCGGCCACGCGCCAGCTGCTCGACGACATCCCGGACGTGCACAAGAACTGGATCGACCGTCACGCGCCGGCGTGAACAGCAGCGCGGCGAGTCCGCCTCGCCCGCCAGTGTCTCATCCTCGCTGAACCCCAACCGCCTCAAACAATGCCGGCGCGAACAACTTCGCAGATTTCCGGCTATTTTTTGGCTTCCGGCTGATGTTCGGCGATCCACGCTTTTGCCGCCTGCACCAGTTCCGGTCCCTTCTGGTTCATATCCAGCGGGATCGGGGTACCGAAACGCTGTTCCAAGCTGTGCCGCGCGAAGTAGCGTACAAGCGGGTACGAATCGTTCAGCAGCGCGACGATGGAGTCGGTGGTGCCGGCCAGGTCGTGGCGCACGGCAATGTCGGCCGCGAGGGCTTGCTCGTGCGGTTTGCCGCCGACCAGCGTGATGCGCAGCGGGTTGGCGTTTAGATCGGCGCCGTACAGCCGCTTCAGCTGGGCGCGATCGTAGCGCTTGCCCCACCACTTTTCCATCGTGCTCACTATCTGATCAACGCTGCGGTCGGCGTGGCAGAGGGCGCAGTCGAGCGGGCGGTCACCGAGCACCCGCTCGCTATCCGTAGGCGACCCGATGCGATGGTAGCGGGTGAATTCGTACGCCAAGCCCATGTTTTTCTTGGGCATGTGGCAATTCAGGCACGCACTGCCCTCGCCGTCCGGCGCGTGGTGGGAATGCTGTTTCAACGCCGTCGCCGACGCCAACTCCTGGTGGCAGCTCGTGCAAACGTGATTGCCCGCGGTCGTCCCCAGCTCTTCCAAGTAGCTCTTTTGATCCTCGCCGTGGGGGTCGTGGCAAGTCGTGCAGTCCATGGCCGCCGAACAATGCCCGAGCAGAAAATCCCGAGCTTCGCCAGAGTTCGTCGAGCTACCACCCGGAGCGTTACGCCGCTCGCCACCTTCCCACGTGAACGGGTACTGCGAAAACAGCACGGTGTGGCACTTGGCGCAGCTGCGATTGATGTCCTGAGCGTGCGTCGGCACGCCGCCCTGCGCGGTTTCGACGTGCATGAACGAGCTGTCGACGGCAAAGCTCGCCTTCGCGCGCTGCGGATCTTGAGCGTGCGCGCGGGCACCGCCGTGGCAACTCTCACAGCCAACACCCAGCTCTACCAACGCGGATTCGCTGAAGCGTTCACGCGTGTTCGAGATCGCGACGTCGAGCGCGTGGCGCGGATTTTCCGGCAGGCTGCCCTCGGCCCCCAGCAGATGCAGCTCGCGCGTGAGCTCGTCGCGTAGGCCTGCCGCGTCATCGATGACATACTTGAACGCTTTGTCGGCAGGCGACTCGTTGCTGGCCGAGCCCTGATACGCCTGCGCACCGGGCCCAAACAGCTCGTCGTACAGCGCCACGAATTGCGGCGCCGTGTTGTGGCAAAGAATGCAAGCCTTCTGCCAGACCAGGCCAACTTCGAGCTCAGCGCGCTCGTGCACCATCACCGAATAGCCCTTGTAGCGCAGCGTGCCGTCGAACTTGAGGAACGACAGCGGCAAAACCCGTTGCGTGTCGAGCGCAGCGCCGTTCGGGTGCGCCACCTCGACTTCCTCGCCGACGAAGTCCTCGCGGTAGCGGCCCCCGATCACCTTGGTGACCCGGAACAGCGACGGCGTGCCAGCGTTCGACAACGAAAGGAAGCGCCGACCATCGTGCGCTTCCAACTTGGCAACGCCGCCGCCCAACTTCAGACTGCGACCATCGAACGGCGCCGCGATCTCGGTCGTAGCCAAGTCGCGCGTCATGCGGTGCATTGGCGACCGCTTCCAAGCCTCATAGATCGGCTGGTGGCAACCCGCGCAGGCTTGTGAGCCGACGTAGTCAGCGCGCGTCACGTTGCTGCCCCGCGCGCCACCTACGACGCTTCGCGCAGCCAGCGCTGGGCGCGGTGAGCTTTGGCATGCCGACGCGCTAGTGCCCGCCAAAGCGAGGGCGAGTAACACGATCTCAGAGCGCGACGTCGATGGCACGAAATCGAGCTTAGCCAAGATCGCGAGCAGAGCCACGCGCTCACGGGCCCGCGCCGGCGCGCCGCGACGACGACACCCACCTCACACAGGAGGGGGAATCAGCAGGTTCGGGACGACTTGGTTGAGCTCGCCAGCGATGCACGGCACGGGCGGGAGGCCTGGATCGAGCTCGAGATCTACCTCGGCCACGTATTTACGCCCTGGTGCTTATCGTTACGCCCGAGCGTCCGTTCTCAGCTGCAGGGAGACACTCGAGTGGATAAGAAGATCCTGATCATCGACGATTCGGCCACAGTGCGGAATCAGGTGCGCGCCGCGCTGGTCGGGAATGGCTTCGAGATCCTCGAGGCGGCTGACGGCGTCGAAGGCCTTTCCGCCATTGTCGAGCAGCCGGACCTGGCCGCGGTGGTCTGTGACGTTAACATGCCGCGCATGGGCGGCCTGCAGATGCTTGAGCTGGCCAAAGCCAAGGGACTGCTGGCCACCCTGCCCGTCGTCATGCTGACGACGGAGGGCCAGCCAGCGCTCGTTCAGCAGGCCAAGGCGCTCGGTGCCAAGGGCTGGATCGTCAAGCCGTTCAAGCCGGAGCTGCTCGTCTTGACGATGCGAAAGCTGACGGCAGTCTGATGGCCGCAGGGGGATCAGTACGGAACCCAGACAATCGACCGATCGACGACCTGGTTTTCGACTGCTGCCGCGAGCTATTTGCACACTATGCGCTTGACGTGCTCCCGCGCAGCCGCGACGAATTCCCCGCGGCCGAGCGCTTGGCGTTGTGTGGAGTCATGGGCTTTGGCGGCAGGCAAATGCGCGGTGCCCTCGTACTCGCGGCCACGCAAGAGCCGCTGGAGATGACGAATCCCGGTGGCTTCAGCTCGCAGCGCGACTGGATTTGCGAGCTCGCAAACCAGTTGATGGGACGCGTCAAAAATCGCCTCTTGTCGGTTGGTGTCGAGATCCTACTCGCCACACCGGCAGGTCTGAGCGGAGAAAACCTGAACCCGACTCCAGGGAAGTTGCGCTCACCCCAAGTCTTTGCGGTCGACCATGGCTTCGTCTGCGTGTGGATCGATTGCGAGTTCTCCCAAGGCTTCGAGCTGCAGATGACTCCGTCGGGCGGTTTTGAGGCCGCCCTCCCCGAGGGCGAAACGATCCTCTTCTAGTCGAAGCGGAGAGCTCGCGAGTAGCTGCCCGTGCTGAAATTCCTCCCGATTCGCCTGAAGCTCGTGCTGCTAGCAGGTGTGCCCGTAGTCGGCGCCCTGATCTTGGCGGTGATGATTGCGCGCGACGCCCGCCACCAAGCCGAGGGCGCAGCGGCTATCGGCTCGATCGAAGATCTGGCGCGTTTGTCTGGGCGCATGGCTAGCCTCGTTCATGCGCTTCAGTTCGAGCGCAATGAGCTCTCCCTGCGCATGGGGCGGAATTCGCTCGAATCGCCAGCGCTGCGGGAGCGCTTTGCCCAGACTGACAGGGCGCGCAAGGAGCTGGAGGACTTCTTGGCAGCTCGCAAGGTCGCAAGCCTGCCTCCGCGCCTGGCGCGAGACCTGAGGACCGCCGAAGCAAAGCTGAGCGCCCTCCAGCAGAGGCGCGTCGTGGCCTTATCCGGCCAACAGCCGCTCGATGAGCTCTTGGACTACTACGCGTCGACAGACCTAAGCCTGATCAGCGCCACGGCTGCGTTATCGCAGCTCGCCGAAGATAGCCAGCTGCTGCGCGCCATCACCGCTTTGGTGATCGTCCTGCAGATCAAAGAACGCGCCAGCCAGGAACACGCGCTGCTCAGTCACGTGTTTGCCATCAACGCCTTTCCTGCCGGCGCGTACAAGAGCCTGGTCACGCTCACGACGCAGGAGGCCGTCTACATGGCCATGTTGCGTGTACAGGGCACCGATGACGTCAACCAGCGTTTCCAGAGTATCTCGCGCGGCCCGGAGTTTGTGCAAGCTGCTGCGCTGCGCACGCTGGCCCTCGATGCAATGAACGACGACTTCCAGGTCACTCCCGAAGAATGGTCGCGCGTGCAGGGCCGGAAAATCGAGCACCTGCGCGGGCTAGAGATGGAATTGACCGGAGCGGTTAGCCGTGCGGCCGTCGCCAAAGTAGCGCTAGCCCGTCGCGCGGTGCGGCTTTCGTACGGCGTCGGCGCTGGCGTGATCCTACTGTCCGCGCTGCTAGCCGGCTTGATCGCCCGCGGCATCTCACGCTCCGTCGGGGGCCTGGCTCGGGCCGCCGAGCGAGTTGGTAGGGAGAAGGACTTCGGAGTCCGCGCCGTCAAGACTAGCGAAGACGAGCTGGGTCGGCTGACCGACGCCTGGAACGACATGCTTTCGGCGATTCAAGCGCGCGACCAGGAACTGCACCACCACCAAGAGAATCTCGAACGCCTGGTAGAACAACGCACGGCAGCGCTGCAGACGCGAAATCAAGCCATGCGGCTCGTGCTCGACAACGTCGAGCAGGGGCTCGCGACGATCGAGCTCGACGGCTCAATTTCGCCAGAGCGCTCGCGCGCGTTCGATGATTGGTTCGGAAGCGGCGAACGCCATGCGTCGTTTGCCGATCAGCTAGCCCAGGGTGACAAGCAGGTCAGTGACGGCCTGAAGGTCGGTTGGGAACAGGTAACCGACGGCTTTTTCCCGATCGAGGCCGCGATCGATCAGATGCCACGACACATTGAAGTCAATCGTCGCAGCTATGCCTTGAAGTACAAAGCGATCGGCGAGCAGGACGAGCTGCGCGGCGCACTGCTCGTGATCTCGGATGTGACGAACGAGATAGAACGCATGCATCAGGACGCGGAGCAACGCGAGCTGATCGCCGTTTTCGAGCGCTTTACGCGCGATCGCGGCGGTTTCAACGAGTTCCTGAGCGAGTGCGAAGCACTGGTGAAGGGCGTGCTGGCAGGCGAGACCGGCGAACCGCAGTCAGCAACGCGAGCGCTGCACACCTTGAAGGGGAACTGCAGCATTTACGGGGTTGATTCGGTCGCAACCGTGGCGCATCGCCTGGAGAGTCTGATTGCCGAAACGGGGTCACCACCAGGCGCCGAGCAGCTGCGGGAGCTAGCCAACGCGTGGCAGGCATTCATCGACCGCATGCGGCGGCTTTCAGGCACGGACGCCGCCGAGCCGATGATCGAAATCACCCACGAAGAACTGCGCGAGCTGGAAGCGGCAACAGCAGCACGAGCACCGTACGCGGTGCTGGCAGCGCTACTCGGACGCTTGAAATACGAGCGCGGTATCGTGCGCCTGAGGCGCGTCGCCGAACAAGCCAAGTCGGTAGCGCAGCGCCTGGGCAAGGGGGAGCTCGACGTGCAGATCGAAACCCAGTCCGAGGTGCGTTTCCAGGCCGAGCACTGGGCCCCATTCTGGTCTTCATTCGTGCACGTCGTGCGCAACGCGGTCGACCACGGCATCGAGACAGCGGAGGCTCGCCTGGCCGCGGGCAAGACCGGACACGCCCAGCTCAGGCTAGTCGCCAAACCGGAAGCCAAGGCGCTCACCATCGAAATCAGCGACGACGGGCGCGGCATCGACTGGGAGCGCGTCCGCGAAAAAGCCAAGGAACGTGGTCTGCCGAGCACCAGCGAGACAGATCTGGCAAACGCGCTCTTCTGCGACGGCCTCAGCACCGCCGAAACCGTGACCGAGGTTTCCGGCCGCGGCGTTGGCATGAGCGCCATGCGCCACGCCGCGCGCTCGCTCGATGGTGTCATGACCGTAACTTCTACGCGCGGCGTCGGCACCACGGTCAGCTTCCGCTTCCCGATCACAGCCGCCACCGCCACGAACTAGCGCGTCGCGGTCCCGGCGGGCTGCTGCCCGCTGCGCTGTCTCGTAGCGCTACCTTGTCTGGACAAGGTAGCTGGAGCCGATTGTCGGACTTGAACCGACGACCTGTGCTTTACGAAAGCACTGCTCTACCACTGAGCTAAATCGGCGAAAGGAGCGGGAGGATACTTGCGGGCGTTCGTTAGTCAAGCGGAAGACCTTCTGCTACGTTTCGCGGCGCAATGAGCGGCAAGGTTCAGGGTTTTCGGTTCGGAGCGGTCTCGGCAGGCATCCGGAAAGACGGTCGTATCGACCTCGCCCTGGCGGTTTGCGACCGCCCGGCCGTGACCGCCGCGCTGTTCACCCGCAACCTGGTCAAGGCAGCTCCCGTCCTGGTAGCGGCGGAACGCGCCAGCACCGGGCTTTCGCGGGCTGTGCTGGCCAACGCCGGCTGCGCCAACGCGGTCACGGGCGAGCAGGGCTTGCGCGCCGTCCACGAGACGACCCAAGCCATCGCCAAAGCGCTAGGCATTTCCCCGGAAGAGGTGCTGCCAGCTTCGACCGGCGTAATCGGCGCCCACCTGCCTGTCGACAAAATCTCGGCGCAGGCCAGCGCGCTCGCCGACAAGCTCAGCCCCGAAGGGCATGAAGACTTCGCCCAAGCCATCTGCACGACCGATCGCTGGACCAAAATCGCCGAGGCTGACGCCGACGGTGCTCGCGTGCTCGCGATCGGCAAGGGCGCGGGCATGATTCATCCGGACGTGGGCGGCCTGCCGCACGCCACGATGCTCGTCTTCATCTTTACCGACGCGGTCGTCGAACAGACCGCGCTGGCCCGCGCCTTGACTGAAGCGAGCGAGGTCACCTTCAACGCCTGCAGCGTCGACGGCGACACCAGCACGAACGACACCGTAATCGCCATGGCGTCCGGCGCTTCCGGCAAATCACCGAGCGAAGCCGCGCTCACGGCCGCGTTGACCAAGGTGTGTGACGAGCTCGCTCGCTCGATGGTCGCCGATGGCGAGGGCGCGAATCACGTTGCCGAAATCAAGGTGACCGGCCTCGCCACGCGCGCCGACGCCAAGCAGGTCGCCAAGACGATCGCCACGTCGATGCTGGTCAAGACCGCGCTGTTCGGCGAAGACATCAACTGGGGACGCTTCCTGGCGGCCGCCGGCCGCGCCGGCGTCGCCTTCGATCCGCGGCGCGCCGCAATCTCGGTTGGCGGCATCGCGATCGTGAAAGATGGCATGCCGGTCGGGGCCGAATCCGAAAAGCAGGCGAACGAGTTCTTGAAAAAGCCGAGCTACAGCATCGAGCTTCAGTTGGGCGACGGCCCCGGCGAGTTCCGCTACCTGACGAGCGACTTGGGCCACGGCTACGTCGACGTCAACGCCGGCTACCGATCATGACGCGCAGCGCGCTCGGTGCCTCCGGTGCGCTGCTATTCTTGCTCGCGCTCGCCACCACCTCGCTCGGCTGCGGCGCCGACCGCGGCACGATCGGCGCCCTGATCGCCCAAACGCCGGACCAGCGCCTGGTGCTGCGCGAAGTCCCGCCGAACCTGGCGGCAGGTCGCGCGGGCCTCCAGGCCGGCGACGAGATCTTGCTGATCGACGGCCGCGACGTGCGCGAGCTGAACCCGCTCGGCGTGCACCAGGCGCTGTCCGGCGATGTTGGCGACCCGGTCAAGCTCACGCTGCTGCGGCGCGACGGAGACCATGACCGTGTGGTTCGCGTGACCCTGCACCGCTCCGCGCGCCCCAAGAACGCGAAGAACGTGAAGAAAGCGTAACCCCCGGAGAAACGCGCGGTTTTTCGTGCCGCAGCGCGCGCTTCCAGCGTCGGTGATCCGTGCTAGGGTCCGCCCGGTTTTTCCCCCAGGGCCGCGGGTCTTGGGCAATTCGCGCAGAGCGCCGGAGCTACTCATGAGTCGTTATCTGTTCACTTCCGAGTCCGTCACCGAAGGCCATCCAGACAAGGTGAGCGACGCCGTCTCCGACGCCGTGCTCGACGCAGCGCTGGCCGGCGACAAGATGAGTCGCGTCGCCTGCGAGACCCTGTGCAAGACGGGCTTCGTGGTGCTGGCGGGTGAGATCACCACCAAGGCCACGATCGACTTCGGCAAGGTGGCGCGCACTGCCATCCGCGACATCGGTTACACGAGCTCGGAGATGGGCTTCGACGCCGACACTTGCGGCATTTTGATCGCGGTCGAGCCGCAGTCGCCGGATATCTCGCAAGGTGTCACCGAGGGTGAAGGCATGTTCAAGGAGCAGGGCGCAGGCGACCAGGGCCTGATGTTCGGCTATGCCTGCGACGAAACGCCGGAGCTGATGCCCGCGCCGATCATGTACGCGCACCAGCTGGCCAAGCAGCTAGCGGCCGTGCGCAAGAAGAACCAGGTCGATTTCCTCCGCCCCGACGGCAAGAGCCAAGTCACGGTCGAGTACGAGAACGACATCCCGAAGCGCATCGAGACCGTCGTCGTCTCGACCCAGCACTCGGAGAGCGTGAAGCACAAGACGCTCAAAGAAGCGATCATGGAGCTGGTCGTGCAGAAGACGCTGCCCAAGCACCTGCTCGACAAGAACACCAAGTACTTCATCAATCCGACCGGTCGCTTCGTGATTGGCGGCCCGTGCGGCGATGCCGGCCTGACCGGTCGCAAGATCATCGTCGACACGTACGGCGGCATGGGTCGCCACGGCGGCGGCGCTTTCAGCGGCAAAGACCCGTCAAAGGTCGACCGCTCGGCTTGTTACTTCGCGCGCTACGTCGCCAAAAACGTCGTGGCGGCAGGACTCGCCAAGCGTTGCGAAGTGCAGGTCGCTTACGCGATCGGCGTCGCCAAGCCGATGGGCGTGTACGTGCAGACTTTCGGCACCGGCAAGCTCGACGACGAGAAGCTCGCCAAGTACGTGGCCGAGAAGTTCGACTTCCGTCCGCGCGCTCTGATCGAAGAGCTCGACCTCTTGCGCCCGATCTACCGCGCCACCGCGGCCTACGGTCACTTCGGTCGCCCGGAGTTCACGTGGGAGAAGACCAGCCGCGCCAAGGAGCTCGCCGCCGATCTCGGTGGCAGCTTGCTCAAGGGCCACGGCCTGAGCAACGGCGCTTCGAACGGCAACGGCAAAGCTGAGAAAGCTCCGGCCAAGGCCGCCAAGAAGCCCGCGGCCAAGGGCGGCAAGCGCGCTGGCGCCTCGGCGTGAGCAACGCAGCTAGGCGGCTGGCCTAGCTGAGAGCCTTTTCCAAGGCCAAAAGCGCCGTGTGCAAATCCTGCATACGGCGCTTTCCAATTTTGTCAGTCAGCTCCGTCTCGAGCTCGCCCAGCACCGCGAGCCCTTGCAGCAGCGCCTGCTCCCCCTTCTTGGTGAAGCGCACCAGCTTTGCCCGGCCATCTTGAGGGTCGGCAATCTGCTCGACGACGCCCCACTCTTCGAGCTCCGTGACCAGCTGGCTCACTGCCTGCTTGGTGACGCCGAGCTTCTTGGCCAAGTCGGCGCCGCGCACGCCCTCCGCGTTCAAGTGCGGAAACAACGTGGTGTGAGCGGCACGTAGCGCTGGACCACGCGCGCGCTCGTTCACGCGCGTGATGGCCCGCTCGTTCACCAAGCGGGCGCACTTGAAGAGCAGCTGAGCCACGCTCTGACGTTTGAGCGCCTCGAATTTTTCGCGGTCGATCGGCTTCAAGCGCTGAGC
Organism: Polyangiales bacterium; assembly: GCA_038252755.1. GTDB lineage: Bacteria > Myxococcota_A > Polyangia > Polyangiales > Polyangiaceae > PMG-095. The sequence continues at coordinate 515 of JBBSAB010000048.1, read as the reverse complement.
AGCTTATCGCGAGCGACGGCCTTGCGCGGCAAAAAGCCGTCCAATAGCCGAGCCACCTCGTCCGGTGCTTCCTCCTGCGGCCAATGGCCTACGCCGGACAGCGTCTCGACGCGAGCGTGAGGCAGCGCCGTGCGTACGCGCTCCAACATGTACGGCTTGAGCGCGCTGTCACCCAAGCCCCAGACGACCAGGCTCGGAATCGCGGCCAGCCGCGCACGCCCGTCCCAAATCTGCCCGAAGCGCGGGCTCGACGTGACGAGCGAACGCGCCAACGTCCACAACACGCGCACCCGATCAGCTCGGAGCGGGAACGGCGCCAAGTATTGCGCGTGAATGCGCGACGTCAGTTTCCGCCGGTCGGCATACGCGCTGGGCATAATTAGCCGCAGCGAAACGTTGAACCAACGATACAGAAACCGTCCGACGAAGGAGGCCGCAAAGCGCGCCACGCGCAGAAATTCGCGATCCGTTTGGAGGTCCCAAAACCATGTATTCAACAACACCAAGCTGGAGAT
>JBBSAB010000047.1:0-57258 GCA_038252755.1 Polyangiales bacterium | reverse complement strand
TGGCTTCTGGCGAGGCTTTCGTGAGGACCGGAGCGGAGCGTACGTGGGTACGTGAGCACCGGACCGGAGCGAAAACGAAGCCAGAAGCCAGGATCAGCGGGCGTGTTCAACAGCTGAAATGAGACCAATGACAAGCCGCCTTCCTGTTTGCTCGAATGCTCGAGCCAGCCGGACCGAGACGTCAGTCGCCGGACCAGGGTTTGCCGGCCCTTTCGAGGAAGGCTTTGGCTTCGACGCGGTACGGCGAGTCGCGCGGGCCGAGCTTCAGGAATTGCTCCCAGTGCTTGGCGGCTTCGGGGCTGGGGCCCAGGGCGCGGGCCAACGTGTGGTGCGCTTCCCAGCGCCAGCGCGGCGGCGGCTCGACCGTGTCGATCAGCGCCAGCGCTTTGGTGAGCTGCTCGATCGCGCCCTCGTTCTGATGATTCGCCGACAGCAGCTTGCCGTAGCGAAAACGCCAAGTGCCGTTGTCGGGCTGGGCTTGGATCGCCAGCTGCCATTCTTTGAGCGCTTCCTGCTCACGCCCAAGATCGTAGTAGGCGTCGGCGAGCGAGGCGTGCGCTTCGTGGCGGCTCGGACGCAGCGCCAGCGCTTTCGTCAAATCGGCGATCGCGTCGCGCACGGCGCCTTGGCGTTGGCGCAAGACGCCGCGCTGCCAGTACGCATCGGCAAGCCCTTGATCGAGACGTAGCGCTTCGGCCAGGGCCTTATCGGCCTTTTGCACGTTGCCGGCTTCGTTCGCCGCCCAGCCCACGTACAGGAAATATTCGGCGCGATTCGGATCGAGCTCCACCGCGCGCTCGAGCGTGCGCAGAGCATCTGCCAAGCGCGTGCCCTGGACGAGCAGCGCGCGGCCCAGACAATGATGCGTCTCGGCCGAGCTGGGCCGCTGACTGAGCACTTTCTTGAGCAGCGCTTCGGCTTGTTCCGCGCGGTTGGCGGCGACTTTGCCACAACCGACACGCAGCATCAGGTCCGGATCGTTGGGCGCCTTGGCCAGCGCGTCTTCGTACTGCTGCAGCGCTTCTTCGGAGTGACCGGACGCCTCATACAAGAGCCCGCGCTCGAGCGCGAGCCCGGGATAATCCTTGTCGACAGCCGCGACGATGTCGAACGCTTTGCTCGCTTCTTCGAACTGGCCGTCGCGGCGCAGCGCTCCCCCGATCCGGAACTTCGAGCCCAGATCATCCGGGTCGAGCGACGCCGCGCGCTGGAAATGTCCGAGCGCCTCTTTGTAGCGGCCCTGGGAGAGCGCAACGTCGCCGAGCGCGCGCCACACGCCGGGCACGTTGGGCATCAGCTCTTTGGCAGAGTCGAGCGTCTTTTGGGCGTCTTCGGGGCGGCCCTGTTGGTTGAGCAGCAGCGCCAACGCGATGTAAACGTCGGCCGAGCTGGGGTCAGTCGGTGCCGCCTTCAGCACCTCGCGGTACGCGGCTTGCGCCAGATCGCGCGCGCCGAGCGCCTCTTGCACGCGGCCGTACCAGTAGCCAACCAGCGGCGACGTGGGCTGAGCTTCGCGCAGCTTCTTCAACAGGGCGCTCGCCTCTTGGATGCGCTCGAGCGCCAGCTTGGCCTTGGCCACGCCGATCTTCGCGAGCAAATCGTCGGGGTCGGCAGCCGCGCCGGCCTCGAAGCGCGCCTGCGCCTCGGAGTAGCGACCAGCGCGATACAAGGAATCGCCCAAGCCGACCAGGGCGCGAGAAGCCTTGGGGTTGATCTTGAGCGCCTCGCCAAACGCGCTCTCGGCAGCTGAAATCCGTGAGCGCCCCAGGTGGACGTTGCCGAGCAGCGTGTACGCCTGCACCAGCTCGTCCGGGCTGGCGTTCTTGGCGTCTTTGATCACACCTTCGAGCAAGCCGAGCGCGCGCGCTTCGTGCTCACGCGAACCGTATGAAAGGCGTGCCACGAGCACGCGAGCCCCCACGTGCAGCGGATGTTTGAGCAGCACCGCTTCCGCGGCAGCGCGCGCGCCTGGCTCGTCGCCGGCGGCGTACTTGGCGCGTGACAGGCCGTATTGTAGGCGCGGCGTGTCGCCGTAGTTCTTGGCCGCCTCCCAAGCCAAAAGCGCGGCTTTGGCGTCCTTGGCGCGCAGCTCCAGCTCCGCGCGCAGCAGCGCCGATTCGACGTTCTTGCCGTGACTTTCCGCCGCCCCGAGCAGTTGACGTGCCTTGGCGATCTGCCCGTCGGCAGCCGCCTGGGCCGCGCGCGCGAGATCGAGCATGTCGACGTTCGTCTCTTCCGCGAGCTCGTTGAGCAGCACCGCAGCGCGCGCATGCGTGACGGCGTCGGTACCAAAGCGGAGCTCGGATACGAAGCCGATGTACGCGGCCAGCGCTGCCAAGCCCTTGGCGCGCCGCGCGCTATCCTGCGCGCTAGCCGTAGCTTGCGCGGCTCGCCTCGCATCCGGATACGTGTCTTGCGCCAGCGCTTCATTCGCCCGTTTCGCTGTCGCGAGCACGAGTGAGTGGTACTCACCTGCCTTTAGGTGATCAATCACGAAGAACGCGCCGAACGGCCCAACCGCTGGCACGAGCGCGAGCGCCGCGCCACCCAAGCCGAGCACGAAGGCGCCGACGAGCAGTTGAAGACCGAGACGGCTGCGCGGCTTCTGTGCGGCCAGCTTGGCCTTCGGTGCGCCGCCGCGCGCCTGTGTGGCAGCGCCCGCGCCCGCTTCTTGCGGCACCGCACCAAACTCCATGTCTTCGTCGCCACGCCCTGCGGTAGCGGCGGCAGCACCCGGCGGTGGAGCGGGCGCATCGAGGCCGAAGTCGGATCCGCCGCCGCCGCCGCCGCCGTCGAGACTGACTTCGCCGTAGTCGGTCCCACCGCCGCCGGTTTGGCGTTGCAACGCTGCGGCTTCGGTTGCCGCGAAAGCGCGAGCTTCGGTAGCGGGAACGGCCGACATCGGACCTGGGAGCGGAGCTTCACCGAACGGATCGGCCTCGAAGTCACTCGGCGCTGAGCCCGTCGGTGCAGTCGGGATACCACCGAGCAGGTCGACTTCACCGAAGCCGCCGCCAAAGGTCTGCGGCGGCGGCAAGCTCTCGCTCGGAGGTAGGTCGATCTCCGCGAAGCCGCCCGCCGACGCCGTGCCGGGCCCGAGCGAGGGCGAACGCATGCCAGCGCTGGACGTCCCCGTTGCCGACGGAAAAATGCCGCCGAGCGCGGGAGGTAGGCTGGGGCTCGCGGCCGTCGGCAGCGAACCGCCGATGGCCGGGAGACCCGCGGTGCTGCGCGAAGGCAGCGCACCGCCGAGCGCGGGCAAGCTGCCGCCCGCCGACGGCAAGCTGCCGCCAAGGGACGGCAAACTGCCACCAACCGACGGTAGGTTTCCGCCACTCGACATCGGCAGATTGCCGCCCGCGGCGGGCAGGTTGCCACCGAGGGACGGCAAGTTGCCGCCGCCCGGAGACGGCAGCTCGAGCTCAATCGCCATCGGCAGCTCACCGGCGCTCAACGGCAGATCGATGTCGAGCAACCCGGGCATGTTCCCGCCAGCGATCGGCAGATCCATGCTGTCGCGGCGTGGCGACGGTAACTCGAAGTTGGCACCGCTCTGCGTCCGTGGCACCGCGGGGCGCGCAGGCAAGCCGACGCCAAGCGCGGGCGGCAAGCTGGGAGCCGCTGTTGCCGGCAACCCGACGCCCGGCATCGCGGGCAAGTTGGGTTGGCTGCGCGAGACGCTCGGCAGATCAATGCCGCCGCGCTGCGGGGCGGTCGCGGGCAAAGCCGTCACGCCCGGTTCGTCGTCGTCGGTTGGCCAATCCAGCTCGATACCAGTCGGAGCCGGGTACGCGGGCGAACCGAGCGGCGCCGTGAAGGGCGCTGGTGCCGCGGGGCGCGGAGACGGCAGATCAACGCCGGCCGCACGAGCCACGGCGGGTAGATCAGACTCAATGCGCGGTGCTGGCGGAGCCACTTGGGGCCGGGGCCCGGAGACCGACGGCAAATCGATGCCTCCACTGGGGTCGCGACCGGCAACAGCTGGGAGATCAGCGGACGCCGACGCTGCTGCTGGCACCGCGCCCGGACGCGGGATCGGCGGGCGCCCGGGAATCGGTGGCCGGACGGGCGCTTGCGGCGCTGGAGGTTCCGGAGCCGGCGCCGGAGGTGCGGGTCGCGCAACGGCCGGTAGCGCTACGGCGCCCGCGGGGGCAACGCCGAGCATCGTGCCCTTCATCGCGGCGGACCGAGCGGGAGCGACGCCGAGCATCGTGCCCTTGTTCGGATTCGGCGGAGCAACTGCTGGTGGCGGCGCCGATTCACCTAACCCGAGGACTCCACCCAGCACCGGGCTAGGACCGGTTCTGCGCGCGTCGCCGGGTGGATCGACTTTGAACGACGTGCCGCACTTAGGGCAGCGCATCTTGAGCCCGCTCGACGGGATCCTGCGCTCATCCACCTGGTAGGGAGCTTTGCAGCCCGGGCACTCGACTTTGAACATGTACCCTGAAAGGGTGTTCTAGCAGCACCTTCGGCCAAAACGAAACGCCCTCGAGCGTCAATCCTTCTTGGCGGCGGTCCTTCCGTGCTAACGGCGGCCCAGAAACCATGCAGCGCACCACCAGCGTCACTGTCGGTCTGCTCTTCGTCGCGGCGCTCGCGACCGTCGGCCTGCTCAGCCTCCGCCCGAAACGCGAGCCCGAGCTCACGCCTGCGCCGAAACCGAGCGCATCGGCCCGCGCCGTAGCGAGCAGCAGCGCCGCGCCGAGCAGCAGCGCCGCGCCGGCCGCTGACTTAGCCAACCCCGATGGGGGCGTGCCCAGCGAGCTTGCAGTTACTGAAGGCTTCGAGACCTTCCCGGACGGTCGGAAGGTGCCAGAGCTGCCGGCCAGCGCCCCGGCACGCATCGGCTTCGGGGCCGTAGTCTTTGCCTACCGAGGCGCACAAGGCGCACCTGCAGACGCTCGCAGCAAAGAAGACGCGAAGAAAAAGGCAACCGAGACGATCGAGCTGGCACAGAAAGACTTCGCCGCCGCGGTCGCCAAGGGCGATCACGGCTCGACCACTGACGCCGGGCGCTTGCCCCGCGGCGTGATCGAGCCCCCGATCGAGTACTTCCTCTTCATGCTCGATAAGGGGAAAGTTCACCCCGAGCCGATCGATACACCCAGAGGTTATTGGGTGGTGCGTCGTAACGAGTGACACGCTCGCGCTCGCGGGACTAAAGTCCCGAGGATCCCCCGGGATTCATGGTGAGCACGAGCAAGCCTCCTCAGGCGCAGGCCGCGCCGTCGGACTTGGCGCTGGTGACGTCGGTCATTCAGCGCCTGCGCGCCGAGCACGACGCTAGCGATTCCACCGCGACCAAAGCCATCCTGCTCCACGAGCTGGGTGTGCTGTCGGAAGCGCTGGGCGACGAAGCCGGGAGCGCACGCGACCAGCTGGGTGCGGTCAACGCCGACCCAGATTTCCGCGAGCCCCTCGAACGGCTGATCGCCATCATCGAGCGGCGACAGTCCTACAAGAATCTGGGCAAGCTGCTCGAGCGGCTGGTGCGTGTGGCGGAAACGCCCGAAGAGCGCGCCCGGGCCCTGCTCGACCAAGCGTCTTTCGCCAGCGACCACGAAGGCGACGACGGCACCGCGCGCATGCTGCTCGAGAACGCCGCCGATGAGTCACCGGACGACGACGCGCTCTGGCTCGCGCTCGAACTGTCGGCAGGCAAGACCTCCGACGCGGAGCTGCGTGATCGCGCGCTCGCGGCACGCGCCCGCTTGGCGCAAGACCCGCTGTGGAAACAGCTGCTTCTGATCGACTTGGGCGAGCTGCGCTCCGCAGGGGGCGAGAGCGTCTCGGCACGGCAAGCGCTTGAAGAAGCCGTCGGGATCGGCGGCAGCGCCACCTTCGAAGCGCTCGAGCAGCTGGCGCAATTCGCGCGGGCCAATGCAGCTCCGGACGTCGAAGAGCGCGCCCTCGAGGCGCTCGCCGACGCAATCGCCCTGTCGCTCACCAACCCGGAAGCGGCCGACAAGGTCGGCGTCCCGCGTTACAAGCGCAGCTCGGCGCAGGCCGCGTACGCCTGGCTGCTGGCGGCGGATCGCAAGCGGGCCCGCGGTGACTTGGCGGGTGCGACGACGCTTCTGGACCAAGCCTTGGAGCTTTTGCCTGCCGAGCCGCTGCTGGTGCGAGCGCGGCTGCACTTGGCCGAGGTGGCGGGCGACACGGCCAGCGCGGCACGGCTGGCCAAGGCCGAGCTGGCGCGCGGCGTGAAGGGCGAGCTGGGCGCAGCGCTTTCGCTGCGAATCGCCGAGGCCGCCGCCGCTGAGGGCGACGCTGCCGGCGCGCGCGGCGCGATCGAGCAGGCGCTGGCCCACGATCCGGCAAGCATTCCGGCGCGAGCCTTGTACCTCGACATCTTGGGCAGCGGAGCCGATCCGCAGGCGCTGGCGACCGCGCTCGAGGGCGCTGCCGAGCACCTGCCCTCGGACACCGCCAAGGCCCGCCACTACCTGATGAGCGCGGAGGTCTTCGCGCGCTCGGTCGGCGACGCGCAAGGCGCTAAGGTTGCGCTGTCGCAGGCCAGCCTGTCCGGCGCACCGCCGGCGCTGGTCGGGCGCTTGGCGCGGCTACTGGCCGTCTTGACCGGCGACAGCGCTTGGTACGAAGAGGCGACGCGACGCTTGATGGCGCAGGGCGCGAGCGAGGGCGAACCGGCCGGTTTGTGGCTCGAGCTCGGGCGCGCGCGGGCACTACGCGGTGATCGCGTAGGCGCGCTAGCCGCGTTCCAAAGCATCGCCAAGCTGCCGGAAGGCGCGTGGCTCGGCAGCGTGCTGACGACCTGCGTGGCTCCGCTGATTTCCGCTGGCGACGCCGGCGACGCCGCCGCGGAGCTCGCCGACGGCATCGCGCAGCTCGACCAATTGACCGAGGTCGTGCGACCGCAGAGCGAGCCGCGCGCGCGCGCGCTGGCCACGGTGGCGGCAGTGCTGACGCGCGCAGCCGGCGACGTCGAAGGTTACGCCACGCGCCTGTCGGCGCTGCACGCGGCCGAAAACGGCGATTTGGTCGTCGCGCGCGCGCTCAGCCAGCACCGGCGCGACGCTGGCGACGTGCCGGGCGCCTGTGCCGTGCTCGAAACGACGGCCGCCGCGCTCACCGACGCCGATGCCGATTTGGCGGCAGCGATGTGGATCGAAGCCGGCCTCCTACGCTTCCGCAGCGGCGACCGCAAGGCCGCGCTCGGCAGCTTCGAGCAAGCCGAGCAGCGCTCCGAAGCCGCCGGCGAGCTTCTGACGCGGCTAGCGCGCCGCGCGACCGCGCCGGATGATCTCGACGCGCGCCGCCAGGTGCTGGCCGCGGCCGACGCCCAGGAGCGCGCCGTAGCAGCCCTCGAACGCTTCGCGCTCGAAGCCGGCCGCGACGGCAACGCCGCGGCCGCAGCTGACGCGCTCGACACTGTCGCCGACGACGGGACGCCCGACGAAATCAACACCGCGCTCACGCTGGGGCGCGCCCTATGGGGCAACTCGACCCGCGATATCGAGCGCCGCACCGAAGCCTTGAAAGAGCTATCGAAGCGCAGCACGGCTGCTGCTGCGGCCTGCGGCGCGGCGTTGTTCGTGCTCGCGCTCAGCAGCGATGCCGCGCTCGGCAGCAGCGAATTGCGCGACGCGGCCGCCAACTGGGCCGCGGCCGACGGCTCGCCAGTCGCGGCGCTCGAATGGCTCGCAGCGGCATCCGCCGCGGGTGACTTGAGCGGCGAGGTCCAAGCCCGTCGCACCTTGGCCGGGCGCGTCTCGGGCCCCAGCGCGGCCGCGCTCGCTGCCGGTTCGGATCTGGTGAGCTGGCTCGCCGGCATGGAGCTAGACCCGCCCGCCGAGTCGTCGGATCCCGCCGTGCGCCTCGCCAACTTGGAGCTGGCTGGGCCGGGCTGTGATCCGCGACGTCGCTCCGCAGCCCTGCTCGACGTCGGCGAGCTACTCGGGGCCGAGAGCACACCGCTCGCGACCGCGCTGGCCGGCATGAACCAACTCGCCTACGGCGACGTCGCGCAAGCGCTCGACTCGTTCCGGCGCGTCGTCGACGCCCACCCCGAAGACATCGCGGGCTGGGAAGGGCTGCGCGCTGCGGCGGAAGCCGGCGGCGACCAGGGCACCTTGGCCGAGGCCTGCGCGGCGCTCGGTGACGCGGTCAGTGATTCGACCACCGGCGGCCGGTTTTGGGCACAGGCCGCTGGCATCTTGCTGGACGGCCTGAACGACCCATCGCGCGGCGAGTTCGCGCTATCGCGCGCGGTCGAGCGCGACATCAAGCAAGCCGAGGCCTTCGATCGGCTGTTCCGCATCGTCCGCCAGCGCAAAGATGACGAGCGCCTGCTCGACCTGATCACGCGCCGCCTGACCGTCGCCGAAGACCCCGACGAGATTGCCAAGCTGTTCTGGGAGCGCGCGCGCGTGCTGCGCGGCAAGGGTGACCGCGAAGGCGCGCTCACTGCGCTCGAGAACGTGCGCATGTTGGAGCCGGATCACGTCGGCGCGCTGGCGCTCTCGGGTGAGATCTTCATCACGGCCGGCCGCTTCGAAGAGGCCGCCAGTCACCTAGCGGAGCTGGCCGCGCACCCGCAAGCGCCCACCCAACAGCGTTTGATGAGCGGCGTGGCTGCCGTCGATCTGTTCGAGAACAAGCTGCAAGATCCGGTTCGCGCGCTGGCCGTGTTGACTGCGCTACACGCGGCCAGGCTGTCTACGCTGCCGGTGCGTGAGCGTTTGGCCAAGGTCGCCACCAAAGCCGGCGCGTTCGACCAGGCCGTAGCTGCGCTCGAGCTGTTGATGAACGAGCGCGACAGTCGCGACGGCCGCATCCAGGCCGCGCGCCTGGCTTTGGCGATCTATCGCGACAAGCTCAAGCGACCAGCCGCCGCGCAGGCCGCGGTCGAAAAACTACTGTCCGAGTCGCCCGATGACGGCGAGGCCATCGATTTGGTGCTGAGCGGCGCGATCCCCGAAAGCAAAGCCCGGTCGTTGGTCGCCCGCGCCCAGGTCACGCTGGTGCAGCGGCTGACCGACAACCCGCTCGATGCCGAGCGCGTGCAGTGGCTGGCGAAAATCGCTGAGTTCTTGGGCAACATGCCGCAGCGCCAAGCGGCGCTCGGCGCGCTATCCGCAATTGGCCGCGGCAGCCCCGAGGTCGACAAGGAGCTCGCCAACCTCGACCGGCGCGTGTCGAACGGGCCGAAGATTGCCATCGACGACGCCTCGCTGCCGAACTTGGCCGATCCAGACGACCGCGGCGCCGTGGCCGAGCTGATGCGCGTAATTGCGACTACTATCACCGAGGCGCTCGGGCCCAACCTCCAAGCCTTCGGGGTGACGAAGAAAGAGCGCGTCGATCCGCGCGCCGGTTTGCCGATCCGCAACGAGGTCGCGGCTTGGGCTGGCGCGCTCGGCATCGGTGATTTCGAGCTGTACGTTGGCGGCAACGACCAAGGCGCGGTGCGCGCGCTGGCGCTCGAGACGCCGGCGGTCATCGTCGGCGCAGCCGTGACGGCGCCGCTATCGCCGATCCACCGCCAGGCCTTAGCGCGCGAGCTGTACGCCCTGCGCCGCGGCACCACCGTGCTTGGTCACCGCGAATCGGATGACGTCGCGGCGCTGATCGTCGCTGCCTGTCGGCTCGGCGGCGTCGAGCTGTCGGCGCCCAGCTTTGCGATGCTCGGCGAGTTCCAGCGCCTGTTGACCAAAGAGGCGTCGGGTTGGGGCGGCCGCCAGCTGCGCAAAGTCTTGCCGGACTTGGCGCGCGCCGTCGCGAACGAGTCGCCTGATCTGCTCGGCTGGGTGCGCGCCGCGACCTCGAGCTTGGACCGCATGGCGGCGATCGCTGCCGGGGACGTATCTTGGGTGCTCGGTGGGCGCACGCGCACGCCCGTCGGTGAAGGGCGCGAAGATCGCGCACGGGCTGAGCGCCTGCTGGCGTTCGTGCTCTCCCCCACCTACCTGGATCTGCGCGAGCAGCTCGGAATGGGAGTGCGATGAGCGGGACGGACGACGGCGAGAAGCGAGCGCGCGGCGCGGGGCGCAGTGGCTCCGCCGGTAGCATCGGCAAGGAGCTGGGCGAGGATCTCGACTTCGAAGCGGACGCGCTGCTCGACTCGCTTTTGTCCGACGACCCGCCCGCCGGGCCCGCGCCGAGCAAGAAGAGCACGCATCCGGGCGCGTCGCCGGTCAGCGAACCACCGCCACCTTCCGACGGCCGCATGCTGCACGCGCCCGAAGCGCGCGAGTTCCCCGATGACGAACCGACTTGGGTCGGCAACATCGAGGCCGCCACGGGGATGGATCTGCAAGCCTTGGCCGAGAAGATGGGTCTCGGCGACAAGCCCAAGCCCAAGCCCAAGCCCAAGCCCGCCGAAAAGGCTGGCCAAGAAGTGCGACCACCGGCGCCAATCGGCGCGACGCTGGTGATCCCGGTGTTGCCACCGCCGCCAGCGTTCTCCGCGCCACGGCCCGCCGGCATTCCGCGCCCGGGCGGCGTTTCGTCAGTGCCCCGCCCGGTTTCGCGCGCACCAACGCCAGCCCGTGGCACGCTCGCCGGCACCGGCACTGCCCAACCGCCCGCCGTCAACCCGGCGGGGCCGCCACCACGCCAGCCATTTCCGCCCGCCCACAGTCCGCCCGTGCCGGACGCGACGCCAGTCCCGGACGCGCGCGAGCTGCCGATGTTTGGCGAGGACGACGAGGTCACGCGCGTGCAAGGCATGCCGACGTTGCACGACATCGACGGCCTGCTCGAGCGCGCGGCGCAGGCGTCGCCGCCCAGCATCAAGCCAGCCAGCTTCAAGACGGCACGGCCGCCCGCCGGCGTGCAGGAAGCTCACATTCAAACCAGCGCCCAGCCGCTGGAAGAGCTTGAGCTCGATGACGACGTCGAGAGCTTGCCGACGTCCAGCGTCGCGGCGACCGAGCTGAGCGATTTCAGCTTCGAAGAGCTCCCGAGCGACGGCATCGACGACCTGCTCGATGCCTCGACGCGCGTGGACATTGTGGCCGCGGACCTGAGCGAGGCTGAGCTGGAGGCGCTAGCAGCGTCTGAGCTGGGTGACGCGATGCCCAGCGATCCGCCGCGCGCCCCGCTCTCGCATACGCCGCCTCCGCCAGATTTGCGGTCGTCGCCGTCGATGTGGCCTGACGAGCGCCCTGCGGCCGCGCACTTGGCGCTCGATTCGGATCGCTGGACCGAGCGGGCCGAATGGCTCGAGAGCGAAGCGCACGCCGCCACCGATCCGATCGCCAAGGCTCGCTCGCTGTTGGTCGCCAGCGAGATTTGGGCGCTGGTGGGCGACATCGGCCGCGCCCGCGAAGTCGCCACCGAAGCCAGTTCGATGGCGCGTTCGCTGCCGCTCGTCGGCCGGCAGCTGCGCGCGCTGGCCGCAGCCGAACAAGACTGGAAGGCGGTCGCGACCGCGCTCGATCTCGAGACGCGTGGCGCGCCGACCGCGGAAGCGCGCGTGCATGCTGCCTACCTGAACGGTGAGGTGCATCGCCTCGCGCTCAAGGACGACGCCACGGGGAAAAAGAAGCTCGAGCTGGCGTTGCGCGCCAACGTCGACGACCCGCGCGCGCATGTCTCGAAGCTGATCGAGCTGCTCGGCAAAGGCTCCGGACCTGCGCGCATGCGTTGGCCGGAGTCGGTGGCGCTGGCGGAGCTGATGCAGGCGACCGAAGAGAGCTCGCGGCTGCGCGGCGCCCCGGCACCCGCTGGCGCGCCCGGCACGACCGTGGCGCCGAGCCTGGCGCTCGAGCAAGCACGCAAAGCCTTCGCGGTCGGGGATCGCGGCGGCACCGCGACGCTGGTGGCACGCCTGGCGGAGATCGACGGCGTCGGCCCGGCCGCGCTCTGGCTCGCCGCAGCGCTCGCCGCACACGAGAGCAAGACGCGCCCCGACGCGATCAGCTGGCTCGAGCGGCTGCTCGGCGGCGACGCGGACGCGCTGGCGCGCCGCACGCTGTCGGCCCGCGCGCTTGAGCAAGGCTCCAAAGCAGGCATTCAGGCCGCCAGCGAAGGCGAAACCGAAGCTTTCCAGGCTCTCGATCGCGCCGTGCTCGGTGCGCTCAGCGGCGAAGGCCTGGAGACGCTCGGCCCGCTCGCGTTCGAGCTCGCCAAGACCGACGAACAAAGGCCGCTGGCGGCTGCCATCTACGGAGCGCTCTCGACGGAACAGAGCGGCGAGCTCTTGGCGGGCACCGAAGCGGCTCGGTCGGCGCAAGCGCTAGGCCTTGCGCTCACGCCGCCCCCCGGTACGGAGATGGCGGGTGCCGCCGCGCTCGCTTACTTGCGCGCCCCCACACAGCGGTTCCTTGCGGCCAATCCGGAGAGCGCGCTTGGCCCCGCCTTACTGCTGCGCTTCGCCACCACCGATAAGCAGGCGCCGTCGTTGCTGCGCGGTATCAGCGCGCTGTCCGACGGCGACAGCACGCATACCCGCGATGAAAGCCTGGCCAGCGCGCTCGTCGAAGAGCTATCCGGGGCGAACGCCGCTGCCGCGGAGCGCTACACGGCCGCCTACGAAGCCGACGCGCGCACGCCGGCCGCCTTGCGTGCGCTCTTGGAGGGCGCCGACCGCGATGCAACCGTACGCCTGCTGAGTGGCGCCGCCGAGGCGGCGGGCGACCCGACCCAGGCCGGCTTGTACCTGCTCGAGGCCGCGCTGCGACTCGGGCCGGAAGACGCCGAGCGTTACGACGAGCTCCTGCGCAAGGCCGCCGAGGCCCTGCCCTCGCTGTCGTTGGTCCATCGCCTCGGCGAGCAGCAGGCGCGCGCGCGCGGCGACTCCGAGCGGCTGCTCGGCTGGTTGCGAGCACGCCGCGCTGAGAGCGAAGACGCGGTCGAAACCGCGCTCGATTTGGTGCGCGAAGCGCTGCTCGTCGCCGAGACCGACTTGGCGCTCGCCGCCAGCCTGCTCAGCGACGCGATCGTCGCACGCCCGTCGGACATCGCCCTGCGTGAGCTACACGAGCGGATCGCCGGCAGCGACGACGAAGCCCGCGCCGCGTGGCGCGAGCAAGCCGCGCAAAGCGCCACCGACGACACCAAGCGTGAGCTGTTCGCGCAGGCCGCGCTTGAGCATCGCCGCGCCGGCAACACCGAAGCTACCGGCCGTACCGCGCAGCTGGCCGTGCAGCTCGGCGCTGGTGAAATCTTGAAGGTGTTGGCAGACGAGAGCGCGCTCGGCACGCCGGCCGACGCGCGCGTCTCGGAAGCACTCTTGACGCAGTCGCGCGGCACCGAAGACGCCGCCGAGTTGTGCGAGCTGTACGAGCGGCTCTCCAAGCTCGACCGCGCCCGCGGCGACACCTCCAGCGCGCTGCTCTGGCACAGCGCGATCTTGGAACGCGCCCCCAACCACCTGCCGGCGCTGCGCCGCGTCGAGCACCACTACATCGGCGCCAATCGCCTCGAGGAGCTGGAGCCGATCGCCGCGCGCTTGGCGACGCTTGCGACCGGCAGTGAAGGCGACGCGCACGCGCGACTTTCGGCGCGGATTCGCATCCGCACCGGCGCCTGGACCAGCGTGAAGGAGCTAGTCGCCGGCGCACTCCAGCAAGATCCGCCCCGGCTCTGGGCGCTCCGAATGCTCGAGGCGCAGGCGCGCGCCGCCGACGATTCGGCCACAACGCTAGCCGTCACGAAGAAGCTGCAAGAGCGCACCGAGCGGCCCGCCGACAAGGCGACGCTGCTGCTGCGCGCGGCCGAAGCCGCCACGCGATTGGGCGAGCTGGACGAAGCCCAGCTTCTGCTCGAGCGTGCGCTCAGCTTGGTGCCCGACCACCAGGTCGTGCTCACCACGCTGGCCGAGGTGCTCGAGGCGCGCGGCGACTTCCGCGCGTCCGCCCGAGCGCTCGAAGCGCTCGCCGAAGCCAGCGTCATCGACTCGCACAAAGTCAGCGCTTGGCACCAGGCGGGCGTGCTCTGGCTCGACAAGGGCAACGACACCGAGCGCGCGCGCGCGGCCCTCGAAAACGCCGTAGCGCTGGACATCACGAACGAGGACGCCGTCGTGCGCCTGCAAGCGCTGTACGTGTCGGGCGGCGATCGCGAAAAGCTGGCTAGCCTGTTGGAGCGGCGCCTCTCGCACACCACCGATCCGGAAGAGCGCGTCGCGCTCGAGGTCACGCGCGGCCGCGCACTGGCTGACGTCGGCGAACGCGGACTAGCCAAAGCCGCCCTGGCCGCAGCGCTCGATGCCAACCCTGATCACGTCGAAGCGCTGTCCACGTTCGCCGAGCTGTGCAGCGAAGAAGGCGACTGGGGCGCCGCCGAGCAGGCTTACATCCGCCTGGTTAGGCATTTGCCGGAGGTCGCGCGCCAAGCGCAGATCTACCGCCGTTTGGGCGAGCTGTACGACACGTCATTGCCGAATCCGGAGCGCGCCGAGCTCGCCTACCGCGAGGTGCTGAAGCGCGAGCCCGACGACGCCGACTCGGTCTCGCGACTGGTGCAAGTGCTCGGCCGCCGCGGCATGGCCGACAAGGCTGTCGAGCTACAGACCGAGTTCTTGGGGCGCGCCGCGACCCCCGAAGCGAAGCGCGAGCGCACGCTCGGGCTCGCGCTGGTCGTCGAGCAGCTCGGCGGCGATCGCAAGAAGGCCGAAGCTATCTTGGACAAGGCGCGCAAAGACGCGCCGCTCGATCACACCGTGCTGCGCGCGTTGGTCGAGATGCATCAACGCGCCAACGAGCAGCGCGCCGCTACGGTGCTGTTGGATCGCGCGGCCACTGATGCACGCCGCGCGCTGGCGACCGGTCGCTTCGATCCCGCCCTGTTCGAGATGCTGGCGGCGGTAGCCGAGCTGCGCGGTGCCCACGACGCCGCGTCACTGGCAACCGCCACGCTGATGTCGCTTTCTGGTGAGGACATGCCGGTGGCGGCCACTGGGCAAGCCGCCGGTGACATGCGGCTCGACGACCAGCTGGCGCCCGACTTGATCACGCCCGCCCTACGCGCGCTTTTGAAGAAGGCCGGCGACGTCCTGGACGCCGCTTTCTCGGTCGATTTGCGGGCGCTGAAGGCGGCGCCGCTCCCGGTGGCTTCGCAGCCGTTCGTGGCGTTCGTGCAGAACGTGGCGCAGTCATTCGGCATCCGCGGGCTCGAGGTGTTCGCGTCGCCCGCGCTCGGCCCGGTGTGCATGCCGGTCAGCACCAACCCGCCGATCATCGTCTTTGGGCAAACGCTGCTCGACCACGCCGACGACGCGGCGCGCTTCTTCCTATTGATGCGCAGCCTGAAGATCCTGCAAGGCCGTGCAGCGACCCTGTCGCGCACGCCGCCAATCGAGTTGCCCGCGATCGTCAGCGCATTCTTGTCGCTGTTCGCTTCGAATTGGACGCCACAAGGCGTGGACGCCAAGAAGCTCGCCGACGCGCGCGCGAAGCTCGAGCAGGCCATGCGCGTGCGGATGGACGACGACGTTCCGGTGTTGGCGCTGGAGGTGATCGGCAGCTTGGGCAATCGCGTCAGCCAACTCGGCACCGCCATCCACCAATGGGGCGATCGCACTGGCCTGTTAGCGGTCGGCTCACCGAACGCCGCGCTGCGCGGCCTGGCGCTCACGGCAGGCCAGCTTGCTGGACCTCCAGCTGGCCCCGAGCGCGTAAAATGGGTGATCCGAAACCCGGAAGCGCGCGATTTGGCAGTGTTCAGCGTCTCCGAAGCATACGCCGAGGCGCGCTCGCGGCTGGGCATCGCGCGCTAACCTCACTTCATCCGCGCGGCTTCTTCCGCCGCTGCTGCTGACACGGCATTGCAATCGCTCCGGTAATCGCTCACGAGCTCACTACAACGCGCGCGACTTGGGCTAGCACGTCGGAGAGCTGCTCGGTGCTCTTGCTCGAACCGACGCAGTAGGCTGCGATGAGCAGCGGCGGCTTCGCGGAGGGCCAGGCGATGGCCAGATCGTTGGTCGCTCCGTTCTCACCCGTGCCGGTCTTGTCGCCGGTACGATAGTGCGGCGGCAAGCCGGCACGCAGCCGCTTCGACCCGGTCGTGGTGGCCACCAGCCAGTCCAGCAAACAAGGTCGCGCCGACGACCAGCGCCCGACGGTCCAGCTTCAAGTCAGTCATCGACTTCGAACATAGATTTTTCGGTCGCATCGATCCAGCGAGGCGCATTTGGACCGTGGCCTTCGGCAGCGTTGCCCGGCGGAAGGGTCATGGATGAGACGGGGCCGTGACTTGGAAGGCAACTGGTACGCTGCGCATGCCGGCAGCGTCGACTTGGACTTGGTGCGTGCCAGGCGAAAGACGCCACGGTAGATGGAACGGTGCGCTGAGCTCGGCGGTGGGGTGGCCGTCGATGATGAAGCGCAGCCGAGCGGAGTCGGACGCGGCGGCGAGCACGATTTCCTGACGGTTCGGGCCATCGGGATCGAGAGCGAAAGACTGCGAGTCACGCGGGAACGTGACGCGCACGGCGGTGGCTACGGTCGCTGCCGGCGGGCAGCTCGCCGAAACGTGCCGACCCAAGATCGGACGACCCGCGCGCTCGGCCCAAGCTTGGAATTCGAGCGGGTAACGCTCCAGAATCTGCGTGGCGCGGCCGCAACTAGCGGCGGTCTCGCGGCCTTGCCCGTCGACATGGGCCAAGACGTGCAAGTCACAGCGTTCGGTCGGCTCGTGACCGCGAGCGAAGTGCTCACGGCGGCGGTGCTCACAAGCGGGGCCCGGCACCTTACCGCTCAGCGTGCACACCTCGGCTTCAGACAGGGCGGAAGCGTCGAACAACGACGCTGGCGTTCGCCCGCGCATGGCGGTCAGCATCAGCTCGTGAAACGCGGGACCGGCGGCCGTGATGCCACTCGCGTCGCGCAGCGGCGTGCCATCAAAATTGCCGACCCACACCGCGACCGTCACTTCGTGCGTGTAGCCGACCGCCCAGTTGTCGCGGTAGCCCTTGGACGTGCCGGTCTTGGCAGCGACCGCAAACGGCAAATTGAGCACCGAATCGCGGCCGAAACCGGCAGCGCGCGCAGCGTCGTCGCTCAGCATGTCAGTCAGCAGCGCCGCGAATTCGGACCGCAACACGCGGCGACCTGGCTCACTCGGAAAAGCAGTCGGTACGCCGCCGGCCACCGAGCGCGACAGAACGACGCGCGGCGGCAGCAGCTCGCCTCCCCTGGCCAGCGCCGCGTAGGCCGCCGCGAGCTCGAGCAACGTCACCTCGCCATCGCCCAGCGCGAGCCCCACGCCGTAGTGCTCGGCTGCCCGGTCGAGCGAGGCGAAGCCGAAGCGCTTCAACATCGCGAGCAGGCGCGGCGGGCCGAGCCGCGAGGTCACTTCGAGCGCCGGCATGTTGAGCGAGCTGCCAAGCGCCTGGCGGAGCAGCACCGGGCCACGGAAGCGCTGATCGTAGTCACGCGGCGAAAAATTGCCGCCCGGCACCCGGTAGTCGCGCGGCAAGTCGGGCAAGAGCGTCGCGGGCCCATAGCCGAGCGCTTCGATCGCGGCGGCGTAGACGAACGGCTTCAGCGCCGAGCCTGGTTGGCGCTTGGCTACCACGCCGTCATTGGCGCCGTGATTTTTGGCGTCGAAGTACGACGGCGAGCCAACGTAGGCCAAGACTTCGCTCGTTTCATTGTCGAGCACCACCAGCGACATCGCGTCGCCGCCGTGTGCGGCCAGCGCCGGCAGCGCGGCTTCGGCCACACGCTCGGCAGCCCGCTGCAATTCGGCGTTCAAGGTCGTGCGCAGCGTGCGGCTGCGTTCGCCCGCTGCCGAAGCGTGGCGCGCCGCCAGCGCAAAGCTCAAATGCTCGGCGCCTTGCGCGCTCGAGGCCAGACTGATGCGGATCGGTGTCAGCTCGGCGCGCGCGATCTCCGCGTGGCTGGCCAGCCCCAACCCCTCCAGCCGCGCAAGCACGCGCAGCCGGCGCCGTTCGAGCAGCTGCGGGCGTCGTCGCGGATCGTACAGCGATGGCCCGCGCGGCATCGAAACGAGCGCAGCCGCCTCCGCCAGATCGAGCGCGGCCGACGACTTTCCAAAGTAGTGCCGGCTCGCGGCATCGATCCCGATCAGGTTCGGGCCGAATTCGACGCGGCTCAGGTACTCCTCCAAGATCCGGTTCTTCGAAAGCGATGCCTCGATGCGCAGCGCTAGCGCCATCTCGCCCAGTTTGCCGAGCGCGCTGCGTGGCCGGGGCTCGAGCGTGCGAGCCAGCTGCTGTGTCAGCGTGCTGGCGCCACTCACGACCCGTCCCGCAAGCGCCCACTGACCGAGCGCGCGCGTCACCGAAAGCGGATCGACCCCAGGATGCTCGAAGAACCGACTGTCCTCGGCTGCCACCAGCGCCGGCACGACCCACGGCGACAGCTCGCTCAGCCGCACCGGATTTTCGGCCGCCCCGCTGCCGACCGCGACCTCGCGCAGCAGCCGCCCGTCGCGGTCGAGCACGAGCACGGTGGTGCGCGCCTGGGACGCGCTCAGCGCCTGCGGCAACGACCGAAAACAAGCCGCCAACGCCAGCCCCGCCCACGGCAGCAGCAAGAGTGCCAACACCGGCAGCAACAACCAGCGCCCGAGCCGTAGCGGATTCGCCCGCTTCAAGATGCGCAGGAAACGCATCACCGGACCGTCACCTCCGTCGCACCGGTCCGCCCGAACACCTCCGGCTCGTACATCTCCTCGACGCGCGTCGGCGGCACCACGAAGTGCCCGAACGTGGTCGCACGCGCCAGGTAGCGGTAATGCGAAAGTCCGGCCGGCAGCTGGTCGACGAAGAACAGCACGCGGTCGTCGCGAACTTCGCTGCGAACGTAAGGCGCGGCGTAGCCCAGCGCAGTGTTGTCATCCTCGCCGTCGGAAGGATTGCAACCCACACAGCCCGCGTCCTCGTCCAAGCCGGCCGATTTCAGCCAATCCGCGGTCGTGAACAGCTTGGGATTGATGGCTTCGAGCCCTGCCGGCAGCGCGTCGTCGAGCACGACGTATTCGCGCGGCGCTGGTGTCACGACCGTCACGTCCACCAGCACCAAATCTCCGGCTGAAAGCTCGCGCGCGATGCCGGGCGGTGCGCCCGCCGCACCTTTGCGGAGCCCCTCCGGGGTGACGCTATGCAGGCTCTTTTCCACGAAAAATCCGGCATCTAGCGGATCTTTCGGCAACTCACGGCGCGCGTAGCGGAGCCGCGCCTCGTAGAACAGCTTGCCAGAGCCGCGCTTCTCGAACAACAGCGGCTCGTTGCCATGCGCGAGCAGCTGACTGAGCGGCATCTCGAAGCGCTGCGACAGCGGCGGCGCTTGCTTGAAGCTCGCTGAGCCGAGCCGCGCGTTGCCGAGCGACAACGTCGCCTCGAAGCTCGGTGATTCCGGCTCGGCCACGCGCCGGTAGTCGTCGAGCGCCAACAACGCCCACGCGCCTTCTTGCGTCGTGCGGAATTTCCCCTGCTTGCGCGAGCCGATCAGGCCGCGCACCAGCTCGGTCAAGAGCGGGTGCTTGCCGCGCGCAGTCAGCGCGCGCAAAACCAAGGCTTGTGTGCGCGCTTCCGAATCGAAAAGCGAGTAGTAGTTGCCACCCGAGTCATCGACGATCACCGCGCGGTCACCATTGACGTGCAGCTGATTTTCGAGGTCTCGCGTGAGCTGGTCCGGCACATCCGAGCCCAACTTGGCGCCGACGGCCGCGTGCAGCAGCAGCGCTTTGCCGAACAACGGCAGCTCTTTTCGGCGCGAAAACAGCCGATTGATCCCGCCTGGGTCCGGAGACCCCAACTCACCCAGGACGTCGAGCGCGAGCGCTGCCGTCGGCAACTGCCAGGGTCGCGTGAACGACACCTGGACCAAGCCGCGCAAGTAATCGCGAGCGCGGTCGAGCGCGGGCTTCGGCACCACGACGCCGGCGCGCCCGGCTCGCGACAGGGCGAGCGCGGCGTACGGCGATACCCACTCCGAAGAAACCCCGGACTCGGGCCACATCGCAAAGCCGCCGTCCCCCTGCTGGCGCGCCAGCACCTCAGCCACCGCTACCTCGGCGCGTTTGCGCGAGTCGGCGGGCAGGTGAAAGCCCAACGCTTTGGCCAAATCGTCCAACGCGATCAGCGGCAAGATCCGACTCGAAAGCTGCTCGGTGCAGCTGTACGGGTAGGCGATCAGATCAAGCGCGGTTTGGTCGATGCCGACCAGCGCGGTGGACGAGAGCGCGACCGAAAGCTCGCCCGCGTCGTCGCGCGCCGCGCTCAGCTCGCCCAGTTTTTCGGTTTGGGCGGCGCTGGTCTGCCCGTAGATTGCCGCCACTTCCGGTGTCATCGGTAGCGCGACCGAAAACGACCGCGTGACAGCGTCGTGCTCCGCGCCAGCCGTGACCTCGAAGCGCAGGCTGGCAGGGTTCGGGTGCTCGGCTCGGACCGGGAAGCGCACCTCGATCGAGCCATTTTCAGGCACATCCAGGTCACGCGTGAGCGGGCCGGTGGCCGTCAGCCCGTTGAGCGTCGCCACCACACGCACCTTGCCCGCCGGTAGGTTCTTCTTGCTGACGATAACGCCAGCTTCGAAGGAGTCGCCCGCGCGCACGAAGCGCGGCAGCGAAGGCCGTGCCATCAGGGGCCTGCTGGTGGTCACACGCTCCTGCGTGAACCCGTAGCGGTCCGCTAGCCCCACGGCTACGGCCATCAGCCGATACGTGGTCAGCGACTCAGGTAGCTTGAAGCTGACTTTGGCTTCGCCATGGGCGTCGGTGATGATGCGCGGATTGAAATACGCGGTTTGCCGAAAGTCGCGACGCACGTCGCTGTCACCACCGCCGCCGCCATCTCGTCCCTTGTCGCGGCCGCTCAGCGCCTGCAACAGGATCCGCCCCTCTGAGTCGCGGCTCTCCAGCGTCGCGACCTGCAACGCGCGCGCGCCCGAGAACGTCTGCAGCGGATCCGGCGTGCGGTAGTCGATCAGCGACAGCACGCCTTCGTCGGCTGCGTACAGCGTGACCTCGGTGTTGGCCGCCGCCGTGCCATGTGCGTCTTTCACCAACAACTTCACGTCGATGTTCTCGCCAGGCCGAAAATCTGACTTATTCGGCGTAATCTTTAGCGCCAAGCGCCGCGCGTCGGCGTTCACGAGCAGGTTCGCATAGCCGATGCGGTAGCTACCCGGCTCAAGCGCGGCCGCTTTCCCGGTGCGCCGTGGCAAGAGGTGCACACCGATGAACGCGTTCGGCAAAATGTCGTTCGTTACCGGGATCTCGAAGCTCGGCGCGGTGCCGTGCAGCACGCGATGGAACGAATGGTAAACGCCCGAGCGCTCGACGGTGATCAGCGCCTCGGCGTCTTTGTACGGTGACTTGACCAGCACCCGTGCGCGTTGACCGACGGCATACGACTTCTTGTCGAGCACCAGCGTCAGGCTGCGACGGTCGCTGTCTTGCCAGGTCGGCTCGCCTGGGCCGGCCGCATAAGTCGAAATCGCCGACTCGCTGGTGTTGCCGTGGTCGTCCTTGGAGCGCGCCACGACCACGTAGTAGCCAGCGGCCGGTACCGCTAGTGGGCACGACGCCGCGTCGCGCGTGCTGGTCGTGACCTCGCAGCGAGCCACCTGCCGATCGACGGTTTTGCTCACGCCGCGGTAGTCGTCACCGGCCGTTTCACGGGCATAAGTGTAACGGCGCTCCAAAAGCTCGAGCGAAACGCGCTTCACGGCCAGGCGACGCCCATCGGGCCCGAGGGTAATCACCTGCGGCTTCAGTGTGCCCGGTGCGTCGACGAAGCCTTCTGATTCGGTCTTCAAGCCAATGTAGAAGGCTGCCGGGTGCACCAACGCGCTAGTCGAGCTGGCGACGCTACGCCGCGACACATCGGTCACTTCGACATCGACACGCACCAGCTCGGTGCCGCGCTGCCCGGGCAACTCGAGTTTCTCGGCCCAGGCCACCAGCCCCTGCACGTCCAGCTTGCGCGTCTCGCGTCGCAACTCCCCCGCAGGCGACGTCTCGGTCAGGTCGTTGTAGTAGACGCCGGCATCGGTCGTGAAGCCGTCCGCACCCGGCACCTCGAACCAGGTCGGCTGGCGTGAGACGCTGAGTGTCGCCGAAAGTCCGGCGGCGGCGGCGCCGAACAAGTAGTCGGCCTTGACCTCGAGCTTGGCGGTATCACCGCGCTGGTACGCCGGACGGTCCGCGCTCGCGCCAACGCGCAACTCGACCGGGTGGTACTCTGCCACCTCGATCGGCTGCTGCAGAAACCGTTCGTCGCCGAACCCGGAAGTGGTCGCGTAGTAGGTCCCGAGCTCAGCGCCGGCCGGCACGCGCAGCTTGGCCGCGAACGTGCCGTAGCTCGTCAGCACCACCGACTGCGACGTCAGCTGGTCACCGTTCGGCGAGCGCAGCTGCACTTGTAGCGGCTTTTCACCGGGCAAAGCGTTGCCGTTCGCGGCCTGGTTCCGAACGATGCCCTTGACCCACACGTCGTCACCGGGTCGGTAGATGCCGCGGTCGCTGAACAGCACGCCGTACGGCCGCAGCTCGCCCGAAAAATCAGTCGGCACATCCAAGCGATAGCCCTCGAGGTACTCGCTCACGAGCGCGAACGCGCTGTCTTGGCCACGGCGCACGACCAAAATCGCCCGAGCTTCCGGGCTGTCGCTGTCCAAGTTCGGCGCAAAGTCCGCGGCGGGGATCTGCGCCAGCCCGTCGGAATCGGTCGTGTACGGGCGCGTCGGCCGCCCCGGCACGGCCAGCTCCACACCCGCGCCCGGGATCGGCAGGTTGGTGTTGCGATCGGTCACCCACACCAGCGATCCGAAACGCGACAGCTTGGCACTGATGCCCAAGTCCGAAAGATTGAGCACCTTCATGTTGACCGGCGTATCCCAGTCGTCTTTGTCGGGCGTGTAGTGCACGCCGATCGCCAGCGCGCCACGGGCGCTCGGGCCGAGCACCTTGGCGGCGTCGATGCTGATGCGGTCGATTTGGTTCTTGGCCGCGTGCGGGTTCACGTGCTGCACCTGGGCATTGGCGAAACCGGCGAGCCAATCGAGATCTTTCTGGTTACCCGGCGTCGAACGCAGTGCCTCGCGCCAGGCCAGCAGGTCCTGCGCACCGAGCGCAGCGGTGAGCAAATCGAACGATTTTACGTTGCGCGAAGCCACCGGCACACTCAGCGGACGCCCTGCAAAATTACGCCCGACCGCGCCAATATCGACGCGCGGGTGGTGATCGGTGAAGCGGAACGCCACGCTCGTTGCTTTAGCCAGCGTCTGGCCGAACTCGTCGACCAACCCCGCGTCGATCTGCGCGCGGTAACTCTGACCGGCCTGGTAATGCCCTTCGAGCTGCACGTAGCTGGTAGCGTCGCTCTCGACGTCGACGTGAAACGGCTTGAGCCCCACGTCGGGCGTGATGTGTACCTTGCCGACCAGCGTCGACAACTTGACCGAATTGTTGAAGACGAGCGAGACGGACGAGTCGGCGTCGCACGGCGAACCGTCATGCAGGCGCGAACAGCTAAGCTCGTTCAGCGCGAGCGGATTGTAGGTGCGAAACGTCACCGTGCGTTCCTGGCCGGCTTCGAGCGGCCCCTCGACGCTGTGAAGCCCCGCCCCAAGCGTGATCGCGACCGTGCTGTGCGGCCCGAGCGCACGTTTCGGCCGCACGGTAAGCGCGCGCGGTTG
The DNA here is from genome assembly GCA_038252755.1 of Polyangiales bacterium. Classification (GTDB taxonomy): domain Bacteria; phylum Myxococcota_A; class Polyangia; order Polyangiales; family Polyangiaceae; genus PMG-095. The sequence continues at coordinate 33,676 of JBBSAB010000047.1, read as the reverse complement.
CTTCGGGTCCACTTCGACGTCGAACGGGATGGCCGTCTGGTTTTTCGAGCCAATCAGCTCGAGCTTAGCGGCAGCGCGCAACGCCGCCGGCGTGACGACTTGATCGAAGCTCAGCCGCAGCATCGTATCGAGCGGTTTCCCGTCCTCGCCGTCGCTGGGGATCGAGCTTTGCAGCGTCGGCCGGCGGGTCTCGAAGGCGAAGTGCTGCGCGGCCTCGAGCCGGGTCCCGTCGATCGCCGCCAAGCCCGCCGGTACCTCGATCGTGAACGCAGTCGCGAACGGCAGGCGCTTCTCCGACGTGAACACGGCTGCCCGCGACCCCACCCAGCGGTAGCTACCGGGCACGGCGGGCGTCAGGACGAACGGCGCCGGCCCATCGCTCACCACGCCGAGCGGGTGGACGGGTCGATCGAAGACCACGTTCACCTCGGTGACGAGCCCGACCGCCCCTTCCGGTGACACGAACGCCACCTTCAGCGGCCCCGCAGGCTTGTCCGACCCCGCGTGCTCGCCCCCGAGCCGCAGCGTGCCGCCCGCCGTCGGGTTCGGTCGCGTCACGCCCTGAACACAGGCGGCAAGCAACCCGAGCCCCGCCACGGCCACCCAGAGCCCACGCGAATGCACCCATCGAAAGGAGATCACGAGCGGCAGTCAGCAATGGCCGTGCCGGCGCGGCAAGTGGCGGCGGCGCCTGCTATCATCGATATTCGTGCAGCGCCTGTGGAAAGTCGGACACGGTACCTGCGGGCAGCACGCCACGCTCGGCGCGCTCGGGTTGGTGCTGCTGATGACAGTCGCGACCGGCGCGCGGGCGGAGTCGTTCGTCCGCCGGCTCGCCGAACGCGCCCTCGACCGCGGCCTGGCCCAGGAAGCCCGCGGTGACATCGCCCAGGCGCTGACCAGCTACGACGAGGCGGTCCGGACCGATTCGACGCTGGGCGCCGCAGCCATGCGACTAGGTAGCCTACGCGAACGCATGGGCGACAGCCGCGAAGCCGAGCTGCTCTACACCCACGCGCTGGCCGCGCCCGAGACGAGCGCTGACGCCTACTATGCCCGCAGCCAATTGCGCAGCCTGGCTCGTCGCCGCGCGGCAGCGCTCGCTGACCTAGCGGAATCGGTCGCCCTCTCGCCGCAGCCCGAGCGTATGCGCGTGCTCGCCGGCTGGTACGTCGAGGCACGCTTGTGGCCGGCGGCGCTGGCGATGTGGCGCGCACTGGCCGCGCACGCAGAGGCGACCGGCGCTCGGGCGGAGCTGCACGAAGCGCGTCTCACCGTTGCCGCGCTGTCGTGGCTAGCCAGCGACACCGATCCGGTGCTGGCCGGCGCGACGTCGACCGATTGGGTGCGCCGCTCGTTGGCTCGCAGCGCGCGGCCGGCCAAGAGCGAAGCTCAAGGGACGCGAAAGCTCACGCCCTGATCGTCGGACGCCAGCACCGGGTACGCGTCGTTGCCTTTGACTGGACCGCCAACCAACAACAGTCGATCACCGAGCGAAAGTAGCCGCGACGGAGCGCGGCGCATCAGCGCGAGCTCCGGGTACTCGGCGGCGTCGAACGCTACGATCGGCGGCGTGAAGGTTCGGCCCTCGTCGCGGCTCGAAATCACGCGCACGATGCCGTCTTGTGCGGCCGCGAGCACCACGGTGCCCTTGAGCTTGGCCACGTCCACCGCGCTCGCCGGCGCCGCCACGACCGCGTCCGGCAACGTAACCTCGCCACAGCGCCCACCGAACGGACACAGCCGCAGGTGGAGTCGCTCGCGATCCGCCGTGAGCACGACCAGGCTCTTTTCGTCGCAGCCGGTCCCGAGCAATCGCTCACGGATCGGCGCAAGCTCGCTGGTCGCGGACTCGGCGCCTTCGAGGCTGAACAGCACCTGCTGCGCGCCGCCGTCTTCGCGCGGGGCCAGCCGGTACACCCGACGACCGTCTTGGCTCGCGCAGCGCTCGGCGTGCGTTTCGAAGACGTCGCCGCGGCGAGCCAACGGATGAAAGGTGACGCCGCGGTCACTCGTGACGAGCAGCGCGGTGTCGGAGCCGGCGCCCAACGCGACACCGAAGCCGGTGCCTTCATGCCACACGTTGCGGTAGATGCCGCTCTGCACCGGCAGCCCGCGCCCGAAGCTGGGCCGCGGCGGAGCCGGCACGTGCGCCGCCTCGACCGCGCCGAGTGACGACTTGATCAGCTGCGTGTAACCGCCGCGCGCGAACGGCCAGGCGTCGGCGAACAGCTGCGCCAGCGGTGCCGCCGAAACTCCTAGCTCGGCCAGCGCGACACCGCGGCCGCCGTATTCGCGAAAGTCAGCCGCCGTGAGGTTGTGAACGCGCTCGCTATCGACGCTGCCGGTCACGGCACGCGCGAGCTTGGCGCAGCGATGAAACGGCTTATCCCCAGGGTTGGAGGCGATCAGCCGCCGACGCACCAAGTGCCGAAAGTCGCTATCGCGATCGCGAATCAACGTCGGCCCAGTCGGACCCACCATGCACAGGCCGTAGTCAGCGACCGCGACGGTCTCGTCGTGCAGCCGAAACGCCGACTGCATGCGCGGGTAGGCGCTCCACAGTCCCCACGCGACGACCACCAAGATCAACACGAAGCGCAGTCGCAATCGCGGCGCGGCAGCCGGAGCCTGTGCGACGGGCGGCGGCGCTTCGGAGCCGCGCCGCAGTACGGGACCGCGGGGTTGGGTCGCGCTTGCTGCAGCGACCGAAGCCGAAATGTGCATGAGCCCCCTGAAACTATTCAGCTTCAGAGGGCTCGGCCAACTAAGGGGTGACGGTTTTAACCGTTCGCCATCGTGCGCGGCATCTCGTCGGTCTTCAGGCGCTTGCGACGACGACGAGCGGCCTCGCTCATCTTCTTGCGCTTCTTGATCGACGGCTTCATGTAGTGCCGGCGGCGCTTCAGTTCGCGCAGGATGCCTTCACCCGCCATCTTGCGCTTGAGATGCTTGATGGCTCGCTCGATGCCCTTGTCTCCGACCTGGACTTCGAGCGGTTTGCACTGAACGGATTCGCTGGGATTCGCCAAGGGACGGGGGATATGGCAGACCGCTCTCGGGATTGCAAGCTTCTCTCGAGGGATTCTGCTACTTCCGCCTCCCGTTCATGACAGATCAGCCCCGCAGCCAACCCACCGGGGTCAAAGCCCCCCACGGCGCCAAAGAGCTTGAAATCAGCTGGGCCGACGGCCACCGCTCGAAATTGCCGCACGAAATCCTGCGTGGCTACTGCCCGTGCGCCGGATGCCAGGGACATTCTGGCATGATCCAGTTCCAAGAGGGCGGCAACCTCGACCTGCGCAACATCGAGCAGGTCGGCAACTACGCGCTCGGCCTCGGCTGGGGCGACAGCCACGACACGGGTATCTATTCATTTCGATACCTGCGCGCCCTCGGCGACCTCCTGGACACCCAAGGCCCCGACGCCGTCAAGCTGCTGGGCACCCTGCCCAGAATCTGAACGCCCCCGAAGCACGAGCAAACAGGGAGACGACTGATGATTCATCGCATCTTGCCCGAGCGAGCGGGGACAACAGGAAGGCGGCTGACGATTCATCGCATCTTGCCCGAGCGAGCGGGGACAACAGGAAGGCGGGAAGACGGGAAGGCCGAGATTTAGGGTGGGTGGTACTGGCAACTGGACGCAGAGGGATCGCGATGGGGCCTCAGGCGCCTGTTCGAACAACAGAAATCTTCCCGCCTTCCCGCCTTCCTGTTCGCTCGTACTCGAATCGCGAAATGAGACCACTGCTCAGAGGAAGGCGGGAAGACGGGAAGGCCGAGATTTAGGGTGGGTGGTACTGGCAACTGGACGCAGAGGGATCGCGATTGGGCCTCAGGCGCCTTGTTCGAACAACAGAAATCTTCCCGCCTTCCCGCCTTCCTGTTTTCTCGCTGCTCGAATCGCGAAATGAGACCAATGCTCAGACGAATTCAGGGCTTGTGGAGCACGTCGACGATGGCCTGGTGCTCGGTCTCGTCGGGCTTGCATGGTGGCGGTTGTCTGGCCCCAAGCCGGCTTTTGAGCGGTCTTACCAGTGAAGGCCCCGGGGCTTCGAAGCCCTTAAAAATTCAGCTTGTTCGTGTTGCGGGGTCGACCTCCGTGCCGGTATCGACCCAAGCGTCTGCGCCGTCGGGCTCGGCCGCATAGGCTCGCAGAGGAGCACGCGCGGGGCCGGTCAGAACGGCTCCGTCGGAGAGGCGAAACTGGGAGCCATGGCAGGGGCAAACCACGCCGCCGGCGGGGTCCGGGCGAACGACGGCCGAAGCGCCGCACGTTGGTGGCGAAGGCGTGAGGTGGCCGCAAGCCATGTCGCTGCACAGCGCGACGACGCAACAAGCGTGCGGACAAATGGCGGAGCGCGCGAACAGCCCTTGCTCGTCGCGCGCCAAGATGACGGCGGTATTGTCGTCGACGTTGAACAAGACTGCTTCGCCGACCTGCAGTGTCGCCCCGCTGCGGACACGGATGCGCTCGCTCGACAACAGGCAATAGCGGTGCGCCTGGCCCGCGGTGGCCTCGACGCACTCTTTCGCGGTGTCGCCCGAACCTTGCTGCTCGCCGCAGGCGGCGCATGCCGAGGCGAACGCAAGCAGCGAGCGGCGGGTCGCTTTCAAGGAGTGCACTTGCCGGACGCCACGTCGCATTTTAGCGGCGTAGTGCAGTCTTCGTCCTTCGCGCAGCTGAACGCGCAAGCATGGTCGGTGGGACCGAAACCGCTAGGGGGCGTACTGGGAAAGAGCTGGCAGACGTAGCCTTCCTTCTTTCGACAATCGTCGTCCGTCTCGCAGGTCTTCAAGCAGGCCGGCGTCTCGAACGGCAGCGACACGCAGGTTGCGCCCGGCGAGCAGACTTGCACGTCGTTGCAAGGTTCCATGGTGCAGTAGCCGCCCGGGTAGCCATCGCCGGCTTCGTTGTTGCAAGCACCGCGCGAGTCGCCGCCGCAGTCGATAGTCGTTGCGCACGGCTCGCCGACGTTGGTGGTTGCAGGATCGGGCGCGCAGCGGCCGCCCGCGTTGGCGAGATCGCAGACCTCATCTGCACCGCAGTCTGCGTCGCCGCCACACGTCGATCCGAGACCGGAGCGAGGAGGTGAACCGTCAGGCGGGCAGTCAAACAACAATTCGAGGATGTCCACCTCAAGTAACCCGGCGTCTGATTCAGTTTCGGCCGTCGCGACGTCCGACGCACCCGCGGCAGTGGCCATGTTGTCGAGTGATTGATCCAGGTCGCCGACCACCGTCTGGCTGCCGCCGACGCGGTGGCAGGTGCCGACTTTGGCCTCAGCGGCCGCCTTGACCGTGGCCCAATCGGTCTTGAGCGAATCTAGGTCCGTGGCGAAGTCGTCCCAGGCACCGAAATGGGAATCGATTCCCGTGCGCAGGAAGGTAGCGTCCATGCGCACGATTTCGACGGGGATGTCCGGTCGAAAGTAGCCAAAGAGCGCGGTCATCTGCAGGTGCACGTCGTTGGCGGCGCGCGCTGCGGTCTCTTGGTCTTGCGCCGGGATGGCGGTGTCGAGGGTCGATAGCGCAGCGTCAATCGATGAACCGACCTTGGTCGGCAGCGCATCGCATTTCTTGTTGGTCGCGCCCCACACGTCTTCTAGCAGCGATAGGACGGCGCCTGCACGTGCCCAGGCGGGCTCACGTTTCGGATACTCTCCAAACACCGAGTACGAGACGCCTTCAGCGTCGCGCTCGACGTCGCGCGCTTCGGCGAGCACCACGCCCTCTCGCGGACAGGCGGTGGCGGCAGCCTTGTTGGTGCCAGTGTTTCCGGAGTTGCTGCAGGCGCAGGCAACCAGCGTCAGCGTCGCGACGATCCCGAGTCTTGTCATTTTTCGTTCACTCACGGCTCGCGCCCGGCGGCGCAGTAGGTCGCATGAAAGGTTCCGGTGGCCGAGCCACCTGGGACGGTTAAATCGAAGCTTCCGTCCGCCGATGTCCGATCGACAAATGCATCCACCGTGACGCTGCCCGCGCTCGCCGACACTTCGCCTGGCGTGCCGCTGGTCGACGTCAGGGTGTAGTTGGCGTTCGCTTCGCCGGTCGCCGGTCGACTGCTGACCGGGTAGGTGCCAGCTGCGGTGCCGATGAGCTTCATCTCGAGCGCCTGCGTGCCGTCGGTCACCACTTCGTCCCAGCCTGCGTCGCTGATCGCGGCGCAACTCACCAGCTTGTCGAATACATAGATGACGCGCGTCTGTTTGGGGTCGTCAGGCGCGCCGATCCAGCGGGCGTCCGCTACGACTTCGAAGGCTCGGTCTCCGATCATTCCCGAAGCCGTCCCGCTGCCGTTCTTGCCGTCGGGCGTTACCCCGGCAGTCGACGAACAGCCGACTACCAGACACACCGCCAAAATAGCGGCGAGACCAACTGGCCGCGCCGACTTCGGAATAGGGAAGGCTCTCGGCTCAATGACCTGATCGCGATGACGCTGCAGCTTCGACACGACCCATCTTGGCCGCTGCCCCTCAGACCCTTCATTGGGAAATGCCGTTGATGGTCTTCGAACCCTTCAACGATAGATTTCGTCGATGGGGTGCTAGCGGCCCGCACCCGCTTTGATTGATTGAATCATCCGCTCAAGCTCCTTTCGCCGAAAGGCGTCCGGAAAGTCGCGCAGGAAGGCCGTGGCGGCAAGGCGGGCCTCTTCGTTACGATGCTCCCGCAACAGTGCGACGACGTGAAGGTAGGCGACGTCTTCCTTCGAAGCGTCACTCAAAGAACGCGTGGCCTCGGAGGCTCGCTCGCTCGCTCGCGGCTCCGTCTGCCGATCGGGTGCTGTTTCCACGCGCCGTGGGCCGCGTGGACCGAGCCTCTGCGGCGAGGGAAGCACCGCCGCGGAGGGGATTGGGCCGACCGCCGGCGACCTCTCCGCCGTTGGTGGTAGCGGCGCTGCCGGAGGCGGCAGGGTGGGTCGCCAGGTGTTTCCAGCTTTGAGCTCGAGATCTGGTTCGTGCCGACGACGGAACACGACCGCGCCTTCCGCGACGCTGATCTCCGCGGTGTGTCCGTGACTGACCCAAACAAGGAACTTGGTCCCGACGTCTTCGAGCTGTCCGTCCGGAAGCCGTAGGACGAGCCTGCCTGCCCTCCCGGAATGGCGCACCGAGACACTGAGAAGGCCATCGACCAGGTCGATGTATTCGACGTCACCGGACTGAACCATCGTCCAGACTGCGCCTGCAGACGGCGTCGCGACGACCTCGATCCCCGGTGTTGGCGGGCGGACGAAGCGCAGCGCTACGAGGGCGAGCCCCAACGCTGCGGCGCCGAGCAGAGCGATGGTCTTCCGACGCTTTTGCGCCGCCGCCGGCAAGCCTCGCAAGGCCGAGTCAGCTCGCGCCAACGTAAGTTGACGCAGCCGCCGCAGCGCCAGCTCGTCCACGTTGCCGCCTAGGTCTCGGAGTTGGCCGGAGAGCGCCGACAAGGCCTCATGCTCGCGGCTACAATCCGGGCAGTCTGCGATGTGCTTCCCGGCCAACACGAAAGCTGAACCGGTCAAACGACCGTCGCGCACGGCTTCAACTTGCCACGACTTGGGGCACCGAGGCGTCGTCATGACTCGCGCTCACGGTAGAAGGCGCGGACTTCGCGCCGCGCATGGTGGAGCCGCGTCCACACGGTCCCGAGCGGAAGCGACAGAATGCTCGCAACCTCGGGGCCGGAGAAACCTTCGACTTCCACCAGCAGTAGCACCGCGCGTTTACCGACGGACAGGGTTGCGATGGCTCGTTCGAGATCACCCGTGCCCTCTGAAGCCGCGCTGGTAAGGCCCCGCCGCTGCTGAGCGAGCTCGAACAGCGCGGCCGTCCAACGGCGCATTGAACGCCTTTGCTCTTGGAGGACGCGCGCCGCGATACCAAAGAGCCAGGGACGAGCAGAGGCCGCTTTGGTGTCGTAGCTGCTTGCGAGCGTGAGCACGCGCACAAAGACGGTTTGGACCACGTCCTCAGCCAGAGTTGCTCCGCCCACCCGGGTGACGAAGCGCAACAAATCGCCAGCGTAGCGATCGTAGAGCGTCCCCAGCTCGCCAAGGTCACCCTGGGCAATCCGACCGAGCGCGGTGGCGTCCCGCGGGCTGTGGGCGAGTGAAACGGCGCGCACGGCCGGGATCCGCGTCATGGCTCGCCCCAGGCCGCACCAATTCCGAGCCCCACATCCCACGATGGCAGAGGCGGCAACGCGTCGTCGACGCGGAGCTTGCGGCGGAGGCGGGTCGGCGAGATCTCCCCGTTGAAGGTAACGATGAAGCGCCTGGGGCCGCCACCGAACAGCGCTCGCGTCACGATGCCCAGTCGCGCGTCGACCACCGAACCAACCTTTTCGCCCTTTTCGCCCTCATAACTCTGGCTCTGGACGAGCAGCGAGGTGCTGACGCCGAGCTCGGCAGCGGCGTCTTTCCATTTCATTTGGCGAGTGAGCATGAAGCCGCCTCCGGCCGCGTCCATTTCTAAAGTCGAATTGCCGCTGTTCGTGACCACCTCCACCGGGTCCCAGCGTACGGTGACTGCTAGAAGCCAGTCCGCAGGTCGCAGACCAGCGTAGCCGCTCAAGCTCGGCGAGGCCACCAAGGGCGAACCAGCAATGTGCCCGCTGATGGCGGCTCCTAGCTCGAATGTCAGCGCGCGCGGTACTGGCCGCTCGTGGGGCGGGTCTTCACCGGTTCGCACTGTGTTCGCAGCAGCGGCCGCGCGTGGGGACGGGGCGGGGGACGGCGCACCGGTCTTCCACGAATCAGACGCCACAGGCAGCACGGCGAGCGCTTCAACCGTTGGCTCCAACGCTTCGGGCGCTTCGATCCGTCGCATCGCCGTCCGACCGTCGCCCAACTGGGCCCGAACCAGCACTGCATCGCCGCTAGCCTGGATGGTCACGCGCACGCCTGAGTCGACGTCCTCCATGACCCTTAGCTGCTGGCAGGCAAGTGCCGCCGCGACTCGAAACCGCGGGGCTATCTGCGGATCGATGACGAGTCTTGCGTCGTCACACGCGGCGAACGAAGCGTCCGCACCGACCAACGCCTCGCTCGCCTGTGCCCGAGGACACACCAGCTGTAGGGCCAGAAAGCTGGCGCCTGCCGCCGCAAATCCTCGGGCTGAGTGGCCATGCATCAATCTTCTACTTCTTGATCTCCGCCTTCGTCACAGCCGCCAACGTAGTCTGGGACGTTGTGCTCGGCCACCGCCATGGGCTGGGTTGGATCCGCGTCGTCATCGACGCAAGCGGCGCCGCTGCTCGCTTCGACGCCGTTCTCGCACTCGCCGTCCGCGCCGTCCGCGCCGTCCGCGGCTTCGGTGGTCGCATCGTCGTCTTGGCAAGGCGCGCCACTACCTTTGATGAAACCGTTGACACATTCTCCGACCTCGCCATCGGCGTGCTCGCCGTCGGTCTCCTCGCAGCTCATTTCTCCGTCATCCACGCACGCGGCACCGGTGGTCGCGTCGACGCCGTTTTCGCATTCCCCGTCGGCACCCGCGGCGGCTGGGCTGGGCCCGGCGCTCCGAGATAGAGTCACGAAACCGCCCGTGGGCATGGCGTCGAAGTGGCGAACCAAGCCGACGTTGACGCGCGCCGCGCCGCCAGTGACGCGAAACGAGCTATCCAGCTTGCCGTTGGCGCGCGGGAAGACCACGGGTTCCGAGTCGGAGCCCATTCGCACCAGCAGCCGGTAGGCATGACCCTTCGCCAGGATGAGGGCGAAGGCCCCCGTCGAGTCGGGCTTCGTAGTCACGACCTTGCCCGTCTCGTCGACCGCTTCAATCGACCTGGGCGGGGCGTTGAAGGTCGAGACGGAAAGCGCGCCGCTTACCGACGACGAGGTATTCGGCTCCGCCGGGCCGCTGCCGCAGCCAATGCTACCAGCGGCTGCCAGTGAAACGACGCACAATATCAGCCTTTTCATCGGGGACTCCTCTCGAACCAGTGGTGCCTCCTACTTGGCCGGCCAAAGCCAAACCCTTCATCCGAATCGTAAAGCGGCTCGCTCAGACTCGCACGCAGTCGAACGCGATGCTGATCCGGAGGCCGGGCATGCCGTGGGGGATCGTGGAGTGGTACAGCCACGACGGGAAGATCACGAGTCGCCCCGGCTGCGGCTGAATGAACCTGCTTGGACGCGAGCGAAGGAGTGCGAGCGCCGGATCGCCACGGCCGAGTTCCAGGCAGCCGGCGTGAGCGTCGGAGTCGCCGCTGGCACGCTCCGGCACGGCGACATAGTAGACGCCGCTGAGCCACGCGTCCGGATGCAAGTGCGGTAGCTGAAAGCCTTCCGCCCCGAGCACGACACCCCAAGTGTGCAGGGCAACCGCGGCCGGCCGAGCGAGGGCCCAGGGCGCGTTGTTGGCGTGCGCGGCCGCGTATTCGGACAGCTCGCGCTCGATCAACTCTTCAAGGCGTGCGAGCGCGGGATGCTCGAGGCTGGACAGCGGCCCGCTGTGCAATCCGCCCTGCGTCGCGTGATGGGGTGGCGCCGGTGTCAAACGCAGCTCAGCGGTGAGCAACGTCGTGAGGTCGGCGTGAAGCGCGGTATCTGCTGGCAGATCTTGGATTTTTAGCCAGCGGTCCAAATCCAGCAGGTGGCTGTAGCGGTCGTCGCGGCCTTCGCGTCCGACCTCGCTGCGCAGGCCCAAGGCACCGCTGTGATTCGGTGCGAGCCGCAGGAAACGATCGCAGGTCGAGATCGCCTCGGCCAGTCGCCGAGTTCCGAGTTGGAAGCTGACCAGCGCCAGCAGGGCATCGAAGGATCCAGGTGCGTTTTGCAGCGCGCGCTCGAACTCGCGGCAGGCCTCGGTGCTGCGACCGGTTTGCCAGAGCGTACGGCCTAGCCCAGTGCGCGCTGCGCCGCTCGACGCGTCGTCGCGCAGCGCTCGCCGGTACAGCGCCTCTGCGCGTTCGAGCTGGCCAGCGCTGAGCTCCAGATTGGCCAGGTTGGTGGTGGCAGCGGCGAAGCTTGGCTGAAGCGCGACGGCGCGCTCCAAGCTTTCGCGTGCTTCTGTCAATCGACCCAGGCTGCGCAGCGCGACGCCGCGATCGTTCCACGCTGCGACGAAGCCGGGCCGGTGGACTAGCGCGGTGTCGAAAGCGGCGACGGCCGCTGGGTAGTCCTCCAAGGCCGACAGCGTGTTGCCGTATTCGAGCCAAGCCGCCGCGTCGCGTTGCTTCGGGCCAAGCGCCGACGCGAACGCTAGCGCGGCTTCGTGCAGGCGGCGTCGCCGCAGCAGAGACCGGGCTTCGGCGAGCTTGGCGCTGGCACCGAGCGCTGGCACCGAGGACGTCAGCGTGGTTATGCCAAGACCTCCGACAGCGGACCGCTGCCTGCGAGGCCAAAGCTGGTCAGCGGATGACCCAGCGCATGGCCCAACGAAATCAGCAGATTTTCGTACTTCACGCCCGCGCTCAGCAGCTGGCCTGATTTGAGCGCGCCACCCGCGTTGCCGGCCAGCACGACCGGGATGTTCTGGTGACCGTGATTGCCCTGCGAGCACTCGGTGGTCCACAAGATCACCGTGTTGTCGAACGCGGTTCCACCGGCTTCGGGGATGCTCTTCAGCCGTTCGATCAAGTAGGCGAGTTGACTCACGTGCCACAAGTCGACCTTGTGCATCATTTCTTCCTTCGCCGGATCGCCGGGCGAGCCGTGGGCGATGTCGTTGTGAAAGTCGCCCCCCGACACGCCCAAAAATCCGAAGCTGGTGGCATCCCCGCCGGCCGGCGCAGCCATAAAGCTGAAGATGCGTCGCGCGTCGCAGGCGATGCAGGCGGCCATCAAGTCGAGGTGGAGCTTCACTCGAGTTTGGTAGTCGGGGTCACCGGCGAACGCGTTGCCATCAACGCTGTCGCATTTCACGGGCATGGCGCCCGGCGCGCCGACTGATTTTTTCAGCTCCAAGATCGCCGACAGGTGGTCGTCCATCTTGACCAGCTCGCTCTGCGGTAGCCGCTTTTTGACGTCGTCGATGTCGGCCAGCACGCTGTCCAGGAGCTTGGCCTCGAGCTCCGCGTCGCGGCCGGGCGCGGCTGGGGCACCGGGTACGCTGCCGATCGGGCCGAACACCGACTCATACGCAGATTTCGGTGAGCGGATCGGTGTGACCCAAGCGCCGGACTTGTCGAAGCTGATGAAGCCGCGCCGGTTCTCGTTCTTGGATTGTCCGCACAAAACCAGGCTTTGCTGCTTCGTGGCCTGGGCGATCTCTTGATCGATCGATACGCCGGCGTTGTCGCTGATGAACCCGGAAGTGGAGAAGGGCTGGCCCGTTTTGTGGTCGCCGGTGCCGGAGTAGGTGACGTTCTTGACGAAGGTCAGCGCGTCGCGGTGCGGAGTCAGCGCCTTGAGCGTGTCGGTGAGCGAAAAATTGACGCCGTCGCCGGTCGGCCAGAAGCGCGGCTGCACCACGCCATTGGGCGTCCAGAACACGATCAGGCGTTTCGGCGCAGTGCCGGGCGCGGCCGCTGCGCTGCGGAATTGGCGCGCGAAGGCGGCCAACGCCGCGGTCGCGCCTGCTGCGCGTAGCGCGTCGCGTCGGCTGAGCAGGCTCTTTGACAATAGGCTCATCTCAATCCGCCTTCCGGGAGCCGAACGACTCCGACAGCGCAATGCTGACGTACAACTCTTTCAAATCCAGACCACTGTTCACGAAGCGGTCGCGAATCGACACCACCGAGCAAGCGTCGGCAGCACTCTCCGGTCGACCCATCACGTAGCGGAAGCCTTGCAGCGCTACGCACTCCTGCACCTGCGCACTGCCTGCCAGCTTGGCAGCGAGCGCCGGCAAGCCCTGAAACGGTCCGTCAACGTCGCGGGTGCCCGACAGCGCGCCGCTGTCGTCGATGGGCTGGCCATTCTCGTCGGCGCGGTAGCGGCCGATGCCGTCGAGTCTTTCGAAGCCGAACCCAATTGGATTCATTTGGCTGTGACAGGTGACACAAGGCGCGCCGCTGGTTTTGGCGTCGAGCTGTTGGCGCGCGCTCAGCCCTGGCGTGAGCGCAGGCAATTGCGTATCGACGTTGGCCGGAGGATCGGGGATCTGTTGGCAGAGCAAGCGTTGGCGCACGAAACGGCCGCGATTCACCGGTGACGTGCGCGTCCGCGCCGCCAGCACCGACAACACCGCCGGATGCCCGAGCAGCCCCGGATGCTCACCGCCCGGCTGCGTGACGAGCATCAGCTCGCTGCCCGTGGCGGTCAGCCCGAAGAACGGTGCGAGCTGCTGGTTCACGAACGCTTGCGTACCGGTCATCAGCGAGCCGAGCCGCGCGTCGCCGTCGAACAGCACGTGCTCGGTGAACGCTTTGGCGGACGCTTCCAGCGCGCCGCGCGTCGCTTCGAAGTCGGGGAAGATGGCGGCATCTTTGGGCGCGTTTTCGAGCGAGATCACCTCGAACAGCTGTCGGTACAGCTCCCACAACGCGGGCCGCGCTTCGGGCGTCTGTAGCAGCCGTCGGGCCTGCTTTTCCAGATTCTCCGGCGAGAGCGTCCCCGCATCGGCAAGGGCTGCCAGCTCGGCATCGGGCGCACCGCCGACGAACGTGTACGAAAGCAGCGCCGCGCGCTCGTGGTCGGTCAACGCGACGCTGCCGTTCGCAGCCGCCGCTCCCAACTCGGAGCGGTACAGGAAGTTGGGCGACTGCAGCATGGCTTCGACCAGCACTTCGAGCCCCAGCTTCGCGTCGCGCTTGGCTTTGCCGAGCGTAAACAATGCGAGGTAGCGCGTTTGTTCAGCCTCGGAAAGCGGGCGTCGGAACGCGCGTCGCCCGAAGTCTTTTACCAGCGTAGTCGCGCAAGCGTCGTCGAGCGACGTCGCTGCGCAGGCGCTGATTCGACTCAAATCACCGGCTGCGGCCTGCTGCGCCAGTTTGTGCGCGGCGGCCTGGAATTGTGTCGCCTCCGCGCCGCGGACGCGCAGCGCGAACGCATCGTTTTGGAAGCCCTGCGCGCTGCCGGGCTCCGGATTGAAGTCGGCGGCCGGGTGGGACATGTCGCCCAGTAGCGCACTCACGCTGCGCTCGTATTGGGCGCGGGTCAGGCGCCAGATTCGACGGCCCGCCAGGCCCTTGGTCGCCGGATCACAAGCGATCGGTGCCGGTCCGCCAAGCGGCTCGAAGGCGGGGGGAGTGCCGGTGCTTGCACCACCCGTGCCTCCGCCGCTAGTTGCACCGGCCGTTGGCGAGTTCGTGCCCGGTGCGCCAGTCCCTGACCCCTCCGAAGCCTGACAGCCGACGGCGGCTAGCAGGCTGCAGGAAGCCACCCAGCGTTTGGCGTTCATGTACCAGTAGAGCCGGGGTGCCGGGGGGATCAGCTCAACTATGGGGCGTCGCTGAAGTCTTTTCTCTCGCGTGCCCGAAATTCTGCCGGCTCCGGTCGGTTCCGTCGCTGGAGGCCGAGTTTCCAGCAGCGGCTCACACGGCGTGAGTGGTTGCCAGCCGCCGCCAGCGGTCGTTGCGATCCAGAGGACCGACCGTGCGATTGTCGAGTCTAGGGTGACCTACTCAGCGAGCTGGGCAAAGTCGCAGCGCTCGCTCGGCCTCGTAGAGGTTCGGCGGGAAGGGAACTCGACCCGCGGTGCCGCTTGCGTCGATGGCGCTCATCGACGTTCCGGGAGGAGCGATCGAGCAACCCCGCACGCCAATGACGCTTCCCGAGGGCATGATGTCGGCGTCACCGATCATGTCTTTGATGCCGTTTTTGACGTCGACGTTCCAGTTCGCGAAGCGCGCGCCCATGATCGGGCCGGCGTCGCCTGACCCGCCCCGCTTGCCGTCGTTGTTGATCGTGATCTGGGTATGCACGGTTTCGTAGGGGAGGTTGCGATGGGTATCGAAGGTGCCGTGTTCCATCTCGCCGTTCGACCACACGTTGCCCATCGAGAATCGCTCGACGTTGATGCCGTGCCAGGGCTTCGACGTGATCTTGAAGTGTTCGAACAGGATGTCGTTCGAATACTCGCGCGTCGTCGTGCCGTGGTGGTGATCGATTCGCTCGGGACCCGACGCCGCAAGCTCGATGTCGGTAAACGTCACGTTCTTGCTGGCACTCGTGCCGAACGCCGTGTCCGGATCGACCACAGTGACGCCTCGAACGAAGCAATCAACAGCGTTGTTGAACCAAGGGCCGTTCCAGCCCGGCTCGAGCAAGTGGTTGGCTGCAAAGCTCCACTTGTAGTCGCGCTTCATCACCACGGTGACGTTCTCGATGCCGCTCTCGCGGATGGTGTCACCGATCGATAGAAGCCGCGGGTTCCAGCCGGCACGCAGTTCGAATCTCAACGGTTGTCGGAGCGAGACGGTCAGGCCGCTCACCGCGGCGATCGCCACGGGCCACCAGATGGGCGCGCCCAAGACCTGCCCAGAGTTCCCGGAGCCCCAGTCGTAGGCGTCGGCCCACGCTCCCCCTCCGGTCAGATGTTTCAGCACGCTGAGGTCGGCGGGGTTGTCGATGGTGAGCATGACCAACCGGCCAGGTGTGAGCCCCGAAGCATTGCCTACCGTGATCGTCGTGTCGCCTCTCTGCTGCGGCGACGTGATCGTGGCAAGCTCCGGACCGAGCGACCACGACTCGCTGAACTTCTTGGTGACGTCGGTTGCTCCGTCGACGTAGGTATTCTTGCTCTTGGGCGTGAACCAAATCAGTCCACCGGCCCACGACCAAACGGATTTGGTGCCGAGCAGGTTGGTCGCGTAGCCCGTCTTGAGCGAATTCGAGAAAACGAGGCGTGTCGCAGCGCGGCTCTGTCCTCGGAGCACGGTGCGATCGGTCTGAACGAAGAGCGGCCCAGAGAGCGAGTAGGTCCCGTCTGGAAAGTAGACGACGCCGCCTTCGACAGTGACGCTGGCGATCGCCTTGCGAACGGCTTCGGTGTCGTCGGTCGTGCCGTCGCCTTTCGCGCCGAAGGTTCGCACGTCGATCAGGGGCCCGTTCGGACTCGGCAGCGCGGCCTCGCCATAGTGGTACCCGGCGAAGCTGTTGTTCGGCAGGGTAGGGTGTGTGCTCGGGTTCGCTTGGTACGCCGTCCAAATTGCCTCAGGCGTTCCGATGCCCAGGTCGCATTGAGCCGGAGCTGCGCCGCCGGGCCCAACGCCTGCGGAGCCGGCAGCACCGGCAGCAGCGCTCGCCAAGGATCCTCCCGCCGCATCGCCCGCCACGGGTCGTCCACCACGCGCACCTTCCGCTCCCGACCCGCTGGTGCCGCCTGCGGCGACGGCGCCGCTCAACCCTCCCGTCGCCCGCACGTCGGAGCCGGCCCCTGCACCCTCCGAAGCCTGACAGCCAACGGCGGCCAGTAGGCTGCAGCAAGCCGCCCAGCGTTTGGCTTTCATGTACTGGTAGAGCCGGGGTGTCAGGGGGATCAGCTCAAGTAAGTTTTCAAGCTTGCCGGCGTTTGGGCCTATCCTCGTAGCGTGAGTCGTGCGCGCCCCCGGAAGGTGTTGGTCCCTACCGCGATCGCGACGATTCTGTTGTGCTCGCACCTTTGCGTAGCTTGCTTGGAAAGCGCCTACGTCTTGCGTTCCCAGCCTGCTGCAGGTGGCGCCAACGACGGCGGCGCGCCCGGTTCGGAGCTGGCGGGCGGTGGGAACGCAAGCGCGAGCCTCGCGGGCGCCGGCACCGGCGTCTGCGACGGCGTCTATCAGTCGGGCAACGACTTGGTCACTTGCGCGGCAGCCTATTGGGGGTCGAATGGCGTGGACGCGCTCCACGCAGCCTTGGTAACCCCTCAGGGTGACGTTTTGATCGCCGGCCATTCCGCCGCGAGTGACCTCGGCGTGCCCACGCTGGCGCTCGATGGCGCCAGTACCGGCGTGGTGCTGCGAATCTCGGCGGCTGATGGCGGCCGGCTGTCGGCAGCGCGCGTTGGCGCCAACGTGACCGCGCTCGGTGCCGTCGGCGGCAACGTCGTGGTGGCGTCGGACCTGGGAGTCACGGTGCTGACGTCGGACCTAGCGCAGAGGGTTGGCGAGGACTTAGCTGGCAGTATCACGCGGCTGGCTGTTACGAATGACAGCGTCGCGGCGCTGACTGCCGACGGCCGCGTACTGCGGCTCGACGCGGGCGCCAACCCCCAGGTTGAGCTCGATCTCGGAAACGCACAGGTCGAAGATCTGGCGCTCGACGCCGGGAGTGGCCTGGTCGTCGTCACCGGTTCGCGCGCTCCGGTGGCCGGTGCGCAGTGTCTCGGCAGGCTACCGTTCATCCACGCCTACAACGAAGCTGGCGCGCGCGTCTGGACTGCCTACGACTTCGACGACGCTCCCGGCTGGTGCGCGTCGTCGACTGGTCGGCGCCTAGTGATCGCGAACGGGAAGCTCTTCTACGCGGGTGAGCAAGAGGGTGGCAACAGCGTCCACCTTCGCGATCCAGTCGACCTTGCTGCGCAGGCGGCGCTGGTATCCCACGACGAGTTCTCGACCGGTGCTGGTAAGGCCCCCGACGAATACTCGTTCGTGGCGCGCTTCGAGCTCGCGACGGGCGCGCTCGAGACCGGACAAGTGATCGTGCCGCGTAGCGCGGGTGTCGGTGGTACGTTGTTCACGTCGGCGCTGGCAGTCGACGGCGCGGGGCATATCTTCTTGGGTGGCCGTGTGACTTGCTGCATCGAGAAACGTGACGAGCACAAGGTCTCCGGCGAGCTCGTCGGACCGTACGCGGGCGAGGAGGCCTCGCTGTTAGTGCTGTCGCCTGATTTCGGCGAAAGGCTTTCGTGGACCACGTTCACGAGCTCGACTGGCGCTGGCCCAGCCAACGTCGAAGGCATCGCGCTCGGTGCTGGAGTTGGACTGGCGGTGATGACGACGTACGGCCCGGCTGCGCTGATCACCGTGCCGCCGGGCGCGACGGCGCCGCTCGGCGCCGACGACGGCTACTTCGTGACTTTCCCGGCTCCGTGAACGATCAAGGCGCCCACAGTTCAGGATGGAGCCAAGAATAGGGCTGGATTTGCACGCCACGTGGCGGCGTCCTACTTTGGAAGGTTGACGAATGTCGCTAACCACGATTGCGGCGGTTTGTGAACGACGAGCATTAGGCTGCGTTTTCAGCGGACGAGTTGGTGCCGTCGCGTTTTTTTTAGCGGTGACGCTAGGCGTTTTCAGCTGCCGGCTAGGCTACGAAGAGTTGCCACTTGCTTTGCACTCCGGGGGCGTGGGCGCGACCTCGGGTGCTAGCGGGGGCCTTACGGCAGGCAACGCGACTGGGGCTGAAGCGACCGAAGGCGGGCGCGGGGGAGCTTCGCAAGCGGGCTCGGCGACGGGTGGCGCCTCGGGAGATCCCGGAGGCGGCGGGTCACCGGCCGACGCTGGTGCCGCGGGCGCGAGAGTGGTCGAGGGAGGCGCGCCGCCGATCGACCCACCGCCAACGAAACTACCGTGCTCGAACCCGATCAACTGGAAGACGGATTTTAGCTCGGATCCCACTCAGCTCGACCAGAACGGAGACGGCCAGCCCGATTTCGTTTGGCTCGTAGGCGGCTCCTTCCCCACACAAGATCTCGCGGGTGGAATTTGGACGGCGCGCGCGGGTAGCAACCTTTCAACTTTTCCGAAGTACGACTTTTCAGGTCCCACGTATCTGCGCGTCGTCGCGCGCGACAACAATCCTCCGACTCAGGTCACCAATGGATTTTCTGGCGCTCTGGCTTGGGTCAACGTTGATTACACGGCGAGCGGCTTCGGTCCCGTTTACATTAGCGTGACGCATCGCGATGCGGCGCTGCAAGATAGTGGTGTCTGGGGCAAAATTTCGGGTGCGGGAACCCGGTTAGTGGGTCCGGTCGACGTTCAGGCTCAAGCGCTAGTGACGGCAGAAATACGGATCTTCCCCGACTTAGGCAAGGTTTGGCTTTGGATCGACGGCGTGTATCGTGGCGAAGGTTCCTACATGCGCGAGCCGCTCTACAACGACGATCGTTTCGCGACGCTGCACGTCCCTGTCGGTAGCGCCGACTACGATGAGTTCGATGTCGAGAGCTGCCCGAAGTGACGGGCCTTGCACGTTGGCGCCCGTGTCAGCTTTTTGCGGGACAATCACGGCGCCCACAGCAAGCGCAGCTCGGCGCCCGCCCAAACGCCGTCCAAGCTGACCGGCTGCTCGTTGCTCACCAGCCCGCGCCCGCCGAAATGCGTCGCGCCACCCTCTAGCAAGAGTGCGGCACCGGCGCCCTGCCAGCGCATGACCGGGCCCATACCAAGCTGCGCCTCGCCGCCGAAACCGCGAGCCTGACCGACTTGCACGCCGCTCGTCGCATCTTTGCCACGCAGCGCCAGGTGCCGGAGCCCGAGCTCCAGCTGCAGCAAATAGGACCAGCGCGGTCCGCGCCATGGCTCGTAGCCAACCTGGACGGCCGCACCCAGCAGCTCTGCCGTGACTTGCCCCGCTGCACGCGTTGCCTCGCCGCGTTCGTAGCTGACCGCTCCGCCGAGCCGCACCGCGTTCGCGAGCAAGGCCCCGCTGCCGACCCCGACGCGATAGGTCGTGAGCATCGAGCTGAATTGTCGGGCGCGCGGGCCGGCTCCCAGGTGAAGTTCGAGCGCGCGCGACCTGGGGCGCGTTGCTGGCGCTGGCGGACGCGTGTCGGCCGCGCGAGCGGGTCGGGGAGCCGCCGGCGTGGATTCAGGCAGCCAAGCGAGCGCGCGGACCAGCTGCGCCACGGAAATGGCCAGCAAATGGGCGCCGTCTTCGGCTGCTGGCGTCAGCTCCACCGTTCGCGAAAGCGCGCGGTTCGATGACTCGCGCGCGGTGATCGTGACGTCCGCGGCGCTGCACACGATCGCGACGTCCGCACTGCCGACATCCGATTCCCCACCGCCGACCGTGCCAAGCTCCAGTTGCACCAGCCGCTCGAGGTCGCGTTCCGACCACGTCGAGCAATTGTCGAGCTGGACACGCAGGCTGCGGCTCGCGCGGGCCTCGCTCAGGCCGCCGCACAACGTCAAACACACCGCGAAAAGCTGGACTCTCACTGCGGGCCGAGCCGGCGCATTCTGTCAGCGTGAGGGCCGCCCGGATAGCGTGCCAGGTACTGACTCGCAAGCGCGCTGGCTTGCGCTGATTGTCCAGCGAGCGCCCAGGCGTTGGCGGCTTCGGCCAACGCGTCTTCGGCGAGTGGCCCGGCTGGCGCATGTTGCCGAAGCGCGTCGAACGTACGCGCGGCCGCGCCGAAATCCCCGCGTGCGCGTTGCAAGCGTCCGAGCGTGAAAGCGGCGCTGGTGGCCTGCGGACTGCGCGGATAACGCGACAAAACCGCGCGTAGCGCGCGTTCGGCGGCCGGCAAGTCGCCGCGCGCGCGCGCCGCGTCGGCTTCTTCGACCAGCTGCACGACCGATGCGGACGCCGCGCTGCTCGACGGTTGCGGCCCCGCCGAGCTCTCGGTGGTGGACCGCGCATGTGGTGCGGGGACGTTCTCCGGCTTGGCCTCACTCGAGCTCCAACGCAGGTTTTCGCCTGGCGCCAGCACCACTTCACGCTCGCCGCTCTTGACCGCGACCCGGCCACGCTCGACTGAAACGCGCACACCGCCCGGCTCGGCTGACACGGTGAACACCGTGCCGATCACGTGCACCTCGACGTCGCGCACTTGGACCGTGAACGGCCGCTGCGGATCCGGCTTCACCTCGTAGCGCACCTCGCCCTTGGTTTGGACCAGCCGCACGGCTGCTGGACTTTGCGTCACGGCTTGCAGCTCGGCGCCTGGCTTCAAGTACGCTTTCGAGCCGTCCGCCAGGGCCAAGACCGAACCTGCCTCGGCTGGCATCGCCGTCGAAGCACGTGTGACTGGCGACGCGATACGCGACCGCGAGGCGGGGCGAGCCGGTTCTCTTAGCCACAGGCCCAGGGCCGCTGCCGCTGCGACCACCACCACCACCGCGGAAGCCCACTTCACTCGTCGCGCTGACGGCTTCTGGCCCTCGCTGCCGCCGCTTTCGAGCACGCGCGACAACACGCGCGCTTCACGCACGTCGTCCCACGGCGGCTCGAACTCGGCGCGGGCGCGCTTGGCTAGCTCATCCACTGGTCAACCTCCTCTTCACGTAGTCGTCGGCGCGGACCAGGCGCCGCTTGATCGTAGCCAAGGACGCTTCGCACCACTCTGCGACTTCATCCAGGCTGCCGCCTTCGATCCGTGACAGCACCCACGGCACGCGCAGCTTCGGCGAAAGCCCCTCGAGCACGCGATACAGCTCGCGCACCTCTTGCGATACTTGCGGATCCGACGCCTGCGCCGAAACCAACCCGACCGCTTCTCCCAGCCAGCGCCGCCGACTGCGCGCCGAAAGTCGCCGCTGCGCGCGCCGCACGGCGATCGTTACCAGCCACGGTCGCACCTTGCCGGCCTGCTGCAGACTGGCGATGCTCTGCAGGCAGATGCTGAACGTCTCTTGGACGACGTCGTCCAGCTCGCTGGATTCGCCGAGCAACCGGAAGGCGACGCTGGCCACGTAGCGGGCGTGGCGCCGGTAGAGCTGGGTAAAGGCTCGGCGGTCCCCGGACGCGATACGCTCGACCAACGTCTCGTCCGTTTCCGGAACGAGCGCGGGTCGCTTGAGCGCGCCTTCACCGAGCATCAATCAGCAGTGTCGAGGCAGGGGCCCTTTCAGCTCAAGCTTTTCTAAACCACGGCGATTTCCAGTGTCGTGGTAGTCTCCCCCCCGTTCATGCGCGCCGTAAATCCCCTGGCCTTGGCAGTTTTGGCCTTTTCCGCCCTGGCTTGCGGGGAGCGTTTGGAGCGCTTCGAGTCGGTGTGCCAGATCGTCCGGCGTGACGAGGTCGAGGTCAACGACAAGGGCGAGACCGAAAGCGTCGACATCGAGTTCGAGTGGGACGCGTGCCCCGGTGACCAGTTCCAGGTGGTGCGCGGCGGCCAAGAGTTTGCCCAGTGCATGAAGAAATTCGACGTCGGCAAGCGCGCGCCGGTCTTCGTCAAGCATTGGTGGGACGAGCGCGGCTACTTCGACTGGGACGTGTACATGATCGGCGACTGCATCCGCTACATCGAGGAGCGCTCGGAAGGCTCCTACGAAAAGGCGCAAGAGTGCAGCGACGAGGACATGTACGGCAAAGTCACCGGCTTCTCGTGCCGGCGCCGCTCGTTCGAGAACATGGCCGCCACTTGCCCGTGGCTGGCGCGCTAGCTGGTGCTCCAATGACGAGCGGCGTCACGCTGCGTCGCGGTATGCTGGGGCGTGCGCCGCGCTAGCCTGTTGTTCTGGTCACTTTTCGCGACGACATTCCAAGGCATCGCGCGGGCACAAGCGCCAATATCGACCTCGGACGTCGCACCGGTCGTGACGAATTCCCAGCGTCGCATGGTCGAGGTTTCGGTCTGGGGGGTATTGCCTGAGGCTGACCGCGCTACCTTGTTTAGCCTGCTGGAAAAGGAACTAGAGGGCAGCCACCTCGCGCTCGCGGCGGCGCCGTCAGCGGGAGCCTCACCGAGCCAGCCGCAGACAGATCCGGTCACACTCATGCGCGTGGTGCTCGACGTTCGCTCCCCTTCGGCTTGGCGAGTCTCGATCGTCGACGTGGCGCGTGGAAAGGCGCTGCGGCGCGAGCTGGCGGGACCGAAAGAAAACGCCGCCGCGCTCGAAGCCACCGCCAGTATCCTCGGCGCGGCGGCTGCAGCCTTGCATGAAGGCTTTGAGCTCGGGGCTGCGGCTCCGTCACCACCCCCGCCCCGGCGCCAACGGGTCCTGTCGCCGCGCAGAGCGCCCTTTCTTAGGGCGGTCGGCGCGTTGGGAGTCGATGCCGCGTCGTTCGACCACCACGTACCCCTTCAGTTCGCTCCGGCGGCTTCTCTTGGGCTCAGTGTTGGGGACCGCGTTATTCTGCGGGCGCGCGCGGCCCACTACTTTCCGGTCGCGTTTGAATCCAGGTTCGGCCGTTTCGAGCTGGACCGAACGCATTTGGGCTTTACCGCCGGCTTGATGGTGTCGCGTTCGCCTTGGGAGGGAGAGGTGTCGTTGGGGCTCCTGACTGAGCTGTTGCGGCGCAGCGGAGCGATCTCCGCGCCGACGGTGGCTGCCAGCACCGACGACAGCTTCGTGCGCGCCGCTGGCGAGCTCCGCGCAGTCGGCCGGATCGAGCTGTGGCGCCATGTTTCGGTCGAGCTGGCGCTGGGGGCAGCCTACTTTCCGGGCGCGCTGCGCTTCGTCGCGGCCGTGGGGACAGATCCGGTCTTGGTGGAACCTTTCGCGCTGGTTGCGTTGGGGGGGCTCGCGCTACAGCTCCGAGCGCCGTAGTTCGCGTCCCTGAACGCCGGATCCCCTTAAACGTGCCCGTTCGCGTGCCGTGCCCAAAATCCTTCCAGTTTCGTGACCTCCGCGAACTTTTTTCCGTTCGAAATCGCCTGCCGGGCCCATGGTCCATACAGTTGGTGCCCCTGACCCTTGCAATCGATGAGGACGAGGACCTCCGCCTGATGGCCGCTGTGGCGGCTGGCGAGCGGAGCGCGCAAACGAGGTTGCTCGAACGGATCGCTCCGCGGGTCCATCGGCTGGCGCTGTTGCTGACGCGATCGCCTGCAGATGCGGATGACGCCGCGCAGCTCGCGCTGCTCGAAATCTTGCGCTCGGCAGGGAGTTTTGGCGCTCCCGCCAACCTCGTCGCCTGGTCGGATCGCATCGCGGCTCGAGTCGTGCTCGAGTCGCGCCGCCGCGAGCGCTTCCGTGAATCGCTGCTCTTTCGCTGGCTCACTCCTGGGGCGCAACCCTGGGGCGGTGAGGGTCACGTGTCTGCGGCTCAAGACGGCGTCGGATTGGCGGCGCTGTTCGCGAAGCTGTCGCCTGAACGCCGGGAGGTCGTCGTGCTGCGGCACGCGCTCGGTTACAGCCAAGACGAGATCGCTGGATTGACGGGGGCGCCGGTCGGCACGGTGAAAGATCGACTGACCGCTGCGCGTAAGCAGTTGCGACGCCTCTTGGAGCGCGACTCAAAGAGACTCGAGCGCGGAGGTGAGCGATGAGATCTGACCGCCGCGGCGATGAGTTGGCCTTGCGCTGGTTCGTCGGCGACCCGCTCTCCGATGAGGAGGAGCGGAGCCGACTTGAGCTAGCGGCGGGCGACGCGCTTAGTGCCGGCGAGCAGGCCGTGGTGCGGGAGTTGCGAGGGCTGCTGGGCGCCGCCACGTTCGGCGGCCAGGAGCGAGAGCTGGTCGCGCGTGTGCTCGAACGAGCCGCCCGCCCTTCGCAGCGCGCGCTGCGTTTGATCGCGCCTGGCGCGGGCGCTGCGGTCCTGACCCGATCTGGACCTCGAGCTCCGAGCGTGCGCTGGCTGGCCGCCGCCGCCGCGGCCGCCGCGTTTGCAGCCGGCGCGGGCGCTTTCTGGCTCGCTCCGCGCGCCGGCGCGCCGCCCGCAAGCTCGGCCGCCGCGGCGGCACACACCGTGACCGATCAGACGCCCGCGCGCGCCGAGCTCGTGTTCAAGAGCGGAGCTGCCGCAGGTGGCGCAGGCTTGACGGTTGGCGGTCAGCGGTTTTCCGAAGGCGCTGTCTTCGAAACGAGCGCCGGGCAGGCTTGCTTCACGGTCGACCCGGGCATTGATGTCTGCTTGGGGCCGCACAGTCGCGCCAAGCTCGGCAGCCTGCGCCGCGATCGGCTCGTGGTGGAGGTCGAGGCCGGGCTCTGCATGGCGACGCTCAGCCATCGAGCGAGCGGGCACACGTTCGCGTTCTCTGGCGCGGGCTTGACGGCTACGGCCAAGGGCACCACTTTCGGCATGGACCTGCGCGGGCCCGCCGCCGAGGTCTTGGTGCTTGAAGGCATTGTCGAAGTCGTGGCAGGTGCCAAGTCGGACCTAGTGCCCGCCCACTCACGCTTTGCGGTTGGCGCGTCCACGCTGGCGAGCATCGGGCGAGCAGAGGAGGCTCAACTGTTGGCGCTGCTTGCGCCGCGAGCGCTATGGCGAGGTGGCGAGGTGGGCATTCTGGTTGTGCATGCCAGTGAGTCGGGCTTCGAGGCCTGGATCGACGATGCGCAGCGCTTCTCCTTGCCGCTCGAGACTTTTGTACCAACGGGCAAGCGCCACATCCGAGCCAGGAGCGCGCTAGGTGTGGAGTTCGACTACGAGGTAGTGATCGAACCGGGCGAGCCGACGCGACTCGAGGTGGGCGCTGTCGATCAGCCGCGGACCACTGTCGGTGCGCGAGCCAAGGCCACGCCGTCTTCCGCGGCGCTCGAGCACGCCTCACCAGAGCGGCTGCTCGAGCTCGCGCGCAAGCAACTCAAGGCAGGCAGTGTCGCTGAGGCGCTGGCAGGCTATGCCGAGTTGCAGCGCGTATTTCCGGCCAGCACCGAAGCGCGCACCGTGCTGCCAGTCATGGGCAAGCTCGAGCTCGAACAACGCAAGAATCCGAGCCAAGCACTCAAGTATTTCGACGCCTACTTGCGCGGGCCCGGCCCGCTCGGCCAGGAAGCCCTCTCGGGCAGGATCCGTGCGCTGCGGGCGCTCGGGCGCGGCGAGGAAGAGCGGCGCGCCATCGAGCAATACGCCGCCCGCTATCCTGGCAGCCTGGAATCGGGCGCCTATCTCGCGCGGCTACGGGAGCTGAGCGGGCGCTGAAAGCATGCCGCATCGATTGTGTCCGAGCGGGAGGCGACGCCCGCCGATTGCGGTTCCTGCCGCCGTTTTTGCGGCGCTGGTGGCATCTGGGACGACCCTCCTCTTGGGCTGCGGTCCGCGTGAGGATGTAGTGTTTCGCCCGATTCGCTTGGACTTTGAAGCGCAAGTGCTCAGGGTTCGGGAGAACGACGGAGTTGCACAACTGCGGCTGCAGTTGAGCGCGCCACCGCCTGCGCCGGTTACGGTGGCCTACGAGCTACGCGGCGTTGAGGCCCAGTCGTCGTGCCCGGAACGCGACTTCGAAGCGAGCGCGGGCACGTTGACCTTTGCCACGGGCGAGGTCGCCGCGGCGGTTTCGGTATTAGTCACGGATGACGAGCTGGCGGAGACCGACGAGTCGCTGGTGGTCGAGCTCGGGCAGCCAGAGGGTGCCGTTTTGGATGGCGCGAACAGCGTATCGATCATCATCGAAGACGACGACCGCACTCAGCTGATCGATGCTGCGGACTTTGCGCTAGCCCCCGGTGTGAGCGAGGACTCTGGCCTGGCCCTGCAGGCGGCGCTTTCGGCGGCCGCGACTGGCGGCGGTCGCGGCGTCGTGGTCGTGGCGCCGGGTGATTATGAGCTGTTGGGAGTCGACGTCCCCGCCGGTACGACGCTCTCGGGTCGCGGTGCCGTGTTTCATCGTCCCGCTCTGGCCGGTCCGGACGCCGTCATGTTTCGCGTCAGCCACGCTTCCCCCAGCGATTCGGCGCCGACCCTTCTCGAGGGCTTCAGCGTTGACGGCCGTCGCAGCGAGCAGGGTAAATTTAGCAAAGATGAGCTGCAAGACGCCAATTTGATTCAGGTCGCGGGCGATACGCTCTCACCAGGCCGTGCTCGCATCACCCTTCAGGGTTTAACCTTGAACTCCGCCACTGGCGACGGCATCGCGCTCCGCGACGACGTGGACGCCAATGTTTGCGACATCCACGGCGACGATCTTTGGCGCGAGCTGTTGAGCGTCCATGGCGGCAACATCCGGGTCGTTGCAACGGGGCTTCGCGGAAGCGCTAGCGAAGGCACCACCGGCATCTGGTTTGGCGCAGCGGAAACCGGCTACGCCGGCTCGAGCCTGATTGACGTCGAGCTCGACGACGTCATCCTCGATTCGGGTGATCTCGAGATCGTCCTGTCTGGCGGCTCACGATTCACCGCGCGGCGCCTGATCATGAACCAGGCCCCATTCCGTCTAGTAGCGCCGGACTCTACGGTGCGGATCTCCGACTCTGTGCTGATGACTGGCATTCCGTCGCTCAAGCGGAACTACTTTCACTTACCGCATGATGTCGAGATTCGAGACTCGGTCATCGTGTTGTCCGAACGCGCAGACGAACTCAACGCGACCGAAGAAGCGGACCGCTCGCTGGTATTCGCTGAGGTGAACTTTGCCTCGGAGCCTGAGCAGCAAGCGGCGCCCGGTGTGCACCGCTTGCTGTTCGATGGCTGTCAATTCTTGGTCGCTCCCGATGTTGAGCCGGCGGACAACGTCTCGGTCGTGATGGCCCAAGCCGGCGGCAGCGTACTCGTCCGCGGTAGCAGCTTCGGGCCCGGTGTAGGCGCGTGGTTTGCCGAGCCTTGCTCAGGCTGCAAGCTCGAGCCGTAGCTGCGGTCGCTCATGGCCGAGCGCCGCGTCGCGCTCCGCTCCGATGGGAAACTTGTGGCGCTGGAGGCGGGGCCTGGCTATTGCGGCACCGATCGCACTTTCCTCCGTCCCGATCGCCGCGACGCCACGATGGACTTTCGATGGCCGCTCCCAGCACGTCGGACTTCGCCTTTGGAAAGCCTCTTTCGCTACCGCGGCACCGACGCCACGGCGCGTGGATACTGGCTGCGCTCCTCGCGCTGGGTTGCACCGGCTTTATCGACGGCGCAGGCGGCGCCGACGCGTCGGGGACCGCGCCGCTCGGGAACGCCGCGGGCGCTTCGAGCTCGGGCGCCGTTTCCGGCATCGGAGGCGTTGCGGTAGGGCCGGACGGCTGCGAAGTGACGAGCGCGCCTGCCGCGCCACTGCGGCGCCTGACTCGCTGGGAGTACGACAACACCGTCGCCGATCTACTGGGTGACGAATCGCACCCGGCTCAGCGATTCGTCGCCGAAGCCGACCAGTTTGGCTTCGACAACAACGCGGCAGGTGCGGTCCTGAGCCCGGTCGTGGTCGAGCAATTCGAGGAGGCGGCCGGGGTACTGGCCAAGCAAGCGACGGCGCAAATGCCGAAGCTTCTCGGGTGCGATAGCTCAGCACAAGGTGAAGACGTCTGCGCGAATCAGTTCATCGACGCGTTCTTCAGACGTGCGTATCGACGAGCGCTCTCTCCGCCAGAGCGCTCGCGGATACACGATTTCTATCGCCAGGCAAAGCTCGACTCCGGCTTCGAACAAGCCATCTCGGTCTTGGTGAGCGCTGCGCTGCAATCCCCCAAATTCTTGTATCGCCTCGAGTTCGGTATGCCAGCGCCGGGAACGACCGGAGCGGTGCGGCTGAGCTCATGGGAGCTTGCCAGTCGGCTGTCCTACTTGCTTACCGGGTCGATGCCCGACGACGAGCTGCTGGGCGCCGCGGAGCAGAACCTGTTGGCCACCTCCGAACAGGTACTGGCGCAGGCCGCGCGCCTGCTCACTTCCGACCGCGGAGCGCGAGTCGTCAAGAACTTCTACCGGCAGTGGGCGGGCTTGAATGACTTGACGGACCTGCAGCGGAAGGACGCCTCTTACTCCGCCGCAACTGCCCAGCTACTCGCCCAGGAAACAGAAACCTTCGTCGATCAGGTGATCCGCGCCGGCGATGGCACTCTGAGCACGCTGTTGACCGCGCCCTACAGCTACATGAACCGGGATCTAGCGACCTTCTACGGGATGCAGGGTCCAACCGACGAGCGCTTCGTCAAAGTCGCGCTCGACCCGCAACGCTATTCAGGATTGATGACCCAGGCGGGGCTGATGGCGCGGCTGGCTCATCCCGGGCAACCGTCGCCGGTGCTGCGCGGCAAGTTCATCCGCGAAAAGCTGCTCTGCGCACCGTTGCCGCCACCGCCCAATAATGTGGACGCAACGTTGCCGCCGCTCGACCCCCAGGCCACGGCACGCCAGCAACTGACCCAAAAGACTGGCGGTAGCCCGTGCAACACTTGCCACACTCTGCTTAATCCCCCAGGTTTCGCGTTCGAGCACTTCGACGAGCTGGGGCGCTTTCGGGCGAACGACCACGGTCTTGCGTTGGACGCCTCAGGCGACCTGACCGGGACAGACGCTGATGGCCCGTTCGCTGATCACCTGGACCTGCTGAAGCTCTTGACGCAGAGCGAACAAGTTCGCGCGTGCGTTGTCGTCAACTGGTTTCGCTACGCCTACGGCCGCGATCAGGCCGAAGCGGACGCATGCTCAACGCAGCAGCTCTCGCGGGCGTTCGAGTCGAGCGGCGGCAACGTCAAGCAACTGCTGCTGGCCCTCACTCAAACGCCCGCGTTCATGTACCGCACTGCGACCGCCCCCGGAGTACAGCCATGATCCGCAATTCACAGCTCAATCGTCGTACCCTGCTCCGAGGCGCCGGTGGCGTGGCTATCGGGCTGCCGTTTCTGGAGGCAATGGCCGAGCGAGCCCACGCTGCTGAGACGCCGCGGCCCAAGCGCCTGATCATCATGTACACGAGCAACGGCACCGTGATGAAGAACTGGAAGCCGACCTCGTTTGGGCTAGATTTCACGGCTAGCCCGATCTTGGCGCCGCTGGCGACGCCGCTGTTGCGGCCTCATCTGAGCGTGCTCTCGGGGGTGGCGATGGCGTCTGCTCAGAAGCGCAGCGGCAATGGCCACGCGGTTGGCATGACGAGCCTACTCACCGGGCGTCCGTTCACGGATGTCCAAGCGACCAAGTTCGGCGACGTCGGGTGGGGCGCCGGCATCAGCATCGACCAGCAGATCGCCCAAAGCTTGAAGGTTCCCGGCAAGCTGCCGTCGATCGAGCTCGGCGTCCAAACCCAGCGCGAGTATCGAAATTTCTACTCTTACATCAGCTACGCTGAAGGCGGCGGCGCCGATCACGCTGTCGTCTCTGACGACAACCCGGTCAACGTGTTTGCGCGCTTGTTCAGCAATGTGCCGAGCTCGGAGCAGGTTGGGGCCGAGCTCGAGCGTACGATCCGCCAGCGGAAGAGCGTGCTCGACTTCGTCGCCGGTGACTTCAAAGCGATTTCCGGTCGGTTGGGCGCTCAGGATCAAGCTCGGCTCGATCAGCACGCTAGTCTGATTCGTGACTTGGAGGGGCGGCTGGCCGTGGGCTCGTTCTGCGCCAAGCCGCCGACTCCTACGATTGACCAAGCGCGCATCGAACGCAACGACGACTTCCCCGCGATCGGCAAAGCGCAGATGGACCTAATTGGTGCGGCCTTCGCGTGCGACCTAACCCGTGTAGCCACCCTGCAGTGGGGGACGGCGCAAGCCGGCACCGTGTTCGAGCCGTGGGTTAAGGCCAATTGGGCTGATTCGCCCGAGAAGTACCACCACGGTATTTCCCACGCGGCCTGTCCGTCGTCCGTGAACAGCCCGACGGCGGCGCAGCTCTCGGCGCTCGACAAGCTGACGCGCATCAATACCTGGTTCGCAGAACAGCTGGCGTACCTGGCGACCAAGCTTTCGGCGATCGACGACGGTAACGGCCAAACTGCCCTCGACAACACGGCAATCCTTTGGGTGAGCGAGATCTCCGAAGGGCCGGACCACAAGTACACGAATATGCCTTACGTGCTCTTGGGCGGCATGGGTGGTGCGCTCAAGAAAGGCGAGCATTTCAACCTGGATGGCCAAACTCACAACAACCTTTTCGTGAGCCTCGGGCAGGCCATGGGCGTACCGAATTTTACGACTTTCGGTGATCCCGAGTTCTGTACCGGTCCGATTGACGCGATCTTGGCGTGACACACGGCGATGCATCCGCGATCGAGCGCGTCAGTGTGGCTAGTTGCGCGCCCAGCGCGTGCCGTCGGTGCACGTCACTTGATCGACCTGCGCCAACACCAGCGAAGCATTCTCGATATTGTGCAGCTTCATCGACAACGAATGCGTCGCTGACGGCGCCAGATCAGTCACGTTGTTCTCGCTGAAGGCGACGTAGTGCTCGCCGCCCTTGTTCAGCCGGCTCGGGTGGCCGTACGCGTCGAAGCCGTAGGCCACACCCGAAAACGCGCTGATCGCGCATTTGCCGCGGTTGGTGAGATCCAGGTTGAGTCGGCTTTCGGTGCTGCTGGTGCCGACGTCGCCGAGCGTCATCTGCAGCGGATCCTGGCGGGTGATCTCGCCCAAGACCATGCGCGCGCGCGCGAGCGGCGTCGGACGCAGCACGACCGTGCCGACCTTCGGCGCCGGATCTGCGCCCTGGCCCGTGGATGGCTCAACGTCGGTTGCCGCGAGGCGCTTGAGCACCAGCGGCTGGGTCCAGTAGCGCTCGAGCATGAACCGCCCGGAGCACCAGCCCAGCAAAGTGCCCACGATCAAGCAGATGATTCCGACGATGACGACCTTGCGCATGGGTTCCTCGAACGTTCTCAGAGCGTCACATTCCAGCGTGAATCAAGCCAGGATGGCCGCCAGCATGACCAACACGGTGGCCGGCGGCGTCCAAGCGCGGAAAAAGCGAAACCAAAATGGAATCCGCTCTTCGTCGACGATCATGAACACCCAGGTGGTGGCCATGTTCATGAATAGTGACACGTACACCCCGAGCATCAACTTGTCGGCGTGCGTCAGGTAGCCAGTCGCCGGCAAAGATTGCACGAGTGAATAGTGAAACAACACGGCCGCCGCCAGCATCGGCGCGCCGGCGTTGCTGCGGACCTCGAGGTGTTCGGGCGATACCCACAGCCCAATCAAGGAAATCAGCACGATGATGATGGCCGGGACGAACACGCTGAACGCCGCCGACTGGGCGAAGCGATCGAGCGCGAGCGTGAACTTGTAACGCGACACATACAGGTCATCGCGGTCGAAGCGCGACGGATACTGGTGCTTGAACGTGTTGGCGCCGACCACGGCCACGCTGTAGCCGGAGATCCTGAAGTTGGCGTCGAGCGACGTGCGTCGCGGATCGGCCACGAACACGATCGTGTCGACGCCGTACACGGCGTCCTCCACGCTGATGTCGAGGTTCTGCGTGTCGAACGGGTAGTCGAGCAAATCTACCGGGCTGGTGAAGGTGCCGGTGCAGCGGTAGAAGCGGAACGTCTCGACATCGACCACGCTGATGCAGTTGGTGTCGTGGCCGTTGGTGAAGACTGGATGCAGCTTGGGCACGGGCTTGTCGGCCGTGAACGACATGAAAAAATCTGCCGAGAAGCTGCCGTCTTGGATCTGGTAGTTGCGGATCTCGGAAATCACGAAGCCGACGCGGACCGTGGCGGGGCCGCCGAGCGACGGATTGGCAAGCGGCGAACGGTAGCGGCCCTCGCGATGGATTGGCACCTTGCCGCCGCCGAGCGCGTCGAGCTGCTCCGGGCTCAGCCCTTTCGGTAGATCGCTCTCGGTTTGGATGACGGTGTCGCCGAGCGTCGAGTTGGTGGTTTCTTCGCCGTCCTTGGCCGCGACTGCGGGCGCGCTCGGGTCGGGTACCGCGCTCGGGGCCGGCGTTGCCGCGCTCGCCAACGCCGGTGGTGCCGTAGCGGCGCGCGCCGAATCAACCGCCGCTGCAACCAACGGGCTGGCGTACGCGACCGCCGTCGGGGCCGCCAACTTGCCGGCGATGATCAGACTGCCAAGCCCCAACGCGGCGAGAACGCAAACGATGCGCCACAGTCGCCCAGCCTTGAAGCGTTGCCCTGGAGAATTCAAACCGCGACCGTAGCCAAAATGCGCCGCCGAGAGTAGCCCCCAAAGGCTCGGGCTTACTTGTACTTTAAGCGGTAGTTCGGGTCCCCGCCGAACGAGCCGGGGCCGATGTCTTCGTAGCTGTAGCCCGGTTTTTCGCCCAGAGCGTCGCGCGCGGCGGTCGTCAGCAGAATCTCGTAAGGCTTGGCGGTGTCTTCGCCGAGCTTGCTCGCACCGTTGACCTCGCGACCCCAGACGTCGCTGTCACCGATGCGCAGGATGCGACCGTAGCCGATACCGAGGCAGAGCAAGATCTGCTCCTCGGGTTTGCGGCGCTCGTTCACGTTGCTGCAAGCTTGTTGCATCGCGACGCCACACGCCACGGCCCTGTCCGTGGTGCGGAACATGATCATGAAGCTGTCGCCTTCTTCCTTCAGCAACAGGCCGTCGTACGACTCGACGATCGGCAGCAGCAATTTGCGCTGCTCGTAGATGACCTGCAGAAAATGAACGATGCCGAACTCGGTCACGCGCCGCGAGAAGCCGGACAGATCGGTAAACATGATCGCCCAGTCTTCACCGAACAGATCCCAAATCCGCTTGTCGATCGCCACCGTGTCAGCCCCCGGCCGGCAACGCTCTTCGATCAACTTCCACAGCCGCGTCTGGCTCGCCTTCAGGCCCTCATCGCTTGAGCTCATGACCCCGCAGCCTAGCGCAAGCGCCCGCGCGCCAGGTAGGGGCGTGAGTCTGGCCCGAGCATTCGTCGCATCCTTGGGGCTGCCGCAATGCAGCGTTCTTGCAGAAACTGCCGTTGCGTCGTGGGGCCGCGTTGGTCGTGGGCGGAATCAACAGGAAGGCGGCTCATCATTGGTCTCATTTCAGCTGGCGGCCACGCCCACTGATCCTGGCTTCTGGCTTCGTTTTCGCTCCGGTCCGGTGCTCACGCACCCACGTACGTTCAACGAGAGGCGACCGGAAAGGTCGCTTGGTCCTCGCGAAAGCCTCGCCAGAAGCCAGGCTGAGCGGGCGGGCTCGGCGACTCTGGGTTTTGTTGAGCTGGATAGGGTTTGCGCGGCGCGTTTCCGTGTCGCAACTGCGACATGATTTCTGCAATGGATGAACGCCGGTTGCGAACCGCGCCCCTTTCAAGGCGAAGGCTCTCGGCACGCGCTTGGCGTGTCGCAAGTGCGACACACATTTCTCAATGATTCTGCGGGCGGTCTCGGATGGCATGACGCTGTCGCACTTGCGACAAGGTCAGCGGCTGCTGACGACGGTGTCG
>JBBSAB010000046.1:0-58050 GCA_038252755.1 Polyangiales bacterium | reverse complement strand
GCTCCAGACCAATCAGTGCTTGGTGCCTTGCTCGGCCGGCAAGACCGACGTGTGTTTCGAAGATGAAGTGTGCTGTGATTTCGTGATCTTTCACCCGATTTGCGTGCCGAACGATTCGTGCTCCTCGACGATGGGAACCGAGGTGAAATGAGGTGCCGCTTCCTTGGGCTGGCGGTGCTCGGCGGTGTGTTGCTCCTGCAGGGCCAGGCGTTGGCGCAAGCTCAGCCCGCCGCCGAAGCCGTCCCGCCTGTGCCGAGCGCTGGCTTACCGGTTGCGCCTGCCGCTCCGACGAGCCCACCCCTACCTGCGCCGGCGAACGCGCTCCTCGCTGACGCCCCCGCCATTCCGCTGGGTGCGGCAGGTGGCGGGCCGTCCGAAAGCAGCGACGACTTCACCACTGCCGGAACGACCAACATGCTGGTCGCTGACGAGGGCCCAAAGCTCGAACTCTACGGCTTTGCCGACTTCAGCTACCTGCACATGCTCGGAAAAAAAGACAGCATCTTGCGGCAATACGTCGCCGCTTATCCGAGCTTCTACGTCGGGCACCTCAACCTCTACCTGTCGTCCACGCTCGGCGAAAACTGGCGCAGCTTGGCCGAGGTCCGCTTCACCTATTCGCCGCTCGGCAACGAACGCCAGCAGGCGTCCGACGGCACCTTCCCGGTGACCAAGACCACGACGGTCGACTACGCCGAGCTGCAGCGCACTTTCTCGTGGGGCGGCGTCGAGATCCAGCGCGCCTGGCTCGAGTACCAACCGTTCGATTTCTTGAGCATCCGTGGCGGCGAATGGCTCACGCCGTACGGCTACTGGAACGACGACCACGGATCGCCGACGATCATCGCCGTTCATAAACCCTTTCCGATTGGCGATGCTTTTTTTCCCGAGCACCAGACCGGCCTGGTCGCACTCGGTAAATATTTCGTTGGTTCAACGGCGATCGGCTACGCCGCCACGCTGTCGAACGGTCGCGGTCCGTACGACGTGATCCGCGATCTGGACAACAACAAGGCCGTTGGCGGTCGCGTGTATGTTGAGTCGTCGGCTTTCGGCAACCTGACGGTCGGCGCCGCCGCTTATCGCGGTCGCTACACCGCCTCGACCAAGCGCTACCGAGTGGACAACACCGGGGCTCAGCCGGTCGCGGCGATTTACCGCACGATCGACTCCGCCTTTGACGAGCTCAGCCTGGGAGCCGACGTGCGCTTCCTCTGGAAGGGCCTGCACGTTCAAGGCGAGGTGATGACGAACGAGACGCACTACGATCCGCGCCATCGGCCGCGCACCGCGGGCTTCGATCCGGCACCAACCTTTTCCGCCGACTACCGGCGCGTCGGCGGCTACCTACTGCTCGGCTACCGCACATCGTGGCTCAACTTGATGCCGTACGTGATGGGCGAGCACTCCAGCTACGCAGATAACGATCAGGCGCCACCTGTGTGGGCATGGTCGGCCGGATTGAATCTGCGCCCGACGCCAAACGTCGTTCTCAAAGCCGAGCTTGCGATAGCAAAGTTCAATGGAGTTGGCAGCACCGGGTTAGGAAAAGACGACATGCCGTACTTCGGTTCGCAGGCCGCTTGGGCATTCTGAGATGCGACGCCGCGCCTTTCCTCTGCTCGCCCTCGCCGCAACCATTGCGGTGGCCCTGGCCACGCTCGCGCCGCGTCCGGTCAGGGCAGGGAACGACGTCGCGCTGGCGATCATCGTCGCCCCCGGTAGCAAGCTCACCAACATCTCGGTCGACGACCTGCGGCGTGTCTTCGAGAGCGAGCGACTGACCGACCCGGACGGCAATCGGTTGATCGCGCTGAATCACCCGCCCAAGACCGTGGACCGCGTCGGCTTCGACCAAGTCGTGCTCGGCATGGACGCCGAGGCGGTCGGGCGGTTCTGGATCGACCGCAAGATCCGCGGTGGGAGTGGGCCGCCCAGGACCGTCGAAAGCTTGGCCACGCTGCGCCGCGTCGTCGAAAAGCTGCCCGGAGCCATCGGTTACATCCGCCCCGCCCAACTTTCGAACGAGGTCAGGGCGATTCGTGTCGACGGAAAACTGCCCGAGGACCCGGGCTACCCTGTCCGCTACAAACCATAGAATAGCCCGACAAATTGGGCCGAAGGGGGGTAGGGGCCCGCCGACCCACGAGACCGGAACCCACCGACCCACGAGACAACGGCCGCCCCTGAACGGGTGCGCTGTACCTGAGGAGCACCCCCACGGTTGACCGGTCAGAAACCGTGCGTATACTCGCGCGCTCTAAAAGGAATAGGAAAGGAAGCAAATGCCCCTCGCGCCCGAGGCCAAGACGTCCACGATCACCAAGTTCCGCACGCATGAGACCGACACGGGTTCGCCCGAAGTGCAGATCGCGCTGCTCAGCCAGCGTATCGAGTATCTGACCGAGCACTTCAAGACCCATAAGAAGGATCATCATTCGCGTCGCGGCTTGTTGAAGCTCGTTGGTCAACGTCGCCGCCTCCTCGATTATTTGAAGCGCTCCAACGTCGAGCGTTACCGCAAAGTCGTGAGCGCTCTCAGCCTACGCAAGTAGGTTTTCGCGCTTCGCTAGTCATTCCGGGCGCGGGCCTGTCCGCTTTCATCTTCGCTTCGTGGAGCGCTGCTTTTTTGTCAGCGCTCCAGGAATCGAGGCTGAAGGAGGTGCCCGCTCCCGGCGTTTTGCCGCACGTCAGCGGCTATCCCGTCTGGAGGGAGCAACATGTTCGTACGTGAATCCGTGATGGTTGGTGGGCGTCCGCTCACTTTTGAAACTGGTCGTCTCGCCAAGCTGGCGCACGGCGCCGTCCTCGCCACGTATGGCGAGAGCGTGGTGCTGGTAACCGCCGTCTCGACCGAAGAGCGGCCGGGCCTCGACTTCTTCCCGCTCACTTGTGAGTACGTGGAGAAGACCTACGCCGCCGGCAAGATCCCGGGCGGTTTCTTCAAGCGTGAAGGCCGCTTGCGCGACTACGAGGTTCTCTCGTCGCGCTTGATGGATCGCCCGCTTCGGCCGCTATTTCCCGATGGGTTCAAGAAGGACACGCAGGTCATCGCGACCGTGATGTCGGCTGACAAAGAGAACCCGACCGACGTCTTGGCAATGTCGACGGCCAGCGCGGCCCTGCACATCTCCGACATCCCGTGGAGTGGTCCGATCGCCGGCATGCGCGTCGCGCGCGTCGAAGGCGAGCTGATCGCGCTGCCCACGTTCGAGCAGAGCGCCAAGGCTGACATCGATCTGATCGTCGCCTGCACCAAAGACGCGATCGTGATGGTCGAAGGCGGCGCCGAAGAGGCGAGCGAGACCGAGATCATCGACGCGCTCTACTTCGCGTTCAACGAGGCCCAGAAGGTCATTGGCTTGATCGAGAAGATTCGCGCAGCGGTCGGCAAGCCGAAGCGCGAGTTCTCGGTGCCGAAGATCGACGCCGGGCTGGCCAGCAAGATCGCCGGGCTGGCCGACGAAAAGCTCAAGGTCGCTTGCGTCATCAAAGAGAAGAAGGCGCGCTACGACCAATACGCCGCGATCAAGAAAGAGGTCGTGGCGGCCGTCACGGCGCAGCTCGGAGACGACGGCTACAAGGCCGTCGAGAAGCTGGTCAAAGAAGAGATCGAGAACCGCAAGGCTTTCGTCGTGCGCGAGATGGTGCTCAACACCGGCAAGCGCATCGACGGTCGTGACACCACAACGATCCGTCCGATTTCGTGCGAAGTGGGCTTGCTCCCGCGCGTCCACGGCTCGGCGCTGTTCCAGCGCGGTGAGACTCAAGCCATCGTCACGGCCACGCTCGGCACGGCCAGCGACGAGCAGAAGATCGACGCGCTAACCGGCGAGAGCTGGAAGCGCTTCATCCTGCACTACAACTTCCCGCCCTTCAGCACGGGCGAGACCAAGCCGATGCGTGGTCCCGGCCGTCGCGAGGTCGGTCACGGCGCCTTGGCTGAGCGCGCGGTGACGCGGCTTTTGCCCTCGCACGAGGAATTCCCGTACACGATCCGCATCGTGGGCGAGATTCTCGAGTCGAACGGCTCGAGCTCGATGGCGACCGTCTGCGGCGCCAGCCTGAGCATGATGGACGCGGGCGTGCCGATTAAAAAGCCGGTCGCCGGCATCGCGATGGGCTTGATCACTGAGAACGGCAAGGTCGCGATCCTGAGCGACATCCTCGGCGACGAGGATCACCTCGGCGACATGGACTTCAAGGTGTGCGGTACCGATAAGGGCATCACCGCGATCCAGATGGACATCAAGATCGAGGGCCTCGAGCGCCGCGTGCTGGAGCAAGCGCTCGAGCAGGCGCGCGCTGGACGCATTCACATCCTCGGTAAAATGGCCGAAACCTTGACCACGAATCGCGTCGAAATTAATCGCTGGGCGCCGCGCATCACGACCGTCAAGGTCAAGCCGGATCAGATCCGCATCATCATTGGCCCCGGCGGCAAGACGATCAAAGGCATCATCGATCAGACGGGTTGTAGCGTGGACGTGAACGACGACGGCACCGTCGCAGTCGCCAGCGCCGATTCGGAAGCTGTCAAACGCGCGATCCAAATCATCGAAGGCCTCACGGCCGAGCCTGAAGTCGGTCGCATCTACAAGGGCACGATCAAGCGCTTGGTCGACTTCGGCGCGTTCGTCGAAATTCTGCCGAACAACGAAGCCTTGTTGCACGTGTCCGAGATCGCTCACGAGCGCATCGAGAACCCCGCCGACATCCTCAAAGAGGGTGACGAGATCGAGGTCAAGGTGATTAGCGTCGAGCGTGACGGCAAGGTTCGCTTGACGCGTCGCGAGCTGCTTCCGTTCCCCGAGGGTCCGGAAGGCGAAGCGGCCAAAGAGCGCATCGCCCGCGCTCGCGAGCAAGGTGGCGGCCCGCCGCGTGGCGCTGGTGGCCGTGGCGGTGACCGCGACCGCGGTGGTGGCCGTGGTGGCGACCGCGGCGGCCCGCGCCGCGACCGCCGCTAAACCGCGAGAGCGAGACAACAGGAAGGCGGGAAGGCGGGAAGGATTTTCTGGGATTCGAAACCCAAAGAAACCTTCCTCTCAACTTCCCGTCTTCTCGCCTTCCTGTTGATTCTCTCGTGCTCAGACGATGCGGAGGGACCGACCGGTGAGCACTTCGTTGTGCGAGCCGGTTCGGTAACCCGCCAAATCGAGCGTGATGTACAGAAAGCCGTGAGCCTTGCCAGCCAGGACCACGGCTTCGCGCATTTGAGGCTCGAGCAGGCGCGGGAGATCTTCGAGGTCGAGCTCGATGCGCGCGATCTTGTCGTGGTAGCGCACGCGGCTGCGACGAAATCCCAGCGTCTTGAGCTCGGCTTCGAGCCCGCCCACTTGGCTGAGTCGCTCGGGCGTCACGCTCGTGCCGTAGGGAATTCGGCTCGAAAGGCAGGCCGCCGCTGGCTTGTCCCAAGCGCGTAGGCCAAGCGCCCGGGCGACCTCACGCACGTCCGCTTTGGTGAACCCCAGCTCGACGAACGGGCTGCGTACACCGGCGAGCTTGGCGGCTTCGAGGCCCGGGCGGTAGTCGCCCAGGTCATCCAGATTGGTGCCGTTGAACACGCAACCGAGCTCCCACTCAGTGCGCTTTCGCTCCGCGATCTCGTACAGCTCGCTCTTGCAGTGGAAACAGCGGTCAGGGCCGTTCGCGACGTAGCCCGCGCGGCTGAGCTCATCGCTCTCGACCAAGCGATGCTCGGCGCCGATCTCGCGCGCGATGCGGACGGCGTCCTCGCGCTCGCTCGCGGGTAGGCTGGGGCTGACCGCGGTCATGCCGACAGCCGCCGCGCCGAGCGCCCGATGCGCAGCCGCCAGCACCGCCGCGCTGTCGATACCACCCGAGTAACAGACCAACGCCGAGCCGGCGCCGCGGAACAGCTCGACAAGCTTTTCCAGTTTGACTTCAGTCGCTGTGCTCATGCTTTACGCGAGCCCCCTGTGGAGCGCGCCTCTACAGGCATACCGCGACGGACGACACAGCTCCACCTCCGGGGCAAGGCGCGTCGGACACGAGCCGCGACTCACTCATGTGGGGGTCAGCCCCCGCTAGAAAGAACGGAACGAGTCGCTGAAAAAGTTCCAGCGCCTGCATGCCGGCGTCACAGCTCTCTCGCATCGTGATTCGATAAACTGCGGTAATCTGACGCTTTGGCGAAACGGAGCCGAAAGCCGAGCCTACTAGGCTAAGGCCAACCTAGGACAGAACCTGTAAGGCCGTATCTTAGGCTTAACTACAATCAGCGGATTTGTCCTTCACAGCCCCCGCCCGGCGCAGTATGTACGGGCCTGGCGCACTGCACACTCAAACAGGAGAGCGCAAAGCAATGCACGTCAAAGGTATGGTTCAGGTTGCCGGTGTCACGTACCGCATCGTTCGCATCGAGCGAGGGATGTACGACGTGGTCCGCATCTTGGACGACCAGCGCGTCGGTCAGTTCAGAACGATACCGCGCGTTGAGGTAACGGCCGCGTCTGCTCCCGACGACACCATGGCGGAGATCGCCAAGGCTGCAGTCAAATGGGGCAAGACGAGCTGGGTTGGTCGACTCAGCTTCGCGTGAGCCATTCAAGCAAACGGGTCCGGGTGGGGTCGCTGGAGCTGGACGCGTTGAGCAGGCCAGAAGCGATTGATGCGATCGTGCGCCTCGTTCGCGAAGGCCGCGGCGGGACCATCTTCACACCCAACGTGGATCACATCGTGCAGGCCGAGCACGACGTGACGTTTCGGGAGGCTTATGCCCGTACTTCACTCTCGCTCGTCGACGGCACGCCCGTGTTGTGGGCTGCCCGCTTGCTCGGGACTCCGCTGCCGGAGAAACTCTCCGGGTCGGACCTATTCGAGCCGTTGATTGAGCGCGCAGCTCGCGAGCAAATGCGTGTCGTGTTGCTCGGCGGCGGTCCCGGGGTCGCCGAGCTTGCCGCCCGAAACCTGCGTGAACGCGTCCCCACGCTGCAAATCGTCGATACGTTGGCGCCGCGCCTGGGCCTGACCGCGACTGACGAGGAGCGCGCCTGCGTGGAGCGGCTGCAGCAAGCTCGCGCTGATCTGATCTTCGTCTGCCTGGGAGCGCCCAAGCAGGAGCTGTTCAGCGACCGCAATCGGCAGGCGTTGGCCCCGGCTGTGCTCGTGGGCTTTGGCGCCGCCGTGGATTTCGCGGCCGGCACCGTGCCGCGCGCACCGACGTGGGTTTCACGCGCGGGGTTGGAGTGGGCGTTCCGGCTCGGTCGTGAGCCACGCCGGCTTGCTGCTCGCTACTTGCTCCGCGATCCGGAGTTTCTGAAGATCGTGGCAGTGCAAGCGCTGTCGCGCGGCGAGTGAGTGGCGCGCTCAGCCGAGCATCGCGCGGAGCGCGCCGTCCCCGAATTGGATCGTCGTTGGTTGCCCGTCGTTCGTGACGACGACGGCTTGGGTGATCCCGCCGAGCGTCCACAGCTCGGTCCGCCGGTCCGCCAACGGTGCGTGGACGATCAACACGTGGTGCTGGTCTCGCAGCTCCTGCAGAGCTCGCTCGAATTCATGCGAGGCCAACAGACCCGGGGAGCGCAAACGACCTTCAACCAGCGCATTGAGATTGGGGGTGCAGCGAACAACCGCCCAGGGCCGCGGTTGCTGGTCGTGATGGCGACCCATCAATTGTTGTGAAAATCCGGCGCCGGGTGGCGCGTTGATGGCGAGCGCCTGATGCAGCTCAGGGCGGTCGAAGTCAGCTTCGACCAGCAGCACGCGAGCGCCGCTTTGCGCCAGCGCGAACGCCAGCGCGCAGGCCATTTGCGTCCGGTTTTGACGGGATGCGCCGGTGACGACGACGCTCAGGCGTCGCGAGGAAGCTTGCTTGAGCACGGCGTCGCGTAGCGCAATCGCTTCGGGGATCTCGAGTTGCACGTTGGGGCGCCACCCGAAAGGGACGTCGTGCGGCGTCACACCGGACGCGCCCTGAGCCGGTTGCAGTGGCGGCACAGCCGCCGGCACCGCAACCGGGTTGGGCTCTGGTCGAAAGCTATCCGGTTCGCTGACGGGCGGACGCTCTTCTCGTGCGGCGCTGACCTCGATCGGTACCATCGAGCCCATGACTTGGGTCTTCCAGCGGCCGCTGCGCTTACGCGGAGCTGCTTCGGCGTCCTCAGGGGTCGGAGCGGGCGGCGGCACCGTCTCGAACCGCGCAGCCCACGTCTCGGCCTCGGGATCGAGTGCCGGAGGCCGGCTCACGATTTGCGGCTGGTCGGGCATTGCCAGCGGCGGAGGCGAACGCGACGGCGTGGGTTGCGAAGGCGGTCGCTGGGATTGAAGTGGTGACAACCGTTCGACCGAGGTGCGTTTGACGCCGTCGGCTGGTCCGATTGGCGGCGGTCGCGACGACGACACCGAATAGCTCCCTGCGCCGGGCGGCGGTCGTGAACCGAATAAAGGCGCGGCGGGTGGCGAATGGGTCGTGGTCGGGGGGGCCAGCGAGGTATCGGCGAAGGGCGAAGGAGCTTCGCTAGGCGCAGCCATGCCGCCGGGTGAGGTGTGCCGGCGAGTCGCGGTGACGGTTGGTGGCTGGGCGTTCGACGAAGCTGCCGCAGGCGATGGCCCCAACACGACGGTTCGCTGGACCGCGATCGGTCCTGGTGGCTCCGAGCCAGGCCGCCCAGGCGGATGTGGATC
Organism: Polyangiales bacterium; assembly: GCA_038252755.1. Classification (GTDB taxonomy): domain Bacteria; phylum Myxococcota_A; class Polyangia; order Polyangiales; family Polyangiaceae; genus PMG-095. The sequence continues at coordinate 49,404 of JBBSAB010000046.1, read as the reverse complement.
GCTCCGCTTTGGCGGTGGCTCACTGCGCTGCTGGGCGGGGGGGGCCTCGCCGACTGCCGGCGGAGGCGGCTCATTGCGATTGGGGGCCAGCTCGCCGGCGGCGGCGCGCTGCGCCGGCGGCGGCTCGCTGCTTGCCGCGGGCGCGCCGCTGCGCTGCGTGCGGCGGGTGGGTTCGGCTTTGCGCGGCAGCACGTAGGCGATCATCGCGGCCGCCATCGACAGCAGCGCCGCGACCATGCTTAGGACGAGCCGATTGGGTGTCAGCGGTGAGCTCGGTAGGCTCGCGCGCGCCGTGATGTGAGCCACTACGGTGGGGTGCGAGCCGGGGACGCTCGCGCTGGCTTGCGCTGTCGCGAGATCGGCCAGCAGCGCGCGCCATTGGCTGGTGAGCTCCGGTGCGACGGTCGGCGGCGACGCCGCATGCGGTTGCTTCAGCGCAGTCTCCCGGCGCTGAATCGTCGTTTTGAGCTCAGCCAAGCGCAGGTTCAAGATCGAGGGATCTTGGCCGGGCTCCGCGTAGGGGTTGTCGGTCGCGCCGGTCGCTAGGCGCTGTTCGATCTGGCGCTTCTCAGTGCGCAATAGCTCGAGCCCGCTGTCGGCGGCGGCGCCGGCGCTGCCGCCACTGCCGCCAGCCTTGCCGCTGGTCTGCTCCAGCGTCATCTCGGGATGCGCGGTTAGAAACTCGGTGACCGCGCGCGTGCGCGCAGCGAGCGCTAGGGCGGGCGCAGCGTCCTCGGACGAGGTCGAAAGCCTGGGCACCACCGCCACCGCTCGCTCGGCGAGACGATTGGCGATCCGCTGCACGCTCTGCGGGTCACTGCCGCGAAACTCGACCGTGAACCCGAGCACCCCCTGCGACTGGACGCGGATGCCAGCGCGCAGTCGCCCAATCGGGTCCGGCGAGCGCAGCTCGGGCGGCAGTTCCATCGCGACTGTCGCTAACCCATCGCGCTCAAGCAGCGCGGCCTCGATGCGCCCGGCGAGCGCGACCGGATTGATCACCTGCGCACCACCATCGAGCACGAACGTGGCGGCGGTGCCGTACGTGCGCGGCCACAGGGCGACTGCCGTCGCAGAAAGCAACAGCACCGAACCGCCGGCGGCGAGTGCGGTGACGCGACGGTCCCCGTCCGCGCTACTCCTCGCCGCAGGTGGGCGAGAGCTGGGTGAGGGACCCTTCGGAGGACTCTGAGTCATGAAAAAACGACGTCGCGGACGGGGAGAGTGTGCCCTTCGGCCGGGGATTTTGCACGCCCGGATCGGGGACGGCAAAGTAATGCTTGCGCCCCGGCGCCATCGCGGCCCCGCGGCCGCGATGGCGCCGGGTCACGAGCCGGTGCCGCCTAGAACTACCGGAATCGTGCGGGCCAAGACGTAGATGTCCAGCCACGGCGACCAGCTGCGAACGTACTCGACGTCCATGTGCAGGCGACGTTCGAACGTCGAAGCGTTGCGCTCGGTCACTTGCCAAATGCCAGTGATTCCCGGCTTTACGCGCAAAATGATCGCTTCCTTCTGGTCCATCTCTGGGATCTCGCGTTCCAGATAGGGGCGTGGTCCCACCAGGCTCATGTCACCGACGAGCACGTTCCACAGCTGGGGTAGCTCGTCCAAGCTGTACTTGCGTAGGAAACGTCCGACGCGGGTCACGCGCGGATCGACCGTCAGCTTGTGAAATTCTTCATACTCGGCGCGCAGCTTCGGATCGCGCTGCAGGACCTCAGCCAGGCGCTTTTCGCCGTCGCCGTGCATGGTGCGGAACTTGAGCGCCGGGAAGCGCACGCCGTCCTGGCCGAGCCGCTTGTTGAAGTAGAAAATCGAGCCCCGCGAGTCGAGCTTGATCATCAGCGCGACCAAGAAAAGGATCGGGCTCACCATCAGCAGCGCGAGACCCGTGATGCTGATGTCCATGGCGCGTTTGGCCAGGCGCGGTCCGGTCAGCAGCAGCTGGCGCCGGACCTCGATGCCGAGCACGCCGCCTAGATCGCGGGTCGCTGCGCCGAAATACGCCAAGTCGAATAAGTCAGGAATTGCCAGCACGCTCTGGAACGACTCGGCATAGCGCTCGATGATGCCGAGCAACGCCGACGCGTCGGCCTCGGGCATGGCGACGACCGCGAAGCGAATGTTGAGGCGCTGCGAGAGGATCGGCGCGAGCTCCAAGCTGCCGAGCACCGGGACTTCTTCGATCTGCGAGAAGTTTGCCCACGCACTACGGGTGGAAGGGCTGTCCGGCGTCGATTTCGGAGGCTCGCCGGTGCTCTCTGGGACGGCCTCGACCTCGATGTCGTCGTCGCCCCAGGTCGCGCGCAGCGTGCCGTGCTTCAGCGGATCGTCGTCGAGCACGGCCACCGGTTTCAGACCGAGCTGAGGGCGTCGCTGCAGCGTGCCGACGACAGCGCGTCCGACGCGCCCTGCGCCAAGCACCACGACCGGCTGGCCCCACCAGCGCTGCCGCGCGAACTTGTGGCGTAGCGCGGCGCGAGTGAGCGGCACCAGAAAAATGCCACCAAACCAGGTGAACAGCCAGGCGAGATGCTGCACGCCGTCCCACCCGCCGCTGCGAACCAGGAACGAAACCAGCCACATGCCCGCGCAGACGAAGGTGATCGCCAGCGTTCCGCGGCGGATCTCTTCCGGCGGGCTGGGCGGCGTCGCTGCGTAGAGCTGGACGTAAGTGAAGATCAGCACGCACAGCGGGAGCACGGCCAAGATGCCGTAGCGCTGCACGCGCCCCAGTGCGTCGTGGCTGACCAAGAGCCAGGCCACGCCGGTCGAGACAGCGAGCGCCAGCACGTCGGAAAGGACGACGACGATCTTGGTCAAGCGCGGCCGGCAATGAATCGTCAGGCCCATGATCGACGGCGTCTCACGCGCGCGCGTCTCCAGATCGCGAGCCTTGCCCTTGTCGCGCGTTACGCGCACCTGCTCAAGCAACGCCTCGGCGATGGCTCGGCCGTCGCAGGCTCCCATGCGCTTCAAGATGGCGCCCAGGTGACCGCCTTCTTCCGTCTGCAGCTTCAGCGCCGTGCGCAGTTGCTGGGCCGTGATGTGTCCGCGGCGGAGCAGGATCTGACCAAGCTCATCACCGCGCTTGCGGCGTCGCTTGTAGAACGCCGGAACCTGTTGGTTTGGGTCCTCGTTCGGGTCGGCCGGCGCTACTTCCGTCAACTTAGTCCGCGGGTCATAGCGCTTGTCTGCGCCAGCTGGAAGGGCGGCGCGAGGGGTACATGAGATCGAGACGTTGGAGCCATTCGTTATCGGCCTGGTCAGCCGGGCCCGCGTCTAATCGGCGAGAACTTTGCGGAAGTACGCGATCGTTTCTTTCAGGCCGTCGTCGAGCCCGACTTTCGGCTCCCAGCCGTCGAGCTTGGCTCGGGCGAGGTCGATCACCGGCCGGCGTTGTTTCGGGTCGTCTTGCGGAAGTGGCAGAAACGTCAGTTTGGATTTTGAGCCGACTAGGCTGAGCACCTTCTCGGCCAGCTCCAACATCGTGAACTCGCCCGGGTTACCGAGGTTGATCGGCCCGGTCAGCCCGCGCTCGCTGTCCATCATCCGCAGCATGCCTTCAACCAGATCATCGACGTAGCAGAACGAGCGCGTCTGAGCGCCGCTGCCGTAGATCGTGAGGTCTTGCCCGCGCAGCGCCTGGACGATGAAGTTCGACACCACGCGCCCATCGTTCGGGTGCATGCGCGGTCCGTAGGTGTTGAAGATACGGATGACCTTGATGTCGACGTTGTGCTGGCGAAAATAGTCGAAAAATAGCGTTTCGGCGCAGCGTTTGCCCTCGTCGTAGCAGCTGCGTATGCCGATCGGATTGACCTTGCCCCAGTAGTCTTCAGGCTGAGGGTGCACCTCCGGATCGCCGTAAACCTCGGACGTGGAGGCTTGCAGGATGCGGGCTTTGACGCGCTTGGCCAGGCCCAGCATGTTGATCGCGCCGTGGACGCTGGTCTTCGTCGTCTGGACCGGATCGAACTGGTAGTGCACAGGCGACGCCGGGCAGGCCAGGTTGAAGATGCGGTCCACCTCGACGTAGAGCGGGAAGGTGACGTCGTGCCGCATCAGCTCGAACATCGGGTTCGCGAACAGATGCTGAACGTTGCGCTTCGTGCCGGTGAAGTAATTGTCGACGCACAGCACGTCGTCACCGCGCGCCAAAAGCCGCTCGCATAGGTGCGAACCAATGAAACCCGCCCCACCGCTTACCAGGTTCTTGTTCAAGGAGCTTCGCTCAATAGCCGGCACATCTCCGGGTGTCGAGATTCGGTTGTGAGCGTTCCGGCTGGGGCGATCCGCGGCCCCTTCGTCAGCTCATCGTCAGTCGCCAGACTGCGGCGGCCGCAGGGCCGAATTGGCGCCCAAGCCAGATGTCACTGGCACTGCGACGCGCGGATCCTACTCATCAAGGCGTTCGGCGGCAGCCACTCGCCTTGGTAGTAATAGTCGTAGTTGCGGGTGAGGCCGGTGCCTTCACCGAGATCGTTCCAAGTCGCCATCATCGCCAGGTTCGCGCTGGCGGAGGCCGCCAGATTTAGCTCGAGCAGCTGTGGACCCTTCACCAGCCGATCACCGGCGGTTGCGGGGCGACCGGTGTTCTCGCGCCCGACCGGATCCCACTTGGCCATGAAGTGGTCGAACGTAACGCCTTTCGTCACGTACTTGCTGATGCCGTCCGCAGATTGAAATGTGTTCCATTGGAACTGCGCGTCGGCCACGTTCGGTGTTTCGGGATCTTGGAAGAATGCACGATCGATTGCCATGAACGGGTCTTCGTTGAACTCGGCGTTGAAGAGCTCGCGCAGGCGCGAAAGCGTCGCCGCCGACTTGTTCTCCGGCTTCAACGTGCCTGCGTTGTAGAACGCGATCAGCGGGCGGCCTTGGTAGCGGTACCAGTGCTCGCTCGGCACCGCTGCGTAGAACCGATGCCACTTCTGGTAGATGAGCTGGGCGGCAGCTTCGGGGTCCGTGAACGTCGGCAGCCTACCCCACGGATCTCCGCTTTTACCCCAGCCCCAAGTATCGTCGAACAGCGCGATCTGGATGCCACCGCCGATGTCGTTCAGCGCTTCGACGACGTGCGGCAACTGCGCCAGATCTGGACCGAAGGTGTTGAGCGCCAAGTACTGCAGGCCGCTCCAGCGCGCGTCGAGCAGCTCACGGCGCCAAAATCCCGAATTCGTGGGGTTGTAGTAGCCCTGAAGGTTGCCGCCGAAGCCGAGCAACCGGGTCCTCTGGCTCATGCCGGGAGCGTGGGTGTTTGCCCAGTCCATGCCGCAATTCGTGCGCGTCGGACATTCGCTCCAGTACATCAGCACTGCGCCCAGATCACGCGTGCCCTTGCGGACACACGCCGCCGTCAGATCCACCTGCTGTAACCACGGATCGGTGTAGTTGAGGACGCAGCTGACCGCAGCGCGCCTGCATAACGTACGCACCACGTCGACTCTCCGCACGTACTCGACGGTGCGCAGCTGATGCGACACGTCCGTCACCGTAGCGGCGTCGGGCTCCGTGCCCGCGATTTGACACTGCGCAGCACGCACGAAGGCCTCGGGCGCGTTGCCTAGGTTCACGTCGACCACATCGGTCTTCTCGCACGGGCCGTCCCATTCCGGGCGCAGCTCGAACGCGGTGTCCTGGGGCAGGGGCTCATTGGCGGTGCTGCCGCCGGTGCCGTTCGTGCCACCGGTGCCGTTCGTGCCACCGGCGTCGGCTTCGTCGTCCGGGGTTGCGTAGGAGCCGCGTGAGCAAGCACACAGCAAGAGCGCGAGCGCCGTAACCAACTTCATGCGAATGACCCTCGTGAGCATCACTCCAAGAACGCGATGTCGTCGAGCGTGAAGTCCCACGCGATTGCGTCCTTGGACGTGAAGTTGAGCGCTACGATCGTCTTGACGTCGAATTTGACCTTGTCGCCCCAGCCGGTCTGCTTGAGGTCGGCCCAGGTGATTTCTATGGTCTTCGGCTCGTCCGTGAGGTCCTTGATGACCTTCATGTAGTGGTCGTAGCACTTCTTGCACTTGCCGAACTCGGGCATGGTCGCGACGGTGCCGATCAGCACCTTCATCGGCGTCTTGCCAGAAGCCTTGAACTTGATGCCGCGGTACTTGGTGGCGTCGACCGGCGTGAGCATTGGCGCGCCGATCAGGTTCGTGCCGACGCCGCCGCCCCACTCGGTGTAACCCTTACCAGTGGTGTGGAGCGCGCCGTCTTTCACGGCGCTCATGAACTCTTCGACCGAAGGCGGCATCTTTTCACCCTTCGGGCTCTTGTCGCTGTACACGAACCAGCTGCCGGGCGGGCTCAGGCTCTCGCCGATGTTCGAGATGCTGGCACCGTCCCAAATCAGCGCGCCGGTCGGCACGACCGCTTCGATCAGCGGTTCATCACCCTTGGCGTCGCTGCTCGCCGCGCCATCACCCGACGCGCTGCTCGGGTTGTCGGCACACGGCTGCGCGCCCTGCGGGCCAATGCAACCCGACGCCAGCAGCAACACACCAGCGGAGACGGAGAATCGCTTATAGCTCATGAATTTTCCCGAAGAAGATGATCGTAACTCGGCGCCGCCGGCGCCGAGAGTGGATGTTCCCAGAGCGCGCTCGATACCGCAGTAGGGCCGAATTTCAGCGCGTTTTCGTCAGCTGTTGCGCGGAGCCGCGGAATTAGAACTATCACGTAGCGAGTCTCTCGCAAGCGAAAACGTAGGCAAATATCGCTGTTTACCAGCATCGCCGCTACCAGGCGCATGACGGAAGTTTGCAGTATTTCGCGGTAAAACGCGGGAATTGACCACGATTTCCTTTGACCTGAACCCTGCCGTCGGTCAATTCATCAGTGCGAAACGTGATCTCGGAGTGACGGTCGCTTGCTCAGTTAGCTAGCGACAGTCCACTCCTCATCGCAAAGCGTGAAACTGCGTCTCGAGCCCGCTTCCTTTCGGTGGCGTGCGGCTTCGCGTCAGGCATTTGCCGGGCGGCGGTTCGAGCGCCTTCGAGCACAACCATGGGTGAGAAAATGAATCGGATCAGCACTACCTGGCTAACTTTGGGATTCGTAACGTCTTTGTTCGTTGTCGGTACGGCCTGCTCCTCGGGCGGCGACGACAGCGGCACGGGCGGCGCGGGCGGCAAGGGCGCGACCGGTACGGCTGGCTCTAGCGTCATTCCGACGACGGCGGGCTCCACCAGCACGGCGGGCTCTGGCAGCAGCACCGCGGGCTCCAGCAGCACCGCCGGTACTGGCAGCGGCACCGCCGGCAGCGGCACGGGCGGCACGGCATCGGCCGGCCCCAGCGTTTGCGACAGCATGACGTTCGCGCTGCCGGTCGGCGAAGAGTTCATCGACAACTTCGAGACCGACACGCGTTTCTTGGGTTGGTATGCGTTCTCGGACACCACCGTCCCGAACATGCCGAAGCCCGAGCGCGTGATGATGGGCGCCGCCAGCACCGGCTACGCCGGCCACGTTCACGCCACCGGCATCAAGTCGTCCAAGGCGATGGGGTACGGCGCTGGCTTCGGCTTCGGCCTGGTCGACCCAGCCAAGGGTGCCTGCGTCGATCTGACGGCGTTCAAGGGCATCTCGTTCTGGCTCAAGGGCACGGCTGGTGCCGACAACACGCTCAAATTCCAGATCGTCTCGCCGTCGACCCAGCCCGCCGACAGCATGCCGGTCGGCGACTGTGCGAGCAGTGCCGCCGCGTGCGCGTTCAAGCACCCGGCCAAGACGATCACGCTGACGGCCGACTGGAAGCAGGTGATCATCAACTTCGCTGATCTCGCCCCGGCCAGTGCGTACACGGGTAAAGTCCTGGGTTTCAACATGATCACCGACGGGCCGGACTACGACGTCGAGGTCGACGAAGCGACGTTCTTCACCGAGACGGCCCCGACCGGCGCCGTCATGCCGGATCTGGGTACCGGTGGCGCTCCGTGATTTGGTCTCGTTCCGTGATTTAGTCTCGCGACGAATCCACCCATGAAATCCTTCGCCGCCGCTCTCTTCCCGATCCTGCTCACGCTGCTGCCTGGTTGCTTTGACCGGCGCTTGGCACCCGTCGAGGGCTCGGACGAGAGCGCGGAGGCGGGGGACGCCAACGATCTGGGGCCGTTCCAACTCAAGCCGGAGTGGAGCGGCCCCTGTCAGCGCGCCGAAAAGGTCGACGTCAACGTCGGTAACGCCGCCGAGGTCTTCGTGCGCGCCGCGCATTGTCAGGTGGCCGGCACCGAGCCGAGCAAGGACGCGATCAGCCAATGGGCAGGGCGTCTGAAGCACAAGGATCGCGTGCGGCGGCTGGATGTGGTGCTGAGCTTCTGCAAGGAAGCCGCTCGGAAGTGTGAGCTCGCGTATTCGGATCCGTGGGCCAAGAGCCCGGACGACCTCGGACCGCCGCCAGTCAAAAAGGTGAAGCGCGATCTCGGTGCGGTGCTGATGTTCTTCTTCAGCTGTCCGCACGACACGAACTGCGACATGAACTGGGCGAACACGCACGCGCCCGGTATGGATACGAAGGATCCGCTGCTCGCCTTCGGCGACGTGAAAGCGGACTTTTACTCGCCGCTGCGCCCCGGTTTCTGGCGCCGCGAGCTGATGGACGCCAGATACGCTGGGCTCGACTTCTTGCTGCCCAACACGTACGGCCCGGACATCGAGGACGGCAAGTTGAAGCCGCTGGAAGACGCGCTCGAGAGCCTGAAGGATCCGGTCAAAATCGGCTTCTTCGACGACACCTGGACCTGGGGTCAGCCCTACTTCTCGGAGTTCTGGAAGACCAAGCCGGATCTGAACGATCCGGAAAAAGCCGCCACTTTGATCTACGAGCACAAGTGGAAGGCGTTCTTCTCGCAGATCGATCCGAAGTACTGGTACCGCTTCAAAGGTCGGCCGTTCATCTACTTCTACAACGCCGGAAGCCTACTGCCGCGCAGCAAGAGCGGCCCGGTCGTGAAGCTGCTCAAAGAGAAATTCAAGGCGGATTTCGGCGTGGAACCGTTCGTCGACGCCGACGGCGCCTATTTCGACGATCCATCGATGGAACAGATCGCCGACGCCAAGTACCAGTGGTTCACGTTCAGCACGCCCGAGAAACGCAGCCGTTCAACGATCAACGGGCACATCATCGATCACACCATGGTGAAGTGGGACGCGACCGGTCGCGATCACGTCGGCGAGCCCCCGCGTCCGAGTGATCTGGTCGTCAAGGACGAGCGTTTCTTGCGCAAAATTCTGAGAGAGTCGGAAGATGCGGAGGTTTTGGTGATCGCCACCTGGAATGATCTAGGTGAAGGCACCGGCTTCAACCGCAACTACGACTACTACTTCAACGGCCAATGGCAGCGTCCCGATCACTTCATGCGCGTGACTCGCAAGGCCCAGGAGGGCAAGCTGAAATGAAGCGCGCGCTGCGCCTAATCCCGTTGCTCCTGCTCGCGGCCTGCACCGGTAAGGGCAACACGGGTCGTACAGACGCCGACCCAGCCCTCGTCGCCCAGGTGCCGTGGCTCAACGGCGCGCCGGCACTGACCGATCCCAGTACGATGGGTCCAGTCGTTCCCACGCTGCCGGTCTACCCACCGATCCGCGAAGGACTGGCCGACCCCGGCTCGCGGGTGAAGTTCGACACCGAAGCGCATCGCGATGTCGCCTGCGCCGCACTGGAGGGGATCGAACTCTCGAGCTGGCAGCACGATTTCGAACCCCCGGGCGGAGTCGCAGACCGCGCCGGGCTGGCCCAATTCTTCTCCGCCTACGACGACAAGACCGACGGCTCTTGGCACGTCCCGGGTGACGTCGCGTGGTATAGAGGAATTTCGGGGACGCGCGACACGGCGCTGTGGGGTCTGGCTGCGGACCGTATCGAGGGGGGCCCCAGCTGTGACGGTGCGGTGAACAATTGGGCCCTGCACATCAAGGGCGGGCGCTTCAACTACTACGGCGGTGGTGCGGAGCATCCGCTCTCCCTCGACTGCAAGAACAGCGATCCGGCGTCAGAGGCGTGTGCCATGAAAGTCGACGCCGTTGGCGACGGCCGACCCGATCAAGCCCTCAACGCTTCCAGCTACGACGGCGTGGCGTTCTGGGCACGTCGTGGGCCCGATGGCGCGAGCGGACTGATGGTGAATTTGCAAGACAAGTACACCAGTGATCGCTTGGCTCGCACGGATCCGGTTGGCCCCGGCGTCGGCTACTGCCAACGCATCAAGCAGTGCGCTCCGACCTGCACCAACGGCGGCGAGTGCCTGCCCACAGTGTCGAACGACGAGGGCGAGAGTGACTTTCGCTGTGTGCCTCCGGGGGTAAACCCAGGAGATCCGGGCGTGAGACCCGCAGATCTTACGAACAACTACGAGGCTGCGCTGCTGCAGCAGCTGTATCCGCCTTGCGGCGTCAATACCTGCGATCCGCCGTCGTACGACGCTGATATCGACTACACGAACACGCAGTGCAAGCCCTATAACTTCACGGGGCTCGAAGAGAACTACTGGTGCTTCGGTGACAAGCCGCCGGCGGCGCCCGACGAGCGCTGCGGTGACGGCTTCGTCTCGAACATCTCACTCAGCACCGATTGGCAGTTTTACAAGTTGCCGTTCGACAGGTTCCAGCAGGTGGGCTTCGCCAAAAAGGTACCGCCGTTCGACGTGCCGCAAAAGACGCTCTACAGCATCGCGTTCTTGTTCTCGGTTGGATACACCGACTTTTACGTCGACAACCTGAGCTTCTACCGCAACCAGTGATGAGCGCTCGCGCCTACTCGGAAGAACAACTATGAGAAGCTGCCTGAAGCTCGTTGCGCTTGCCTGGGCTCTGCCCGCAGCGCTCACCGCACGTTCGGCATTCGCCGACGATGCGGCCAGCGACAGCAAAAACTCGGGCGAAGTCAAAGTCGCCGAGCCCGCCGAAGACGACGTCAAAGTCACGGTGCCGGCGAAGGGCTACATCCCCGGTTCACGCCGCGTCGTGAGCCTGGGCTTGTCGCCGCACGCGCCGCGTAGCCCGTCTTTGCCGGGCGGCACCGCGATTCCGTGGAGCGCGCCCGAGGCGGAGGACGGCGGCTTTCAGTTCAATTTCGGCGGCTACATGAGCGCAGCGGCGCGCCTGTCCTCCAACACGCGCCCGCGCCCAACGCCCGATCAGTTCCAGACCACGCTGCACGGCCTGCCGCAGACGGTCGATGTGTATGGCGCTCTGCAAGGTACCAACGCGCCACCCGGTAGCTGGGTCGAGCTACGCTTCGACTACGGCAACTCGATCGTAAAGTCGGTCGTCAAGCTCAGCACCTGGAAGCCCGGGCGCGCCCAGAGCTGGATCGAAACGAGCAGCCAAAACTGGGTCAACGAGGCGTTCCTAGTCTTCTCTCCGGCGCCGATTGGCGACCTGAGCTTGAAGTGGACGGTCGGCGCTTTCCGCAATATCTACGGCGGTCTCGGTCAGTACGGCGTCGGCCAGTACAACGCGGCGATCATCGGTTCGCCGTTCGGCGTCGGCGAGACGCTCAGCTTGCAGTACGCGGTGAGCGACAGCTTCTCGGTCATCTTCGAGCACGGCTTGATGGGGCGCACCGGTAAGATCGCGCCAGGTGAGGGGCCCAACACCTGGGATCACGAGCCGAGCTCGGCAGAACCGTCGTCGTTCGTGCACCACGCCCACGTCGGCTTCTCGCTGACCGGCGACGTGCCGCTCCAGGGCGGCCTTCACTACCTGACCAACTGGGCGCAGGACGAACGCGACCAAACTGATGATCCGAAGACGTCGTTCATCAACGAGCGGCATCGGCCCGATCCGAGCATGAACGTTGTCGGCGCTGATTTGCGCATGATCAACAATTACCTGGGCAATGGCGCGATTGCCGTGTCGTACGCCGACGCCAAGTTCGCGCACTTGCTCAGCGGCATGAACTACTTCGGGGCAGACAGCGGCGAGATTTTGACCAAGCGGCTACTCGGTCAGCAGGGCGGCGGCACCGCCAAGGTGTTGGTAGTCGGCGCGGAATACAACTTCAGCTGGGGCAAGTTCCTCTGGTACCCGGACGCGTTTTGGGGCGACGGTCCCGATTTGATCAACAGCGTCTTCGCCGACGTGGTCAAAGTGAAGAGTGACGATCCGGCCTTCGACGGCAAGCTGATCTACAAGCTGGGCACCGAGGCGACGTACCGCATGCTGCCGTGGTTCGCGGCGTCGTTTCGCTACGATCACGTGGCGCCGAACTCTAAAGACAGCAAAGAGACCTTCAACGTGATCAGCCCCAAGCTGATCTTCCGAAGCAACTGGAACAGCCACGAGCAAGTGGTGCTCAGCTACACACGCTGGTTGTACGGAGCGCACACCCACGGTGAAGCGCCCAACGACTTCATGCCTTCGGAGCTCGACGATCAGATGCTCGCTCTCAACTTCGGGATGTGGTGGTGAAGAACATGAACAACTACCTGGGTTTTTCACACGCGGCGCGCTGGGCGCTGCTCGGCGCCCTGTCCACCGCAGTGCTCGGCGCCGCATCGACCGCGCGAGCCGAAGATAAGAAGGACGCGAAGAAAGACGCAGCGGCTGAGGTCGGCCTCGGTCTGGCTCCCGGCTCACCGCAGGTCGGCACGCTGCCCGGCGGCATTCAGCCATCTTACGGCCAGCGCTCCGAGGACGAGACCGATTACCGCTTCGATTATCACGGCATGCTCAACATGCCGCTGCGTGTCGGCTTGAACAAGCGCACGGGGCCGGTGACGTCCGATCAGAGCAAGAACGTCCTCCACGCGCCGCCGGTCGTGCCGGACTATCAGGACACGTTCGGCTACACGAGCGTGGTGCCGCAGCCGTACGCGCAGCTCGCGTTCTCCTACGGCAACAACGTCGTCACCGGCACGGCGGTGATCGTCGCGCGCACCGCCAGCACGGCCAGCAGCTTCTTCCAGCCGCCGCTGCAGTCCGGCATCACCGATGCGTTCGTCACCTTCAATCTGCCCAATCTAGCCAAAAACACCCATGTCGAAGCGAATGTGGGCGCGTTCTCGAACGCCTACGGCGCGATGGGCGAGTACGATCTCGGCCATTACGGCACGCCGATCATCGGCCGCATCAACGGCGTCGGCGAGACGATCGCCGCGCGCTACGGCCTGGGCGATTTGGTGATCGACGTCGAGCAGGGCATCCAGGCGCAGTTCGATAAAGCGCCTGTCGGCATCCCGTCTGAAGGCTGGAACGCGTTTGCGGATCCGGTCGCTGGCACTAGCTTGGTGCACCACGAGCACCTCGGTATCGGCTACCGCCGCCAGCTCACGCTGGGCCTGCACTACATCCAGGCTTGGAGCCAGGATGACCGCGCGTCGCAAGCGTTGGCGCCCGACGGCACGATCACGACGCTGGCGGCCGACTTACGCTTCTCAGCCAGCCACCTCGGCCATTTTTACGGCGCAGCCGCGCTCACCAAAGCCGAGCACGCCGCTTCGGTCGGCCGCATCGTCCAGACCATGAACGCCGATGGTGGGCGCGGGCTGATTCACAACTACTTGGGCACGAACAGCCAGGAAGGCACGGGCTCACTGTTAACGATCGGCGGCGAGTACAACCTCAGCTTGGCGCACCTGCTGCTGTATCCGCGCACTTTTGACGGAAAATCGCACGATTTGGTGTTGTCAGTGTTCGGGATGTACACGCGCGTTCAAAGCAAAGACAAGGCGAAGGACGCGGACGGCAACTGGATATACGACGGCATCAACATGCTCAAGGTGGGGGCCGAGGGCGCGTACACGTTGACCTCGTGGTTCGCGTTTGGCGGGCGCCTGGATCACGTCAGCCCACAGAGCGAGTTTCCGGGTCGCGACTTCAACATCGTTTCTCCGCGAGTGATCTTCCGCAGCGATTGGCAGAGCCGCGACCAGGTGGTGCTGCAGTACTCGCACTTCCTCTACGGCAAGCACCCGCTCGTCAAGAGCGGCTACCCGCTGCAAGATGACCCGAATTTGAACCCCGACGCCGACATGATCTCGCTGTCAGCGAACATGTGGTGGTGAAAGCCAAACGGCGAAGGCCGGCAACTTTGCCGACCCTCGCCGTGATTCCAAGCGGCTAGTGCGGTGCCGTTACTTGCAGGCGCCCTTGGAAGCGACCGAGGTGCCGGCCGCGTTCGCGAGGCACGAGTTGCCGTACGGCTTGCCGTCGCAGCCGCAGACCGGATCGGCTTGTTCGGTGCAGGCACCAGGCTTCACCTTGCAAGCTCCGGTCATGTCCCCGCTGCCGCAGGCCGCGGCCGCCGAGAAGTCGCAGAAGGAACCGGCCTTGCAGGTCTTGCCGAGCAAGCCGCCGCAGACGTCGGTCGCCGTGCCGCAAGCGCCGGTGTGATCGACGGAAGCTCCGGCCACGGTCGCCGTGCAATCGTTGCTGTAAGTCTTGCCATCGCAACCGCAGACCGGGTCGTAGACAGCGTCACAAGCGGCGTCTTTGGGGACCTTCACGCACGTGCCCGGCGCGTCGGCGCGGCCGCACATCGCGGCGGGCGTGTAGAAGCAGAACTCGCCAGTCCCGCACGTGCCGCCGCCGCGACCACCGCACGAGGTGCCACCGCCACCTGCGCACTCGCCCGTGTTGGCGACCGAGATGCCCGCGCCCGCGGCCACGCAGTCGCTGCTGTACGTCATGCCGTCACAGCCGCAAACCGGCGCGTAGATTTCGGTACAGACCTGCGGCTTCGCGGCGCACTTGCCAGTCTGATCCGCAGCGCCGCACTGCGCAGCGGCCGGGAAGTTGCAGTATTGGTTTGCGGCGCACATGGCGCCGAGCAAGCCGCCGCACGTGCTGCCGGAGCTGCCGCCGCCCGTGCCGGTGCCAGCGGTCCCGCTCCCGCCGCCGCTACCAGTGCCGCCGCTGCCGGACGCGCACTCACCCTGGCTCGCAACCGACACACCAGCCGACTGAGCGTCGCAGTCGTTGCCGTAAGTTTTGCCGTCACAACCGCAGACCGGCGCGTATTGCAGCGTGCAGCCGCCCGGCTTCGAGGTGCAGATGCCGGTTTGGTCAGCGGCGCCGCACATGGCGTCGCTCGGGAAGTCGCAGAATAACCCGTCGGCACAGCCGGTTCCGAGCAGGCCGCCGCAGGTCTTGCCGGCAGGGTTGCCGGGGCCAGAGCTCGTGCCGGCGGTGCCGGTCACACAGTCGTCGGCGGTCGGGCAATCGTCGCCAACCACACCCGAGTTGCTGCAACCCTTGGCGCCAAGCGCCAGTGGCGAAAGCGCCAAAATGGGCAACAGCCAGGCCCAGTGCGCGCGTGAAACGGTGCGATGCGTGTTCTTTTGATTAAGCGACATAGCGGTTCCTCCTTCTCACTCTCCCCGAGACATTTCCGAAAGTCT
Organism: Polyangiales bacterium; assembly: GCA_038252755.1. GTDB lineage: Bacteria > Myxococcota_A > Polyangia > Polyangiales > Polyangiaceae > PMG-095. The sequence continues at coordinate 34,063 of JBBSAB010000046.1, read as the reverse complement.
GGTCTTGGCGCGCTCGCGCTCCTGCTGCAGCAAGCCGGCAGGAAAGCGCGCCTCGTGCTCGTGAATCAGCTCGGCCGCGCGAGCGCGATGGCCGGCGGCAAGCTCCGCGAACGCGCTGTCCAAAAGCCGAGTCTCCTCGGCCAAGGTGCTGCCGGCTTGCGGTGCGCGCGCTGGCGGCTCGACCGAGGCGAAGTCGCTTTGCGAAGGGTGCACGCGACTCGGCGCGACGTCGCTCGGTGCCGCTACCTCGGGCGCGATGGATTTCATTGCGCGTGTCTGCACGCGTTCGGGTCTTGCGGCCGAGTCTTCGCTCTCCGTTGCTGGCAGGCTGCGCGGCAGCTCCGGCGTGAGCGCGACCGGCAGCGCCTTCGTCGCTACGGCCCGCGCCGGAGTCGCGACGGGCGCCTGAACCGCCGCTTGTCGCTCGGCTCGACCGTCGAGCCACAACCCGACGGTTGGAATCGTCACGACGGCTGCGAGCCCGACCTTCAAACCCCAAGACAACCCCGCCAGTTTCGTCGCCACGCCCGCAGCCGTCGCGCCGGCGCCCGACGCGGCTGCCGTCGTCGCGACGCCGTTGCCGACGGCAAGGCCCGCTGCCAACAGCCGCCGCCGAATCCGTGCCTGCGCGTCGGGCGTCGGTAAATCGCTCCGTAGCGCGTCTTCCAGCATGTCTTGCGGTTCGATGCTCATGGCGTGTTCCTGGTGGAGACCTGGCGGCGCGCGACCTCGGCCTCGAAAGCCAAACGAGCGGCGCGCAGCCGCGAATAGACGGTATTGAGCGGGATGCCGACGACTTCGGCGATCTCGGGCGCGGACATCTGCTCGACGCGCGCCAGCACGAAGATCTCGCGCTGGTCGTCGCTCAGCGTCTCCAGCACTGCGCGGGCCAGCGCGAGCCGCTCGTTCGAAAGTGCAGCGCGTTCGCCACTCTCGGCCAACACCAGCTCGGGTTGGCTCGGCCGCGTGGTCTCGAGCGATGCTGGCTCGCGTCGCAACCGCTCGCGGTACTTGCGGGCAATGCGCAGTCCGATGGCGTAAAGCCAGGTGCGAAGCTCGGCGCCACCGTCGAAGTCAGGTAGCCGGCGCTGCACGACGACGAACACGTCTTGCAGCGCGTCGTCGAGCTGCGCGTCGGGGACGCCGAGGCTGCGCAGGCAACGCCAGACGTAGCGAAAGTGCACCTCGTAGACCGTCGCCAGGTCGGGCGGCGCTACAGCGCTGCGCTCGTCCGCAGGCGAACCCTGCGGGAGGCGGCGACCCAGCGCTTCGGCGACCATGGACGTTTATCCGTCTTGGTCCGGAAATCCGTCTACCAGACCAGCCCCAAGCGTACGAAAGCCGAGCCGGCGAGCCATGGTACCTGGAAGATATCCTGGGTCTCGCGCGTAACGTCCTGAGAATAATGGCGAATCTGGAAACGCCCGCGCACGGCGTTCAGTTGCCCCTCGGCCCCGAGCCCGGCCCAGAATGGTTTGGTTTGGATCGGAATGAAGCCGAGGCCAATTGTCGGGCCCGCGGCCCAGGCGCTGTCGGTCTCGGGTTTGGCGATGCCCTCGCCGCCTTCACCCATGAGGCGCTGAGCCGCGAAACCCAAGTGCGCTTCCCACAGCGGAGACGGTCGGAAGATGCCGGTCACGCCAGCGCCGAGCGCGCGCACGTTCAGGTGCTTGTCTTCGGCGTCGACCTTTTGGGCGAGCAAGAGGTAGCGAAGGTTCACGCCCACGCCGAAGCTTTGCCAAAGCGCTTTGCTCTCGAGCTCGAACGCCAGCACGGGTTTCGGCAACGTGCCCACGACGAGACCAGCACCGGCGCCGCCAGTGTACTGAGGATACGCGCGGCGCCGGGCGGCAGGCAGCGGCGGCGCGGGTCGTGGTGTTTCGCGCTGCGCGGGCTCGTGCATCAACATCGCGACGGCGACGACGACTGAAGCGCGAAACAACTCCGTGCAACTAGCGTCGTCGAGCTCGCGCACTTCTTCGCCGATCTGCACGCGCAGATGAAAGTGCCCAGGCGCACTGGTGATAGAGAGCTGTACACTGCTGAGCGGGGCAGCGGCACCGAGCCGCTTTTGGAGCTCGCTGTCGAAGTCGGTGCGGGTGCCGCACTCGGTCGGGAGCTCGGTAGCAGCATGCGCGACCGAGCCGACGCACATCGCGAGCGCGAACACGAATGGCGCGAACAGAACACCCTTCAAAGCAAGCTCCAGCGCGGGCCCAGGGGGCCCTGCGGACACAGGTTCTCCCTGACCATCGTCCGTTTGGCAAGTCGCCAGGCTGAGTTAGGCGCGCGAGCCACGGACATTGATTGTCCGGCCTCAGGCTAAAAAGTAGCGCTCCTGGCTTCCCTTTTTCATGGCTGCTACTATGTTCAGTACATGGCTCTCCCGGCGCACCTCCTCGAGCAGCTTCCCCCGGCTTTTGCGCAAGCTGGGGTCCGCTTCGCGCGCCCGGCCGAAGGGCCTTCTCAGGGCCTTTCGTTCGGCATCGCCGAGCTCGACGCGCTGTTGCCTGACGGTGGGCTTTTGCGCGGCAGCGTCGTTGAGCTGTGCGCGACGGGTGAGGGGGCGCTCGGCACGACGCTCGGGCTCGCGGCGTGCGCCCAGGCCCAGGCTGAGGCGCGCGCCAGCGGCCGCAGCACGCCCTGGTGCGCCTTCATTGATCCATCCGGTACCCTGTACGGCCCCGGCGTCGCGGCTGCGGGGGTCGAGCTATCGCGGCTACTCGTCGTGCGCCCGCCCTTGGCAGCCTTGTCACGCGTCGCGCTGCGCTTGGCCGAGTCTGAAGCCTTCGCAGTGGTAGTGGTAGATCTTGCGGGAGTCGTCGGTGAGCGCGTCTCCGTACCGCTCGGTACTTGGCCGCGCGTGGTCAGGCGCCTAGCGATGGCCATCGAAGGTACGGGGCACAGCGTGCTACTCCTCACGCGCGAAGGGGATCGCCGGCCCTTGCCACTGCCGGTCGCCCAACGGCTCGAGGTGTCGCGGCCCAGTGCGGACAAGCTGCTGGTGCGTGTCGCCAAAGATCAACGCGGGCGCGTCTCATCGGCACGCCCCGTAGCGTGGACGCGCCAAGGCGTGTGGAGCCTGGCTACGCCGCAGAATGAAAACGCCAGCGGTAACCTCACAGCGAGCGGGGGCCATGTCCGGCGGCTCGCCTGAACCGCGAAATCGCCGGATTCTGGCGCTTATTTTGCCAGATTTGTTGGTGGAGCTAGCGCTTCGCCAACGCCTCGCACTGCTGCCAGAGCTCCACGCCGAAGCGCATAAACCGCTCGGCGTCGTGCTGGTGGATGAGCCGGAGAATGCTCCCCAGCAGCTCTCGCTCAATGTAGCCGGCAAAGCTCTCGCTCCCGAGGCCGAGCTACCCGCTTCGGAGCCGCTCGCAGCCGTGAATCGCGAGGCCGAAAAATTCGGGGTGCGAGCGCGGCAAAGCATCGCCGAAGCGTCGGCGATCGTCTCCCAGCTCGTCGTCACCAAAGTAAAACGTGTCGCGGTAGAGCGAGCGCTTAGCGGGCTAGCCGAAGTCGCGCTCGGCTACGGCGCCACGGTCGCGCTTTCCTCGCCTGACACGGTGTGGGTCGACATCACCGGCTCCGCGCATCTCTTCGGTGGCGAAGAAGCGCTGGCGCAAGATTTGGCAGAGCGCGTGCGAGAGCTCGGGCATCGGGTAAAGATCGCCGTTTCAGCGGGTCCGGAGCTAGCGCGAGCGTTCGCGCGCTGGTCGGCGCCGTCGCCCCGCAAGGACGGCGCCGGGGCGTTCGCCATCATCACGCCTTCGCGCACGCCTTTGGCCGCGGCAGAGTTGCCGATTCATGCGCTGCCGCTCGGGCCGGACAACTTGGGTTACCTCACGCGGCTCGGCCTGCTCACCTGGGGTGAGCTGACGCGCCTACCGCGTTCGGCACTCGCGCCTCGCCTCGGTAAAGAAGCCGCGCGCGTGCTCGAGCTGTGCGCGGGTGAAGACAACGCGCCGCTGGTACCGTTCCTACCGCCGCGCATCCTCGAAGAAGAGAGCACGTGGGACGACGCCGTCTCGGGCACAGAACCGCTCGGCTTCGTGCTGCGTGGCCTTTCGGCGCGCATTTCCGCGCGGTTGTGCGCGCGAGGGGAAGCGGCGGAGGTGCTGGAAGTGACGCTGATGCACGACGCCGTCATCGCGCGGTTTCGGGGTGTGCCGCCGCAAACCGTGCTGCATTTCAAGCTGTCGCAGCCGCTACATCGCGAGGCTGAGCTGCGCCGCATCGTCGCCTCCCGGCTCGAACGGCTGAAGCTGGTGGCGCCCAGCGTGGGCATGAAGCTGACGGTGCCGCGGCTCGCGCCCAGCGTCGCGCGGCAGCTTTCACTTTCAGAGCTGATGACCGGCGATACCACTAGCGGCGAAGAAGATTTACCGATCGTGCTGGCTGAGCTTTCCGCCGATATCGGTGAAGAGCAGGTGGGGGTGCTCAGCTTGGTGGACGCGCATCGGCCTGAAGCGCAAAGCGCGCTTGGCGCCGCGTTACCTCAGCAGGGGGCTCACCTCAAACGTAAACGCGGGCGGGCAGAGGCCGCGCGGGTTTCGCCCAAGTCTTCGCTGCGCAAGACCGAACCGCCGATTTGGTCGCGGTTACCCAGCCCACCCACGCGGCTTTTACCGAATCCGGTCGAGCTCAGCTCGGTGATCAGCGCTGGCAGCACGCTGGTGCTCGGCCACACGCTTTACACGATCGAACGGCTACGCTTCGAACAACGGCTCGACTCCGTCGAGTGGTGGAGCCGCCCCGTCGCCCGCGACTATTTGCGTCTCTGGCTCAACAGCGAATCCGGCGGCCTCGAAGCCCTCGTCTACGTCGACCGCCACTCCGGCCGCCGCTTCCTGCAAGCCGTCGGCGACTAATTATGAATTAAACAGGGAGACGGGGAGTTTGGGAGGCGAGAGGGAATGCAAATTTTGTTTGGGGCGGCCCCAAACAAAATTTCGGATTCATTCTCCCGTCCTCCTCGTCTCCCTGTTTAATTCATCAGCGTTTGCGGTCGGAGGCCACGCTTCTACGGCCTTCGACGATGCCGCCGTCGGCGCTCATGGCGAGGATCAGGCCGGCGTCGGCGATCAGGCTGATGAAGGGGGCTTGAAAGGCGGCGTCTTTCCAGGCGGGGCCGAAGGCTTGGCCGGAGCGGGAGTCGCGCGTCCACAGCGTACTGAGACTGGCTGCCCATTCGCGATCGAGCACGTCGACGGCGCCGGACGAGAGATCCGGCGCGCCTTGCACGACCGAGACCGAGCACTGCTCGCGCTCGATACGCAGCACCACGCCGTTGCTGCCGACAATCAGTGCCAGCTCGCGCTCCAAATTGCTCGACCCGCCGACGAAGGCGCGCGTTTTTGGCACGTTCAGCGCCTGAAGCTCCCACTGCATCGGCGAGTAGAGAGCCGCGAAGCCGTTGCCGTCCAGCAAGCGGCCGCACACCACCCAACGCGCATCGTCGAGCCGCAAGAGCCCGGACACGTTCTGCACGCCGTCGAGCACGAACGGCTTCATCCAGCGCCGAGACGACATCGCCAGCAGCATCGGCGGCTGCCCCGGCCGGCGCGCGACCGCGGTGATCAGATCATCGAAGCGCCCATTCGCGTCCAAAAACTCGATCGAAGAGTCTGGATACAGCACCAAATCTCGCACGCCCGCCGTGGTGCACACCGCCAGCGTGCCGCCCGAGCCCCCGACCAGCCAACCGCCAGCCTCGTAGCGGCGCGTGAACGTCATGCCGCGCGGCAGATCGCGCAGCGCACTCTTGGCGCCGAGCCACGCTTCACCACTCCAGAAGAACGGGCCACGCGGCGTGAACGCGAAGCAATGGCCGTCGGTATCCCAGGCCGCGCTCTGGATGATCATGTCCTCACGCGGGCGATGCCGAACTCTCCAATCGAAGCCGGCCAAATCGGCGGGCGCGGAGAGACTGAGCATCGAGCTCATCAAGCGTCGACTCGAACGTGGCGGGCCGATCTGATCACCCAGCCACGGCAAAACCGTGGCTGCGAACTCATCGGCTGTCGCTGGCCGCAGCTCGGGCTCGAGCGCCGTGGCCCGGGCGATTGCCGCGTCGATCGCGCGACACGCATCCTGGCGTTCACGCAATTCCGGGCTCAAATTGGCGCTGGCTAGGATGCTGCGACGGTCGCGGCTGCGCGTGAGCTCGTAGACCATCAGCGGCGACTCGCCCTCGAACAGCGGCTCGTTCGTCAGCATCGTGTACAAAACGCTGGCCAGCGCGAACACGTCTGTTTGAAAACCGACCGCCTTCTCACCCTGCACGACTTGCTCGGGAGCTGCGAAGCCAGGCGTCCCCAGACCCAAACCAGCGAACGTGCGTCCGAGCCCGGTCGGTCGCGCCAACCCAAAATCGGAGATCTTGAAAATCTCGGCTTCGCCGAAGCCGCAACACAAGACGTTGCCCGGCGTGAGATCGCGGTGAATCACACCCACGCCGTGAATGGCCGACAACCCAGCGGCTAGGCAACGCAGAGCGTGCGCGGCGCGGCCCGAGTCGAAGGCGAAGCCGGTCTTGCCGACCGAGTACATCAGTCGATCATCGAGCGTCGTGCCCTCGACGCCGCCGTGCACGTATTCGATGGCTATCCAGGGCGTGGGTTTGCGGCCAAAGATCGAGGTGCTGCCGGTGTCGACGAAGCGCACCACGAACGGACAAGTCGGCACGCACTCGTTCAAACGACCGAGCGCGACGGCTTCTTTTTGCGCGACTAGCTCGGGTGAAACCTGGTCACCATAAGCCCCGGGAGTGACGACCTTGACCACCACCGGCTGCACGCCGTCCGGCGCTTCACGCCAGGCCAGGTACGCCATGCCCATGCCGCCTTCGCCGACATGCCGCTCCAGCTGATAACGCACCCCGGGTTGCACGTCCGATTCGATGATCCGGCCGCGCAACGTGGGCGGAGGCAGCGACGACGTGCTCATGCCCCGAAAACCTCAGTCACCCACACTAACCCCGCGGAGATAGTGCGCGTCGAGAACCGCTCCGCCATGCATTCGGTGATGCCCCCACGGAGCAGGCGCGTAAAGCGGCATTATTTCACCCCCGACGGATGAGCGTCATCTCAGCGGAATTTCCGCAATTTCTGAGCCGAAAACAAACGAGCTCCGCATTCAGCTTCGTAACCCGGGTCTCTCGGAGAAGCCTAATGAAGCCACAACGTGATCTTTCGCTCTGGTTGGTAACCCTGTTTGGTTGTAGCGCCACGGTGTTGGCCGGCTGCGGGGATGAGGCGCCTGCAGTAGACGACGGTGGCGCAGGCACCAGCGGTGCCGCCGTGATCGCCGGAACTGGACCGGGCGTCGCCGGAACCACGAGCACTGGCGGAAGCGGTGTTTCAGCGGGCGGCACCGGCAGCGGCATGGCCGGAACCGCGACGACTGCAGGTACGTCGAGCACCGCCGGAACCGGCACGGGTGGCACGCTCGGCGGCAGTGGCGGAGGTGGTGGCGCAGCTGGTGCCGGAGGTTCGGGCGGCAAAGGCGGAGCCGGCGGCACGACTGGTTCGGCCGGCAGCAACGCGATCGGTCCCTTCGGCATCGTCTCCTGTCAGCCGGCGTTCGAAACAGCGTGCAAGCCGACGATTCAATTCACCAACGGCGATCCGACGGGCCGCGGCAAGGTCTTCACCGACGTCGTTCCCGACATTCAGACGACCGAGAAAGAGCTCGCATGCACGGTGTGCTCGATTCTGTATCGGACCCCGAGCGAGATCCCCGCCAACAAGCACCCGACCACGATCAAGATCGTGCTCGACACGCATGGCGGCGTCGCGCAGGCCGGCGGCGACACCATCCAGTTCGACTTGAACTACATCAACGGCTTTGCCGGCAAGCCTGCCGACCAGGTCAAGCAAGAGATGCTAGGTGTGCTGCAGCACGAAACCGTGCACCTCTATCAAAACTACGGCAACGGTGGCACGGGCGAAGGCGAAGCGGATCTGGTCCGCGCCCGCACTGGTTACTATCCGAAGAGCCGCTGGCGCAGCGAAGGTGACTGGAAGACCGCGTACACGGCCTCGGGTAACTTTTACTCCTGGCTCACGGGTCCTTGCTCGTTCCACACCCAGTTCTATGCGCAACACGATCTGGATTTCCCCTACAAGCTGAACAAGGCGCTTGCGGGCAAGAGCGGCGACGCCGCCTTTACCGCCGTCAGTGATCTCACGCAGCAACTCTTCCAGAAGAGCCCCGAGACGCTGTGGACCGAGTATCAGAAGGACGCTTACGGGAAGTAGGGGGAGTTGGGAGTTAGGAGTTAGGAGTTAGGAGTTAGGAGTTAGAGAAATTACCTTTGAGGTTGTTTCTTAAGTGCAGGTAACTGCTTTGGAATTAGGAATGTTCTTGGCGAGAAGTCGGTCACTGGTAATGTGTTCAGTGCTCACCGCTCCCAACTGCCAACTCCTAACTGCCAACTCCTAACTGCCAACTCCTTTCCTTGTTTGCTGAACTCCTCGGTCGGTCTTCGTTTTCGTTCCTACGTGGTGCTTCGCATCCGGAGGAGATGGTCAGCTGCGCGAAGGAGCTGGGGCTCTCGGCGCTCGCGCTATGTGATCGCGACGGGTTGTATGGCTCGGTGAGGGCGCTGCGCGCGGCGCGTGAGCAGGAGCTGCGCGTGATCGTCGGTGCCGAGCTGACTGTTGGCGAGCGCGAGCATCCGAAAGAGCTTGAGCCGCCAGTGCTCGCGCTCTTGGTCGAGACGCATCAAGGTTACCAAAACCTGTGTCGGCTTCTCACGCTGGCTCACGCTGGTCGTGAGAAGGGAACGAGCGCGCTGCGACTCGACTGGCTTGAGCGTCACCATCAGGGGCTCGTGGCGATCGTGCCGGCGCCGCGTCGTCCGGGCGACGCGAGCACGCCACCGCCAGCGCTTCTACAAGCGGTTCGCGAAGTGTTCGGAGCGCGCGGCTACCTGGCCGCACACCGACACCGCGATGGATTCGATCGTGAACGCATCGCTGCCGTCGAAGCTTGGTCGACCCAATACGGGCTACAGGTCGTGGCCAGCGCGCGGCCACTGTTTCACGAGCCGTCGCGCAAGGCGTTAGCTGACGTGCTGCATTGCATCCGGCATGGCACGACACTCGAGCGCGCCGGCACTGCTCTGGCGCCCAATGCCGAAGCCGCGCTCGGCTCAGAGGCCGAGATTTTACGGCGTTTTGCCGATCATCCGGAGTGGGTCGAGCGCGCCGGGGAGGTCGGCGAAGGACTGATATTTTCGCTGACCGAGCTCAAGTACCAGTTTCCGTGCACGCTCGAGCCGGGCGAAAGCGCGGACGAAAAGCTGCGGCGCCTGACTGAAGCCGGCCTCGCCGTGCGCTTCCCGCAAGGCATCTCACCGGGGCTACACGCGCAGGTCGAGAAAGAGCTCGACGTGATCCGTGAGATCAACGTGGCGGCCTATTTTCTGAGCACGCAAGAGATCGTGCAGATGGCGCAGGCGCGCCAAATTTTGTGTCAGGGGCGCGGCAGTGCCGCGAACAGCGCAGTCTGCTACGCGCTCGGCATCACCGCGGTCGATCCTGCGCGCTCGAATTTGCTGTTCGAGCGCTTTCTGAGCAAGGAGCGCGCCGAGCCCCCGGACATCGATGTCGATTTCGAGCACGAGCGCCGCGAAGAGGTAATTCAAGACATTTACGCAAAGTGGGGGCGTGACCAAGCAGCGATGGTCTCAGAGGTGATCTGCTATCGAGGAAAATCAGCACTGCGTGAGGTGGGCAAAGCTTTCAGCCTACCGCTCGAAACCGTCGATCGCTTGAGCGCTTCGATTGGGCATTGGGACGACGCTGACCAAAGCGAGAAGCATGCTCGCTCTTTGGGCCTGGACGTCGAGGGCAAACGGCTGAGTCAGGTGATCGAGCTGTCGCGGCTTTTAGGCGGATTTCCGCGGCATTTATCGATTCACGTCGGTGGTTTCGTGCTGAGTGCGGAGCCGCTCTACAGTGTGGCGCCGATCGAGCCAGCGCGGATGCCGAACCGCACGGTCGTGCCTTGGGACAAGGACGACATCGACACGCTCGGCTTCTTCAAAGTCGACGTGCTCGGGCTCGGGATGTTGACTGCGATTCGCAAAGCTTTGGCGATGATCCACGCCGATGGCGCAGCCCCCGTGCCGGAAGGAGCCGACCCGCTCGGCGATTTCGATCCGATTTTAGCCATGACGCGCATTCCGGCGGAAGAGCGCGACGTGTATCGGATGATCAGCCAGGCCGACACGGTCGGTGTTTTTCAGATCGAGAGCCGCGCGCAGATGGCGATGTTGCCGCGGCTGAGGCCATGCCGCTTCTACGATTTGGTGATTGAAGTTGCGATCGTGCGCCCAGGTCCGATTCAAGGCGGCATGGTGCATCCGTATTTAAAACGGCGAAACGGCGAGGAGCCAGCGCGGGCACCACATCCCATTTTGGAGCCGATCCTGCAGCGGACGCTCGGAGTGCCGCTGTTTCAAGAGCAAGTGATGGAGATCGCGATTGTGGGCGCCGGCTACACGGGCGGGCAGGCCGACCAGCTGCGGCGCGACATGGCAGCTTGGAAGAAGAGCGGCCGCTTGATGCGGCATCGTGACAGCTTGCTTGCTGGCTTCGAAAAGCGCGGCATTTCTCAAGAATTTGGCGAAGCTTTGTTCGAGCAGATCAAAGGCTTTGGCGAGTACGGCTTTCCGGAGTCGCACGCGGCTTCGTTCGCGCTGCTGGTGTACGCCTCTTCTTGGATCAAGCTGCGGTTCCCGGCGCATTTTGCATGCGCACTGATCAATTCGCAGCCGATGGGCTTTTATACACCGTCGACGATCATTCAAGACGCCGTGCGGCATGGCGTGACGGTGCGTGACGTGGACGTGACGTGCAGCAACTGGGACTGCACGCTCGAACGACTGACGGACTCCGAAGGCCGCACGGTCGGAGACGCAGCTTCGGGCTCGGCGATACGGCTGGGTTTACGACTCGTCAAAGGTATCGGCGAGAGCGTGGCTCAGCGGATTGAAGCCGTACGTCGTGAATGGCGATTTGCCAGCGTCGACGATGTCGCGCGGCGCTGCGAGCTGCGTAAAGACGACGTCGAGGCGTTGGCTGAAGCCGGCGCTTTCGAGAGTTTGGCGCCGTCGCGGCGTGCAGCTTTGTGGCAAGCGCGTTTGCCGCGTGCCCCGGGCTTGTTTCAAGAGCGCGCCGTGTTGGAGCCGGCCGAACGCCTGCCTGAATTGCGCGCCGGCGAGCGTCTGCTGCTCGATTATCGGCACAAAGGCCTGTCAGTCGGCGATCATCCGATGCGCCACTTCCGCGACAAGCTGCGGGCGCGGCGCGTGGTGACGGCAGCCGAGCTATTCGACTGCCAGCAGGGCCAACGCGTGGAGGTGGCGGGCGTTGTCACGTGCCGCCAGCAGCCCGCCACTGCCAGCGGCGTTGTCTTCATCACGCTCGAGGATGAAACTGGCTTTTTGAACCTAGTTTTGTGGAGCCGCGTCTACGAAGAGTACCGGCTGCCGGCGCGCCACGCCTCGATCATGCTGGCTCGCGGTAGGATCGAGCGCCAAGGTCGCCCACCCGGCGTGCGCGTCCCAACGCTGCATGACCCGCTCGTCGACGAAGCCGCCGCCGTCGCCCCGGTCATTCACGTCATCGTCGAAGCGCTCTTACGCCTCGACGTACCAGGTCGCGACATCTCGAAGGTATCGCGCGACTTTCACTGACTCCCAAAAAAACTCAGCAACTCGCTCGGGGTGCGGCCGAGGAGGTTGTATGAGGGCAAGGAGTAGACAGAACTGGTGGGTGGGGATGTTGCTGTGCGGAGCTGCGGCGTGCGGACAGGAGCTGGTGTTGCCGCAAAACAAGCCGACGGGCAGCGCGGCGGGCGCGCCGAGCGAAGGCGTGACGGGGGCGAGCGGGGCTCCTGACGACGCCGGGCCACGCCCGCGGCTGCCGGTCGCCGAGCAACCCGTGTTCACGACTTTCGGCGGTGCGGGCGGTGACTCGGCGGTTGACGACAAATCCTTGGGAGGAAATGCCGGTTTCGCGGATCAGTCGACGGGTGGCTCAAAGCCCAGCGGTGGCACGGGCGGAGCGAAGCCGAATGGCGGCGCGGCGGGCAGCAGCGGGGCGAAGTCGAATGGCGGCGCGGCGGGCAGCGGCGGGGCGAAGCCGAATGGGGGCGCGGCGGGCAGCAGCGGGGCGAAGTCGAATGGCGGCGCGGCGGGCAGCGGCGGCCTCGGCCTAGCAGGCGAAGCCGGTAGTGGTGGCGTGACCAGCGGCGTGCCCGGACCTGCCGCGCTGATGTTCAGCGAGTACGTCGAAGGTTCGGGCAGCTTCAAGGCGCTCGAGATCTACGCGCTCGACGCGTCGTCGCTCGAAGGTTGCGAGCTTCAGACCTACTTCAACGGCAAGTTCGAGCCCTCGCGCCTCGCCCTTCACGGGGAGCTGGCGCAGGGTGCCGTGCAGGTCCTCTGCTCGTCGGCCTTAGCGACTGCTCAACCGACGCTCTGTGATCGCTCGACCAGCCTAACGTTCAACGGCAACGACGCGCTCGCGCTCAGCTGCGACGGCACGTTGCTCGACGTCATCGGCCAAATTGGCGTCGATCCTGGCGATTCTTGGGGCGTCGGCGCTACCGCTGATCACACCTTGCGTCGCCGCTGCTCAGTCACGCTCGGCCGCAGTGACGGCAATCAATCGTTCGAAATCGACGCCGAGTGGCTCACACTCGGCGTCGACACGTTCTCGGACTTGGGTCAACGCGACTGCGCGTTGCCGTGACGCCCGATTGCGTCAGGCGACGGCGGTCGACGCTTCGCCGTCGGAACCGGCAGCAGCCGCCGGCTTGTTGGTGTCGCGCTCGCTGTGTGCGGACAGTGCATCGCTGCGGCTGGTGGCGTGTTCGTTCACCTTCACGCTGACGATGCGGGACACGCCCGGTTCGCCCATCGTGACGCCGTACAGCACGTCGACGCTCTGCATGGTCTTCTTGATGTGGGTGATCAAGATGAACTGCGAGCTGTGCGTCATCGAGCGGATCGCCTCGTTGTAACGAGTGACGTTGGCCTCGTCGAGCGGGGCGTCGACTTCGTCCAAGATGCAGAAGGGTGAGGGGCGATGCTGAAAAATCGCGAAGATCAGCGAAACTGCCGTCAGCGCCTTCTCACCACCGCTCATCAGCTCGATGTTGCCGAGCTTCTTGCCTGGCGGCTGCGCCATGATCTCGACGCCGCTGCCGAGCAGATCGTCCGGATCGGTGAGCGAGAGCTCGGCCTTGCCGCCGCGGAACATCTTCTGGAACGTCTTCTTGAACAAGTCGTTGACGGCTTCGAACGTCTCCTTGAAGCGGCGACGTGACTCCTTGTTCATGTGCTTGATCGCGTGCTCAAGCTCGATCAAGGCCTTCTCGATGTCGACCTTCTGGTCGTTGAGCTCCTTGAAGCGGCGCTCGGCGTCGTCGTGCTCGGCCTTCGCGTCCAGATTCACCGGCCCCATGCGGTCGATCAACTGCGTCAGCTCGTCGATGCGGCGGCGCTGCTCGGCGTCGGGCGGCAAACGCATGTGGTAGTCGCCGACCACGCGCCGCAGATCCAAGCCGCGGAAGCGCTCGCGGACCTTGGCCAGCAAGTGCTCGCGCTCCAGACCGATGCGCTGCGCAGCCATTTCGTGGCGCCGCACGGCTTCGTCGAGCACCTCGAGCGCGTCGCGCAGCGTCTTCAGATCCGACTCTTGGCCGGCCAAGCTCTGGCGCACCTGCTCGAGCAGCGTGCGCGCTTCGTCGAGCTCGGCGTGCGCCAACTTGGCGGCCTGCATGGCTTCGATGCGCAACTCACGTGCGACCATGATCCGCGCCGCGGTATCGCCGTAAGCCGCGGAGGCTTCGTTCAACTCTTCGTCGAGCTTGGTGCCGCGAGCTTCGAGCTCGACCAAAGCGTTGGCCACACGCTCAAGCGCCGCGCGAGCGGCCTCGACCTGCTCTTTGACCTGGGCCAGCCGCACCTTGCGTTCGGTGACGAGCGACAGCTGCGTGGCCACACGCTCACGCCACGCCGCGGCAGTGCTTTCGGCGCGCGCCAAGTCTTGGTTGAGGTGATCGAGCTGCGTGCGCAGCGCATCGAGCTGAGCGCGCGATTCACCTTCGAGCACCGCGGCCTGCGCCAACGCAGCGTCGATGTCGGTCAACTCGCCGCCCAACTTCGCGATCCGCGCCTCGGCGCGCTCGATCTCGTTGACCGCGCGGGCCAGGTCCTTTTCGGCCGTGATATGCGCCAATTCGCCGACGTGGGCTTGCTCGCGTGCACGTTCGAGCGCCGTGCCGACCTCGGTCAGGCGCGCGCGCAAGGCGGTGTGCTCGGCTTGCACGCGATTGTGCTCGGCCTCGAGCCGCGTCACGTCGGCGCGCAGCTCTTTCATCTCGCGCTTCTGCTCGATCATGGCGCTGGCGACGTCATCGCCGCTGCCGCCGCTGATCACGCCGTCGGGGCGCGCCACCGTGCCGTCGAGCGCCACCGCAATCACGCCCGCTGACCGCGCAATCGCCGCGGCGTCGTTGGCGTTGGCAACGTAAACCGCGTCACCTACCAGCGCGCGCAGCGCCTCGTCGCCCTCGGCGAACGTCAGGCGATCCGCCAGGCGTCCCAGCACGCGTTCGTCCGACACCAGCTTCGGCGTCGACGCGAGGCCGGCCTCGAGGCCGATTACGTCGGCGCGACCGCGCTCGGACTTCTGCAGATCCGCCAGCAGCTCGAGGCCGACGGCGGTCTCGCTGACGACGACGGCTTGCAGCGTACGGCCGAGCAAGCCCGCGACTGCGAGCGTCAGCTCTTCGGGGGCTTCGAGCCGGTCGGCGACCAGGCCGAGCACACGCGCGTCACCCTTGCCCAAGATTGCTCGGGCACCCGCGCCGACGCCTTCCAGACGGCGGTGCAGATCGTCGAGCGCGCGCAGCCGATTGCGCTTCAGAGACAGCTCATTTTTGGCTGTATCGACCGTGCGTTCGCTGTCGAGCTGGCGCGCGCGCAGGCCTTCGAGCTCTTTTTCGAGCTGCGACTTTTCTTCGGCGCTGAGCTTCTTGCCCTCGGCAAACTCTTGAACGCTCTGCGTGAGCGCCAGCTTGCGCGCGACATGATCCGAAAGCTCGACCGTCAACGCTTCGCGCTCCGTCGAGATCTTGTCGCGACGGGTTCGGCTGTCTTCGACGCGTTGGGCGACGCCGTCGATACGCGCCTCGGCGCCGGCGGCCAGCGCCGTGAGCTCGCCCGTCTTGCGGCGCAGCTCCAGCACTTCGTCGCTGGCGTGCGCTTCTTCGCCTTGCAGCTCGGACAGCGCTTCGGTTTCGGCGAGTGCGTCGGCTTCGCGCGCGCGCTCGTCTTGCGACAAGGCGTCGATGCGCGAGCTGAAGTCGGTTTGCTCCGTCTTCAAGCTCAAGACGCGCGTACCGATGTCTTCGAGCTCGGTGCGGCCCGCGCTGATGCGGTCGCCCAAATGCGTGAGGCGGTCGCGCGAACGCTCGATTTCGGCGTGCAGCGTGCTGACGTCGTTGTCGGCTTCGAACGCGCGGCGCGACGCTTCGTCGGTGCGCGCTTCGGTCACGCCTGACTGCTCGCGCACGATCTCGATCTCGGTCTCGCGTTCACGCAGCGCAGTGCGGGAAGAACCGGCTTTTTCGCCGGCTTCTGCCAATCCGTCGGTCTCGACGCGCTCGGTGACGATCAGCTCCAACAACCGATGGCTGGCGTCGTGCAGCGACAGATCGTCGAGCTCTTTACGGTACTCGATGAAGCGCTCGGCCTTGGCGACCTGGCGCTTGAGCGACGCGCGCGAGCGGTCGATCTCCGACACGATGTCGCTGATGCGCAGCAGGTTCTGCCGCGTGAGGTCCATCTTGCGCTCGGCTTGCTTGCGGCGCTGCTTGTACTTGGTGACGCCGGCGGCTTCTTCGATGAAGAGGCGGCGATCTTCCGGACGCGAGCTGACGATCTGCCCGATCCGGCCCTGCTCGACGATCGAGTACGCCTTGGTGCCGACGCCGGTGCCGAGGAAGAGCTCGGTCACGTCACGCAGGCGGACCTGCGTCTTGTTCAGCATGTACTCGCTGGTGCCGTCGCGGAACAAGCGGCGGGTGACCGCGATCTCCGGGTAGTCTCGGTACTCAGGCGGCAGCGTCCCGGCGTACTCCGGATTGGTGTTGTCGAAGGTGAGGGTGACCTCCGCCATACCGTTCGGACCGCGCGATTCCGAGCCGTTGAAGATGACGTCTTCCATCGCGCGGCCGCGCAAGTGCTTCGCGCTCTGCTCGCCCAAGGTCCAGCGGATCGCGTCCACGATGTTGGACTTGCCGCATCCGTTAGGACCGACAATGCCAACGATGTCGTGATCGAAGTGGATGACGGAACGGTCCACGAAGGACTTAAATCCCGTAATCTCGAGCTTCTTAATGTGCATTCAGGCTGTCCTCGACGAATCGAAAGATGGTCTATGGTAACCCACTGCAACGAGACAGCGGGTCGGCGCTCCGACCGGGTGATGGGCCGTGGCAACGTACGTCACTACATGTATCGTCACGTCGCTTCTTTCGGATCTACGCCCCTGAACGCATGCGTACAAGTCCCAACGGCAAGTTTTCGGCAGATTTGCCAGGACCCCTACCTTTTGGGCAGGGGACGTGCGTTCAGCCCTACGGATTGGGGGCTCGTGAGCTCCGGGCCGCGAGCTCCGAGAGCGGCGGCGTGGCCGGTGTTGGGCAGGCGATGCGAGGCGACCCCAAGACCGCTCCGACCGTGGAGCCTCTCGCTCTGGCTCACTCGCAGCTCACTCCTCGCAGCTCGCACCTCAAAGCCCCAACGGAGACGTTGACAACCGGCCGTCGCGGAATCATTTCAAAACGTAGAGATGACTTACGAGTACGCCTGCACCGCTTGCGGCCATGCCTGGGAAGCGGAGCAGTCCATTAGCGCGGCGCCGCTGACCGAGTGCCCGAGCTGCCATCAAGCTGCTGCCAAACGCCAGATCTCCGGTGGAGCTGGCTTCATCCTCAAGGGTGGTGGTTGGTACGCTGATCTGTACAGCAGCAGTGGCGGCGCCAAGGCGCCGGCCGAGAGCGCGGCTTCGAGCGCGAGCGACAGCAAGCCGAAGACTGACACCGCAACCACGACGTCCACGACGTCGTCAGACACGTCGAGCGCACCGGCAGCGCCTGCCAAGGGCTCGAGCACCGGAGCGGCGAGCAGTTGAGCATGGATCCGCGACGCAGCACGGCTGAGCTCCGCACGGAGATCACGCGGCTGGATCGCGAAGTCCTCGAACGTCTCGAAGCGCGAGCGCGCGCATCGAAGGAGCTGCGTGCGCGTGCCGAAAGCGAGCCAGCGCCCGACGGGACCGATCGCGATGCGCTGTTGGCGTTGACCGCCGTGGCCAGCGGCGACTTGCCGACCGAATCCGTGCACGCGATTTTTTCGGCGATTCGCGCGTCGGCGCGCGCGATCGAGCAAGCGCCGCGCGTCGCGTACCTCGGACCCGAGGGTGGCTTCTGTCACGTGCTTGGCCGCGCACATTTTGGTGCCGGCGGCTCGTTCATCGAATGTCCGTCGGTGCGCGAAGCGCTGGAAGAAGTCGCGCGTGGGCGCGCGGCTTGTGCCGTATTTCCCTTCGAATCGTCGGCAGACGGCCTGGTTCAGGCGTCAATCACCGCGCTTACCGATACCGAGCTGGTGATCGTCGGGGCGCGCACGCTACCGATGACGTTTCAGCTGATGGGGCGCGCAGCGGGGCTTTCCGATCTAGAGAAGGTGTACACGACGCCGGCCGGTCACGCCGCGTGTCAGCGCTTCCTCGACTCGGAGTTGCCGCGCGTGAGCGTGATTGACGTGCGGTCGATGAAGGTCGCCGCCGAGCTCGCGCAGGAAGACACGACCAGCGCCGCCTTGTTGCCGGAGCCGACCGGGCGCGAACAATCGCTGGGCATGCTGCGCGAAAACGTAGCCGACGTAGCCGAGATCAAGATGCGCTACGCGATCGCAGCGCCGCGTCCCGCGAGCCGTTCCAGTGCGGACGTGACGTGCCTGCTGTTCAGCCTCGACGACAAACCGGGCTCGTTGTTCGACATCTTGCGGCACTTCGCCGAGCGCGGCATCAACCTGCGTCGGCTGCATTCGCGCCCCGCTGGCCGCGAGCCCTGGGACTACGTCTTCTACGTCGAAATCGGCGGACACGCGACCGAACGCGGTGTCATCACCGCTCTCGAAGCCGTCAAGAAAAGCACGCGCTACCTGCGCGTCCTCGGCTCGTTCCCCCAAGAAGCCTAACGAGCCTTTGAGACCGAGCAAACAGGGAGACGGGGAGTTTGGGAGGGTTGGTTGATTGGCCTGTGACGATAGAGGCCTTCCGGCAGGCCTGGAGCGGGGTGGCGACCGGTCCAGAATTCCAAAACCTCCCTAACTCCCCGTCTCCCTGTGGAATCCCACGCCGAGCGTTGGCGCCGGGCTTGTTGTAGGCTCCGCGCCGCATGGCCTTGGTGATTCCTACGATTGAGGGGTTGGCGCCTTACGAGGGTGGCAAGCCGATTGAGGAGTTGGCGCGCGAGCTGGGCATCACCGACGCGGTGAAGCTGGCGTCGAACGAGAACCCGCTCGGTCCGAGCCCACGTGCGCTCGAAGCGGCGCGGCGGGTGTTGGGGGATGCGAATCGCTATCCCGACGGCGCCGCGTACGACCTGCGCGCGAAGCTGGCGCAAAAGCACGGCGTCGGCATGGATGAAATCCTGCTCGGCGCGGGCTCCAACGAGCTGCTCGATCTGGTCGTGCGCACGTTCTGCACGCCGGCCGAGCACATCGTGTTTGCGGAGCCGTCGTTCGTCGTCTACCGCATCGCCGCGTTGGCGTGCGGGGTGCCGTTCACGGCGGTGCCACTCACGGCCAGGCTAGTGCACGATCTGCCGGCGATGGCCGCTGCCGTCACCATGCAGACGCGGGTGATGTTCGTTGCCAATCCCAACAATCCGACCGGCACGCACGTCGGTCGTGCGGCGGTCGAGACGCTGCTGCGCAAGGTGCCGCCGGACGTGATCATCGTGATGGACGAGGCGTACCTGGAGTACGCCGACGCCGCGGATTACCCCGATTCGCTGCAGCTGCGCGGGTTGCGCGAGCGGCTGCTCGTGCTGCGCACCTTCTCGAAGATCTACGGCCTGGCGGCGTTTCGCGTCGGGTACGCGGTCGGGCCACGCTCGTTGATTGACTACATGAACCGCGTGCGCGCGCCATTCAACGTCAGCACGCTCGGGCAAGCCGCTGCCTCCGCCGCGCTCGACGACACCGATCACGTCGACACCGCGCGCGCCTTGAATCAGAAGGAGCGCAAACGCGTGACTGAAACGCTGACGGCGCGTGGCCTTTCGGTCGCGCCGTCCCAGGCCAACTTCGTCTTGGTCGACGTCAAGCGCCCGGCACGCGCGGTCTACGATGCGCTGCTGCAGAAGGGCGTGATCGTGCGGCCTTTTGCCAGCTTGCCGACTTCGCTGCGTGTCACGCTCGGCACAGAGCGCGAAAACGATCGCTTTCTTGGTGCGCTTTTGGAGGTGCTGACATGATCCGTCGTGCAGTTTTGCTCGGGCTGGGGACGCTTGGGTTGGTCCTCACCGGCTGTCCGAAGAGCGAAGATGTGATCGTTCACACCGGTCACGGCAAGGAAAAGACCGCGGTTCAGATCGACGCCGATCCGCTGGCGCTGTTGCCGGGCGGTGCGATCACGGTCGGTGTCTTGGACGCCAACGCGCTGTTCGCCTCGCAGTTCGGCGACAAGCTGCTCGAAGTTGCCAAGCGGCGCGCGCCGCTGCCAGACGCCGCGGGCTTCGAGCCGAAGCGCGACATCAGCAAGATCTACTTCGGCGTGTATTCGATGCAGGGCGCTGACGTTGCCGGCGTCGCGGTCGGCACTTTCGATCCCAAAAAGATCGAGGCGGCCGCTGACGGTATCCAAAAGACGCCGCTCGGCGTGCCGGTCACGAAATCGACCTACGCCGGCCGCGCGCTGTACACGGCTGAGAGCATCGGCTTTACGATCCTGACCACGCGGACAGCGTTGTTCGGCAACCAAACCGGTATTCGCCGCGCACTCGATCGAATCAAAGGCGGGACCGCCAAGCGCGAGCTGCCGGCATGGGCGAGCAAGGTGCTCAATCCGGGCGCTGCGCCGTTCGCTTTCGGCTCGAACTTGAAAGAGAATCCAGTGCCGAACGCGCTGCGCAACAAGCTGCCGTTCCTCGATGGCGTGGAGACGGTCGCGGTGGTCGGTAACTTCGCGTCGCCAGGCGTGAACCTGGCCGGAACCTTGGTTTATCCGGACGAAACCGCCGCGAAAACTGGCGCGAGTAAGGTCGCCGAAACTCGCGCCATGCTCGACACTTATACGCCGTTTCTGGCTCTGATCGGCATCCCGCAGCCGGTGCGCAAGCTAGAAGCCGACGCCGTCGGCAAGGAAGGTCACTTCGTGGCCGG
This sequence comes from Polyangiales bacterium, assembly GCA_038252755.1. Taxonomy (GTDB): domain Bacteria; phylum Myxococcota_A; class Polyangia; order Polyangiales; family Polyangiaceae; genus PMG-095. The sequence goes on along the minus strand of JBBSAB010000046.1, from coordinate 13,581 downwards.
TATCGACGCGGTAGCCTTTTCGGCGCTGCTGTCGCGGCTCGACGACCTTTTGGGTGCCTTGCCCAAAGCCCAACCCCAGCCCGTGTCACAATGAACAGCGCTCGAGCATGCCGTCACGTCTGATCGTCACCCCCGCCCGAAAGCCGCTCAGCGGCAGCGTGCCCGTCCCCAGTGATCGCAGCATCACGCACCGCGCGCTGCTGTTGGCGGCTTTGTCGAACGGCCCGTGCGAGCTGCGCGGGTTTGCCTACGGCAGCGACAACTTGGGCATGCTGCACGCGCTGGCGGCGCTTGGCGTGCGCTACGAAGACGACCAGAAAGGCACGCTGCGGATCCGCGGCGGCGGCCTGCGCGGCCTGACCGCGCCGGCGGCCCCGCTAGATTGCGGCCATTCCCCGACGATCGCCCGGCTGTTGACCGGCGTGCTCGCTGGCCAGCCGTTCAAGACCGAGCTGATCGGTAGTGCCACCAATTCGCGGCGCCGCATGCGCGCCGTGACCGAGCCGCTGGTGCGCCGCGGCGCGCAGATTGTCGGCACGCCGCACCCGGATGATCCGAGCGAGCTGTGCCTGCCGATGCAGATTGGCCCGCTCGAAACCGAGCGGCTGGCACCGATCGACTACGTGATGAGCCGTTCGAACGACCACGCCAAGGGCGCGCTGTTGTTCTCCGGCTTGTTCGCATCGGGGCCGACGTTGATTCACGAGCCCGTACTGTCGCGCGATCACACCGAGCGCATGTTCGATGCGCTCGGGCTGCCAGTGAAGGCGGTTGGCTCCGCGGTCAGCTTGCACCCGCCGGCTGATCCGCTGGCGATTCGCGGTTTCGAAGCCGATATTCCCGGCGACATTTCGGCGGCGGCGTTCGTGCTCGCCGCCGCTCAGCTCGTTCCAGAAAGCAGCGTGAGCACGCGCCGCACCGGGCTGAACCCGACCCGCGCCGGCATCTTGGACATGATTCGCCTGTTCGGCGGGCGCACCGGCATCACGCCGACTGGCGATTCGCTGGGCGAACCGTTCGGCGAGGTCAGCTCACGCGGAGCCCCGCTGCGCGGGATCAAGATCTCGGGCGAGCTGGCGCTGCGCGGCATGGACGAGGTGCCCGTGGCGTGCGTGCTCGGCGCTCGGGCCCGCGGCGTGACCGAAATTTCGGACGTGGCCGAGCTGCGCGAGGAAGGGCCGGACCGCTTGGCGGCGCTGGCCGGCTTGCTGCGCGCGTTCGGCGTCTCGGTCAGCGAGAAGCCGGACGGGCTCGTGATCGAGGGCCAGCCGGACCGCCCGCTGGCGGCGGCTCGCGTCAGCTCAGGTGGCGATCACCGCGTCGCGATGGCTGCCGTTTTGCTCGCGCTTGCTGCCGACGGCGAAAGCGTGATTGATGACGCCGACCCGATCGCCGTCAGTTTCCCACGCTTCGTGGGCACGCTGCGCGCGCTGGGTGCCGAGATTGAGGTCCAGCAGTGAGCACGCCGCGCAGAAATAGACCTGTCGTCGCGATCGATGGACCGGCTGGCGCCGGCAAGAGCACGGTCACGCGCAAAGTGGCTGAGCGACTCGGCTACATCATCGTCGACACTGGTGCGCTGTACCGTGTGGTCGCGTTGGCGGCTGAACGGGCAGGCGTGAGCTTCGACGATGGGGCGGGCGCTTCGGCGCTGGCCGAGGCGCTGGTGGCCGAAAACGCCGTGCAGCTGCGGCGCGGCGAGAACGGCGCGATGCAGGTAGTGCTGCGCGGCCACGACGTGTCGCTGTCGATTCGTGCGCAGAACATTGGCCAGGGCGCGAGCATGGTTTCGGCCCATCCCGGCGTGCGTCAGGCTTTGCTCGAATTGCAGCGCGGCCAGGGTAGGGAAGGCGGCGTGGTGCTCGAAGGTCGCGACATCGGCACGGTGGTTTTCCCGGATGCCGAAGCCAAATTTTACCTGACCGCCAGCGTCGACGTGCGCGCCCAGCGCCGGCGTGACGAGCTAGCGGCGCGCGGTACGCCGCCGACGTTGGCCGACGTTTTGAGCGAGGTCAGCGAGCGTGATCGCCGCGATAGCACGCGCCCGGTAGCGCCGCTGCGCCAAGCCGACGACGCCACGCTGGTCGACAGCTCGGTGCTGACGATCGAGCAAGTCGTCGAGCTGATCGTGGCGATGGTGAAGACCGTCGAGCGGAAGCTCGCGGCGGGCGCGTGACGGCATGCGGCGACGCGCGTTGCTGCTCGGCCTGAGCACAGTCGCGTGTGGTCCAAAGCCGCTGCCGCCGTTGCCGCCCGCGCCGTCGATCGCGTCGGCGGCCGAGCTGATCCCGCCCGATCTCGACTTGGTGGTGCGCTTGGATTTGGCGCGCGTGAAGGCGGCGCTCGGCGTCACGGCGCTGGCGGCCTTGTCGCGCGAGGTGTTGGCGCGAGATAGCGGCGGGCAAGAGCCGGACGAGCTGGTCGTGACGTCGCTGTTGGCGGCCGATCAGGTTTATCTCGCCTACCGCCCGAGCCCGCTGTGGGCGCCGCTCGATCGCGTGCTGATCGTGCAGGGTCATTTCGACGCGCTGGTGCGGCCGCCGACAGGCTTTTCGGGCGCGACCGATCTGGGTGCGGATCTGCGCTACTGGGACAACAAGGCGACGCCACCGCGCGGCGGTGTGGCGCGCGTCTACGCGCTCGGCCAGCGCCTGCGCGCTTTCGTGTCGGAGGCTGAAATCGACGCCGTGGAGCGAACCCTGGCTGGCTTCGTGTCGCCGCGGCGCCTCGAGCCGCCCGAGGAAGGCACGCTGTCGTTGGCTGCGCGGCCGGGCTTGCTCCGGCGCCTGGCGGGCGAGGGCACGCTGCGCGATTTGCTCGAAGACGCCAAAGCACTGCGCGCGGTGGCGGATCTCGAATCGGACGGCGTGCGGCTCAAGCTGGAGCTATTGATGGCTGGCGCCGAGCAAGCCGAGCAGCTGGCGGGCGCCGCAAAGCTGGTGTTGTCGCGCGCGCTCGGCGATACCGCGCTGCACGTCGAGCTGCGAGCCGAGAGCGATCGCGTCGAGCTTTCGGCGCAGTTGAGCCGCGCGGAGCTGGCACCCGTGCTGGCGTGTTGGTGGAGCGCGCGGGGTAGCGCGGGGCGATGCCCGTGGTAACTTTAGGCATGGGGAGAGACAAAGGACGGGTAGAGTTTGGGTTGCTCTGGGGGGCGGGGGCGCTGCTGGTGGCGGCGTGCCCTGCAGCAACTCACCACGTTGACGAAAGCGCGACAGCCGGCGGCGCTGCTGGTGAGACGGCTGGCGACAACGGTGGAGTCGCTGGAGCACGCCCGGAAGCCTCTGCACCAGGCGGTGCGGGACGCGGCGGCGCCGGTGGAATGAGCCCGCAATCTGCCGGGCAAGCTGGTGCGGGTCGCAGCGGCGCCGGCGAAGGTGACTTGCTGGGTGAGGCTGGCGCCCTGACGGCTTGTCCCAGCAACCTGTGCGGCGACGGAGACATCTACGCGCTCGGGCGCAAGTGCACGGCGGAGGGGTTGCTGTGTGACAGTAACCAGCCCGGTGGAACTGGAGAGTGTGCCCGCATGCAGTGTTGCGCCGGTGTTTGGGTCTACGCGGAGGTAGGGGCGCTGGCTTGCGACGGCGGCGGCGGGCAAGGCGGGCAAGGCGGGCAAGGCGGCGGGCGGTAGCGCAACGGCGTGGTACGGTTCGGCCGCCCATGCCCGATGCTGCGTTGCCTGAAGCCGTCGTCGAGCGCCCTGCCTGGCGGATTTCGTTTAGGCTGCTGATGGGCATCGCGCTCGGGTTGGCGTTGCTGGCGGTCGTCGCCGGCCGGCAAATCTACACGCGCTACGGCGGCTATCGGCCGCTGGCGCTAGCGCACGTGCCGCAGACGGCGCGTTACCGGGCGCGCGTTGATCTGACCGATACACCGCGCGTGGATGCGATCGCGCCGCTGCTCAATGCGCTCGATCCGCGGCACACCCGGGTCCCGGCGCTCGAGCAGAAGCTGGGCGTCTCGCTGAAGCAGGCGGCGCACGAGGTCGCGTTCGGCGTCGGGCCAGATCCGTTCGATTTCGTGCTGGTGCTGGGCCTGCAGCGGCAGGCCGGGACCGGCCTGCCGGCGGCAACGGCGCTGTGTGAGGTGCTGAGCAGCGACGGAATCCGCTCTGAGCCGACCCCGGGCGGCGACGGCTCGGCGGCAGGATGCCGCCTCAGCGATGGCGCGATCGTGGCAGGAACGCCCGAGGGCGGGATCGTGGTGGCCAGCCGGGCCGACCTGGTCCAAGGGCTGCTCGGGAAGCCTGATCTCGGAGATCGCTTGGGTTTTTCGGGCCCTTCGGTGCGCGGTGTCGCCCCCCGAGTCGACGAGTTGGGCCGCGAGACATCGACCCTCGTGCAACGCCTCTCCGCCAAGTACCCCTGACCTGAATGTCATAGGAGGTGGGGTTGGGGCCCCACCGACCCACGAGACCGCGCGGCAACGCTCGGAAACCGGCGGAAAGGCGAGAGGAATTGCTGTTTGACCCGGGCCGCCCCGTGCGCTACCAGAGCGCGTCCGTCGCGAGGCGTGTGTCCGCCCTCTGGCTCTGTCCAGTGGCGAGGCGCCCAGTCTGCGGGACACAAGGAGGCACTGTTACCATCAATGACTGAAACTCAAACCACCAACCAGAGCAGCGGCGCGGACCTATCGGGTTTCGCGGCCATGTTCGAAGCCACGCAAGCTGCAACCCCGAACGGCCAAATGGGCGGCGAGGGCGAAATTGTAAGCGGCTTGGTCGTGCAAGTGAATCGCGACAATGTTGTCGTCGACATCGGCGGCAAGAGCGAAGGCGTAATCTCGAAGAGCGAGTTCGTCGACGCTGTAGGCGCGTTCAACGTGAAGGCCGGCGACCGCGTCGACGTCTTCATCGAGAGCCGCGAGAGTGACGACGGTCTGATCTCCTTGTCCAAGGAGAAGGCCGACAAGATGAAGGTGTGGGACGAGATTTCGAGCGCCTGTGAGCGTGACGAGATCATCGAAGGCACCATCAGCCAGCGCGTGAAGGGCGGCCTCTCGGTCACCATCCGCGGCGGCGTCAAAGCCTTTTTGCCCGGCTCTCAGGTTGATTTGCGGCCGATCCGCAACCTCGAGAAGCTGATTGGGCAGACGTATCAATTCAAGGTCATCAAGTTCAACAAGAAGCGCGGCAACATCGTGTTGTCCCGCCGCGTCTTGCTCGAGCGTGAGCGCGACGAGCTGAAGACCAAGACGCTGCAGACCCTCGAAGAGGGCATGACCGTCACGGGAACCATCAAGAACCTGACCGAGTACGGCGCCTTCGTCGATCTCGGCGGTATCGATGGCCTGTTGCACATCACGGACATGTCTTGGGGTCGCGTCAATCACCCTGGTGAAGTGTTCAAGGTCGGCGACGAGGTCACCGTCAAGGTGCTCAAGTACAACGCCGAAACCGAGCGCGTCAGCCTAGGTCTGAAGCAGACGCAGGAAGATCCGTGGAGCCACGTCGAGGAAGCCTACCCGCTCGCCAAGCGCGTGCGCGGCAAGGTCATGAGCCTCACCGACTACGGCGCCTTCGTGGAGTTGGAGCCGGGCGTCGAAGGTCTGATCCACGTCAGCGAGATGAGCTGGACCAAGAAGGTCAAGCACCCGTCGAAGCTGATGGAGATCGGCAGCGAGATCGAGTGCCAAGTGCTCGAAGTCGACGCGCGCGCCAAGCGCATCAGCCTCGGCCTCAAGCAGCTCGAGCCGGATCCCTGGAGCCTGTTCACCGACAAGTACAAGCCGGGCGACAAGATCGGCGGCAAGGTCCGCTCGCTCACCGATTACGGCGTGTTCGTCGGTATCGAAGACGGCGTGGACGGCATGGTCCACAAGACCGACCTGTCGTGGACGGTCAAGGTCAACAACCCGGCCGACTTCTACAACAAAGGCGACGACGTCGAGGCCATCATCCTCTCGATCAACCATGACGAGAAGAAGGTCAGCTTGGGCGTGAAGCAGCTGTGGGACGATCCGTGGCCCACGCTGATGGACAAGTACAAGTCGGGTGTTGTCGTCGAGGGCGCAGAGGTGCTGAGCGTTGCCGATTACGGCGCGTTCGTCCGCCTCGAAGAGGGCGTCGAGGGCATCATCCCGAACAACGAGATTCCGGCGGACGCCACCCTGTCGCGCGGCGACAAGGTCAAGGCCGAGGTCTCGAACGTCGACAGCATGGATCGACGCCTCACCCTGACGATGCGTGCCCCGGGCACGAGCAGCCAGGCGGAGCACGTCCAAGTGTTGAAGCGCGAGTCGGCTGGTAAGGGCGCGACTTTGGGCGACTTGCTCAAAGAGAAGCTCGGTAACCTCAAGCCGGCGCCCGCGTCGGTGCCGCCTCCGGCCCCGGCGGCTGACGAAACCGAGAGCTGAGCGGTTTCGGGAACGGTTGCCAAAGGTCTAGGTGACCGTTCCCGTTAGCGTCAGAGAGCCGTCGTCTACCCGAGGCGGTAGCGGCGGCTGGACCCGGCAACGGGTCGTGTTCCTAGCGGTGAGCAGCGTGGTTACGGCCACGCTGCTCGTCTGCGTTCGCGAGGTCCTGCTGCCATTCGTCTTGGCGCTGATCATCGCGTACGTGCTCGCTCCACTCGTCGAACGTGTGGAGCGTTTTCGTGTGCCCAGAGCGGCGGCGATCTTGATCGTCTACTTCGTCACGCTCGGCAGTATTTATTTTTCGATCGCGGCGATCGCGCCGCGCATCTATCTCGAGACGGCGAAGTTCACGCGCGACGCGCCGTCGCTGGCTGACAAGTTTTCCAGCCAATATGGCCCGCAGCTAGAGCAATGGGTCGAGGGTATCCGCAGCCGATCACGCCCGAAAAACGCGCCGGCCGCCGAAGATCCGGCGTCGCTTTCGGTCGTCAACAAGCCCGACGGCAGCATCGAGTTTCGGGTCGGCAGCGGCGTGGAAGTGGTGCAGCAAGGTCCCGGGCATTGGCGAGTTGGGCCAGGCGCGCACAAGGCGGAGAAGTTCAAGTTCAGTGATCTTACGGCGCGCGGCGTGAACGAAGCCGTCGGCTACGTGCAGCGCAACGGGCTCGAGCTGTTGTCGATTGGCCGCACGGTGATTAGCGGCGTCGCGCGCGGAATTTTCCTGCTGTTCATGACGCTGATGGTCGCCGGCTACATCATGGGCACGCGCGAGAACATCATCGGCTTTTTCCGGTCGCTGTTGCCGGCGCGCTCGCGTGTTGGTTTCGACCGCTTGCTGTGGCGCGCGGACCGTGGGCTCTCGGGCGTGGTACGCGGACAGTTGCTGATCTGCTGCGTGAACGGCGTACTGTCGGCGATCGGCTACTGGATGTTCGATCTGAAGTACTGGCCAATCTTGGCGATCGTGTCGGGGGTGATGAGCATCATCCCGATCTTCGGGTCGATCTTGAGCAGCGTGCCGGTGGTGATGATTGGACTGACACAGGATTTCTGGACGGCGCTGTGGGTCCTGCTCTGGATTGTCGGGATTCACCAGGTCGAGGCCAACCTGCTCAATCCGAAAATCATCGGGGTGGCGGCCAAGATTCATCCGGTGCTGGTGGTGCTGGCTTTAATCGTCGGCGAGCACTTTTTTGGGCTATGGGGAGCGCTGTTGGGCGTGCCGGTGTGGTCGCTGCTTCAGAGTATTTTCAACCATTTCCGCTTCGAAACGATGCCGGACGCCCCGCCAGATTCGCTGCTCCCGCCCCCCGGCACCGCACGGCTTTGAACGGCTCAAGAGGGAATCAACAGGGAGACGGGAAGGCGGGAAGCCGCCCAGGCAAAGGTGGTTTTGGGGGGCGAAGCCCCACAAAAAGCGCCTTCCCGCCGGCCTTCCTGCCTTCCCGCCTTCCTGTTTCTCTCGCTCGTGCTGCGCCGTGCGGTGCTAAGACAGCGCCGCGATGGCACGCGAGACCCGCAAACTAAAGAGAGCTCAGAGCACGGCGCCGAGCGCAGGTAAGGCTGCACGGGAGGCTGGCAAGGCTGGCGTCACGATGCGCCCCGAGATGGCCGACCCGTTGGGCCAAGGCCAGCTGCGCTCGCTGTTGATTCGGCTCGGGCTGATCTTGCTCGGCGTGTGGATCCTGCTTGGATCGATCGCCTCGTTCGTATCGTCGCCCTGGAGCCAGATCTTGATCGGGGTCGCGGTCGTGCTGACCGGCGCCGCGATCGCAGCCGTAGTGTGGACTCTGCGTCAGGCCAAGACGGCGCGCGGCGTGGCCAGCATCTTGAGCGGCGTCGAGACGGACGAAGATCGCAAGCTCGCGCTCGAGAAGCTGTCGACCGGCTTCAAGAAGGGTGACACTGCGGCGATCTTCGCGCGCGCTCAGCTCGAGCTGCAAGAAGATCCGAAGAAGGCTTTGGCGACGCTCGAGAGCATCGATCTCAGCAAGGTGATGGCGCCGGTCGCCGACGAAGCGCGCGGGCAGCGCGCGATGATTCATCTGACGCAGGGCGAGGTCGGGCCGGCGCGCCAGCTGGCTGACAATATCGACCTGAGCCGTCACCAAGATGCGCGTACGCGCGCGATGCTAGCGTCGGTGAAAGCCGAAGCGTTGGCTCGCTCCGGCGACGCCAAAAAGGCCACGGAAATGCTCGAGTTGTTCGACTTTGACGACGCGACGTTCGAGCAGATTCGTCCCCAGCTGTATCGCGCTCAGGCCTTCGCCGCAGCGCAAAACAGCGATATGAACGCGATGCGCCGCGCGCTGCGTAAGCTGCTTGCCATCGACGTGCGCTTGCTCGGCGGCTTCATGACGAAGAAGACGCACCCGCTACTCCAAAAAGAAGCCAAGAAGATCTTGGAGCAAAGCGGGCAAGTGCCGAAGAAGATGATGGTACAGCGCCGCGTGTGACGCTCAGGGCGGCGCGCCTGCAGCTCAACTTACAGATTGGCAATTGTGGCGCGCCCCAGCGGCTTTACGGCCACTTCCGGCAATAGCTCCGCGAAGCTCAGGATGCGCACGTCGGGTAGCTCTGGCTCGAGCAATTTCCGGACGAAGCGGCGGATATCCGGCTGGGTGAGCACGACGACGGGCGTCGCGTCGCCAGCGTGAGCCGCGATGCCGCGCTTCACGGCCGCGACAATGTCGCGACTTGCGACTGGCGCCAACGCCAAGAAAGCGCCGGCTGGAGTGCGCGTGATCGCGCCGCGCACGCTCTCTTCGATGTGCGAGTCGAGCAGCATCACCGGTAGCTCGCGCGCACCGCGCGTCAGCGAATGCGTGATCGGGCGGCGCAGCTGGGCGCGCACGAACTCCGCCAAAGTGAGCGGATCCTTCTCGACGCCGCCCACCAACGACAGCGCCTCCAAGATCGCGCGTAGATCACGGATGCTGACGCGCTCTTCGACCAGCCGCCGCAAAATGTCGGTCAATTGGATCAAAGTGATCGGCTTTGGCACGACTTGCCGCACGCTCGCCGGCGAAATTTGCTCCAGCTCGTCGAGCAGGTTTTGCGTCTCCGAGAGCCCCAAGAAATCTTGCGCGCGCCGTTCCAATGCCGGCAACAGCTCGACCAGCAAGTGCTGCGCTAGGTCGTCGTCCTTCACCGAAGCCGGGAAGGTGATCAGCAGCGCTGGCACCTCGTGCAGCGACAGCACCGCGTGGCGCTCCGGCAAGGCCTCGGAGACCAGCACGCGACCGGCCGGCAAAGGCACGCCGCGGTCGCGGAAGACAATTTCACGCGCCGCCGCCAGCGCCGAGCGCAAGCCCGGACGGCGCACCTCGCTGCCGCGCAGATCGTCCTCGAACAGCGGCTCCAAGTCTTTCGACACTTCGACCGCCCACGGCACCACCAGCGGCACGAAGCGCGGCTGCGCCTGCGTCCCGGAGCGGCGCTGAATCGGCTCCGGCTGCAGCCGCTCTTGTTCGCCCTGCAGGCTCTTCAGGCGGGCGCGCGACGCCGCGAACATCAAGGCGCCAATCACCAAAAACGGCAGGCCCGGCAGCCCGGGCACCAGCGCCAAGCCGAGCACGAAGAAGCTACCGACCCGCAACGCCTGCGGCTGGCCGAAGATCTGCGACGCCAGCTCGGCTCCGAGCGGCGTCTCGGCCTCTTCGCTGGCGACGCGCGTTACCAGCACGCCGGCGGCGGTGGCCATCACCAGCGCGGGGATTTGCGTCACCAGTCCGTCGCCGATCGTTAGCAACCCGTAACGCTTCAGGGCGCCGGCAACCTCGAGGTTCTTCTGGCCGACGCCGATCGCCAAACCACCTAAAATGTTGATGATCGTGATGATCAGCGACGCAATGACGTCGCCTTTGACGAACTTCATCGCGCCATCCATGGCGCCGTAAAATTGGCTTTCGCGCAGCAGCGAGCGCCGTCGGCGGCGCGCTTCGTTGCCGTCGATACTGCCGGAGCGCAGCTCGGCGTCGATCGCCATCTGCTTGCCCGGCATCGCGTCGAGCGTAAAACGCGCGCCCACCTCTGCGACGCGTTCGCTACCTTTGGCGATCACCACGAACTGAATGATCGTCAGGATCAGGAAAATGACCGCGCCGACCACGTAGTTGCCGCGCACCACGAACTGGCCAAACGCGCGAATGACCTGGCCGGCGTCGGCTTGCAGCAAGATCAACCGTGTCGACGACACGTTCAGCGAAAGCCGGAACAGCGTCGTGACCAAGAGCAGGGTAGGGAACGTGGCGATCTTCAGCGCTTCGCCGACGTACAACGCCACTAACAGGACCGCGACCGAGCACGCCAGGTTCGACGCGATCAGCAGATCGAGCAGCCAGGTCGGCAGCGGCACGACCATCATGCTGACGATCGCGATCACGAAGAACGCCAACGCCGCGTCGGCAAAACCGAAACGCGGTCGTCGCGCGCGAAGCCCCAGCGCCTGGGGCGGGGGTGCAGTTTGCGCCGCCATCAGTCGCGCGCAGTGAACACGGCCGGGCGGCCCGTGTAAAGTGCTGGTCTTTGGCTACCAGTCCCGCTGCGCCGCCTCGTCAGCCCCCGCGCCTAGCCCATGAGCTCATATGAGCTCATCCCCACTCTGATCAGGGACCCTCGGTTGCCGCCCCAAGCTCACGCCGTAGCGCTCCAGCAGGGCTCCTCGGGTAGGCCGAGCTTACGGGCTGCCCAGCTGGGCAGCCCCACAACAAACCCGGCCTACCACCCACAAAGGCACCCGCGGGCGAAACACGACTTAGCTGGGCGCGGTAAATACACCCAAGACGCCGGTGTAAAGTTGTAGCGCAGGTTTGCCGCCGACCTCCGACACCTCGAACGACGACTGCATGCCGGCCAGCGGTAGCTCCCCGAGACGCGCTTTCAAGATCTTGAGATCGACGTCTTTTTGTCCATAAAGGCCCAACCCGCGCCCGGCGCAGTTTAAGTAAATGCCGAAGCGCGGCGCGGCGCCGTTCGCTTCACGCAACAGCTCGCGCACTGCCGTCTGCAAATCTTCACGCGCGGCTTTCGCGTCGCGCACCGCGAACGCCAGGCGCATGCCGGGCCGCACTTCATCGGAGACTAACAGCCCGCGCCGCACGGGGTCGACGCCCTGCACGGCTCGAATCAACACCTCGGGTCGCTCCGCCACGCGCTCGCTTTTGCGTTCGAGCGCCGGATCGATCTGCAATGGATCTTGGGCCGGTGCAGGAGCGAGCGCGACGAACACCAGCGGCTGGTCTTCGAGGTTGTCGGCGACCGAGCTCAACACGTCGAGCGCTGGAGCTCCTTCAATCTCGAGCACCATCGAGCCGCGCGTCTTCGAGATCACTTTCAGCGGCATCAATAGGCGGCACGCCGCCGACGCGCGCACAAGCGGCGTGGTGAGGCCGCTCAGCACCATGCCGCCGGCCGGACCCGGGTGGATGCTGCCGTCGACGTAGACTGCGATGATCGGCGCTTCACCGACCGTGCCGGCGCCCAGCACGCGCGTGCGTCGCAGCTCGCCCAGCGGCTCGAACACGTGCGGCTGAAGACCGTTGGGCCGCGCGAAAACCAAAGCGGTGATGTTGCGGCCGTGACTCTCGCTGGCGCGAATCGCTTCCGACAACTGGCTGCCCACTGCCTCGGCGTTGCGTCCGCTCACACTGAAGGGTTGGGCGGTGCCGCCACTCCAAACCATGCCCGTGGCTGCGGACTGGCCCTCCACCTCGCCGCGTTCGGAGACGACGCCGGCCCCCGCGGCGAGGCAAATTGGCAATCCGGGCATGCTGTGGGCCACCGCGCGGCCCAAATCGACCAGGCGCTCACCCAAAACACCGGCCGCAAAGACGACTGCACCGCTGGGCCGGGTAACGCGCCGCGCAGCCTGGGCGAAGGCTCGGGCGGCCTTTTCTGGGTCTTCCCCGGTGAAGGCGAAGCTGTGCGCGGTCGTCATTTTCCGGGCAGCCGCATGCTACGCCCTTTCGCTCCGTCAAAACATTTCCTATTTTGATCGAGAATGTCCGAGGTCCGTTCCCTTCGCATGCAGTCCTACGGCCTGTCGGACATCGGGCGTCGGCGGACGACCAACGAAGACGCCTACCTCTGCGATGACGAACTCGGCTTCTGGGTAGTCGCCGATGGCATGGGTGGGCATGCAGCCGGTGAGATCGCCAGCCAAGAAGCGATCGACACGGTGCACGGCATGGTCAAGCGCGGCAAGACCAGCCTCAAGCTCGAAGGCCCGCTGACGGAAGAGCGCAGCCGCGCGGCCGCCCGATTACTCGAAGGCGCCGTGCAAGCGGCGACGTACATCGTCTACGCCATGGCCGAGATCGATCGCGGCAAGGCCGGCATGGGCACGACGATCACGGCGATGATGCGCTTCGGAACTGCGCTCGTCACCGCGCAGGTCGGCGACAGCCGGATCTACCGGGTGCGTGGCGACGACGCCGTCCAGCTGACCGAAGACCATACGCTTATCAACTGGCAGCTCAAGCAGGGCATCATCACGCCGGAAGAAGCGCGCGTCAGCAAACAGCGCAACGTGATCACCCGCGCCGTCGGCAGCCGCGACTATGTCCAAGTAGATACGACCGTTTCCGAACCAGAGCTCGGTGATGCCTTCCTGATTTGCAGCGACGGCCTCCACGGTTACCTCCGCACTGAAGAGATCCCCGCCATCCTCGCGGAAGGCGGCAGCTTTTCCGTGAAGAAGCTGATTGACCTCGCGAACTCTCGCGGAGGCAAAGACAACATCACGGCCATTGTTGTTGAGGTCTCGTGACGGGTGAGGTTGGGGCTTCAGGTGCGACGGGGTAGCTCGTGGTGGATGGCCTGACTTGGTTTTTTGTTTGGCGGCCCGATCGTCTTGCGACCCTTTCGGGTTTAACCACAGGGTTTGCTCCCGGGCTCGCCGGGTTCCTGTGGTCGTGGCTTCTGCGGCGATCGTGATCTGATCGTGCCAAGGTCGGGTGGGGGCGATCCAGCTCGCGCGCGGGCGCGCTCGCGATCGCCATAAAGGTGATTTCAGGACCGAGACCGAAGCCGAGACCGAAGCCGAGGCCGAGATTCGCTGGGGATGGGGGCGCTCCTTGGGGGCTTCCGGGTGGTAGGCCGTGTTTCTGGTGGGGCTGCCCAGCTGGGCAGCCCGTAACCCTGGCCTCACTCCCGCCAGAAACCCCACGGATTACTTGGCCCCAACCGTGCGTTTTAGATAGCGAAGAGCAACATGAGCTATCGCAAAGT
>JBBSAB010000045.1:0-58385 GCA_038252755.1 Polyangiales bacterium | reverse complement strand
TGCCCTACGCCGGCCCAACGCAAAACACACCGTTCATACGCTCGCACTGAGCGCAACGTCACATCGAGTGGGGGTAGGCCTAGTTCAGGCCTGATGATTCATCGCATCTTGCCCGAGCGAGCCGGGACAACAGGAAGGCGGGAAGACGGGAAGGCCGAGATTTAGGGTGGGTGGTACTGGCAACTGGACGCAGGGGATCGCGATTGGGCCTCAGGCGCCTGTTCGAACAACAGAAATCTTCCCGCCTTCCCGTCTTCCTGTTCGCTCGTGCTCGAATCGCGACATGTGATGAATGGTCAGAGTTCAGGCGCCCAGCTGGGCGCCGCCGCTCCCTACGAAAGCTGGACCTACCCAAACAACCACGCACGTCGACGGGCGATCGAGATTCACAGGGAGGACGGGAGGACGGGAGGTGCGCGAGGCGAGAATTTTGGGGTTTCGAGACTTACGACGCCGCACGGCTCCTGCGCATTCGCCGGGCATGCTGTGGGCCACCGCGCGGCCCAAATCGACCAGGCGCTCACCCAGTGCGCCGCCGCGAGTCTCGAACAACAAAAAACCTCGCGGACCTCCCGTCCTCCCTGTGAAAATCTCGAGCCGTTCGAGAGGCTTAGGGATTGAGGGTGGTGTCGTATTCGGGGATTGGAGGCGTAGTTTGGGCGAGAGCTTCGAGCTCTTGGACGAAGGGGAGAGCGAAGAGGGCGGCAGAGTATTTTTGGGCGGCTTCGGGCAACGCGACGCCGTAAGTGCGGAAGCGCGCGGCGACCGGGAAGTACATGCAGTCGGCGATGCTGAAGTCGCCGAGCAAGAACGGGCCGTCGGCGGTCGATAGCGACGCATTCCAAATGTCGAGGATGCGCGCGATGTTGGCGTCGATTTGCGGGCTCTTCGGCGTGTGGGTGCTGCGGGCGCGCAGGTTCATGTTCATGGCGTTGCGCAAATGTGAGAAACCGCCGTGCATTTCGCACGCGATCGCGCGGCCGCGCGCGCGCAACTTCGCGTCTTCTGGCCACAGCTTCGCGGCCGGCGCGAGCTCGGCAACGTATTCGCAAATCGCCAATGATTCATGGATGCTGAGCGAGCCGTCGACCAAGATTGGCACCTGGCCTGCGCCCGAAAACGACAGGATGCGATCCTTCCAGCCGTCCTCGGTCTTGAGAGCAACGTCGTGAGCGCGAAACGGAAGCCCGGCGTGTTTGAGCGCGAGCCACGGACGAATGCTCCACGACGAGTAGTTCAAATTGGCAGAAACGAGGCGCAACATGGGGTATTGGGCGCACACGCTACAATGTTTCGCGCCGAGCAAAAGCGCGTATTTAGAAGATAGAATCGATAAGTAATGCGCAAGATATTGCTCGGCGAATGAGCGAATCTCAGTCGGTCCACAGGAGGACCTGCCATGCGCCGACTCGCGCTTCCCTTCGCCATTTGTTTGTTGGCTTCGTACGGTTGCGCCGCCAGTGAGGACTCTGTCCCCGCCGGCGGAAGCGGCGGCACCACCGCGCACGGCGGCACGCCGGCCATCGGCGGCTCGTTGTCGCCCGGTGCCAGCGGCTCGGGCGTCACCACTGCCGGCACTTCGCCCGGCACGGGCGGCGTCTCGTCGACCGGCGGCACCGTCAGCACCGGTACGGCGGGCACTACGCCGAGCGGCACTGCCGGAACCGCGCCGAGCGGCACTGCCGGAACCGGCACTGGCGGCACGCCTCCGGCGAGCGCCACCTGCACCATGTCGGCTACCGCGACCGGCACGCCTCCGCTGATCGATGACTTCGAGGACGGCAACGCCGACGTCAGCGTTGCCGACGGCCGCGTCGGCGGCTGGTACTTGTCGACCGACACGACTGGTTCGACGACGCCGAAGGCCGGTGCACCCGTGCCCGAAGCGGGCGGCATGCCAGGCAAAGCGTTGCACGTCACCGGCACCGGTCTGACCGGCTGGGGCGCTTCACTCTCGGCTTCGATCACGCCGGTGATGGGCTGTTACGACGCCAGCAAGTTCACTGGCATCACGGTGATGCTCAAGGGCACCGGCTCGGTTTGGGTCAGCATCCTGACGGCGGCCGTTCGCGGCGCGCCCGAAGGCCAGCGCAACCACTACAAGAAGATGGTCGCGCTCAGCGGCGATTGGACGGCGATCACGATCAACTTCAGCGAGCTCACGCAGCCCGGCGGCTGGGGTATGATCGTGCCGTTCGATGCGACCAAGGTCTACGGCGTCGACTTCGGCCCCGCCACGGCACCCCCGACGCCGACCGCGTTCGACTTCTGGATCGATACGCTCAGCTTCAAGATGTGAGCGTGCTCACGGCTTCGTGTCGGGTAGCGCGCAATCGGCGTTACCCACACGCAGCCGTTCGTGGACACCGCTACAGCTCTGGCTCGGATCGTCGTTGATGCCCGGTACGATCGCGCCGCACGGAAAGGCGCCAGTTACGGGATCCCACAGTGGTTGGTGCGTCAGCGTGCCGTCGACGTAGCGGTAGATCACGTTGGCGCCGACGTCGCCATCTGCGCCGGCCGCGCCGCGCAACGCGTTTTTCGGCCCCAAGTACGCCACGCACGCGTCTTCGTTCAACGCCACGACCGGCAGCAGCACGCGCGAGTCGTTGGGCGAAAACTCGACGGCTTCGGTCGCGGGTGCCTGCGCCGCGCAATGATCGAACGACCAGTCGAGGGTATCGGCCGCCCAGAACGCCACGCCGCTGTAGCCGCGCACGACCGTCCGTGCCGCGCTGGCCGCAAACGGCAAGCCCAGGTCTGCGTTGCCGAGCCCGTGCTTCAGCACCACGCCGTTGGTGACGTCGACCAAAGTCATGTTGTCGACGCGCGTACCGGGCGCCGCGTCGACTGAGACGCCAGTCACCGTTAGCAAAGCCACGCCGTTGACGATCAACGTATCGGCGACGATGCGCTCCGGGGCCGTGCAAGGATTGGCCGCGTCGCAGCGCGTCTCGATCCGAAAGCCAGAGCCCAGCGAATCGCGGACGATGTTGCCGTAGAGCCGAGCGCCGCTGACTGGGTACGGCGATGGGTCAGTGTAAACCGAGCCAATCGCGCGCCCCACGACGCTGAAGCCGGTGCCGACGACCTCGGCGATGTTGTTCTCGAGCAAGCCCGACGAAGACTCTTCGAGCTGAATCGCGACCTCGCCGCGTGTCGGGTCGTCATTGGCGACGGTGTTGCCCTTGCTGGTGGCGTAGCGCGAGTGAAAGTAGTTGCGCCGGAATGTAACGCCGTCTGTGCGCACCGCTTCGAACGCGTTGTGATAAAAATCGTAGGTTTCGCACTCTTCGACCAGCACGCGTGCCGCCTCCAGCACGCGCAAGATGTGCGTGTGCCGGTCGTGGTTGGAGCGCTCGAATAGCAGCCGGCGCAGCGTGAGGTCGTGCCCGCCGTGGATCACCGCGACGCTGCCGACGTCCACGCCCTTGGCGACGTCCGAGTTGTGCTCGTTCATCAGCACCAAGCCTTCGATCACCCAATTCGAGCAACCCCACAGATCGAGCGGCACCGCCGCACCGTCACCGTGCAAGATCGCGCCACGCTCGTTCTCGGCCCGCACCGTGATCGGCAATTCGGGCCGACCGCGCCGCGGCGCGCCGCCGCAGTCGACGTAGAGCAGCCCGGTCGTCTCGAGCCGATAGTCGCCGTCCAAGAGCTCGAGCGTCTGACCGGGTAGCAAGGAATCGGTCGCGTGTTGCAGCGTTTTCCAGGGTTTGTCGTGCGTGCCCGGGTTGAGATCGTCACCTTCCGGAGCCACGAAGAAGGTGCTCTGACGATCCGCGCCAATCGGCACGTCGAGCTGGCCGAGCTGGCAGCCGTAAGCGGACAGCGCGCCGATCAGCACGACGAGCGACCGAGTCGCTTGGCTCACGCTACTTGCAAGCGGCTTGGACGCGCGCTGCCGCAGGCGAGCTCGCGTACCGCTGCACGAAGCGCGAGGCTGCGGAGCGCGCCTTTTCGACGCGACCGGCTGAGCAAAACGCAAAAACGCGGGCGGCATCGGCTTCAGCACGCAGCATACCGGTCGGGAAGCGACGATCGTAGCTTTCGAGCTTTCCGAGCGCGACGGTCGCCTTGCCGGAGCGGAGCGCGCCTTGCACCTCGGCCAACAAAGCGGCCTCTTCTTGGAGGCGCAAACCGCTTGGCACCTTGGCCGCGCGCGCTGGCGCGGCGGGCGCTTCCACCGAGCTTGGGCGGGTCGCGGGTGCGGGTGCGGGTGCCGGAGTCGCGTGAGCCAGCGGGGCAAAGCGCGGCGCGGGAGCCTGCACCACCACCGGCGGAGCAGGCGACGGTTGGCTGCCTTGCAGCACGAAAAAACCAGCGGCACCCGTCGCGACGGCAGCGGCTACAACGAGCCCCTTCACGTACGCACCCGCAGAAGCCACCTTGGCGGTGACCGTGGTTCCGGACGCCGCAATCGCGCCCTCAGCACCGATACGGGCCGCAACAGCGCCGTGAAGGCTCAAAAGCTGACCGGCAGATGGATCATCACCGCTGCGAGCAAGCTCGACGAGGCGATGCGCTTTGAGCTCGAGGCCAGTCATTTCGCTCCCTCCCCGACCAGCAGCAAGCCGCTGAGCTCGGTCTCGAACGCACGACGCGCGGCGCGCAGCCGTGAATAGGCGGTGTTGAGATTGATCTCGAGCGCTTCAGCCGCCTCGGCGACGCTCGTCTGCTCGATATCGACCATGATCAAGAGCGCGCGCCTTTCGTCGTCGAGACGCTCGAGCACCAAGTGGAGGAGCCCGGTAGCCTGCCGGTGAAGCGTGCGCTCGAACGGCCCTTCGTGAGCCGGAGCAGAGAGCGCTTGGCCCAGCTCGTTTGGAATCGGCGTCTCGCGAACGGCGACGCCACGCGCCTTGCGTCGATGCCGAGCCGCGACCCGCAGCACGATGCCGAAGATCCAAGTTCGCAAACTGGAGCGGCCTTCGAACTCGGGCAAGCGGCGGTGAACGACGAGAAAGACATCTTGCGCGGCATCTTCGAGCGCCGCCTCGGGTACACCGAGACGACGCAGATTACGCCAGACCAACTTGGCGCAGCTTTCATACACCTCCGCAAAGGCGGGCGGTGCAGCAGGCCGCGTCTCGAACGATCCAACGCTTTCCGATTGGGACAAGGCTCGCGGGGCCGCTGCCGAAAGGCGGGAGCGGCTTCGCTTGTAGAGTATCAGTGCAAGCGTCCGAGCGATTCCGTGATCTGACGGAAAGCTGTCAGTAACGATTTTCGGAGACCGTTCAAAATTCCACCGCTAGCCCGGTGCGGGCAAACGGCGAAACCACAGGGATATCAAACACATTGCCTACCCCAACCAGGACGAATGTCGGGTGGAAGGGGCTAACCGCTACTCCAGCGTCAAGCGTCGCTGATAGCCAAGAGGTGGCGCGCAACCGGCCGCGCAACGCACCCACACCGGCCCCTAGCAGGACTCCGCCGTGGCCGGGGTTGCTGACTCCGAACGCGGTCGCGGTCACGTACTCGACCCGCAAGCCTGGGCAGAGCTCGACCGCTCCGAGCTGAAACGGCAGCGCCGCAAAACAACCGAGCAGCTCACCGCTGAAGAGCTTCAGCTCCGCGCCGACCTTCGGTCGATCTGCGCGCGTGACGTCGCGCGATTGATACACAGCGCCGGCCAACTCCAAACTGAACCTGCCGTGGCGAACGCCGACGCCGGCCGACGTGAATGCCGACGGATCCGACAGCAGCTCGAACAAGACGCCGACCGACCCGTGCAGGTACGGAAACGTCTCGCGCTTGGGGCCCGTGCGTGTCGGGCGCGGCGGCGGCTTCGGCCGTGACTTCGGCTTCGGCTTCGGCTTCGGCTTCGGCTTCGGCTTCGGCTCGGCTGCGGGCTGTTCGGGTGGCACCGCGTCGAGGCTGGCGTTCGGATCGAGCGACAAAGCGATGACGACCGAGCTAGCCAGCGCGATCGCGTCGCACGATTCGCCTTCGAGGCGCTTGGTGCCGCCACCCGCAGCGGTCGAGGTCGCGAGCTCGGCTACGTAGCGCGAGCCTTTCTCGTGCCGAACGGTTACCGACACTTTGATGTCGGCGGCGAGCGCAGCTTGGCTCCCGCCCAAGAGCCGCGTGACCTTGGCGCGCACGGCGTCGCCGCGATCGCAGTCGTCGGGACCCTTCCAGTCGATCGAAAGCGCGCGCCGTCCCTCGCTCGCCCCGGCCGCGGCAGACGACTCCGCCTGCGCGAATGCCGCGCTTTCGGCGGCCGCCACGACGCCTGCCACCACGGCACAGCGCCAAGCCAGGGATGCAACGGACCGAGCCACGTCGCTACTGCTTAACCTATGCCGCTCGAAATCGGGAACGGATTCGTGGCCGAGCGTCAAACCGCACGCTCGAGACCGTAGCGCGCGAGCTTAGCCGCCGCGCCGCGTCCCGGCCGAGCTCCGGCGGCTTCCTCCCGGCTCACGCTCGACGCGACCACAATCCGTTACCCGGTCACGCTGCGCGCCGAATAGCGCGGGGTCGAACGTTTCCGACCGGCGCCGGCACGTCGTGTCCGCGCTCAGCGCGCGACCGGCAAGCGCCGGCTGCGAAATTCGATCGGCTGGCGTTGGCGATCGACGACGCTACCAGTGCCTTCGTCCGCCGTGAGCGCGGCGGCGCGCGGCGCTTCGGTGTCCCAGGCCGCGAAGCTCTCGGGCAAAGCGCCGGGCAAGGCTGGCTGCTCGGTGCGCTCGAGCAGCTGGAAATCGTGTTTGCCGATCAGGTTGAGCGGCAGATTGCGCTCGGGCCCGTGCTCGGCGAACCAGCCGCGCGCCCGCTGCACGTTGCTGATCAGCACCTGGTGCTGCGGATCAGTCTTGGCCGCGGTCAAGAAGTGCTGCTGCATCGCTGGGATGTCGCCCTTTTGGTGCGCGATGCAGGCCAAGTAGTTGTAGGCGAGGCCCGGCGTCGGATGGCCCAAATCCAGCGCTTTTTGGGCGTGCTGAGCCGCAAGCACGAGCTCACCGTCGGCGTAGTAACCGCCCGCGACATCCAGGTGCGCGGGTGCGTGGTCGCCCAAGCGGCTCAAGATGCCGAGCGAGTCTTCGGTCGTCTGCACGTAGCCTTCGCGCAGGCCCTTGTTCTCGGCGAACCAGCCGTTCAAGAGCGCGGTCGTGTCTTCGGAAGCGTCGAACGGCACCTTCAGCTCTTGGAAATCTTCCGTGAAGTAGCGCTCGCGATCGAGCCAGCCGGCTTTCTCGGCATCTTGAAAATCATGCGTGCCCGGGAACACCGAAAGGCACGAGAAGATGTACTGATGCGGCTTGGCCCGCGCCAAAAAGTCGAGCGTCTCACGGAAGGTTTGGGCAGTCTCGCCGCGGTTGCCAAGCATCATGTAGAAGCGCACGTGGACGCCATATTTTTTGGCCATCTCGGCGGCCGCCACGATTTCATCGACGCTGATCCGCTTGTCGATATTCTTGAGAATACTGGGCGAGCCGGTTTCGACGCCGAGACTGAGCCGCTGACAGCCGGCCTGGCGCATTTCGTACAACAGCTCTTCGTTCAGCACGTCGACGCGCGTGTCGCAGCTCCACAAGAACTTGAGCTTGCGGTCGCGAATGCCGCGGCACAGCTCGAGCACGCGCTTCTTGTTGGTGGTGAAGGTATCGTCTTTGATCTGCAGCATCTTCACGCGCGCGCGCGACGTGGCCTGCTCCAGCGCGTCGAGCACGTACGGCACCGATTGGCCTCGGAAACCGCGACCCCAGCTGCTCTCGGCTCCGCAGAATGTGCATGCCCACGGGCAACCGCGCGACGTCATGAAGATGTGCGTGTCGAAATACTGGTGCGGCGACGCCAGCGTATCCAGATCGCGAATCGAATCACGCGACGAGGCCTGGACGATGTCGCTGCCCTCGCGGTACCAGGTGCCGGCGACGCCCTTGGTCGAGTCGCCTTGCGTGAGCCGCTCGACGATTTCCATGAAGCTGGCTTCGCTCTCACCCGCGCACAAAGTGTCGATCTCGGGGTAGTGGCGCATCACCTCGCGCGGCAACGGGGTGGCGTGCGGACCACCGACGATGATGTGCGCATTCGGATGCCGCTTCCGGATCTCTTTGACGGTCACGCCGACACCGCGCCGATTCGCGGTCCAGCACGACAACGCGAACACGTCGGCGTCGAGCGCCCCCACCACCTCTTCGACCCGGCTCCAGGCAAAGCCCGAGAGGTTGAAGACCTTGACCTGATGCCCCGCGCGCAGCGCTTGAGCGCCTAGGCTCAACAGCCCGTAAGGCGTCTGGAAGAAATCCGCGTCGAGGTCGCCCTCCTGGTAGTCGGAGGGCGGGCCGCCGTCCCGCGGGGCTAGCCGAGGCTCGCCCGCTGCGGGGATTTTCCAGGGCGGCGGGTAGAGCAGGGCGATCCGCATCCGGTCGCCACTCTCGCACCGCCCCGAAGGCGAGGCAAATGCCGGGCGGTTACTGCACCACCACGCGGCGCTTGCAGGTCGGCGTGCAGCTCAGGCTGCCGCTCGGCCCGTCGTCACACTGCTCGGTGCCTTGCTTTTTCTTGTCGCCGCAGCGCGGCGCGAAGGTGCAGTCAGCGTTGCAGGTGCCGTACTCACCAGTGTTGCCCTCCACGCCGAGGTCACACTGCTCAGGGCCGTTGCGCTCGCCGTCGCCACAGGACGGTGCCAGTTGGCAGTCGTAGCCGCAGCCGCCCTTGACCGGGGAGTACGACACGTTGTCGACGCCGTCGTCGCACATCTCGGGGCCGCTCACGTCGCCGTCACCGCAGAACGGGCCGAATTCGCACTTGAGCGTGCAGCCGTCGTACGTGGTGTCGCTGTTGGCGGCGCCGGCGTCGCACAGTTCGTGCGCGGCCTGGACGGTGCCGTCGCCACACTTCGGCGGCAACACGCAATCCACACCGCACGACGAGGCCGTGTACATGTAATCGTCGTCGTTGAAGCCGTTGTCGCACATCTCACCCTCGGCGGCTTGCAAGGTGGCGTCGCCGCAATGCGGTCCGAGCGCGCACTTTTTGCTGCAACCGTCGTAGGTGACGTCGTTGTTGTTGAGGCCGTCGTCGCACTCTTCGTACGGCTTGTCGGTGTTGGCGTCGCCGCAATGCGGTCCGGTCATGCACATATTGGTGCAGCCGCCGTAGGCGTTCGAAGCGAACTGGCCGTAGTCGCACTGCTCGCCCAAATTGGACTGCAGCTTGCCGTCACCGCAGCCTGGAATGTCCTTGCAGTTGGCGTCGCAGCCCGAGCCCGTTTGGCCGTTCAAGGCGCCCTTGTCGCACTCTTCGCTGGTGTCGTTCGGAATGCCGTCGCCGCAATGCGGGCCCTGCTTGCAATCGTAACCGCACGACGCGGCGCCGTAGGTCTTGCCGTTGTTGGCGCCCAAATCGCAGACTTCAGTGCCATTGGGGGTGCCGTCGCCGCAGTAGCCGCCCAACTTGCAGAGCGCGGTGCAGCCGCCGTAGGCGCCGGTGTTTTGCGCCGTACCCAAGTCGCACAGCTCGCCTTGACCGGCTTGCAACGTGCCGTCGCCGCAGTTCGCCGGAGCTTTGCAGCCGGGCGCGCAGGCACCGCCCGTGGGCGGATTCTTGTACAGCGTGATGTTGCTGCCGTCGTCGCAGGCCTCGGACATCAGCGGGCCAGCAATGCTCTGCTGCACGCCGTCGCCGCAGTAGTTGCGCGCGGTGCAGGTCGTATTGCAGGCGCCGGCCTTCGTGTCGGAGTTGTTGACGCCGTCGTCGCAGTACTCTTGGCCCTTGACCAAATTGTCGCCGCAGTCCGGGCTGCACGACGAGCGGGGCGCCAGGAAATTGGCCAGCGTGAGCTTGAAGTTCGAACCGCTGCTGTGACGCTCGGCGTGAAACAACACGATTTCGTAGACGCCGCCGCGGGTCAGGTTGAAGCGCTTATCCGTGCCGTCGGCTTTTTCGGCCGGCGTGAGACAGCCGCCCACGACCGCTGGATCGGGTAGCGACGCGAGCGAGCAGTTGCTGTCCTCCGCCACGACGCCGTTGCCGTCGTCGCCGAGCACGACCTGGCTGCTCAGCGCCGAGTGCAAGCCGCCCAGATCGACCGCCAACTTGCCGTTGACGTAGACCCAGACGTCGTCGTCACCGGTGAACGACAGCCGCTCGGTGCCGTTGCCTTGGTACTGGAAGAAGTAACGCAGCTCGCTGGTGAAGCCGTAATCACGCGCCTTGCAGTTGGCGTCGCAACCGTTACAGCCATTTTTCTGGTTCAAAACGCCGTTACCGTTGTCGCACGCCGGCACCTCGGCGCCGATGTTGCCGAGGCCCTCGGCGGCCGTGATCGGAAAGAACGCGCCCATCGAGTCGTAGGTGTAGATCTGCGAACCGACGGGCGTGGCCGTCAGGGTCAGCGTCTTCGGCAACTTCGGCGGCATCAGCGCCGCTAGCGCTGCCGGCGTCAGCGGATCCATCTTGATGATGCCGTTGTAGCCGACGGTGTTCTTCGCGTTGGTGTCGCGAAACCAGAGGCTGAACGTGTCAGCGTTCAGGATGCCGGTGCCGGTGCCGTTGCCGGCGTCGTCCTGCTGTCCGGTGCGGATCAGCACTGGCTTGCCCTCGGTATCCAAGCGACCGCAGGTGGCAGCGTTGGCGCTGGTGCACGCAGCGCCGGTAATGCCCGGCACTCGACCGTAGGTATTGTATTGAAAGTCGGGGTGACCACCGACCGCGGTCGCGTTCGCCGACAGAAAATCACGATAGTTCATGATCATCTGCAGCGATTTGGGCGGTGTGACGGCGTTGACGGTGCACGTCCAGCCGGGCGTTTCGGTGCAGTCGTGCTCGCAGCCGTCACCATCGGTGGCGTTGCCGTCGTCGCAGACTTCGCCCAGGGCGGTGAGCACGAGCCCGTCGCCGCAGTAAACGTTAACCTTCGGATCGTCCTTCTTGGGATCGGGATCGCCCGGCGTAGTGGCCGGCGTTATCGTGGGTTCGGGCTGACAGGTTGGGCCGCAGCTGTCGCCGGCCACTGGGATGCAGGTGCCGCCGCCGGTGCAGGTCGCATTCGCTTTGCACAGAGTACCGGCCTTCGTGCCGCCGACGCAGGTTCCGCCGTCGTCGCACCCCTCGCCCGCGTCAACGACGCCGTCGCCGCAAACTGCCGCCACGCACTTCACGCCCGGCGTCGGACAACTAAAACCAGCTTCGACCTTGCAGCCGGCGTTGCAGCCGTCGAGGCTGACTTTGTTGCCGTCGTCACACTCTTCGGTGCCGAGTTTCTTGCCGTCGCCGCACTTCGGCAGGCACACGGCGCCCGGCGTCGGGCACGACCAGCCGACGCCGATCACGCAACCGGAGCAGCCGTCTTGCGTGGCCGTGTTGGTGCCGTCATCGCATTGCTCGCCCGGCTCGACCACGCTGTTGCCGCAAACCGGCTTGACGCACGTCGACGGACCGAGACCGACACAAGTCCAGCCAGCTTCGACCTTGCAGGTGGCGCTGCAGCCATTGCCGACGTTGGGCGGATCGCACGCCTCGCCTTGCGCGGACTGCACGACGTTGTCGCCGCAGAACGGGTTCTTGAAGCAAAACCCGGGTTGCGGGCAGGTCCAGCCGCTCTCGACCTGGCACGTGGCCGAGCAGCCGTTGCCAACGGCGGGCGGCTCGCAGCCCTCACCGTCTTCGATCGTGCCGTCGTTGCAAACGGCCGGCGTCGTCTGCAGGTTGAAGCCCTTACAGTCCGCTTGGCAGCCGTTCACGAAGGGCGGATCGCAGACTTCACCCGGCTCGACGACGTTGTTGGGGCATTTGATGCTGGACGTGCAGATGCTGGGTTGCCCCTCGCACTTGTAGAACGGCTCTTTCGCGCAGCCGCCCGAGCAGCCGTCGCCGCCGTCACGATTGCTGTCGTCGCACTCTTCACCTTTGACGACGACGCCGTCGCCGCAGATCGCCTGGCAGCCGCTGGCGTTGCAGCGGAAGCCGGCTTCGATTTGGCAGGTAACGCCGCAGCCGTCGTCCGCCACTGGCGTCCCGGGCACGTCGGCCGTGCCAGGCCCGTCGTCACATTGCTCGCCCGGATCGACAACGGCGTTGCCGCAAACGACCGCTTTGCAAGTTACGCCCCGACAGTAGAAGCCCGGTTCGACCTGGCACCTGTCGTCACAGCCGTCGTTCGGCGCGGCGTTCATGTCGTCGCACTCTTCGCCGCGCTCACGCACGCCGTTGCCGCACACCGGAATCGTCACGCATGCCGTCCCGGGCCGGACACAGGCGTAGCCGTCTTCGACCGTCTTGCAGTCGGCGGAACAGCCGTCCATGCCGACCGTGTTCTTGTCGTCGCACAGCTCATCGCCCTCGAGCACACCGTTGCCGCAGATCACCACCTGGACGCATTTTTCGCCGACGGCCGAGCAATCGTAGTCGGGGTCAGTCTTCGTGCAGTCACCGGAGCAGCCGTCGCCATCGTCGGTGTTGCCGTCGTCGCAAAACTCGCCGGGCTCCAGTTGGGAGTTGCCGCAGACGTAGGTGGTCGGCTGGTCAGCCCCACCGGCCGCGTTCTCGTTCTCGCCCCCGGTGTTGATGCTGACGGTGCCTCCCTTGCCGGCATTAGCGCTGCCGCCCTGCGACGTTCCGCCGTTGCTGCCCTTGTCGTTGTTGCTAACCGACGGATTGCCACCGCAACCGGTCTGCACAGCCAACCAAACACCGCAAATACCGAGCACACGTACAGGGGAAGACCAGCTCATGGAGCGACCTCGCAAGCTAATGGAGCACACAGCAGACAGGCTTCGTGGCGAGCTGCGCCAGCGGCGCGCGGCGCTCACGACGGAGACACGACAAGATGACATGTGTAGCCCGCGCGCGCTCAGATTCTCAATCGAAATGCGCGCGCTCGGCCGTCTCGAGGCGCGCTCGGTTGTCTCGAGGCGCGCTCTCGCTGCTGCTGCGACCACGCCGGCTGGGCGCATAGGTCGCGTGCGCCGTGGCGGCAGCAGGTCAAGCGGTTGATTGCCCCGTGCATTGTGGGTCACAACGATTCAACTGTCCGCCGCGTCGGCCGCGCGGGGCGACTACATTGTGGGCGGCTGTCTTGATTGTGGGCCGCTGTCTTGAGCGCGGCGCGGCGCGGCGCATGCGTTCGCGTTGGGTGCCACGCTACTACTCGGGCTCGACTCATCATTGGTCTCATTTCAGCTGGCGGCCACGCCCGCTCAGCCTGGCTTCTGGCTTCGTTTTCGCTCCGGTCCGGTGCTCACGTACCCACGTACGCTGCGCTCCGGTCCTCACGAAAGCCTCGCCAGAAGCCAGGCTGAGCGGGCGGGCAGCTGACAAATGAGACCAATGCTCAGTCGGGCTCGAGCACCACCCAAATGGGTGAGGTGGAAGACGGGTCGCGTCGACATTCCAGTACGACTGGCGGCCAGCGGCTCGCCGCTCACCTACCCCGCCTCACCGCGCTCACCGCGCTCTGACCATTCATCACATTTCGCGATTCGAGCACGAGCGAACAGGAAGGCGGGAAGGGCCAGCACCACAGATTGGGGATCGGTGGTACTGGCGAGCTCGACGCTTGGCGCAGCGACGAGGCCTCAAGCGCCTGCTCGAACAAACAAACCTTCCCGCCTTCCCGCTTTCTCGCTGCTCGAGGCGGGAAATGTGATGAAAGGGCGGGCGCGGGCAAGGCCTACCCCCAACCGGGCTAAGGCACGTAGCGGTAGGTCGCGGCTAGGAAGGGCAGGATGCTGCTCGGTTGGGCCCGAGCTTTGCCGGCTTTGAGCAAGCCGAGGTCGACGCCCCACGCGCGACCAGAAAGCCGCACGCCGATGCCGCCGAGCAGACCGTTGGCCTCGCCCGCAACTTCGCCGAGCGGGATCAGCGAATCGATCTCGGCGATCAGCGAGACGATGCGACCGGCACGGTAGCTGACGCCCGCGCCGCTGAACAGCAGCGAAGCCGGCCCAGCCAGCGCGATGTTGGTGCTCATGCTGAAGGCGAGCCGGCATTCGTTGGCGTCGGCGCAGAAAGTAGCGACGCCGCCCGCGCGCCCCAGAAAGCCGCTGAACTCTTCGAAGCCGACGATGCCTGAGGCCGACCCGATCGCCGCAACCGAGACGTGCGGCTCGCGCAGCAGGACGGTCTTGATGCTGATATCGCCCGGCACGACCTTGTCGGGGCCGAGGGGCGGCGTGGCGGTGATTGAAATCTGCGTGTTGTCGCTGACCGAGTAGCCCAGCTGCCAGAGCACGATGTAGTAGCTGGTCGCATAGAACGAACCTTTCGGATTCGTCTCGGCGGTGGGCGCGAACAGCAGGCGATCGTGATGCGCATCACGCTCGCGCGGCGCATCGAGACCGCGCTCGATGCCAGCAACGGCTGCTGGCGCAGGTGTAGGTGCAGCGCCGGGGGGAACCGGCGCCCCAGCAGAGGACTGAGGAGGCGCGGGCTGAGCCGGTAAGGGGGGCGCAGCGGGTGGAGGCGGTAGCGGGGCGGCGGGCGGACCGTTAACGGGCGTTGGGGGCGGAGTGTAAACCGCGGTTGGGGGGGCCGCAGGAGCCGGAGGCGGAGCCGGGGCGGCCGGAGCCGGGCTGGGAGCGGGCGAAGCTGGCGCAACTTCCGCTTTTCCGACGGGGACTTGTGCCGCCGCCGACCGGGCAATCAGCGCGTTTTCGAGGCAGAGCACGGATAGTGCAAGAAGCGAGACGTGAGTCTTCATGTTCCCGACCGGCGCTGCCGCCAGCAAGCGATGTTATACGTGATGAGGGTCGTGGCCTTGCCAATCGTGTGCCAGGCGAAGAGGTCCCGCAGCTTTGCCGCGGTGGCTTTACTTTGCGCAGTCGCCTGCGCCAGGACTGGGCTCTATCCGGGCGAGCTCGGGGATGGCGACACCGGCACCGGCACCAACAGTAGCGGGTCGAGCGCTGGCGTAACCAGTGGCGTCGGCGGAATGCCCGGCGCAGGTGCGCCGAGCGGTGGTGGCGGGGCGACCGGCGGAGGCGGCGCACCGACGCAAACACCGCCGACGGGCGGCGCCGCGCCAGTCACGACCGCCGGTGCCGCCACTACACCGATCGGAACCACCCCGGGCTGCATCGCGCAGGCGGAGACGTGCAACGGTCGCGACGACGACTGCGACGGCGCCGTCGACAATCTGCCGGCTGAGGCGTGTCAAGGCGGCGGCTTTCGGTTCTGCGTCGCTGGCCGGCTGAGCGAGTGCCCGCGGCGTTGCGACGTGTGCGTAGCGGGCAGCGTGCGCGTCTGCGAAAATTCGTTTTGCTCGTTCTGGGGCGAGCAAGAATGCGCGGCCGACGGACAAGGCTTCGGTAATTGCCGCGAGGCCGAGCCGCCGCCCGAATGCAAAGCGATCGCCAAGAAGTTCGAAAACTCGCGACAACTGGAGCAGTGCTGCCTCGACAACGGCTACTGCTGCTTGGACGAGCATGATTTGAACGGCAACGGCAACCGCCGTGAGATGCTCGGCGCGTGTGGGGACGTCGCCTGTCAATGAACACGATGCATCGGCGCCTGCCGGCGCTGCTCGCTGGCGCGGCTTGGTTCGCATTGTCCGGCTTGGCAGGGGCTGCGCCGTGCGGCCGTCCCGACGTCGATTTGACGTTTCCGCCGAACGAGGCTGAGAACGTGCCGGCCAACGCGCTGTTCGCCGCGCACTACGCCGCGCCCGCGATTTTCGACGATCAGCCCGTCAGCATGACCGACGCCGCTGGTAACGCGGTCGCGGTGACGGTGACGTACGACGACGCGGAGTCGATGATCCATGCAACGCCGGACCAAGCGCTCGCCGCTGGCCAATACGACATCGTCTGGCCGGGGCTGCGCGGCCGGAGCGGTAGCGGCGGCGTGGGGCGCGGCAGCACGACGAGCCTCACGGTTGCGACCACGACCGACGTGGCGTCGCCAGTGTTCGCAGGCCTGTCCGACATCGACTGGGATCTCTCCCGCGATCGCGATCCGTGCCTGGACAGGCTCGACGATCGCTTCGTGTTCAAGCTCGACGTCGGCCAAGGCTCGGACGACGCGCCGGTCGAGTTTCTCGCGCTGCACGTATTTCAAACCAAAGATCCACTTTCCCCCGACCAAGTCGGGCCGAGTAATGTGGGCCTGCGCGCTTGGCCGAAGGATGGCGTGCTCGAAGTGCGACGCCCGGCGACCAAAGCCGGCCAAACCTGCTTCGCGGCGCTCGCTCAGGATTTACTCGGCCGAGTCTCGGGCGGGGGCGAACGCGAGGTCTGCCTGAAGACCAAGAAGCCACCGTTCTTCGACGGTTGTGCGGTCGTCGTCGCCGGCTGCGGTGCGCCGCTCGGCGGCGCTGGCTGGAGCATCCTGCTATTCGGGCTGGGGCTATTCAGGCGAGGACGAAGTGCGGCTACGCGCAAGCCTCGCATTGATTGAGCTGCTGGCGCTGACGACGAGCGTCGGCTGCAAAACGACGGCACGCGCCGCGCCGACGCATCACGGCTCGGCCTCGAACGCGACGCCGAGCGCCTTGACGCCGCTGCTGGCGCCGAGAGCCGCCGGACGCTTCTCGTGCCGAGGCGGCACTTGTCGGCAAGAGCAGCCGCGCCTGCCCGATAGCGGCGAGTGGCGCTGCGCAGATCGCGGGCATGTCGTGTGGTGTGCGGGTGGCGAGCCAGCGGCCGGCGTGGTGAAGGGTCCACCGACTCCGGCGTATCGCTGCGGTGCGCGGTGGGGCAGCAGCGGCGAGCGCGTGTGCCTCGACGAGCATCCTGACTACCCGGAGGGCCAACCCGAGAACTTGCGCTGCAGTTTCGAGCAAGAGCAGGGCAGCACCCGCGTGTGCAAAGTCGGGGAACCGTGGCGCGGTCCTGCGCTGAGCGCCGGCGCCGTGCCGGCGTGTTGGCTCGACCGCGATTGTCCTTCGGGCACCTGCGACCGCGGTGCGTGCACCTGCCAAGCTGACGCGGACTGCCGGAGCGGGCGTTGTCGAGGCGGCGTCTGCGCGGAGGTAGCACCGTGAAAACGGCTGCAATCTTCGGGCTGGCGCTGGTGAGCGGCTGCTACGTGCCGACCAAAAAGCTGACCGTGCGCGTCGAATTGCCGGCAGAGCTGGCGAGCCGCGTGAAGGATGTAACAGTCCTGCCGCGCATCGCGGAGCTGCGGCGCGCAACTGCGGGCGGCGTGCTCGCGCTCGAGCTGAAGCGCGAAGCCGGCAAGGTTCGACTGGCCTTGCCCGGCGCGTGCCCGCTCGTCATCGACACGCGCGAGATCTCAAGCAGCGCGCCGACAAGGTTTTCGATGCAGCCGCTGTTCGACGTCGGGCCGAGCGAACGCGTCGTCGGATTGGGGCAGAGCTTCGAAATGCGCGCGGTTCCGGGCTGCGCCGAAGCACGGGCGACGCGCGCCACGTTCGCCGTGACGGGCGGCGCCGCGGTCGAAGGCGTGACGCTCGCCGAGCACGGTTGCCGGCTGCAAGCGCGGACTTTGGCCACACCGCCCGCCAAGGCCGCCGCGCACGGCGTCGTGCCCGTGTCGGCGCATGAGCAGCGCAAGCTGCGCACCGAAATCTCGTTTCGGGTCGAGCTAGTGGGTGGCGCGAATTTCGAACGTCGACTCGGCATTTCGGCCGTAGCGCGCAGCAGCGGCCTTTCGGACGTCGGCTTCGCTCACCCGGTGCTGGTGTCCGGAGCGGGTTGGACCTTGCGCGACAAGCCCCCAGAATCGTTGGCCGTGCTGCGACCGGTGGGTGCACTTTTCGAGCTCTTGCCCGACCGAATCGGTCGCTATCGTCTGAGCGACGCGCTCGGCAAGCAGCTGTCGATTCAAAGCGGCCGCTACGACCAGATGCCGCTCGATTGTGGGCGCTCGGGTTGTCACGCGGAGATCGCGCGCAGCGTGGTGGATAGTCCGATGACGCGGGTGCTCGAGTCGGATTTGGGTGGCTGCCATGCCCTGACGGATCCGGCCTGCGCCAGCGCGTGCCACGCCACCGGCGAGCCTGGTACCCCCGACGGTGGGTTCACGCACGTCGCGGCCGAGCTCGGTTTGCCGGCGCTACCAGCCGAGCACGACGACCTGCCGCGAGCGCTGCGTCGGCTCGGCGGCGTCGGTTGCATGGCTTGTCACGGCCCAACCAAGATCCCCGAGCCGAGTCAACGCTACAAGCTGATGCAAAATGACGTATGCGCAGTGTGTCACGACGCTCCGCCGCGTTACGGTCACGTCCAGGCGCTCGAGTCGTCGCGCATGGGCCACGCCGACAGCTCGCCTGCCACGCGCAGCGATCCGGCGTGCGCGCGCTGTCACACCGGGTGGGGCGCGTTGGGTCGGCCTGCCCCGCCCGACGCTGCTGAAGCGTCGGGCATCACCTGCGCGACGTGCCACGACGTGCACCCGCACGGCGCCCACCAGAAAGCAGCCGACACGACCCCAGCCGAGGTGCCGAGTCACGGCGGCTTACTCAGAGCTTTTGCGTTGCCGGCGACGCTAGCGTCGCCGCCGGCGTCGTTCCACGGTGTCAGCAAAGTCTGCATTTCGTGCCACGCGCCGAGCTCGAACACGCTGCGGCCCGAGGCCAGCGCCGCGGCGATCGTGGCCGGCCTTGGTGGTCTCGAGCCAGAAACCGGCGCGCCGCTCACAGCAGCCTCTCCGCACGCCGCCGCCGCCAAAGGTTGCCTCAGCTGTCACGATTCGGGGCCCGACGAGCTGGTGCTCGGCAAGAGCCACGGTTTTCGCGCCAGCGAGCAAACGTGCGGCCGTTGTCACGCCAACGTGCCGCGGCGCGACGCTTCGATCGCCGAGCGCGCGCGGACGCTGCTGCAAAGGCTCGATCCTCTGCACAGCGCCGGCGATGTTGGTAAACCTTGGCACGCCAGCTATACAGTCCTGTTGCCCACGCCGCAGCAAACCCGCGCGCTGCGCGACGTGCTGCTGGTGCTCGAAGATCCCGCTGCCGACGTGCATCACCCCAGCTACGCCCGGGCCCTGCTCGACGCCGCCGAACGCCTCGCCCCCCGAGCCAAACCATGAAGTACCTACCCTTCGCGCTGTTTTTCGTCACCGCGCCCGCCGCCGCCGTCGACCCCGTTGTCGCACCTCCGGTCATCGCGGTTCCGCCTCCGGTCACGCATGCAGCTCCGCCTGCGCCTGCTGAAAACACCGTGCCTCGCCCGCTCCGGCTCGCCTTCACGTCGACGTCGGCGTTCGGCGTCACCCACGCCAAGTTCTTCAACGAGCTGGTCGGCGCCCGCCTCGACTACCGCTTCACGTCGCGCTTCGCCTTCGGCACCGCCTTGGCCTACGCCAACCTCAAGGGCAAGGACCGACGCGTCCACAACGTGCTGCCCGAAGTCCAGAGCGAGTACCGCGTGCCGCTTCAGAAAGAGAGCATCGGCTTGCCGCTGCGGCTCGCGCTGGGATACCTGGCAAAAAACGGCCCCACGCTGCGGATTTCTGCCGGTTTCGACTTCGCGCTCGGTGAACGCGCGTCATTCGAGCTCGTGCCGTTCGAAGCGATGGTCTGGCTGAATCGCGAGCGGCCCGAGGTTTCGCTCGACGCCGCGCTCGCGCTGCGCGTCGCTTTCTGACTTCTCAGCCCGCGGCGCTGGCAGGTTTGTCGACGAGCTGCGCCGACAGCTCGCGCTCGGCTTGCCTAAACACCGCGCTCAACTCGGCGAACAGCGCGTTCGCGTCGCCGCCACCTTTCTCGAGCGTGCCACACAACTCGGCCATGCGCGGGACGCCGACCGCCAAGCAGCTGCCTTTCAGCTTGTGCGCAGCCGCCTTCAGCGTCGCGTCGTCGCTGGTCTCGATCGCCTTGCCGATCGACGCGATCTGGTCAGGCACGTATTTCAGGAACACCTTGGCGACGGCGTCGCTGCGCCGAACGCTCGGATTCAACGCCGGCGGTGGCGCCTCAGCCACGGCTTGCGCCGCTTCGACCTTGATCGAGGCCAGCCGCTCCCCCGACTCGGGATCTCGACTCAGCGATTTCGGCCACCAGCGCAGAATCACCTCATTCAGCACCGCAGGACTGATCGGCTTGGTCACGTAGTCATCCATGCCCGCCGCCAGCGCCTTTTGGCGTTCACCTTCGAACGCGTGCGCCGTCACCGCGATCACCGGAACGTGGCGCGCTCCGGCTTCGCGCCGTCGAATTTCACGCGCCGCCCCATAACCATCGAGCTCTGGCATCTGACAATCCATCAGCACGACCGGATACGCCTCTTGCTCGAGCGCAGTCAGCGCCTGAAGGCCGTTTTCGACCACATACGCCTCGTAGCCCAATTCCGAGAGCACTTCGCGGATCACCTCTTGGTTGATCGGGTTGTCCTCGGCCACCAAAATCTTGCGCGAAGAGTCGCTCTTCGACGCAGGCGGCGGCGCCAACGGGCGCACGCTCAAAGCCTGCAGCTCCAAGCTCGCCGTCGACTCCAAGCGCCGCAGCGGCAGCACGAACCAGAAGGTGCTGCCGAGACCAGCCTCGCTGGTGACGCCCATGCGTCCCTTCATTAGCACCACCAACTGCTTACAAATCGCCAGGCCCAGGCCGGTGCCGCCGTGCTTGCGCGTCAGCGAGCCGTCGACCTGCGAAAACGCCTCGAACAGCTTGCCCTGCAACGCCGGCTCGATACCGATGCCGGTGTCGATGACCTCGAAGCGTAACTGAAACACCTGCCCCTTGTGCTCTTCGACCGAGGCACGCACGGTGATGCTCCCGCTCTCGGTGAACTTCACGGCGTTGCCCACCAAATTCGACAGCACCTGACGCACGCGCTCGGTGTCGGCCTCGACCTGAGACGGCACGTCGTCCTCGACCTTGGCTTCGATCAGCACGCCGCGTAGCTCTGCGCGCGCCGCAAACAGCTCGGTGACCTCGTCGACCAGCATGCGCACGCGGCAATTTTCCTCGCGCAGCTCCATCTTGCCGGCTTCGATCTTGGAGAAGTCCAAGATGTCGTTGAGCACCGACATCAAGCCGCCGGCCGACGTCTGCAATGTGCTCAAGTAACGGTGCTGCTTTGCGTCGAGCATCGTGCGCGAGAGCAGCTCGATCATGCCGAGCACACCGTTCATCGGCGTGCGGATCTCGTGGCTCATATTGGCCAGAAATTCGCTCTTCAGCCGCGCGGCTTCGAGCGCCTTGGCGGTGGTCTTTTCGAGTCGCGCAAACGCAGTCTCGGTCACGCGAATGATCGGTCCAATGTACAGGCTCACGAACAACAAGGCGAACAGGAACGCAACCACGCCGCCCAAACCAGCGCTGAACAAGATGCTGCGCTTCAGCTCGCCACCCGCCTTGAGTCGTGCAGTCGAGACCACGACCGCCACGCGCCCGATCGGACCGCCTTCGATCGCCGCCTCCGCCCAAGACACGTAGTAGCCCTCGGTCTTGCGCAGCGAGCGCGCGCTACCGGTGAACAACCGGGCCGACGCCTCGGGTGGCGTACCGTGCGTGGCCAGCACTTTGCCGGTCATGTCGGTCACCACGATCGCCAGAATGTCGGGATCGCGGTCGTAGCCAATCAGCGAATTTTTGATCTCGCGCTCTTCGGCGACCACGATACCGAGCTCGGTAGCGTGAACCAGCTCGCCAGCGCCGCGCCGCGCCTTCCACTCCAAGTCGGCCTGAATCGTCGGCGTTAGCGTGTCGAAAATCCGCGACACCAGCACGAAGATCAGCCCCGAGAGCGCTAGCAGCAACGCCACGACGAACAACGTGAACGCCATGCGTAGCCGCGAGCTCGACAGCAGCCGCCGCCGTTGGCGCTGCGAAGTCTCGGCCGTTTCAACGGCGCGGGCGGAGGGTGGAACCAGGGAGCGGCGAGCCGTCATGCGGGGATCTCGGAGCCTATCTTGGGCCTCCACAACGGCCGCGACCAGAGTCGCGTAAGCCATAGAAAACCAGCAATTGGCGCGATTTGCTACGCCCTCGGGCTTAATCTGGTCGGAAGCGCGGCCGTTCCCCGATGCGCAGGATGAACGCTCCTAGCCCGAAACAGCCGTCCCGGTCCGTACAACCGCGCCGTCGCGGGAAGATCCTGGTGGTCGACGACGACCCGATCATCCTCGAGGTCGTGCGCGAACGGCTCGATTCAGCCGGCTACGACGTGTACGTGCGAGCCGATGCGCTCGGCACCTCGCAGTGGGTGGCTCGCGAGCAGCCAGATTTCATCCTGCTCGACGTGATGATGCCAGCGCTCAGCGGCGGTGAGCTGGGCCAGCTACTGAAGCGCAGCAACTCGACAAACCATGCCGCAGTCATCCTGCACTCCAGCATGAGCGTCTCGTCGCTTCAGCCGGTCATCGAGCGTACCGGCGCAGTCGGCGCGATCGGCAAGACTCACGACGGCCTGAAATTCATGGCTGAGTTCGAGCGCATCATCGCGCGCGTCAAAAGCACCAAAGCGCCGTAACGCCCGAAACCCGAGAGGGGCAACAGGAAGGCGGGAAGGCGGGAAGGCTTGTTTGGTCGAGCACGCGGTAGAGACAACCAGGCTGGCCTGATGCGTCGGGTTGGGCTGACCCACCACCCAGAAAATCTTCTTCCCGCCTTCCCGCCTTCCTGTTGTTTCGCGCGCGTGGTCGCCGCTCACTCGACCGGATCAGCATCGAGCATGCGAGCTTGGCCAATCCAATCGTCTTTGGTGATGCGGTCGGGCCTGATTTTGAGCTTGTCGGCGAAGTTGATGATATCCGCTTCGGTCCAGGCGGCGACTTGCTGGACGCGTTCGATACCGAGCTGCTCCAGCACGCGCTGGTAGGCGGGCCCGATACCGCGGATGCGCCGCAAGCCCTGGACGTTTTTGGCGAATTTCGCGGCGACGGGCGCGGCGGGCGCAGCAGCAACGGCGGGCCGCGAGCGGCTTTGCTCGACCTCGGCGCGAGCTTGTCGAGACTCCGCGCGCGCTTGTTCGAGCTGACTGCGCGCCTGCTCCAGTTCAGCGCTGACTTCTTCCAGAGCGGCGCCCGAACGCGCAAGCTCCCGGTCGCGTTCGGCTTCGACCTCGGCCAGGCGCGTCCGCAGACCGCCGAGCGCGGCGTAGTGCTCGTCCGAAGCTTGCCGACGCAGGTCTTTTTCGGCGCGCAGCGCTGACTCGAGCTCGTGCAGCCGATCCGCCTCGCGCCGCAGCCGAGCGCGCAAGGTGTGGCGCTCGCTACCGAGCTTGCGTAGCTCCACTTGCGTCGCGCCCAACCGCTGCTCAAGCTGCGCCGTGGCGCCGCCGCTCGGCGGCTGCGTGAGTGGACGCGCGAAGCTAGGCGGCACCGAATGCCGCTGCGGCGGAGGCGGCGGAGTCGCCGGCGCCCGCGGCATGACGCTGGGCGACGCGGCTACCGAAGAAGGCGGGTGGAGCGGAGCCGCCGACGTCACCAGCCCCGAAGCCGCAGCCGGGGACGACGGCGCTGGACTGCGTTGCGGCGGAGGCGGGGGCGAGCGCAACGGGCCCGGCGGAATGCTGCCCGGCAAAATGCCGCGCGACGACGGCGGCGGCGGCATGCGTGATGTGGGCGCCGCGCTGCCGAATGGCCGCGGCACGACGCTGACGGGACGCGGCACGATGCTCGGTGGCGAAGCCGACACAGCCGCAGGCACCGTTTCCGAGCTGCTCGAAGCGCTGGGGTCCTTGTCGTCACCCATCGAAGATCTTCGCGATGCATGCTGCGCACCACGCCCCGCGACTCTAACCCGAAGCGCCGCTATTCGCGCACGATTTCGTAGTGCATCGTGCGGTGGTCGGCAGAAAGCCCAAAGCTCAGCCCAGCTGGCGTTTCTACCACCTCGACACCATGGTCGCGTTCGCCGTTCGGCCCGAGCGCGTGCACCTTGGCGAGCCCACGGCCGGTCAAAGCGTGCAGCCCCAAGCGGCCGACGATCGGCTCCACTAGTACGGGTGACACGCCAGCGTTCTCCAGCCGATTACGCGCCGGCCCAAGCGTCATCCCCGAGTTGACCGCGTTGCCCAGCGCCGACACCAAAATCCGCTTCGAAGCGGCCAATGGCTGGTCGTCCAGCGCAGTCACGATCACGACCGCGAAGGCATTCGTGAGCTCGAGCTCCAGGTTAGCGAGTGACACTTTTTGCTTGGGCTTGAAGCCGGCAAACGCCTGCGTGCGCGCGGTGTTGACGAGCAAGGTTCCGGCCAGCGCATCGTGTGTCAGCTCGCCAGCGTTGGCGCTCGCGACGCCACCTTTGATCTGCGTCGAGGTCAACTGCTCGAGCTGCTCCAGCGTTTGACCCTGACCGAAACCGATGCCGGTCTTGCCGAGTCGAGCGAGCTCCTTCGGCGCGCCCGCCCGGAACAGCGGGTCGAACACGCTCGCCTCATCGATCTTGAGCACGGCTTCCTGCTTCGCCTCGGCCACGTCGTGGCGGTGAAACAACAGTGACACCGCCGGCCAAGCGCCGAGCATCGTCGGCTGCTCGATGACATCGAAATTGCTGGACAGTCGATTGATCGCGTTCGCCATTTTGCCGGCTTCGTGCGTGAACGCAAATTCGATCGGGCTAACGTTACCGAGCGCGGCGTACGCGCCCATCGCCAGCACACCTTCCTGACGGTAGTCGTTCGGCGCCGACGTCTGCCATTCGCTGGCGGTGTACGGCACGCCCTTCACGCGCCGCGAAGCGATCGAGCCAATGATGCCGAGTCCAGCATCTTTGAGCAGCGAGCCCGGATCCCACGAAATTTCCGGCGTATAGCCCCAGCCCCCGTTGGGATGCGACCAGTAAGCGTGGCGATCCACGAAGTCGAGCTGCGCGTTGACGAACAAATCGATTGGCGTCTCGACCCAGTGGTTGCTACCCGCAACCAAGCCCTGGTACCCGAGCTGCTTCAGCTTGCTCTGGATGCGCTTGTAGTAGCCGAGCACCGTGTCGTAATAGAAGCGCAGCACATCAGTCGCGCGCGCACGGCTTAGGCGCTTCGGGTCGTCGCTGGCGAACATCACCAGCGCGTCGATGTTGCCCACCGCTGGATCCTCGTTTGCCAACAGGCTCTGCCCGCCGGCGGCGTCCGGCTGCCAACGCTTCTCGAGCGCGCTGCGTCCGCCCGGCACCTTCTTGCTCAACCAAGCCGAAAATTGCCTAGCGAGCTCCTGCCGGTACTCGGGAGAGCTGACCGCGAACTCGCCGTCCTTCTGGATCCAGAACAAGCTATCTTCGTTGATCACTTCGACCAGCGCGATCGCTGGATCTTTGGCGTACGTGCGCTTCGTGTAAGGGTTTTGATGCCCGATCAGCTGCTCGACGAACTTCTCCTGCAGGTCGATCAACTGCGGCGCAAACTCGCCTTCGATCTTGAAGCCATTGGCGACGTCGGCCGGCGCCGTCACGCCGTCGCGCTCGCCCGCGTGGCGGTGCACCAGCATGTCGAAAAACTGATAAATGCCGCGCTTTTGTAGCGCCGCGACCAAGTAATCGAAGCGTTCGAGCGCCTGCGCGTCGAGCTTCAATGTCCCGGCGGCGTTGCCGAACACGTTTGGCGTCGACCACGGCGCGTCCATGTGATGGTGGCGCGTGATGTTCACGCCCAGCTGCGCCAACAGCTCCGCCAGCTGGTCGGCTTGCGCATGGGTCGGGAAGTTCGCCGACGCCACCAAGTTCACGCCCCAGAAGCGCACCGGCTTGCCGTTACCGAACGCGAAGTTCTCACCTTGCCGCTTGAGCGGCCCGTACTTGCCGGCGGGCGCGTCGAGCAGGCGGCTGACGTCGAGCGCAGTACCGCGACGCTTGACTGGATCGGTACCGCGGTAGGCGAACCACGTTCCGGTTTCATACGCCACCGGTGTCAGCACCACCTCGTCGGGACTCAGCTCGATGTGGTCGATGCTGACGTCGAACGGACGCGAGAACGCCGCCGGCGCGAACTGAATCATCGCTACGTCATCGAACACGCTCGGTTGCTTCTTTCCCCAACCTGCTTGGGTGAAACCGCTGAGCGGCAGCGTGATTTGCGTCCAGTCGCTGGTGGCGACGAACTCTTGCTTGAAATGATCGTAGTCAGTGACGGATTGCTTCGCGAGCACGACCGCGTAGCGACCGCCGTCACCCTTCGCCCAGAAACGGACGCTGCGAAAACCCCGCAAATCTACCGGTGCTTTCGTGGAATTCAAGAACACCTGCAGTTGCGCCCAGGAGTACGGCGGACGGTTGTCGCCCAACGCACCGAAATAGCGCGCGCTGTGACCAGGCGAAGGCGGCGCGCCGCCGGCTGCCAGCACAAACGGATCTGGACTCACCTTCGTGCCGAGACCATTGTGATCGAACTCGCACCAGAAGCCGCCCGACGTGCCTTGCGGCGATTCGAACGTTTCGACCAACCAGGTCTTGGCTGCGGTAGGTAAGGCTTTCGGTGACGGTGTAGGCGGCTTGAGCGAGGGCGCTATCGGCCCGTCAATGCAGCCGGCCAAGGGCAAGGCTATTGCCAACGCCAGGTACCAAGCGCCCCCGAAATTGCGCAAAAGATCGACTGATCGAACGGCAACGCAGCGCATCGTCGGCGGAGGGTAGGACAAAGCTCCAAGCGCGCGCTACACTCGTCTGGCTACCAACATTTCTTTGCCTGCCTTCGGGCAGTCTGTTTTCTTTAAGCTTTGAGGTTCGATGCGTCAGATTCACATCTGCGCCTGGCTCTTCGTGATGTCCCTGACCGCCGCCGCGTGCAGCGGTGAGAAGTTCACGACCAGCGACCAATCCAGCGCCGGCACCGAGACGCCGAGCGCCGGTACTTCGACCAGCGCTCACGCTGGTTCGAGCAGCAGTAAGGGCGGCTCCACCCAGATCAGTACAGGTGGTGCCTCGACCAGCGCTGGTCGGTCCGCCACAGCGGGAACTGGCGGCACGAGCGCGAGCGGCGGCATCTCCAGCTACGGCGGTACGAGCAGCGGCGGGCTCGACAACGCGGGCGGCGACGCCACCGAAGTCTGCCCCAGCGGCTCGATCACCTTCCGGATGCTGCCAGGCCCCGAGTTGGCGCACGACTACTTGTGCGACGCCGGCTGCGGCACCGGTTGGCTCAGCATCACCGACCCCGTAGGCGCGATGGCGTTCTCGATCTTCTCGGCCTGCGGCACCGCCAGCTGCGAGTCGTGCGAAATGCTTCCGTGCGCCGCGGCCGCTTGCCTGCCCACGCCCTTGACCGCCACCGGCAGTGAGCTGGTCTGGACCGGGACGTACCTGGCGAAGGACACCTGCGGCGCCAACATGGCCTGCCAGCGCCAAGCCTGCGTAAAGCCCGGCAAGTACAAAGCCAAGGCATGCGCGGCCGTCAACGGTGGCGCCAGCCCCAACGGCGGCGCCTGCACACCCAAGAACGAACAGCTGTGTGCCGAGGCCGAATTCGATTTTCCGGCAACAACGACGGTCAAGCTCGTGTTGAAGAAGTAGGTTCGGTCGGGGTCGGCTTGGGCTGCCGAAGTGCAGCTTGAATTGCAAAAGCTGCTGGGGCGGAGGTGGGTCGCGATGGGCGCGCGGGTGGCGGGCTGGCGGGGGCGCGGGCGAGGCCGCCAAGTTCCGAGTGGCTGCAGCGCGAGCGCGTCCGGGGGAGCGAGCGGGTCCGGGGGAGCGAGGGTCCGTAGGCGCGGCGGAGTCTGCGTCTTGCCGCGTGGCTGAGTCAGCGGCGCTTGATGCATCCTGCCGTGTGGCGGGTCCGCGGCGCGTGGTGCCGCCTGTCCTGCAGCTTGTCATTGGTCTCATTTCAGCTGTTGAACACGCCAGCCGATCCTGGGTTCTGGCTTCGTTTTCGCTCCGGTCCGGTGCTCACGTGCCCACGTACGTTCAACGAGAGGCGACCGGAAAGGTCGCTTGGTCCTCGCGAAAGCCTCGCCAGAACCCCGGCTTGGCCAGCGGGCAGCTGGCAAATGAGACCGGTGCTCAGTGTCCTGCAGGCCTCAGGGCGACAGCGCGCTTCAGCAACGTGGGCCAGCCAATGCGCCGCATGTGTGGGGCGCATCGCCGCTTGCAGGTGCGTCGGGCGAGCGGGCCGGGGTCCGCCTTCTGGGGACATGGGCTGGCCAATGCGTTTGCTTCGCCACCCGGGACAACGCGTTTGTCCATCCCGCTGTTATCGCGGTGGAACGGCGTCCGGCCAAAGGCCGTTTCTGTGGCTATCTGGCGTCGAGGCCTGAGCGGCGAATTGTACTGACCGACATCACCAGCGGGCGCCCGACCGACCGCCGCGGCTTGTGACGTCGAATACGCTTCGACGCGTCAACGGCGACAGGTCAGCGGCCAGGCGATGGAGCGCTACGTAATCCGCAAGTCATCCGCCTCATTCAACATGGCCTAGCCAATGCGCTTCGGCGCGACGCCCCGGTTCACGCGCGTGCGCCGCGCGACGCTGGCTGTTGGCTCGACGTCCGCAATCGGCGTCGCGGCGATGTCGGCACCACAAGAAGAACGGGCGCGCTGTGAATTGGCTTGACTGATTTCGCGCGCGACCTAGCTCGCGATCGGCACAGGGCTACGCGAATGCGCGTTACCGGCGCGCTTCCCGCATCCTGTTACGCTTTCGCAGCATGGACCACTTTGATCTCGTTCCATCGAGTGTTCGCGCGCGACGCGGCGGCTGAGGAGCTCCGAAAGTCGCATGTTATTGTTAACGCATGAATGGGCGGGAATTCTGGACGTTGCGGGGCGTTTCGAATGACGACCTCGAAGCAAGCCTGACGGGACTGCTTGGTGCTGGTGCTCGCTTAGAGGCGAGAATCGTGGCGCACCTGGCAGAGGTGGAAACACGTCGACTGCATCTGCTCGTCGGTTGTTCGTCGCTCTACGACTACTGCCACAAGCGGCTGGAATTGAGCGACTACGAAGCCTTCACGCGTATCGCGGCGGCGCGCGTGGCTCGCACCTATCCGATCGTCTTTGAAATGCTCGAGCGACGGGAACTGAACCTGACGGAAATCTGCGAGGTCCGGGACTACTTGACGCAGGAGAATCATCGCGAGTTACTGGCGGAGGTTTCGGGCAAAGCCAAGCTACAAGTTCGCGAGATCTTGGCACGTTGGTTCCCGCAGGCCGACTTACCAACAAGTCTAAAAAAGCTACCCGCACTCGAGCCGCTCGCCCCAAACCGTTACCGACTCCTGCTCACGTTGAGCGGCGAACAGAAGCAAAAGCTCGAGCTGGCCCGTGACCTACTGAGCCACGCAAACCGCGGCGGGGATTTCGCGTTGTAGTCGAGCGCGCGCTCGACGAGTTGATCTCGCGGCTCGAAAAGCGCCGCTTCGGGCAGACCGGTGTGCCGTCGAGTTCGAGCAAGTCTGAGCAGGCGAGCGTCGCCAGTCCCGCGCCACCGTCCAATGCCGCTGAGCCACGGCGCCCTGCAAAAGCCCTGCCTGAGGAGCCAGCAACCGAGCGCAAACAGCCGACAACTCCGGCCGAGCCCATGAAGCACCGCATCGAGGACAGGCGGCGCAAGCACATCCCGCACGACGTTCGACGACAACTGATCGCGCGCGATGGCTTTCGCTGCGCTTTCGTCAGCGATCAAGGCATGCGTTGTGAGGCGTGCGCTTTCTTGCAAATCCATCACCGACACGCTTGGGCGCACGGTGGGTCCGACGTCACCGACAATCTCGAGCTGCTCTGTCACGCCCACAATCGATTGTTTGCGGAACGCGACTTCGGACGCACGCACATTGACGAAGCCATCGCGGATCGTCACCGCGATGACTCGGAGGAACCACGCGATTCCGGCTGAGGCGCGGGCGGAATCGTTTGCGTGCAGCGGGTCCGTGTGGGCCAGGCGGCTTGCGGTGCGCGAGCACGAACGGCAGCCGGTCGGACCCACGCCACGCGTCGCAAACCTGCTCGCGCTCGCCGCACCGCAAACCACGCCACCACGCCACCACGCCACCACGCCACCACGCCACCCCGCCACCACGCCACCACGCCACCACGCGGACCCGCTGCAGGCCCGCTCTCGCCCCCGGCGCTCAACATTTCTTCACGTTGGGCGCGGTACGCGCTTCACATTCGCGCCTGACGTTTGAGTCGACGCCGCGTGGTTTGGCTCGGATTCGCCGAGCGGGGCCAGGGACGGCGCTCGAAAGGAAACGTCAGAATGTTCGGATTTCTCATTGGTACGGCATGCCTGATCGGCTTTGCGGCGTTGGCTCGCCGCGGTCGGCGTCACCATTTCCACGGCCATCGGGGCTGTCACGGCCGCCGAGGCATGGGTGGTCGATTCTTCTTCCA
Organism: Polyangiales bacterium; assembly: GCA_038252755.1. Taxonomy (GTDB): domain Bacteria; phylum Myxococcota_A; class Polyangia; order Polyangiales; family Polyangiaceae; genus PMG-095. The sequence goes on along the minus strand of JBBSAB010000045.1, from coordinate 28,267 downwards.
TCGTATTTTGGAGCGGCTCGACGCCACCCCCGGGCAAGAGAAAGTAATTCGCGACGCGATTCACGACTTCAAAGAAGAAGCCTGGAGCCTGCGCAGCGAAGTGCGCGGCACACGCACCGAGGTCGCCCAAGCCATCCGCGCACCCGAGCTGGACAAAGCACTGCTCGACCGCGTCTTCGCCAAACACGACGAAGTGATCGAGAAGCTGCGCGCTTCGTTGCTGCGCACGGTCGAGCAAGTCCACGGCACGCTGGACGAGCGGCAACGTAAGCAACTCGCCGACATGATTGAGTCAGGCCCGTGGGGCTACGCGGGCTGCTGAGCCCCGAGAAAGAGAGAAAAGGAGAACCACATGGGACGCAAATTCTTGATGGTGCTGCTCGCCTTCGGCGCAATCGGCGGCTTCGCGGCTGGCTTCGGACGGCTGTGCGGCGGCGGCTTCGGTCACTACGGTCCGGGCGGCCGCTTTGATCGCCACGCCGAGTTCGAACGCCACATCGCCGACACCTGCACCGAGTCGGCGCTCAAGGTCTACAAACAGCAGAACCCCAGCGGAACCAAGCCATGAGCGGCACGGCATTGCAGGGATTCGGAGCCTTAACCGTGGTTGCGGCTCCGATCCCTGCCGTGGCCGACAAAGCCGTGGCATTCTGGGCGCGTGTCATGGACCTGAACGTGCTCATCGTGGACGACGACGAGCGCTTGTACGAGCTGCTCGCCCAATACCTGGCCGAAAATGGCGTGATCGCCAAGCGCGCTGCGACTGGCCCACTCGGCCTGAAAGCGATCGACAGCGGCGAGTCGTTCGATGCCGTCTTGCTCGACGTGATGCTGCCGGGGCTCGACGGCTTGAGCGTGCTCAAGCGCGTGCGCGAGAAGAGCCAGATCCCGGTGATCATGCTAACCGCGAAGGGTGACGAAACGGATCGCGTCGTCGGCCTCGAGCTCGGGGCCGACGATTACCTCGCCAAGCCGTTCAGCCCGCGCGAGCTCTTGGCGCGCTTGCGCGCGGTCTTGCGCCGCACGCAGGTCGACCCGAACAAAGAGCAGCTCACGGTCGGCAGCATGGCGTTCGACGTGGCCGCGCGCAGCGTGCTGCGCGACGGGCGCCCCGTCGAGCTGACCGGGCTCGAGTTCGATCTGTTGTTGGCACTGGCGCGACGCGCCGGGCGGGTCGTGCCACGCGGCAACCTGCTAGAGCTAGCCGGCCGCAACGACGTCAACGTCAGCGACCGCACCGTCGACGTACACGTCTCGCACATTCGCAAGAAGCTCGGCGACGACGACGCGGTGCTGCTGAAGACCGTGCGCGGCGTCGGCTACGTACTGACGCGCGAATGAGAGGCATTCATCGCCATCACGGTCGCTGGCACCGCCGCCACGACTTTCGCCTGCAGCGCGCGCTGTTCTGGTGGTTCGGCATCACGATCTTGATGACGTCCCTGGTGTCGTTCGGCGTCATGCGGCTGGTGTCGCCAGATATGCATTCTTGGCGTCGCGACGCCGATCGACTGCAGCATTTCGCGGCAGATCGCTTCGCTAAAGTGTGGAACGACGCGCCGGCCCGGCTCGAGCTAGCGTCAGCGGTATCGCAAGCCTTCGACGCCGCAATCCGCGTCGAGGACGTGAACGGCCGCACGCTCGACGTTGTGGGTGGCGAGTGCCAAAAGGAAGCCGTCGCGATTCACGTCGAGCGCGGCGGCAAGACGCTCGGCACTGTGCACGGTTGCCTGCACGAGTACCGCACGCACTGGGGTGGCGTGCTGGTCACACTGTTCGCCGCGTTTCTGACGATTTGGGCCGCCACCGCCAAGCTCAGCCGGAGGCTCACGCGTCCGCTGCAAGATCTCACGCGCGTCACGCGCGAAATCGGTGAAGGTAAGCTCGAGAGCCGCGTGCGTCTCGGCTACACCCACCGGGGTGAAGTCGGCATCCTGGCCGAGTCGATCAACGAGATGGCCAAGCGCATCGAGCGCCAACTGAAAGATCAGCGCGAGCTGTTGGCCGGCGTGTCGCATGAAATCAGGAGCCCGCTAGCCCGCCTGCGCGTGCTGGCCGAGCTGCTGCAAGGCGGCACGCAGTCGTCCGATCTGCACGCCAAAATCGAGCGCGAAGTGGCCGAGATTGACGACTTGGTCGGCAAACTGCTGGCCAGCTCGCGGCTCGACTTTGGCGCACTCGAGCTGTCGGTGTTGTGTGCGCGCGACGTCGCCTTGCGCGCGCTCGAACGCGCAGGCTTGTCGGCGGACCTGCTCCACGACACCTCGCACGACGCTGCGATTCGCGGAGACGCCACGTTGCTCTCGCGCGCGCTCGGCAACCTGCTCGAAAACGCACAGCACCACGCTGGCGGCATCGCCGCGCTCACGCTCCGCACCGACACCACCAGCGTCTACTTCGAAGTCACCGACAACGGCCCCGGCCTCAGCACCGACGCGCTGGCCCACGGTTTCGACCCATTCTTCCGCGGCTCCCAAGACGGCCAAACGTCATCGCGCGGCGCCCTCGGCCTCGGCCTGTCGCTCGTTCGCCGGATCGCCCGCGCCCACAGCGGCGACGCCAGCATCGAAAATCGCTCGCCCGCCCCCGGCGCAATCGCGACGCTTTCCCTGCCGCGCGCAATGCCCGACGACGCGGAATCCCCAAGCGATTCGCGCCCGGACGTAAGCGATCCGGTTTGATTCAGCGAAATTCGCCAAAAAACGCGAACAAACCCGGGCGCGAACCGCCGTGCTGTAACCACTGCTGCCGGTTGCGCTGAGCCGTGACTTTCGGGCAGGATGCGCCGATTGCTCGGGGTTGCCCCGAAGAGGCCGGACCGGAGGATGTTTATGGGATCTCGTTTGTCGCTAGCGGCGTGTGCAGTGATCGTGGTGGGAGCCCTGCTCGCCTGTAAGAAGAAGGGCGGCTCGGCCGAAGAGGCCGCGTCCGCGGCAGCAGCAGCGACTCCGCCTCCTGCAGTCACGCCAGCAACGCCAGCTGTCGATACGGCAGCAGTCGAAGCGGCAGCCTCCGCCGCCTCAGCGGCAGCGTCAGCCGCTGCCGTGGTTGCTCCAGCAACACCCGCCTCGGCCAAGACCGCCGCGCTGGTAGCACCGACGCCTTCGGCAAAGGTGGGCACGCCGGCCCCGACGACCAAAACCGCGACTCCGGCCGCGTCAACCACAGCGAAGGCTGTCGCGCCGACGAAGACCGCAGTGGCGAAGGCGGCGGCACTCGACGCCAATGCGAAGGCGGCTATCGACGGAGCAGCGGCGGCAGCAAAGGCGCGTGGCAAACACAAGATCGGCCAGTAGGGCCACAGCAAAACCAAACGAGAGGTCGGCTCACGGTGAGGGTCGGCGTTTCGATTTATCAGTGACAGACGAGTGGAGGAACCTGAGATGAAGGCTTTATACAAATTCGCACTTAAGAGTTCGGCGATCGGCGCGATCGCATTTTTGGCTGCAGCGGCGGGCTGCAGCGATACGAGCAAAGACGACACGAGTGGTGCTGCTGGCGACACCGGCAATAGCGGCGGCTCGTCCAGCACCGCTGGCAGCTCGTCGAAGGCCGGGACCACGAGTGGTGGTGACGATAGCGGCGGAGCAACGACCGCCGCCGGAGGCACTGCGGCGGGCGGCGAATCGAGCAGCGGCGGCGCGCCTGAGCTGGTCGGCTCCGGCGGCGGCCCCGACCTGATATTCGGTCAAGGGGGAGACGTCGGCGCGGGCGGCGCGGGAACTGGCCCTGCCGTTGGGAAGTTCTGCAACACGTTAGAGCGCGGGGGCAAGTCCACAACACTGCGGCTGGAGATCGGCGAGGGCGCGGCCATGGTGACGTTCACTGCCAAAACCGGCGAATGCGCCCCCGTTGATGGCAATGCCTGCACCGAGCTGCCACTCGGGACTGACGTCCTGATCCAGATGTTCGACGAAGCCAAACCGAGCACGGTGATCGACGCCGGGACTGCCGACATCCTCCCCGGCGAGAACTGGATCCTGTTCTCGGAGATCGACGAGTCTTCAGGGACACCCGAGCCAGTTTTCAACGGTGGGGTGCTGCCGGGCAGCGCCGCTTGCGAAGACATCACGTACGCCGACCTCTAGTCGACGTAGAAGCCTAGGTTAGAAAACGCGGCGCTCCGGTTCGGGGCGCCGCGTTTTTTTTCGAGCCGCGCGTAGCCCAGTCAGTCGGTGACTTTGCCGACAGAGCACGTGGTCGCGGTGACGGCGCGTTCGGCACATGCCGCGTTGTCGCCGTCGCAGTAGCCGCTCTTACACTCGTCGGAGCCTTGGCAGGGTGCGCCCAGCTCGCGCGGTGCCGTGCAGACGGAGGTCGAGAAATCGCAGAACAAGTCCGTCGTGCACGCAGAGAAATCGCTGCAGTTTTGGCCCAGACCGAGCAGCGCTTCGCACGTCCCGGTCGGCCCGCAATACAGCCCCTCGTTTTGGTAACAGACCGCCAATGCAACCGGCGTGGCGGTGTCACCGGGCCCTGTTGCCACGCCGATGCTGCAACTGTCATCCTCACAGCTGCCATTGCAGGCTTGACCTGCTTTGCCGTGCACAGCCGCAGAGCCCGCCGACGGCGTGCAGACTTCCGCGGTCGAGCCTTCTGCCGCTGGTTCGCAGTACACAGAGCCGCCCGCCGGGCGCGCGCACTCCATGCTGTCAGTGCAGGCTTGCCCCGGACCGACCGTGCCAGTGAAAACCCTATTGCAGGCCGCGTTGGCGCTCGAATCGTTCACGCGACCGCATTGGATGTTGCTCCGCAACGCCGCCAAACAGTCGCTGGCAGCCTCGGCGTCGTAGTGGACCTTCGCTGGATCCAAGCCAGTCAACTCGTCGTCGAAGTTCGCCGTTTGCACCCGACGGCACTCGGCCTCTTCGAACGCAAAGCTCGAGGCTTTGCAGCACCCACCCAGGCTGCCGCACAATAGATTTGCCAAGGCCGCCGGCAAGTCGCTCAGCTCGACCGCGCCGGTGCCGTCACCGGTCTTGCCACACCCACCAAAGCTCGCGCACGCCGCGAGCAAACCAAACCAAGCCAAAACCCTCTTCGCCATCTGGACCTCCTGGGTTGCAGACTATCCGATTACCTGGCTCGAGTCAGGCCCAGCAGACGAGCAGGCAGGTCTCGAATCGCAACCACGTCGATGTCGTGATCCAAGGGGAATGATTCGGCCCCCGGATAGACGACGAAGAGCCGCTCGAGCCGCAGGTCAGCGAGCGCGATTCGCATCGATTTCGTGACAACCGGCGCGTCCGAGAGCTTCATTTCGAACCCGTAGCGCTTGCCGCCTCGGACAATCATCAAGTCGAGCTCTGCACCTTGATGGGTAGCCCAAAAGTAGGCCTCGGGCTGGCGCAGGAGCGCCAGAATCTGCTCGATCACGAAGCCTTCCCACGACGCCCCAGCTCGCGGGTGACCTAGCAGCTGGTCGTGGTGCTCGAGGTCGAGCAGCGCGTGAAGGATACCGCTGTCCCTGACGTAGATCTTCGGCGACTTGAGCTGGCGTTTGCGGAGGTTTTCGAACCAAGGCTGAAGCACCCGGACGGCCCAAGCACCCGAGAGCACGTCGAGGTAGTGGCGCGCCGTATTTTCGGAGGCGCCGAGCGCGCGCGCGAAGTCCGCCGCGTTCCAGACGCCGCCATGAAAGTGCGCCACCATGTTCCAGAAGCGCCGCAAGGTCGCGGCGGGAATGGTAACGCCAAGCTCACTCAAGTCACGCTGCAGGAAATCTCGCACGTAGTCGAACCGCCAAGCCAAACTAGTCGCGTCTGTTCGGCCCAAGAACGCCCGCGGCAGGCCGCCCCGTTGCCACAATCGAATGAACCGCTCAGCGCCCACCTCCGCCAAGTCGAACCCAGCAACGTCGATGTGACTTACACGTCCGGCAAGACTTTCGGAGACGCCGCGTACCAACCGCGGATCAGCGCTACCGAGAATCAAGAACTTGGCGGGGCGCCGTGGGCGATCGGCGAGGACCCTGAGCACTTCGAAGAGCTTGGGCAGCCTCTGGACCTCGTCGACCACGACCAGGCCGCGCAGCGGTTCGAGGGCAAGCATCGGCACCGAGAGCCGCGCTAGATCGGCGGGATGCTCTAGGTCGAAGAAGGTCGCCCGGCGGCCGTGCGCCAACGCGCGAGCAAGCGTCGTCGAGGATTTTCATGGTAGCGCCCCGGGGCACGATGCGGCCCCGCTCGCTGCGAGCTACTTGGCGATGGTGTGCGCTGCCAGCGTTTCCAAAGCCTGAACCATGCCTGAATGATCCTGCGCGGCGCCGCCGGCGGCAACGACGGCGTTGAATAGCTGCTGGCAGTTCGCGGTCGCGGGCAAGCTGATGCCCAGCTCGCGAGCGCCGGCCAACGCCAAGTTCAGGTCTTTTTGGTGGAGCGCGATGCGAAAACCGGGCGCAAAGTTGCGCTTGATCATCCGCTCGCCGTGCACTTCGAGGATGCGCGACGCGGCGAAGCCACCCATCAGCGCTTGGCGCACCTGCGCCGGATCAGCACCGGCTTTAGACGCGAACAGCAACGCTTCACCGACGGCTTCAATCGTCGCGGCGACGATGATTTGGTTGGCGACCTTGCACGTTTGACCGTCGCCGTTCTCGCCAATCAAGGTGATGTTCTTGCCCATCAGCTCGAACAACGGCTTCATGCGATCGAACGCCGTTTGCGCGCCGCCGACCATGATCGTCAGCGTGGCGGCTTTGGCGCCGACTTCACCGCCCGACACCGGCGCGTCGAGGTAGTCGCAACCCAGCTCACGCACGCGCGCCGCAAACTTCTTCGTCTCGGTCGGGGAAATCGACGACATGTCGACGACGGTTTTGGCCTTGCTGAGCGCGCTGGCAACGCCGCCATCGCCGAACAGCACCTTCTCCACGTCGGGCGTGTCCGGCAACATCAAGATGATGACGTCGGATGCCTTCGTCAGTTCGCTGATCGATTTCGCGGAAGTGCAGCCGTCGACCGCGCCGTTGCTGCGGCTGAACGTGACGACGGTATTCCCCGCCCTGGCCAAGTGAGCAGCCATCGGCTTGCCCATGATGCCCGTCCCGATGAATCCGATTTTGGTCGACATAGTCAGTTCCTTACGAGACGAGAGCGAGAGCGAAACAACAGGAAGGCGGGAAGGCGGGAAGGGATTTTTTGGATTCGAGAGCGAGAGATCAGAGATAGGGCTTAGCCCAGCCGAGACCTTCATCGGTTTTGCCGCGTGGCTTGTATTCGGCGCCGACGTAGCCGTCGTAGCCTTCAATATCCAGGAGATCGAACAAGAAGGCGTGATTGATTTCGCCGGTGCCGGGCTCATTTCGGCCGGGGTTGTCGGCGATTTGTACGTGCGCGATGCGCGGCAGATTGGCTTTGATGGTCGGGCCCAAGTCGCCCTCCATGATCTGCATGTGATAAATGTCGTACTGCAGGTACAGGTTTGGCGACGCCACCTGAGCGAAGAGCTCGAGCGCCTGCTTGGTGCGGCACAGGTAGAAGCCGGGCATGTCGCGGGTGTTGATCGGCTCGACCAATAGCTTGATGTTCTGCTTGCCGAGCTCGGAAGCCGCGAACTTCAAGTTGTCGACCAACGTGCTCTGCAGCAGGTCCGGGTCGGCGCCGGCCGGCGTGAGGCCGACCAAGCAATTCAGCTGCGGGCAATTCAACGCCTGGGCGTACTCGATCGCCAGGCCGACGCCGTCGCGAAACTCGCCGCGCCGCTCGGGCTGACACGCCACGCCACGGTCGCCCTTGGCCCAGTCGCCGGCCGGCAGGTTGTGCAGCGCTTGAACGAGCTTGTGCTGCCCCAAGCGGTCGACCAGCTGCTGCTTCTCGTACGGGTACGGAAACAGGTATTCGACGGCCGAAAACCCGGCTTTCGCGGCCGCAGCGAAGCGGTCGAGAAAATCGAGCTCGTTCCACAACATCGTCAGGTTGGCGGCGAGCTTGGGCATCGAGCCTCTACCTTACCAAGATTTTCCGAATCCCCGCCGGCACCTGAGCATTGGTCTCATTTCGCGATTCGAGCACGAGCGAACAGGAAGGCGGGAAGGCGGGAAGATTTCTGTGGTTCGAGCAGGCGCCTGAGGCCCAATCGCGATCCCCCTGCGTCCAGTTGCCAGTACCACCCACCCTAAATCTCGGCCTTCCCGTCTTCCCGCCTTCCTGTTGTCCCCGCTCACTCGGGCAAGATGCGATGAATCATCAGCCGCCTGCACGTCGGGATGATTCGGCTGCAGTCACGGCAAGAGGCTCCCACGTTTTGCGGTTGCGGGTCAGCTCAGGATTGGGCTTCGGCGACCTGCGCGGACGCGACCGCCACAGGTTCGGTCTTCACCTTGATCCGAGTCACGATCAGACCGCCCAAGAAGACCAGGAACGCCAAGATCTGCAGACCATGATCGCTCGAGCCGGTCGTCTTCTCGAAGAAGCCCATGATGTAGGGTCCGCCGAAGCCGCCCAAGTTGCCGACCGCGTTGATCAGCGCGATCGAGCCGGCCGCCGCCGTGCCGCTGAGGAAGGTCGTGGTCAGGCCCCAGAAAGGCGCCACGGCGCTCCAACGCCCCGACACCGCTAAGCCGAGCGCGATCACGCAGACGATGGGCGGCGCGTGCAGGCTAACCGTCAGCAAACCCAACGCCGCCCACCAAACCGCTAGCGCATAGTGCCACTTGCGCTCACCGCGGCGATCCGACGAGCGACCGTAGGCCGCCATGATCAAGAGCGCAAACGCCGCCGGAATGCCGCTGATCACGCCGATCATGAACGTCGTTGAGCCCGGGAACGACTTCTTGATCAGCGTCGGCATGAAAAAGTCGACGCCGTAGCCGGCGATCACGTGGGTGAAATAGACGAAACACAGCACCAGCACGCGCGGGTCGGTGATCGCCTGCGCAAACGAGGTGTGTGCGGAGGGGCCGGCAGCCAGGCGGTCCTGCTCCAACCGCTCCGCGAGCCAGGTCTTTTCGCTCGGCTGGAGCCACTTCGCTTCCTCGGGCCCGTTCGGCAGACGGAAGAACAAGATCACGCCCAGCACGAAAGACGGCAGCGCCTCGATCAAGAACAACCATTTGAAACCCGCTAGCCCCGCCACGCCGTCGAGCGACAAGATGGCGCCGGAAAGCGGACCACCAACCAGGCCAGCCGCAGCCGCAGCCATCATGAACAGCGCCACGGTGCGCGAGCGGTAGGCGGTCGGAAAGAACTTGGTCAGGTAGTAGATAACGCCCGGGAAAAAGCCGGCTTCCGCGGCCCCGAGCAGGAAGCGCAGGATGTAAAACGACTTCTCTCCGGACACGAACGCGAAGCTCGCGCTGATGATCGCCCACATCACCATGATCCGCGCGATCCACGTGCGAGCACCGACCTTGGCCAAGATCAGATTGCTGGGTACCTCGAATAGGAAGTAGCCGATGAAGAAAATGCCGGCGCCCGCCCCGTACACGGCCGCGTCCATCCCCAGCTCTTTGGACATCTGCTCCTTGGCGAAGCCGACGTTCACGCGGTCGAGGAAGGCCGCCATGAAGCACATGCACAAGAACGGAACGACTTTCCAGGTAATCTTGCGCATCAACTGCGCTTCGTAAGCGGGTACAGCTTGTTCCGTCATGGGTTCACCTTGGGTTCTGTGTCAGAGCTAGCGCGGGGGGCGGCGGCGAGCACGCCACTCGACCTCGTGTCCTAGGGCGCGAATCCTGATCGCGCCTCGATCGCCCGGTCAAAGCATTTTTGCGGGGCTTTGTAGTAAATGATGCGGAAGATCCGCGGCCCCCAAGCAGGGCGTTTCTTTTGACAAAACTTCAATGGTCCGGACATTTAACCAACGTGCCGTGCGTGCTTCGTACGTTGAGGGCGCCGCCTGGCCAAGCAAACAAGGTCCGAACGCTTCGTCCGGCTGTTCATGGGTCACATCAACCAAGCCGGCCAAGGCTGCGACTTCGACTTCCTCGAAGGCACCGCCCCCACGCCGGATCCTGCGATCAACTGACGCGTGTCAGTCGGTGACGAGCATTTCGTTACTCCAACAGCTTCGCCACGGGGGCGCGCATCATTACGCGACTAGCGGGGAGCATGCCGGCGGCGGCGTCGCTTTGGCGCTGGGCGCGCATCGCGTCGTCGTAGGCGTCGACCTACGCCGCGTCGGCCATACGCGACGTCGACGTCGAGCTCGTGCAGCTAGCCTTCGCTCCCCCACCGCTCGGCGAGCGCCTCCCCGCAACCTGAACCGGAAGCCGCGCGGGAGCCTGCCCTTGGCGCAAACCCGAGCAATCTCGCTGGCCTCGCGCCGCCGCGTGGCTGCCGTGCAGGATCTGCTACTTTTCGGGTCGAGAGTGGGACTGATGCTGAAGGACTTGGACGCCGTGCCGTGGCCAACACTGCGCCACGCCTTTGGAGACGCGTCGGACGTGCCGCGGCTGATCCGCGCGCTCGCTTCGGCCGAGCGCGAAGAACGCCAGACCGCGCTCAAGGAACTGTTCGCGTGCTTGCTCCATCAGGGTTCGGTGTCGGAGGCGACCGCGCTAGCGGTGCCGTTCGTGTTCGAGCTGCTGCAGAGCCCGAACACACCCGAGCGTAACTGGCTCGCCTTCCTGCTGGCGTCGATCGCCGACGGCAAAGGCTACTTGAAGATCCACACCAGCTTGGACGAGCAGCGCTGGCGCAAGCTGCTCGCCGAGCGTGGCACCACGCTCGAGGCCGAGCTGGAGCGCGAAGACGCGATTGTGCGCAGCGTGCGCGGCGAAGTCGGCCGCGCCGCACATTTGCTGGTGCCGTACCTAACCGATGGCCAATCCGAGATCCGCGCCGCGGTCGCTCGGGCGCTGGGACTGTATCCAGCGCGCGCCGCCGAGCTGCTGTTGCCGCTGCAGGCCGCCGAAGCTGCCGAGACCGCGAGCGACGCCCTTGAAGCCATGCGCCTCAGCCTGGCCAAGCTGCGCGAGAAGCCGCCCGAATAGCCGACGATGAACGCACTGTCACACGAGCTCGCGACGCTTTCGGCGAGCGAAATGGTAGCGGCGCTCGGCGTGCGACGCGCGCCCGAACTGCTGCGCAAAGGCTTGGCTTTGCCGTTCTACCTGGCGTCACGCACGCTCGGCAAAACCCTGGCCGAGCTCGATGAAACCGTGACCTTGCGCGGCCTTCCGGCGGCTGCCTTGCAAGCGCTCGAGCGCTTCGGCATCGCGCTCGAAACCAGCGGCGCCCCGCTCGGCGCGGGTCCACGTCTGGTGCTGGCGAATCATCCAGGTGCGTACGACGCGTTGGCGTTGATGAGCGCGCTCGGGCGCGAAGATTTGCTGATTCTAGCCGCCGATCGCAGCTTCTTGCGCGCGCTACCGCGGTTGAGCTCGCACCTAGTATTCGTCGGCGAGCGCGCGGGCGAGCGTGCCGGTGCGCTCAAGCACGCGCTCCGTCACTTGCGTGCGGGTGGCGCGCTCTTGCACTTTCCGGCAGGACAGATCGAGCCGGACGCTGACTTCGAACCGAACCCTGAGCTGCTGCTGAAGCCGTGGCAGCCTGGCGTGAGCGCACTGGTGAAGGCGTGCGCCAAGGTCGACGGCCGCGTGCTCTTGGCAGGAGTGCGCGGCGTGCACTCTCCGCGCGCCAAACGCCTGTTGCTCAATCGCATGGCAGAGCAGCGCGGCATTACGACGCTGTCGCCGCTGTTGCAAATGGTCGGCAAGCTGCGCGACGTGGTGACGAAAGTCCGCACGCTCGACGCGGACAGCGCGCGCGCGCTCGACACGCTTGCGCCAACGCAACAAGCCGTGCGGCTGCGCGGCATCCTGCGGCAGGCGCTCTCGTCATCCCCGCTCACACCGGAATAATCTACCCAGACGGCAATCTGCACATCATGTGAGCCGTCCAGCCACCTATCTGGCATTTGAGAGTGTCGTTGGCAGCGCGCGTGCCGACGGCCCCCTCCGCATGCCAAACCGCCCGCTACTTCTGGTCCGTCACGGTTCCTTGGGTTTCGCTTTGCTGGCGACGGCGGCGCTCGCCGGTTGCGGCGAAGACTCAACCGGAGGCGCGCCCGCCGGCGCAGTCGGCACGGCCGGCAGCGCGGTCGGCAACAGTAGTGGAGCGGCGAACGGCACCGGCGGCGGCGCAGTCGCGACCGGCGGCTCCAACCTGGGCGGCGCCAGCACAATTGCAGGCAACGGCAGCGGCGGAGCGCCAGGCGGTGGCGTCAACGGAAGCGGTGGCGCGAGCGCCGGAACTGCCAGCGGCGGAACCAACGCGGGGGGAGCGGGCGGAACGCCGAACGGACCGCCCAAGGGCGTGACCGTCACGACCCACGATCTGCCGGTGTCGGCCGGCAGCGTCTTCAACGTCGCCGACGACTACTTCAACGACGGGTTGGTGCCAGCCACGCCGGTCGCCAACTTCGGCTGCCAGTCGCAGATCACCGTGGTCGCGGCCGACGACGGCTCGCTCGACGTGGCTTGGCTCGACTACACGGGCGGCAAGGGTAGGCCGTGGGCGCTGCCGACTCCGGGCATGATCTACATCACGCACGTCGATGCCGCGCTCGGGACCGCCACCACGACGGCGTCCGGCGTCAGCTCGTACAAACTGCTCGGCTTCACCAAAGACGCCGCCGGTGCCTTTTACCTCGCTTACAACAAAGACCACGCGCTCAAGACCAGCACCCAGGGCGATCAGAACAACATCAACGGTAACGAGCTACACGTCACGAAAGTCGCTTCCGGCAGCGTGGCATGGGACCAACTTTTGTTCGGCAACCAAGACAACAACGCCGACGCCACGCCGGGTGACCCGGGCGGCGCCGCCAGCGGCGTCTTGGGCTACGACGCGACGAACAAGCGGGTCGTGCTGTACGTCGGGCATTCGATGATGTGGACGCCGACGCGTCACCAGGCCGGCTACATCCGCGTGCTCAATCCGGACTCGGGCGCGGTCATCCCCCCCTCGGGCAACGACATCCTGCATTTTGGCGCCGGCTGGTGGTATTCGCACAATTTCAACCAGCGGCTGCTCGTCGAAGGCGGGAACTATTACATGCTGGCCCACGGCGACGCCTACGCGCGGCAGCTGGGCTTTGCGCGCTGGTCGCTGGCCAACTACACGGGCAAGAACCAAACCGACTTCGACCAGCCGTACTTTGCGATCGACGGCAACGAAGGCGACAACAACACCAACGCTCAGACTGGCCAATTCATGCATCTGAGCGACGGGCGGTTCTTGATCGTCCACACCACCTCGCAAGGCCGGAGCGCGCGCGACGTGCGGCTGGTGTTCGCCAACGGCTCGACCGGCGTGGCCGAAGCCAGCCCGGTTTGGCTCACGACCAACATAGGCACGACGCAGGCCACCATGCCGAAGGTCGAGCAACTCGGCGACAACATGCTCGTCACCTACGCGCTGTGGGACAGCACGAAGAAACACGAGCTGACGTGGTACGCGGCGTTGCTCGACGCCAAGCTCGCGACGGTCGTGATGCCGAAGGCGATAGCCGGCGTCGAATTCGTCGATGCGGCACCGCTGTTCCGCTTCAAGGGCGGGCCGAACGCCGGCCAGGTGGGCTGGGTCTCCGGCAACGCGACGCACACGCTCTCAGTGCGCGTGGCTAGCCTCGCGTACTAGGGCGTGTCGCCAAATTCTCGCCCGTGCCCGCACGCGCACGCGCACGCGCACGGGCACGCGCACGCGCGAGCGCTCCCAATTTAGGGACACGCCCTCTAGCCCGCTGTTATCTCATTTCAGCTGTTGAGCGCGCCCGCCGATCCTGGATCCTGGATTCTGGCTTCGTTTTCGCTCCGCTCCGGTGCTCACGTAGCCACCTACGCTCCGCTCCGGTGCTCGCGAAAGCCCCGCCAGAAACCAGGCTTGGCAGGCGGGCGGCTGGCAATCGTCGCCAGCAGTCCGCTGAAGTCGCAGCGCTACTTCTTGGCCGGGTTGGCCGAGGCGGCTTTCTTGCCGGCGTCGGTCTTCTTCTGATTCTTCACGTCGGTGTTCTGCTTCTTGGCCTTGTCTTTGGCCTTCGGTGACTTGTCGCCCATGTGTGACCGCCTAGGTTGAAGTGGTGAGACTAAGCAACCTACGCGATGCGGCGCCGACGCGATAGTGCCCGCCCGCCCCGACTTCACCGAGTGCCGCAACGGGAGCTTCTGCAAGAAGGGCTGCGTTTCGGCAGCCAGACCGATCCACGAATTCGCCACGGTTTAACGATCCGCGTTCGGCATCGTGGTAGACGGGGCGAGTGAACCGGGAGACGGAAGCCGTGAGCGACCCGCCGGGGCCTCGCTTTCCGCTCTACGCGCAAATCCTGCTTGGAATGCTGCTCGGACTCTTGGTCGGGCCGCTGCTCGGACCGAAGGCGCTCATGCTCGGCGCGCTCGGGAAAATCGTGGTGCAACTGATCAAGGCGGCTGCCACCCCGCTGCTGTTCTTCGCCATCTTGCAGTCGGTGCTCACGACGGAGGTCCGCGGACGGGCGGCGCTGCGGCTGCTGTTCTTCGCGACCTTGAATGCGTGCATCGCGCTGGCGATTGGGCTCGCGCTGTCCAACTTCTTCACGCCCGGGCGATCACTGGCGAATTTTTCGGCGGCGCCGTCGGCCGCGGCAGCCACCTACGCGGGCAAGAAGATCGATCTGCTGGCCACGCTCGAAGGTTTCGTGCCGTCCAACCTGGTCACGCCCTTCGCCGAAAACCTGGTACTGACGCTCGTTCTCCTGGCGCTGCTGTTCGGCTTCGGCCTGCGCCGCGCGCGTAGTGAGCAGCTCTTGATCGGTGCGTCGGCGTACCGCGCAATCGAAGACGCAATCACCACCTTGTACCGAGTTCTGGAGATCGTACTCGGCTGGGTGATCCGGCTGATTCCATTCGCTGTATTCGGCGTCGTGGCCAAGGCGGTCGGCGAGCACGGCTATGCACCGCTGAAGGGACTCGCGCTGTACGTGTTGGTCGGCGTCGGTGGACTCTTGATCCACGTCGTCGTGACGTACCAGCTCTGGCTGGTGTTGTTCGCGCGCATGCCGCTCCGGAAATTCTGGCAGGAAGCGCGTGAGCCGGTGACCTACGCGCTGGGCGCCAACAGCAGCCTGGCAACCCTGCCTGTCACGTTGCGCGCGCTCGATCGACTCGGAATTCCGCGCTCTGCGTCGACGCTGGGCGCCTGCGTCGGCACCAACTTCAACAACGACGGCATCATCCTGTACGAGGGCATGGCGGTACTGTTCGTCGCTCAAGCCAGCGGCATTCACGTCACCTTGCCGGAGCAGCTGCTGGTTGCGGCGGCTTGTTTGGTGGCCGCGATGGGCGTGGCGGGCGTACCCGAGGCTGGCTTCGTGTCGCTGGCGCTGGTGCTCAACACGGTAAAGCTGCCGCTCGAGCTGTTGCCGCTGCTGCTGACGGTTGATTGGATCATCGCGCGCGGGCGCTCGGGCGTGAACGTGCTGAGCGACATGCTGCTATCGATTTTGGTGGCGAAGGACGCAGAACGCGAGACCAAGTGAGGCACCGAGTGCGGCTTTTTGGCGGGTGTGAGAAACCGGAAAGTGCACGCTCCGGTTGGGCGACATGCGCGGCGACTAGCGCGTCGTCACGGCAACGCAGGCGGATCGTAGGTAACCCATTGCGGCACGTGGGACGAATTCCCAGCGCCCAGCGTGCCCTGGTTGTGGCTGGGTGAACTGTCCGCGGCGACGAGGCCTTGGCCGTCGTCGAAGCGCCAGTAACCGACGAGGCCGGGCTCGTTTCCGTTGAGGCGGCTGTGCATGTAGTCGGTAATCTGCCGCGGCGTTCGGACCTCGTTCCATAGCCGCACTTCGTCGATCACGCCGACGAAGCCGTTATAGAAATTGCCAGCCAAATGCCCACCCATCGACGGCGTGACCGCGTCCGACAGCGGGTTGTAGTTGCCGGTGACAAGCTTCGATTCGGCTTTGCCGTTGACTAAGACGCTCACGATGCTGCTGCTGCGCTCGCGAGTACCGGCGACGTGCGTCCAAACGCCGGTGTTCACGGGGGTGGTCGACAATGCGGTCACGTCGGGCGAGCCGGTGCCGAAGCCGAATGCCTCGCCGATCAGCGAAGCGCCAAAATCGTTGTGATCCCCGCCGGTGTCGGCGTCGAACAGCGCGGCGCCCTGGTACCACTTGCCGGTCGGTCCGACCTGCGTCGTCTTGATCCACATCTCGATCGTCATGTTGTCGAACGGGGCTAGACCAAAGACGATCAGTTGGTTGCCCTCGAAGGCGATTCCTTGGCCCGGCGGGCCGAGATTCGCACCGGCTTCGCCCGCTCCACCAGCGCCGTCGCCACTAGCGCCGCCAACGGTCGTGGCGGTTCCGCTCACGCCACCAGACGTCCCACCAACGCCGCTCGCGCTGCCGCCATTCGCGCCGACGCCGTTCGCGCTGGCGCCGCTCGCCCCGCCAACACCACCGCCGGCCGAGCCACCAGCGCTGGCTCCAGCGTCGGGCCCCAAGCGCGGTCCCAATTGGTAGTCCGGAAACGTGCAGCTTCCGAGCCCGAGCGCAATCAGCCACGCCCCCCCCACGATGCGCCGCGGCGGCCGCCCTCTCCTGGCCCGCGGGGCGGTAGGATTGGCGCGCTTCAGGGTGGGTAGCCGTGGCATCTGCGAAAGTCTTCAGATTAGCCTGGTCTTTTCGGAGCCGAATCGATGTTTTGCGCAGACGCGAGTTCTGAGCGCTTTTGGTGTAGAAAACCGTCTAGGACCACACCTTGCTCAATCGAATTCGCGCCAAGCTCAGCAGTATTCTGAACGCTCCGGCGGCCGCGCAAGCTGCGGGCGCAGCGAAACCCGCGCCCAAACCAGCCCCGAAGCGCGAGCCCGCGCCGGTGATGATGTACTTCGAAAAGGACCGTAACCAGCGGCTGATCGAGCGCGTGCGTGAACTGCTCGAGTCAAAGTCGATCCCCTTTCGTGCGCTCGACGTGAGCGGTGACGCCGCGACGCTGGCGTTCATCGTGCGCGAAGCCAAGTGTGAAGACGACGACTTACCGATCATCTTCGTGGGCGGTACCCCGGTCGGCGGCTTCAACGAGCTGGTCGATTGGGAAGTCTCGGGCAGGCTCAAGACCGCCGTCTTCGGTAGTTAGCCGTTCCCCGGGCGCCTGACCGCGCCTATGCTGACCGCTTGGCAAACGAAGATTTGGTGCGCTCGATCAAGGACATCGTGACTCGAGCCAAGAACGGCGATCCGGACGGCGCGTACCGAGGCTACCAAGAACTGTTTGCGAGCAGCGCCTTCGCGGGCTTTCGCCCGGAAGACCAACGCCAAGCCTTACGCTTGATGGTGATGATGAAGGGCGCCCCGAAGCCGCCCACTCCACCGATGGTCGAAGCGCACCGCGCCGCGATCACTCCGCTCACGACATTGGTCGAAGCTCACGCTGACCCGGCCGACCACGAGCTGCTCGGCATCTGCCACGTCGCGTGCGGTGACGAAGCCAGCGCCAGCACGGTGTTCCGCGCCGGTCTCGCCATCGAGCGTGAACGCAGTCCACAGTCGCCGCTGTGCGGCATGCTGATGAAGCGCGTCTCGATGCTGTAGTGCGCTGTCACTCGTCAGCGCTCGCCGGCTCCGCAGGGGCTAGTTACAGGTCCAAGCCAGATTGTCGACCGCCCAACCCTGCGGACAGTGGGTCGCCGACAGCGTGAGCTCCGCTTTGCCTTTGCTTGTTAGCTCGAACGACGCTTGCCTTTGGGCGCGCGAGGTGACGTTGCGGTCGTTGTCTTCGCAGCGCACGTTGTAAGACAACGAGCAGGCCAGGCGTCGTTGACAGCCATTCGAAGCGTGTACGATCAAGAGCTTTTCGCCTTCCTCGTTGCGAAAACCGACGCAGGCGTTGACGGCATCGGTATCGGGGTCAGTCTCGGCCGCCAAAACCGGCCGGCCACCGCTCGAAAGCGGCAGGCCGGTCAACACGGCACACGTCAGCAATAGCGCGCACGGCGCGCGAAGGTAGGTCTTCACGGATCCTCCAAAAATACGGCCCACGCCCGCCCCGGCGGCGCCGCTTACGAATTGAACGAGTCAGCCAGCCAGACAGCGCCTAGCGCCCGAGGTTCCGGAAATTCAGCACGCGAGCCAAGTCCGAACGTGCGCTTGTGACGCGGCGCTTGGGTCGGCTAGGCTCGCTCGCGATGTCACTCCGTAGGCGTGCGCTGGGATTCGTGGGAGGTACCGCGGCGCTGCTCGCAACGTCGCTGGCGCAGGCCCAATGCTCCAAGGATACCGACTGCAAGGGTGATCGCGTGTGCGACGGCGGAAGCTGCGTCACGGCGGCTCCGCCGGCCGCCGCAGCGCCGGTCGCGACTCCGCCCGCTACCGCAGCGCCACTTACGCCCGAACCGGCTCTGGCCGCGCCAGCAGTGGTCCCGCCGCTCGACCTCACACCGCCACCGCCCAAGATGCAGCGGCACTCCAAGGGCATGATGGTCGGTGGGATCGTGATGGTGTCGCTCACTCCTGTGGCGCTGCTGGTCGCTAGCGTCGCCGCGCTTGGCAAGGGCGTATGCGGCATCGACAACTACGACCGCACCGACAGCAACGGCAACACCGTCTACGGTCACAGCGACTGTAGCGGATACAATCCGGCGATTTACGGCGCGCTCGGTACCGCGCTCGTGCTGGCTGGCGTCGGCATTCCGCTGATCGTCATCGGCGCCTCGAAAGAACCGGTCAACCCGTCGGCGCCCACCGCGACCCTTTCGCCTTGGGCAACGCCCACGTCGGCCGGCCTCGGCTTGCGCGTCGAGCTGTAACGCTCGCCGGCGCGCTGTTCAATTCGGCCAGCGGGGAGCCAGTTGCTGAAGAAGGGCTAGCAGAGCCCCAGCTGCTAGCGGAGCGGCAGGCGCGCCACGTACAGGGCGCCTGCTTCATTTTCGTGCTCATTGGGCGCGGTGGGCGCGGTGGGCGCGGTGCCGAGCGTACCCAACACGCGCAGCTCCGAGTCGACCTTTTCCACGGAGGAGACGTTCTCGACCGACAGAACGCCAAGGTCGATGCCCTGCGCTCGGAGCTCGTGAGACATCGGCCGGATTGGCGTCGGTGCCGATCGAGCCTGATTGCCGGTCGATCGTGTTTTCGAATTGGCCAGAATCCGCTTCAATTCCCCCGCCACGCTTCATCGTCCTCCTGTTCAGGCGTTACAGCGTGACCACCTGTGAGGTCTGGCTGGATCTGAGCGCTGCTTCGATGATCTCGACTTGCCATAGCACCTCTTCGAGCGTCACCGGGGGCGGGTCGCCACTGGAGATGGCAGCCGCGACACCTCGATAGAATGCACGCTGATCACCCGGCAGCGTCTCGACGCTCGTTTCCTCTGCCAAATTTTCGCCTGCCAGCCGCCGGAGCTTGCCCCAAGCCGAGCGCTCTTCCCTGCCCCAATCGGACCCTACCGGAAATGCGCCCGCCGCAAGTCGCTGCTCCTGAGGATCGAAGCCCTCCTTCTCGAAGCAGCCCTGCTGCCCACGCAGGGCGAAACGCCGCCCTCCGAACGCATCGAGTTGGTCGACTTCGAGCGTGACCTCGAGCCCATCGCGATACCCCAGAGTCAGGCGTACGTAGTCGTGTACGGGGCTGGCCGGTCGATGCCGTTGGATACGGCCGAGCACGCTTTCGGGCCTGCCGAATAGGACGATGGCCTGGTCGATCAGGTGCGGGCAGAGATCGTACAGAGGACCATTGAACTCGGGCTCAGCCTTCCATGGCGAACGCACGCGAGGCAC
Organism: Polyangiales bacterium; assembly: GCA_038252755.1. Lineage (GTDB taxonomy): Bacteria > Myxococcota_A > Polyangia > Polyangiales > Polyangiaceae > PMG-095. The sequence goes on along the minus strand of JBBSAB010000045.1, from coordinate 8,564 downwards.
CCCCTGGTACTTCGACCAGCTGCTCTTGAAGTAGTGGATACGCCCCAGGCGCTTTGACTGGACCAGCTCCTGAACGGTGCGAAAGTCGCCGTCCCAACGCCGGTTCTGAAAGGGGATGACCAAGCGCTGCGCGTGCGAGCTCGCGGCCATCAGGCTTTGCACTTCGCCGGACGTCTGCGCCAGCGGCTTGTCGCACACCACGTGTTTGCCCGCGCTGAGCGCCTGAAGAGTTTGCTCGACGTGAAAGCGATTGGGCGATGCAATCACGACCAGATCGATCGATTCATCGCTCAAGATTTCTTCGATTGTGTCGACGCGCTTCGCCGAAGGAAACAGCTCGCTCTCGAGCGTCCGCGACGTGACGACCGTGACCAACTCGAGCTCGCCCAGCACCTGGATGAAGGGCGCGTGCAGCGTGCGCCCGGCGAGACCCCAACCTACGAGCCCAACGCGAAGCGGGCCTGACGCCATGCGCGCGACTTTAAGCGCGATCCGCCGTCTGTGCCGCAATTTTGCGTGTCTGCAGCCCCATCCTTCAATGCCCGGCGCCGGCCGCGCGCCAGGCCAGGCCAAGGTAGACGAGGCCCCCGGCAGTAGCGGTCGCGACGCTGGTGACCAGCCACAGCGCGAGCAGACGCCGCCAGCCGGGTTGAGTGGTGGATAGCAACCGGCGACGTTCGGCGACAGCCACAGCCGTGACCAACGCAACCGCCGGCAAGAGCAGGTTCCAGCCAGTCCAGGTCGCGCCGACGGCTGTCACGTCCGGACGCCCGACGACGCGCACCAGAAAATCGTCGATGACGTGGAAGCCGAGCACTAACAAGCCATAGCTGATGATCCCGGCCAACGCGGCCGCGCGTACCTGCCCGAGCAGCGCAAGCACGCGCGAGCTGCTCGTCCAAATCTTGCGACGAATGTGCAGCACCCACAGCACCGCCGGCGTGAGCGAGCTACCGACGATGCACAGCAGAATCAGCCGCAGCTCGACTTTGCCGAAGGTGTAACCACTGGCAAGCTCGATACCGCTGATCGCGATCGTTGCCGTGGAGATCAAGAGCAGCACGGCCGCCAGCAGCGCGAGCAGCAGCCGTGGCCGCGCCGCCTGGATGTCCGCGTCCGACTCGGACACGTGCGTGACGCGCTTGATGCTCGGCACCGGCGCCGGCGCCGCCAAGCCCGCCGGCTGCATCGACTCGGGCGAGGCGCGGAGATTGGGTAGCGCATCGAGCGCTTGTTCGAAAGCGGCCATATCCGGGTAGCGATGATCCGGATTTTTCGCCATCGCGCGCTCGATGATCAGCTCGACATGCGGCGGAATCGACGGCATCAGCGAGCGCGGGCGCGGTGGCTCGGAGTTCAGGAGCGCGAGGATCGTCGCTTGCGGCGTCTCTTCTTCGTACGGCGCGTGACCGGTGAGCACCGTGTACAAAATCGTACCGAGGCCGTAGACGTCGGCGCGCTCGTCGACGCGCTGCCCGCGCGCTTGCTCGGGCGCCATGTACGACGGTGTGCCCATGATGAAGCCGGTTTTTGTCAGATTTTGCTCGCCCTCGGTCGCGTTGAAGCGCGAGAGCCCGAAATCCAAGAGCTTGGCGAACAGGCGCGGCGGCGCGCCTTTCGAAAAATCCCCAACCAAAAAGACGTTCGGCGGCTTCAAATCACGGTGAATCACGCCGCGCGCGTGGGCCGCGCCCAACCCCCGACACAGCTGGCGCGTGATCGCGACCGCGTCCGGAACGTCGAGCCGCTTCACCTCTCGCAGGTGGTCAGCCAGATCGACGCCTTCCAGGTATTCGCAAACCAGGTACGGCATGCCGCGCGGCGTGACGTCGACGTCGAGCACGGTCACGACGTTGGGATGCGAGATCGCCGCTGCGGATTCGGCCTCGCGCTGAAAGCGCGCCAGCACTTGCGCGCTGCCCGAAAACTCGTTGTGCAAGACCTTGATCGCGACGCGTTTTTGGGCGATGCGCTTGTGCTGCGCCAGGTAGACGCGGCCCATGCCACCTTCACCGAGCAAGCGTTCGACGGCGTAGGTGTTATTCAGGGTCGTGCCGACCAGATCATCGGCTGATTCCGGCGCGTCCACGCCGCGCCATGACTCGATGATGTCGCCGGTCCGCAGATACTGAGTGTCGTCGTTGCTAGACATGCCGAGCCCGAGCCGAGCCTCGCGAGCATAACCTCGATCGGCCCCGGCGCTTCACGTTCCGCTCGTGCGAACTAATTCCGCCCCGTGGATCGCGCCGGCGGGCCGAGCTAGCGTGCGGCCAATGCGCGTTTTCTCGCTAGCTTTTTTGGCGCTTTCGGCGACGTTTGTAGCCGGCTGCGACAACACCGACGCCTGTAAGGCGAAGTCCGACTGCCAACACCTCGGTAAGTGTACGACCAACGACAAAGGGTTGTGCGCTGCGGCGACCAACGAGGATTGCGCGGCGTCGGACGAGTGCAAGCTGCACGGCAAGTGTACGGCGACGAACGGCGCCTGCCTGGCCGGCAAGGATCAAGATTGCAAAGGCTCGGAGGACTGTAAGAAGCAAGCCGCGTGCGATGCGCAGAACGGCCTGTGCGTGAATCTGGCGCAAAGCGTCGACGCGGAGTGCGCCAAGACGTGCCTGAGCGCGGGCGAGTGCGTGACCCGCGGCGGCAAGTGCGTCGCGCTTTCGCGTCGACATTGCGCGGGCACCAACGACGAAAAGCCCGAGGCCGAGAGCCCGTGTGCGACGGCCGGCTTGTGCAGTGCCGAGCACGGGCATTGCGTGGCCGCGTCGAACGAGGACTGCGCTAAGTCGGCCGCTTGCAAGAACGGAGCGCAGTGTGCGGCCAAAGACGGCGCCTGCGCGGCGACCGAGCAAGACTGCCAGGCGTCTTCGGCGTGCTCGACCAACGGCAAATGCGGCGCCAAGGCGGGCAAATGCGTCGCGCGCACCACGGCCGATTGCCGAAAATCCGGACGCTGCAAGCTGGAGGGCGCCTGCACCGCCAAAGACGACGTGTGCGTGGTCGCTTCCAGCGCCGACTGCGCGCTTTCCTCGATCTGCACCCAAGCCAAGCATTGCTTGGCCAAGGGCGGAGAATGCGTGAGCAGCGGCGGAGGAAAGGGCGACGGCGCTGGTTCGAAGGCGCCGGACAAGGTCGGCTCGACCAGCATCAGCGGCATCTTCAGCCTGTGAAGCCCCGACTCACCATCCACGTTCGGCGGCCGCGAGCCGAAGCTGGCGTTCACGACCGCGCCCTGAAATGATTTTTCAGCTCGCGTTCGTGAGCACGGCGCGCAACGCCAGGGCGGTGTCTTGCCAGCGCGGCAGCACGCCGGCCGCCTCCCAGGCTGCCCGGCGCAGCCGTAGCCGCAGCGCCGGGTCACCAATGAAGACTCCGATCGACGCTGCCAAGGCGGCGGCGTCGTTCGGCTCGAACAAAAGCCCGGCCGAGGTTTCGCTGACCAGCTTTTCAGCCGCGCCAACCCGCGCCGCTATTACCGGCACCGACGCCCACAGCGCCTCGCTCAGCACCATACCGTAGCCTTCGAGCGCGGATGGCAAGACCAGCGCGTCGGCGAGCGCGAGCTGTTCGGCCACGCCCTCCGCCGGCAGCGAACCCAAGAAGCGCACGCGCGGCGTGAGCTCAGCCGCCGCGACGGCTGCCCGCACCTCGGCCGCGTACGCTGGCTCGAGCTCCGGCCCGACCAGCACCAGCTCGACGTGCGCGTTCGGCAGCCGACTGAACGCCTGAACCAGCTCCAGCACGCACTTCCGACGCAAAATATTGCCGACGAACAGCAGCCGCAGCCGTAACCCGCTCGGTTCCTGACCGCCGGTCGCCGAACGTGGCAGGCGATCTGCCCCGGGTTCGGCGACGCGGACGCCGCGCGCCAAGCCTTCGGCACGCAGGCGCTCTGCCGTGACGTGACTGGTGGCGACAAGCGCGTCGGCCGCGTCGATGGCGGCTTTTTCGAGCGCCAGGAGCGCGTTCTGTTCGGCGCCGGCCGGACGCTCCCAACCCGTGAGATGGTGAATCAGCAGCACACGCCGCAAACCGGGCGCACGCTGAAACATCGGGACGAGCTCCCGAAAGCACAGCTCGTCGCCAACGACCGCGTCGTAGGCGTCGGCGGCGAGCTCTGGCAGTTGCTCGGCGCCGGGCGTGAGCGAGATGACCGTCACTTGGTCGCCTAGTGCACGCAGCCGCTCGACCACCAGCCGATCGTAGATGTAGCCGCCGGTCACCTGCTCAAGCGCGCCGTAGATGACCCACGCGATGCGACGCGGCGTGAAGGCCTGGCTCACGCGACACCGCCTGCAGGAATGGCAAGCTCGTAGCTGGCCCAGGCCACCGGCGATTCACGCAGCAAGATCGACAGCGTGGCGGGCGCGGGCGGGGCCGCATCGGCCGGAACTTTCGCTAACTCTTTCGCGACGCTCTTGGCCAAGAACTCGGCCAGACGCTCGGTGGTTGAAGTGCGTTCCGGGAACGCTGCGTGCTCGTCGAGGTTCGAGTAATCGAGCGTCGACAGCACTTGGCGCAGGATGTTGCGCATCGCTCCGATGTCCATCACCACGTGGTGCGGCCCGAGCTTGGGGCTGCGCACGCTGAGTTCGACACCGTAGGTGGCGCCATGCAGGCGCTGTGCGGGGCCAAAGAATGGATCGGCAAAGCTATGCGCGATCATGATGTGGTCGGAGACGCCCAGGCTGAACATTTGCCAGCCCTTAGTACCAGAACGCGCGCTAGTCGGCGTAGTGAAACAGCGTTTGCAGCGCGTCACCCGGCGCACGCGCCAATCGCGCGTAGATCGCCGGTGCGTCGGCGAACGGCAGCGCAGGTTCGAGCAAGGCTTCCAGGGCGGGATCTTGCAGCAAATCTGTCACTAACGCGAAGCGGCGCGCGAATGACCAGCCGATGCTGCGTCCGAGTGGCAAACGTGACACCTGACTGGCGCGCATGGTCAGGCGGCGGCGATGAAAGTCGGCCCCCAGCGCCACCGGCGCCACGCGTTGGCCGTAGAACGAAGCGACGACGATCAGGCCTTCATCGCGCGCGAGCGCTACTGCTTGGTCCAGGCACGCAGGGTTGCCGCTGGCTTCGATCACCACATCGGCTTTCAGCTCGACGATTTCCTGGGGGCTCACGGCGGTCGTGAAGCCAAGCTTCAAGGCTGCCTGGCGGCGCAAGCCGGACGGCTCAATCAAGCGTACCGAACCGGCGCCACTGCGGCGCGCCGCGTAGCCAGCGAGCAAGCCGACCACGCCTCCGCCAATCACGAGCACGTCGTCGCCGAGGCCAACGCCGGCGTCCCACACCACGTTGACGGCAGTCTCGAGATTGGCCGCCAAGACCGCTCGCTCCGCCGACAAGCCCTCCGGCAATCGCCGCGCAAGGTCCGCGTCGAAGCAATGCTGATCGCCGTGCGGCGCGAGCGCAAACACGCGCGCACCCAGCGGATGCGCGTCGCTCGTCGATTCGACGACCTCACCCACCCAGGCATAGCCATAACGGCGCGGATAAGTCGGTGCGCCCGGCGCGTCGAGCGAGGGATCGAACGGCGTCGGTCCCTCACCCTTGTAGAGCAGCAGCTCCGTGCCTTGACTGATGCCCGACGCCAGCGCACGCGCTCGAAGCTGCCCCGGACCGAGCGCCCGCGGTGCCGCGCCCTTGCGCAGCTCGACCGTCTGCGGGCCGACGAACCACAGCTCGCGCGTCGTCACCTACGTGCTCCGCGGCGGGTAGACAATGTCACCGCGCACCAGCACGTTCTGCCCCAACCGCGCGACATCGACGCGTTCGAGCCGCAGCGCTTGCCCGAGCTGCCCCACGCCCAGCTCGCACAAGCCGGGCGTCGCAGCCGCGCCCAGCCACAACGGGGCGATCTCAATCTCCGCGCGTTGCGCCAACCCGGCCTGCAAGAACGACGTCAGCACCTTAGCGCCGCCTTCGACGAGCAGCCGTTTCACGCCGCGCGCTGCCAGCGCCTCGAGCGCCTCGAGCAGCGCGACCTGGCCGTTTCGATCGGCCGCGGTGAGCACCACCACCGCGCCCTTGGCCTCCAGCTCGCGACGTCGTGCAGCCGATGCGCGCTCGGTACAGCCGAAAACCACGACTTGGCCGGCGCCTTCGTCTGGTGTCAGTAGGCGCGCCGTGAGCGGCAGACGCAGCTCGGAATCGAGCACCACGCGCAACGGCTGCGAGCGGTCCAAGCCGCGCACGGTCAGCCGGGGGTCGTCGTGCAACACGGTCTCGATCCCGACCAGCACAGCGTCGTGCTCGCTGCGGGCCCGGTGTGCGCAGACGACGCCCTCTTCGCTGCTCAAGATCGCGCGTTCGGAGCCGGGTCCGAAGCCAATGCGGCCGTCGAGCGATTGCGCAAAATGCAAAGTAACGAGCGGTCGACCCACGCGTTACGAGCTAGCACTTTTCTGCGCCGCGTGCGAAAGCAGGGCATGCCGACCGTGCGGCTCGTTGTCTCGACCACCAAGAAGCTGGCGCCGCTGGTCAGTGAAGCGCTTTTTAGCGCCGGCGCGCAGGGTTTGGAGGAGCGACCCGGCCGCGGCGCGACGCTCGTTGCCTACGCCGAGACCCGCCAGAGCCTATCTGTCATCTGGAAACGCGCGCAGAAACTGCTCGGCCCAGCGCTGGCTACGGCACCGCTCCCCAGCGCCAGCATCGAGGTCGACGAAGCCGAGCAATGGCGTACGGCCTGGACCGAGCACCTGCGACCTGTGTCGTTGACGCGGCGTTTGCTGCTGGCGCCGACGACAGTTGCGGCGCCGGCGCTCGGACGCGGGCAGGCGCTGATCCTCTATCAACCCGCGCTGGCGTTCGGCGACGGCGACCACCCGACGACCCGGCTAGCCTCACGTGCCATTGAAGCGCACTACCGGAAAGCTCCGGGCGGCGCGCTGCTCGACATCGGCGCCGGCACGGGTGTGCTGTCGTTCGTGGCCGTGCACAGCGGCGCGCGGCGTGCGCTCGGCACCGATATCGCTCCCGAAGCCGTGCGGGCGGCGGCGACCAACGCCAGCCTGAACGGCCTAACCAAACAGACGCGCTTCATCGACAGCGCCGCTCGCGTCAGCGGCACGTTCGATCTCGTCGTGATCAACATCGAGCTCCGGCCGCTGTTGCAGGTGCTGGCCAGCCTGCCCGCCGCGGCGCGTCGTGCCCCGAAATTGCTGGTCAGCGGCTTTTTGAAGTCGCAGCTCGCAGACGTGAAGAACGCGGTAAAAGCCGCAGGCTTCGCGGCTCGCGGGCAGAAGAGCGAGGGCGATTGGGTCTTGCTCGAAGCGGCTTTTCGAGGTTAGGTGGATCCGCGGGTCAGAAGCTGAGGATTAGGTTTCATGACTCCCCCCATTTTTTCGCTCGAAGGCCAAGTGGCCGTCGTCACCGGCGGCGCGTCCGGCATTGGCAAAGCACTTTCACTCGGGTTGGCAGCAGCCGGCGCCGACGTCGTACCGACCTCACGGCGTGAAGCCGAAGTTGCGGCAACGGCGGCTGAAGTGCGCGCGCTCGGTCGCCGTTCGCTGTCGTTGACGTCGGACGTGACCAGCCGCGCGTCGCTCGACGCGCTGCGCGACGTCGTGCTCGGCGAGCTCGGCAAGGTCGACATCTTGATCAACTGTGCCGGCCGCATCCAACGCATCCCCACGCTCGAGACGAGCGAAGAGCTGTGGAACGGCATCATGGACACCAACGCGACCGGCACGTTGCGCGCCTGCCAAGCCTTCGGCCCGGCCATGCTCGAGCGCGGCTACGGGCGGATCGTGAACATCGCGTCGCTCAACAGCTTCGTGTCGTTTCACGAAGTCACCGCCTACGCCGCCAGCAAGGCCGCCGTGGCCGCCCTCACCCGCTCGCTGGCCGTCGAATGGAGCGCGCGCGGCGTGTGCGTCAACGCGATCGCGCCCGGCGTCTTCCGCACCGCCTTCAACGAAAAACTGCTCGACGGCACCGACCGCGGCCGCGAGCTGCTGATGCGCACGCCGATGAAGCGCTTCGGCAAATTCGAAGAGCTCGTCGGCGCCGCCGTCTTCTTCTCCTCGCCCGCCGCCAGCTTCGTGAATGGCCAGATCCTAGCCGTCGACGGTGGATTCCTGGCCAGCGGCGTCAATCAGTAGCGCACGAAAGCGAGACAAACAGGAAGCCGACTTCTCGCCGCGAGCACGAGCGAACAGGAAGGCGGCTGAGCATTGGTCTCATTTCGCGATTCGAGCAGCGAGAAAACAGGAAGGCGGCTGAGCATTGGTCTCATCTCGGTTGGCTGCCGAAATGCGGCCCGCTTGCAGAAGCTTTGTAGCGGTGGTCGGTAGATTTGGGACGCGTGCGTGCAGCGCTCAGCGTTTGCGCGGGCGGCTCGCGGGAGCCGCGCGGCGCGGCCGCGATGCGGAGACGGCGCTCGTCAAGGTAGTTGTCGCTTTGATGAACGCCGGTTGCGGCGCTCGTCAAGGTAGTGGTCGCTTTGACGAACGCCGGTTGCGAACCGCGCCCCTTTCAACGCGAGGGCTCTCGGCACGCGCTTGGCGTGTCGCAAGTGCGACACACATTCCTCAATGATTCTGCGGGCGGTCTCG
>JBBSAB010000044.1:0-61576 GCA_038252755.1 Polyangiales bacterium | reverse complement strand
GGCCGCGCCGTGCCGGGCCCGTCCCCGGCCCGCGCCCTCCTAGCCCCCGGCTTCGGTCCGGGTCGTGCTGGTGGGCCGTGGGTCCGGGCGCGGGCCGGGCCCCCGCCCGCGCCGCGCCCAGCTGGGCGCGCAGACAAGGCCTACACACCAAGGAACGCTCAAAGGCGAGCCTCACGGACCGTCGGGCACGGGCACGGGCACGGGCACGCGAGAGCGATCCCAATTTAGGGACACGCCTTAGTCAGCGGCCGCGCACGAGGCCGCCACTTGGGCGGCGAGCGGCGAACTCGGGTGCGCCTTCAGGAAGCGATGGGCTGCCTGCCTAGCCTCAGCGACGCGCCCAAGTCGGCACAGCACCAAGACTCGCGCGGCCGACCACTCCGGGCCGAGCGGCCCGCGCGAAACCTCGGGATGTTGGTCGAGCAGTGAAAGCGCCTTGGCAGCGTCGCCGCCGGCCAGTGCGCTGCGCGCGTCGCGCAGCAGGTCGGCGTGCTCACTGATGCGGCTGGCGGCGGCGTGAGGCTTGCTGACGGCGCCGCCAGGAACGGGCGCTGGGGGCTGGCTCGGCTTGGCGTCGACCTCACCCGGCCCGATTGCCTGTCGCGCCGATTCCGGGACCAGCGCTGGCTGCCCCACGCTGTGTTGCCGCAAACCAGGCCCGACCGGCTTACTGGGTACCACCGGGCTCGCGACCGGCTCACGCGACGCGCGGGTCGCGAGCACATAACCGCCACCCATCGTACCGCCCACAACCACGACGGCCATGGTCAGCTTGGCCAGCGACAAGGCCGCGAGCGTCTTAGTCGTGACGCCGGCACCCGCTGCTGCGCCACCGACCGTGGCGCCGCCCCCTGCTGCAGCGCTGGTCGAGGCCACGATGCCGGCACCCACCACGCTCACCCCCAGCGCGCGCGCCAACACACGGGACCGATTTCGCTCTAGGCGCTCGTCGTCGAGTCCTACCTCTTGGCGCCCGACTTCGAGCAGCTCTCGAGTCTTCTCCTGAACGTTCATGGCAAACTCCCGTCACTTGCCGCGTACTTCTGCACGCCGCGTTCGAAAGCGGCGCGCGCGGCGCGGAGCCGCGAATACGCCGTATTCAGATTCAGACCGAGCGCCTCCGCCACTTCCGGCACGCCCAGCTGCTCGAGCTCGTGCAGGACGAACACCAGGCGCTTATCCTCGTCGAGCGAGTCGAGCACTTTGTGGAGTAAGGCTCGCTTTTCGTCGTGCAGAACGCGGGCCAGTTGTTCGTCGGCCCCCGTCGAGCCTTCAGGCAGCGCTTCCGTGCCGCCGCCGAGCTTGCGGTGCCATCGCTGCGTCTGGCGGCGCAGGTTGGCCGCGACATTCATGGTGATGCGAAACACCCAAGTCTTGGCGTGCTGCTCGGCGTCGAGCTCTGGCAGCTTTCGGTACACGATCAGAAAGATGTCTTGCAGGGCGTCGTCTAGCAGCTCGTCGTGAATGCCGAGGCGCCGCAGCGAGCGGGCCACGAACTGCGCGTGGCTGCCGTAAAAATCGTTGAAGCGCGCGCGCTCCTCAGCCGCGGAGCCCGGCGCGCGCTCGGTCAGCCCAGTGGCTGCCGTTTCCGACACCTCGAGCTCGACGCTAGCGTTGGGAACAGGCATGAGGAAAAGAGCCGCCGACACCTAGCTACTCATGTGCAGGTGCCAAACAATCCGTGACCGGCCTTGCCTACAGTGTAAACCCAAGGGCCAGCGAAGCCCGAGCGCTAACCGCCGCCGGCCTGTGAACGGAGCCGACCCGATCGAGCACGAAGGGCGTAACCGGCAACGCTCGCGCGTGCCGCGATCGCCCTGAAAATTTCTTCCCAGGAAGAAACTCGCGCCATGATCGGCGGCTTCTAACAGATCCCCTCGGCCATGCACATGAGTAGCCGATGACAGGGCTTGCTCGATTCGGCGCGCGTTTCCGCGGCGCAACGCTAGCGCTACTCCTCAGCGGCTGCGTCGGCGACATCGGGGGCAGCCAGGGCAGCACTGGCATGACCGCGGGCGGCGCGGCGACGCAGGGCCCGACCCCGCCCGGCAACACCCCCGCGAGTTGCGAGACGCTCGGGGCGACCCGCCTGGGTCGCCTCGCTCGCCAGGAGTACCTCAACACGGTCGCCGATCTGTTCCAGATCGCTGCGCCCGCCGCCACGGCCTTGCCTGAGGACGGCGACTTCGGCGGCTTCAAGACCACGGCGGGCCAGACACTCAACGCGCCACTAGCCGAGAAGTACGTCGACCTCGCGGCCGCGATCGCCAGCGCGGTGCTACTCGATCAGGCGCGCGTGTTTGGTTGTGCGGGGCGCGACGAGGCGACCTGCATCGGCGACTTCCTGAGTTCGATGGGGCCACGGCTTTTCCGCAGGCCGCTCTTGCCCAGCGAGGCCGTGCACTACCAAGCCCTGTTCAGCAAGATCCGCGCGACCGGTACCTTCGAGCAGGCCGCGTCGGTGCTGCTGCAGGCGCTGCTGCTCGCCCCGCAGTTTCTGTTTCACATCGAGCAGCGCCCCGCGGACAAGGTCGAAGGCCAGCCGTACGCGCTCGACGACTATCAACTAGCCGCGCGCCTCTCTTTCTTGTTCTGGCGCACCACGCCCGACGCCGAGCTCGCCAGCCTGGCAGCGCAAGGCACCCTGCATCAAAGCGCCGTGCTCGACGCGCAGGTCGCGCGCCTGATGAACGACAACCGCGCCAAGCCGATCGCCCGTTCGTTCCTGTCGCAGTGGCTCAAGCTCGAAAACATCGAGCACATCATGGTCGACCCCGTCAAAGAGCCCGACTACACGCCGGCCCGTCTCGGCATGCTGGCCGAAGAGACGCGCAGCTTCGTCGAAAGCACGTTCTGGAGTTCGAGCAACACCCTGCGCGACTTGCTAGTCACGAAGGAGGCCTCAGAGAAGTCGTTTGGACTGCTCTCGCTGGCGGGATTTTTGGCCACGATCAGCCGCAATCAAAGCGCCGACATCATCTACCGCGGCCGCTTCGTGCGCGAGAAGCTGCTGTGCGAGCGGCTCAGCCTGCCGCCGCCCAACGTCGCCACGCCCTTGCCTCAAATCATGTCTGGCACGACCAATCGAGTGCGCGTCGCCGAGCACACGTCGGCCGCCACCTGCAGCAGCTGCCACCAGTTGATGAATCCGATCGGCTTCACGCTCGAGCACTTCGACTACTTGGGTCGCTGGCGCGAGCTGGATCACGACCTACCGATCGACGCCAGCGCGAGCCTCGGGCAGCCGCTCGGCGACGTGAACGGCGCGTTCGAGCTTTCGCGGCGCCTTTCCGAAAACGAGGCCGTCGCACTGTGCGGCGCCAAGCAAGCCTTCGAATTTGCGGTCGGCCGTGAGCCAACCGCCGAGGATGCTTGCGTGTTCGACGGACTCGTCGCCCAAGGTTCTGCCAACCTGCGCGGCGTCTTGCAAGCCGTGCCTCAGAGCCGTGCCTTCCTCTACCGCGCGGAGCCAAAGCCGTGACCCGTACCCACCGTGTCAGCCAACCTGGACGCTTACTCTCACGTCGCGCCTTGCTACGAGGCGGGAGCAGCGTAGCGCTGGGCCTGCCGCTGCTCGAGCTCATGCACGGCGGGCGAGCGCGCGCCGCCGAGGCGCTGCAACCAAAGCGTTTCCTGGTTTGGACGACGCCGAACGGCGTCGTGACCGACAACTGGCGCCCGATTGCCGGCACCAGTGAAACCGACTTTCAGCTATCGGAGATCATGTCGCCGCTGGCCGCGCACCAGGCCGATCTAGTCGCTATCCAGCACCTGCGCCAGAAGGGCTCGTACGGGCACCACTGCATCTCCAGCCTCACCGGCCGCGCGCCAACCGATCGCGGTTTTCCCGATCTGGTGGCGACGGGCATTTCGGTCGACCAGCGCGTGGCGCAAGAGCTCGGGCAACACACGCCCATCCCTTCCTTGCAGCTCGGCGTGCAGGTCAAACAGAACCGCGACACCGTGGCCTGCGCGGCCTGGAACGCGCAGCTGCAACCCATGCCGGCAGAGAACAATCCGTACCTGATGTTCAGCAAGCTGTTCAGCGCCGGCGGCTCCGCCTCGGCCGAAGAGAGCCGTCAGCTGCTGCTACAGAAGCGTTCAGTGCTCGATAGCGTGACCGAGCAGGGCACCGCGCTGAGCGGTGTGCTGGGCGCTGCGGATCGCGCCGTGGTCAGCAACTACATGGACTCGATTCGCGATCTAGAGCAGCGCCTGATCGCCCTGGAGCAGGCTCAGGCGGCTTGCGCGACCCCCGATTTGCCGATGGATCCCAGCCTGTCGCAAGACAAACCGACGTGGCTGGAGGAAGCGAACGTGCCGCAGGTGATCGACGTGTACCGGCGCTTGATCGTAGCGGCGTTCACCTGCGACATCACGCGCGTCGTCACCCTAAATCTATCCAACGACGGCGGCGCTTATCGCACTCACAAGTGGGTCGAGGGCATCGACTCCGGCGTCGATTGGCACGGCCACTCACACAACGTCGAAACGGGCGATCGTAAGTCGCTGACCGCGATCGACAAGTGGTACTACGGCCAGCTGGCGCGCTTCGCCGACGACTTCAAGGCCGTGCCCGAGGGCGCGGGCACGTTGCTTTCGAACAGCCTGATCTTCGTCAACAACGAGTACGGGCCGAACGGCCCAGTCGACTACCTGCCGCTCAATGGCGGTGCCCCCAACAACCTGACGCATCGGGCAGTGTTGATGCCGTACGTGCTGCTCGGCCAGGCGGGCGGTGCGCTCAAGACCGGTCGCAACTTGGTGTACGACTTCGAGGACGAAGGCCAGGCGTCACGCGGCGAGGGCCGCGACCACACGCAGTTGTTGGTCTCGCTGCTCAACTTGCTGGGTATCCCCGATCAGAAGTTCGGCGATCCCGACGCCATGCAGGGACCGCTACCGGGACTTATCGTCTGAGCAGACGATTTACGGCCAAGCAACGCTGAGCGCACCGGCAGGGCGCGCGCGCCAAGCGCCAACAACAGCCAGTTGGCGGGTGCGCACCCTGGCTACTCAACGCGGTGACGTCGGTTTGCGGATTGAGCAACGCCTCGCCTCGCATTCAACGGTATGCGGTTTGCGCGCTCCTACTCTCTGCTGACTTGGGCGGTGTTCGTTGTCGGCTGTTCCACGGCCGCAGAAACGCCTGCCGCCCGTCCCAACGCCAACGGCGCGGGGACGGGCGGCGTCGCCAATGCTGGGACGAGCGCCACTTTACCAGGTGGCGCGCCGAGCGCCGGCAAGGCTGGCAATGCGATGGAGACCTCGGGCGCAGCTGGCGTCGTCGGTGGCGGCAGTTTGGGTGGCAGCGCAGGCTCGAGCGGCGCGGGGGGCGCGGCCGGCGCAGCTGGCGCGGGCTCGCTCCTGGCGGAGGCCGCGGCGCTCGAGGGCGTGCGCTGGGAGTTGACGTGCGGCGCCACGGTCGAGGACGGTCGCGTGTGCGAGTATGCGACCGACTGCGCTGCGGGCACGCGCATCAACTTCGACAAGACAGTCGTCTTCGGCGGCGAGCCCGGCCAAGTCTACCAGGTGACCCTGCGTTGGCGCGGCGTCGTCGAACCCCACAAATATTTGGGCGGTCAGGCCGACGGCACGCATTTTCGAGTCGGCGGCACGCCTGATCCGGACGCAAGCACCAATCTGTTCGGCGTCTATTCGGTCGAAGTCTCCGCGCCACACGAAATCTATTACCTGAACGACGACACGCAGACTGGTCACTACGTGTTCCCAATCGATCACACCAAGACCATCGACATCGAAGGCGGAGCCAGACTCCATCTGCTCGACGTCGATCAGGTGTTGCCGTGTTACGCCGCGCGCAATTGCGACCCCGCTCTCCCGGTCTGCACGCCCTTCGTGATCGACGGCGTTGGCCCAGCGCCCGCTGCATTCAACGGCCAATTTATCGAAATGAACGTCGTCTCGGTCGTGCGCAAACCGTGACGACACCTGGAGACGGGTGGCTTGCCTGGCAGGTGATCAGGCGTAAATCTCTTACCCGTCCGCCTGGTGTGGAAGCACCACAGAAAGCAAGCTATGCCAACCCAGCCCCTGTGCGCCAATCGATTCCCGTCCGTGCCTCCCGCATGGCAGCTGGCCTGGATGCTTTCGTCGCCGCTAGCTTTGGCCTGCGGCTCAGATGCGACACCGGGCGCGGTAGGCGGCGCCGGCACGGCTGGGGTCGCAGGCGTTGCCGGCACCGGACTCGGCTCGGGCGCGTCCGCTGGCGCGGCGGTGAGCTCAAGCGGGTCGGCGACCGGAGGTAGCACGGGCAGCGCCGGGTCGGGCGGCAGCGCCGGGTCCGCGGGCAGCCCCGAGCCTGGCGTGGCACGCCCAGACAGCAGCTACTACATCGATCCCACTGGCGACGACGCCAACGATGGCAAGCAGCCGACGTCCGCGTGGCGAACCATCGAGCGCGCCAACCAGCACGCTTTCCAACCTGGCGAAAGCCTGCTCCTTGCCGGCGGCAAGTCGTTCGTGGGCAACCTCGTGCTCGACGCACAGGACGCGGGCACCGCTGCGGACCCAGTCATCGTCGGCTCGTTCGGCAACGGTTCCGCCACCATTCGAGCGGGGCTTGGTAGCTGTGTGGTGGTCGAGAACGCGGGCGGCGTCGAGATTGAGAATTTGATATGCGTCGGCGACGACCGCACGAAAAGTCAGGGTTCTGGTGTGGCGTTCGTCAATTCCCTACCTGGGAACACTCGCCTGAGCCACGTTCGCGTCCGCGGGGTAGAGGCCAGCGGCTTTGGCCGCGCGCTGCCGGGCCCGCAAGATTTTCTAGGTTTTCAGCCGCCGCATGGGGCCGGCATCTTCGTTGGGGGAGTGCCCGCTGACGGCAGCAAGAGTGGTTTCGACGACGTCGCGGTTAGCCGTTCGGTGGCCCACGACAATGCCTACTACGGTATCTTGATCACCGGCTATTGGTCACAGAGCTCGACGAGCTACGCCAATCGACATGTGCGCATCGCCGACTGTCTGGTCTACGACAACACGGGGGATCCGCTGTTCAAGGACAATCATTCTGGGAGCGGGATCTTGCTAGAAGATGTCGACGACGGAGTAGTGGAGCGCTGCGTCGCGCACGACAACGGCGCGCAGTGCTTCTCTTCGGCGGGCGGCCCGGCCGGCATTTGGACGGCCGGCTCGAACAAGGTAACGATCCAGGACTGTGAATCTTATCGAAACCATTCGGGCAGCCTGATTGACGGTGATGGCTTCGATCTCGATGGCGGCAGCACCAATTGCGTTCTGCAATACAACTACAGCCACCACAACGACGGCGCTGGTATCTTGCTCTATACCTATGGCGGCGCCCCTTTCGAGCATCGCGACAACGTCGTTCGTTACAATGTGACCGAGAACGACGCTGTCAAAGCCCCGCAATACGGTGCCATCTTCGTGCGCAATGACGGCTCTGGGATCTCTGGCCTTCAGATCTACAACAACACCATCATCAGTAATCTAACGAGCGCGGCCGCCGTCAACGTGGACGGCAACGGCGCCAGCGTCTCCTTTTGGAATAACGTGATCTTGACCAAGCCGGGCGCGGCTTTCGTCAACCTGAGCAACGACCGTGACGCTGTCGTCTTCCAGGGCAATCTTTACTGGAGCGGCGGCGCGGATTTTTCAATCACCGGTGACACACGCTTCACCAGTATCCAGGCTTGGCGTGAGCGAGGCAAAGAGCGATTGCAGGGTGCGCCCGTGGGCGGCTTCGCTAGCCCCGCGCTGAACCTCGACGCCGCGCGCGGCACTGATGGCGACCTGTCTCGCCTGGCGACTTTGCTCGCTTTTTCCCGCGGCCCCGAGGGCGCGGCCGTGGACGACGCGGTCGACATCGAGTCGGTCTACAAAGTAGATCCGGGCCCGCGCGACTTTGCCGGGCACAAGACTCCTCAAGGTTCGGCAAGGGACGTCGGGGCCCTCGAGCGTCAGCCCTGACCTTGGTCGGATTTTCGCGCAACTGAAGCTGTCTCTGGACTTTGCTCGTGGCTTTGCGCACTCTGATGTGGTGACGTCCGCTTCCCACCCGATGACGGACACATGGCCGCGGCTCAGCGCCGAACAGCCAGACGCGGCGCTGCCCACCTCCAATGTGAGAGCGCCGAGCAGGTGTGACGAGCTTGTGCCGCCTGCTCAGCGAGGCGACGCCGCCGCGATTCACGAGTTGCTGCAATTGCTGATCGAGCCGGTGTACTCAATGATTCTGCGGGCGGTCTCGGATGGCATGACGGCGTCGCACTTGCGACAAGGTCAGCGGCTGCTGACGACGGTGTCGCAAGTGCGACACCGTCATGCCAACGAATCGCGGCCGCGAATTCATTGAGCAAAGTGTGTCGCAAGTGCGACACGGATTGACGCGCCGAAAGGGGGTGGCCCAACCATACGGCAGCGCGAGTTCGGACGGGAACGCGAGTTCGGACGGGAGCGCGAGCTAAACATCACTTGACCATCACCCCGCAGACCCCGCTGTTGCACCGCTGTGGCGGGCAGCAATCCCCGTTCGAACTGCAGGCGGTGCACTGGTTCTCTTTGCAAGCGCCGGCGCTGCCGTAGCAGTCTTCGCAGCTGCCACAGTCGTGCCCTGGCGGGTCGCAGCCCGGCACGTCGAGCACGGCTTCGTCGTAGTGGACGGTCAGCCCGCCTGGAAACTCGAGCTGTTTGCCGAAAACGGAGCCACTCATTTCCAAATGGCTCACCGCGGCAACGCGCGCAAAGGGCGCGTACAAATTCGCCCCCAGCTTCATCTGCCCATCCAGCGCGACGTTGCTGCCGCCTACATAAACGCGAATGCGTGCGGGCTCTGCAACGGAACCGAACGAAGTGGCGCCGGTGAAGGTCACATTCCCGGCAACGAACAAGTCGAGCTCCGCGCCGGGCTTGAGGTCGATTTCCAGTGCGCCGAGCATGTTCAGCTCACCATCAATGAAGATTGCCGTGCGGCCGTTCACGTGCAGACTAAGCGAGGTGCCAACGATGCGCGTAAAGTAGTATCGACCGCAGTCGAGCTCGACACTTTTGCCAGAGGGGAATTGCTCGAAGCTGTGGCTGTCGACGCCGGCGGCCGCATTGTCGTTTTTTTGTGAGAATGCGGCGACGATGCCCTGAATGTCCAACGGGGTTTCACAATCGCACGGT
Source organism: Polyangiales bacterium (assembly GCA_038252755.1). Lineage (GTDB taxonomy): Bacteria > Myxococcota_A > Polyangia > Polyangiales > Polyangiaceae > PMG-095. Next base: position 52,429 of record JBBSAB010000044.1, on the reverse strand, counting down.
GTTGCAACATCGACCGGTTGGTGCACGGTGCCTTGCGCGGCTGCGGCGCCCTCAACTCGGGTTCCAGCTGGCACGATCACCGACCCTGCGACGTCGAAGCTCCCCTGAATGCTGAGCGCGCCTTCGGAATACACGTCCCCTTCAATCGACACCTGGCCCGACGATGCAATCGTCCCGCCGGAATGGACCTCGCCGCTCACACGGCCCGCGCCGACGAGCTGAACGGCGTCGCGCGCCCTAGTATTGCCCCCGACCCATAGCGAGCCTCCAATGTCGAATGGGGAGGGTCCGGTGACGGCGCCATTCACACCGACGGAGCCGTTTTGGCCCTGGGTACGTGTCTGCGAATTGAAAGAATCCGTGCGTAGCTGGCCTTCCCACGCAAAATCTTGGCAGGAACAAACCGCGAACCGAAGCCGCTTTGCCGCAATGTCACCCGTACAGGTGGGCGTGTCCGTCCCGGGTAAAGTGATCAGAGGCCCGCGTCCCGCGCAAAATTCCGCCAAAGGAGTGTCAGCTCTCAGGCTGTCGGAACGGCCGGCGCTCGCTGCGTCGCCATCCGGGCTGGTCCCGGCGCTACCGCCCGCTCCCAAATTCAGCGTGGGCTCCCGATCTGAAGGCCCAGCGGTGCCAGCCGATGCGGCACTGCCCTCCACGCCGAGTCTCTCGTCGCTCGAGCAACTCGTACCGGCGAAAACCACCAATATCGCCCCAATTGCTAAAATGCGCATATCTCTTTACATCTAGTGCTGCCGGGGCGGGCGAAACTGATCACCGGCCAAAAAAGAAATGCGCGAACAGGCGCACGCCGCTAGCGCGGCACCGTGTTCGCGACCGACTGCGAAGGACGCGCCGCTACTAAGTGAGAAGGCCCGGAAGCGGGTCGCGCCGACTGGCGGTCGTCAGGCTTGGGTGCGTCTTGCTGCTGCGCTGATCACTGCCGAATCCGCCTTGCGGCATACCTGGCTGCTGGTATTCGGCTTCGGACAGGCCAAAGCCCTGCAGTACCGTGACTAGCGCTCGGGTGTAGTCCACGCCGACCTGCTTATTGCCACTGTTTTCGACCGTATGCTGCACGGCAGTCGTGTAGTCGAGGAAATTGCCCGACCGAAATCGGCCTCCCAGATTTCCGCCCAGCACGACCGGGATGTCGTAACGAAGGTGGCTGCTACCTTGGCTGAGGTTGTTGACATACATGACCAGAGAGTTATCGAGATAGGTCTCGCCGGTCGCCGAGTTTTCCACGGTGTTGAGCTTGGCCATGAATTTTGCGGCCAGCCCGGCTAGCCACTGCTGAGCCCGCAGCATCTGCGGTCGGGCGCCCTGCCAGGCGTGCGAGTAGCTGTGGATGGTCGTGTTGAATTTCAGATCCGGTGTGTCCAAATGCCGATAAATTGCGTCCTCCACGTCGGTAGTATTGGACGTCTCGGAGGTGGGCAGACCCAGGTGCACGACGTTCGTCAGCCCGCATTTCGTTGCTAAAATCACGACGTCGAAAAGCTGATCGTAGCGCTGATCATAATCCTTCGCGATTATGTTGGTGTAGTTCGAGTAGGCGTCGCCGGAGAGATCGGCGCAGTGCACGGCGTTCGGGTCGTCCACGAAACGCCGCTCGAGACCGCGCACGAGCTCCATATGTTCTTGGAGCACGAGCCTGTCTGCCGCGCTGATACGACCGCTGTTCTGCAGCCGCTGATAGTCGCTGAAGACCGAGTGCACCACCGCGCCCTGCCGCAGGCGCTCCGTCTTCTGCTCGGGCGTTTCGGCGTCGCTGACGCCGCCGCCGAACAACAAATCGAACAACGCGCGCGGGTTGGCGTGCGCAGGGCTGGTCACCATTTTGCCGTCTTTGACGGTGAACGAGTGCCCTACATAGCTCATGCACACGCTGAGGTGAGGGAACCGCGGCGGACCGTCCGGATAGACGTGAGCAGACTCGGACAAGAGCACGTCTATCGACTTGCCCTTCGGACTCGTCACTTGATCACGAAAGCTGGTTCCGGCGAGCGTGAAGCCCTGATCGTGCCCGCCTTCCTGCGGGCCGAGCGCCATACAATCCAGCCCACGCAGGAGCGTTAGCTTGTCTTTCAGCGGCGTGAACCCGGCGCCCAAAATACTGGATAGGTCTCCAGGATAGGTCGACAGTGGAAGCTGGTTAACAGGGAGCGCGTAGTCCTTCGCCACCTTGTAGTTGGGAGGAAACCACGCTTCCTCGAACACGCCGTGATCATGTGTGATCGCGAAAAAGCGTTTCTTGGTGACCGGTGCGGCTTGACCGGTCCGAATCATCGAAGGCAAAAATGGCAGGGCAAGGGCGGCGCCCGCCAGACCTTGAAGAAAGAAACGGCGGCTCCGATTTGAAAAGTACATGGCGTCGCCTTCAGAGCGCCTTTTCGGCTAAGTAGATTTCTCTGGCCGTTGTTCGGAACAGCTCGACGATGCCGCCGCCCTGCCCCGTGAGCGCCGTGAACGCGCGCTCGCGTAAGCAGCTCGCGCCCGATTCCGGCGGCTGCGATCCCAGCGAATACTCGATCCATTGCGCTGCCAGGCAACTTTGGGCCTTGTTGCTACCGGCAATCATTTTCGACAATTGCACCGCGTCCTGGCTCTCTCCCGCGCTGGCCCCGTCGACGTTGGCCACGGTGCGCGTGTCCACCGGCAGGGACCGAACGCGCTGACCCGCGCTGTCGTACTTCTGCTCTTCCGAACGAAAACGGCCCAACGTGTCATACCCTTCGAAGCCGAAGCCCAACCCGTTGATCGAGACGTGGCAGGCCTGGCAACGCGGCAGGCTCGTCCTATGCTCGAAGATTTGGCGAGTGGTGTAGAGACTCTCGTCGGCAATCGGGGCCAGCTCTTTTTCGTCGACGTTGATGTTCGGAGGCGGCGCGAGCACGTCGCACAGAATGTGTCGGCGGACGCGCACACCACGCGCAATAGGGCTCGTGGTCTCGTTCGAGCCGAGCAGCAGCGCCGCGCGCGTTAGTAACCCCGCGTGAGTTGCGTTGAGCTCGACTTGCGGGCTTTGGGCGGATCCGGCGTTTACCCCGTAGAGCTGCGCAACCGAGGGATCGCTGATGAAGGCACTTCGTGATAGCAACAGGGCCTCCAGGCCGCCGCGTTCTTGCCACACAACGTGCTGAATGAAGTCGTGCGTCTCCGCCGAAAGCTTCGGCACGATCCCTGCGACATCGATGCCCGCCAAGAAGTCACGGTTCAAGGCGGAGAGATCACCGTTCTCGGGGATCTTCAACCACTGGCTGAAGAAACGCTTGATGTGAGCCCGCGTCGCCGGAAGCTCGAGCAGACGGTCGACCTCGAGATTGAACGCCTGAAGGTCGTCGAGCTCACCAGAAGCGGCTTTGGCCAGAAGCTCTGCGTCGGGGAGGGAACCGGTCAACGCAAACGCGAGCCGCGTAGCCTTTTCGTAGGCCGAGAGCGCCAGGCGCTTGTTGTCGCCTGCCACCGGCGTTCCCTGATCTTCCAAGTGAAAGATGAAGCTCGGGGCGTTGAGCAGAGAGGCCACCACGCTCTTGATCCCGGCGGCATGCCCAGTCGCGGCGGCCGAGCGGTAGAGTTCCAGGTAGTTGGCCTGTTCTTCAGCGGAGAGCGGTCGCCGCAGTACCCTGGCGCCAAAAGAACTGAGCAACGCTTTGGCGCAAGCCGACTTGTCGACCGAGGTTTCCGGGCAAGCTTGACCCGTCAACTTCTCGAAGGCGACCGCGTCGGTCGCCACCGAATTTGCGATCTGCGACGCAATTTGAAAATGGCTAAGGACGTGACTGTCGTCGGTGCGGAGCTGAGTTGCGTCGAACAATGTCAGGTTGTCGACGGGACCATCTTTGGGCAGCGCCGACATCACCCCTTCAATCGGAGCCATGTCTACAACTGGTCGGAGCACTGCGACCCCACCCTCGAGCGTCGTGACGCTGAGCAGTGCGCGAATTGCGTTCGTGTACTCGTAGTTCGTGAGTCTACGCAGGGGCACCGTTTCGACCGCTGCCCCAACGCCACACGAGGAACCGCCGGACACGCCCGGCGTGATGGTGCCGCTCCCGCCGGGCGACGTCGCTTGCTTGCTCGCGTCCGCCCCGTCGACGTAGCCGACGCACGCTACCAGCAGCTGCCCTAAGAGCGCGCACGTGCCGAGCCGTAAGGCGTGCCAGTGAGGTATCTGCATTCGCACGGGTGGTTTCGGCCTCCGAAGCAGTAACGGTTCGTCCGCAGGAAAGTACAGACGCTGCCGACCCTAAGTAAGTGCACGAGGGTGATTCAACCCTTTCGTCGTCGCGCACGAAAAGCGAGGCTGCGGGCGAAATCACCCCGCGCAGTTGCAGCAATGCAGCACAAGTCGGCTCCGGCGGAAAACCGAGTAGTTGGAGGTAGGAGCGCATGGCGCAGCTGGCGTTCAGCTGCGACCGACCTTAGGCCTTCGGTTTTTATGGAACCTCCTTCGACCAGGGCGGCGCCGCGCTCAGGCGGGCAAGACCGTCAGGTCAGGATTTCCGCGATCGGTCCTTGCACGTACTGTGGATCCGCAAAGTCGTTCAGATCGGTGATGCCGATCGCGCCGGCGATGGTGAGCAGCACTTCGTGCACGCGACGATTGCTCGGGTTCTTCAAAGCGTCGACGCGATTCGGGCCGAGGTTGAACGGCAGCTTGACGTACTGGCCCATCTTCAGCTTATTTTCGGGGAGGCCGCCGAGCAAGTAGAGCGGGTGACGGTCGTGATCGTGCTCCACGGGCGTCCACGAGATATCGGTCGACCAGACAATGATCGTGTGGTCGAGCAGAGTACCGTCCCCCTCGGGATAGCTCGCCAGCTGTTGGAGTAGAAAAGCGACGCGGTCGCCATAGTAGCGATCGAAGGCGCGATAGTGGTCGATGGCCTTGTCGTCGTGATGATGGTGCGCCGAAACTCCGCCAGGCACGGTCATGGCGCCGAGATGGCTAGCCATGACATAGGTGGCGACGCGCGTGCAGCCGCAGGCCAAGGCGGCAGCGAGCGAGCGGCTCTGCAGGTCGTGGTGGCGTGCGTACGCCTCTGTCGGCAAGCCTTCTTGCAGTTTTTCGAGACTCAAATCGCCACACGCCGCCGGTGGCAAGAAGCCGATGTCGGGCGCAGGATCGCTGGCGCGGAGGAAGGCCTCGTTCAGATTGGCCTCATAGGCTTGCAGGTGCTGCAACTCCGACCTGCCGAGCTCGGCTTTGAGCGAGCTGGTTTGTAGCTGCGCCAGTCCGAGCACGTCCTTTTGCCACGCTTGGCGCAATCGCTGCGCTTCCACGGCGGCGGGATCGGACGGCAGGGGCTGGCCTGAGTTGCCTGCGAACAGCGCGGCGAAGGTTTTGTCAGTTTCGTGCAGGGGTAGCTGGACCTGTCTGGGGCCGGTCCAGCTGAGCGACTGCGAGCCGTTTTTGTGGTTGGTGTCCAGACCGCCCAGTACGATGCTGCGAACTGGGGATTTTGCCCCGATGCGATCGGCCAGCAGGTGATCGAACGTGCGCTGCGCGCCGCTGCACAGATTGCCACCGAATTCGCCGCCTTCGTTGAGCGGCGCTTTGCCACCCAGCAGGCAGTGAACGGGGCCGAGGTGTGCATTGATCTCGTAGCCGAAGTTAGGGACCGTGACGCCATCGAGCACGATCAGCTTGTCTTTGAACGGCTCGAACATGCGCATCGTCGGACCAAGCGTGTAGTTGGGGCCCGGCGTATCGGTGCGCCACGACGGCTCGCGCCCCGCCGGCGTGTAGATGAACACGAAGCGGGACGGCGCTACTCCGTTGGCCTGAGCAATGGCGCGCTGCTGCGCCGCCGCCAGGCCCATCACTCCCAGTCCTGCTCCCAAGAAATGCCTACGACTCAGCACGCGCATCACAACACCTCCCGAATGCGAGCCAAAAACAACTCGGACTGCACGACGTCAGCGGCCAAATCATCCAGCCGTCCCGATTGCTGGAAGTGCGAGGTGATGCTGGCCAACTCACAATTGTCCATGCCGTGCGGCACGCCCTCGGACAATAGCCAGCTGGCAAAATGCGTCGCGAAACAGGCGCGCGCGTGAGTCGAGGTCGCCATCCAATCGGCCAGCGGCACGATACCGTTCCAGTCGCCGACGCCTGGGTAAGGCTCTTTGCCAAAGAACGGCGGTAGCGTGCCGGCGGCGTTGATGGGCCGGCCCTTCTCCTGGTTGCGATAGCGACCGAGCTGGTCGAACTCCTCGAACAAGTAGCCGGGCGGGTTGATCAGCATGTGGCAACTGGTACAGGCCGGCATGGCGGCGAGCGCTTCGAAGCGTTCGCGCGTCTGCATCGCCTCGGTGACCGTCACCTTGCCGAAGTCGGCGTCCGGGATGGGCGGAGGCATCGCCTCACACAAAAGCTCGATCCGCAACATGATGCCGCGCTTGACGGGATCGCTGCCGGCCGGTCCCGCGTGCGCCGCCAGCAACCCCGCCAGTCCAAGAATGCCCTTGCGCCGTGGCCCCAACGTGGAAGCCGCGTCGTTGGCATAAATGGCCTCGAGTCCGGGGAAGACCGCGCTCGGTGTGGTGGTAAATAGCTGTTGGAAGCTGCCCGTCGCCGATAGCAACGTGTTGTCGATATGTGCCGATAGCTCGGCGCTCAACGCGCTCTTGACCGCTGATGTGTACAACGGATCGAGCCGATCGACCTCCTGCAGTTGCAGCAAACCGAAGCGCTGATTGACGAAGTCGAGTGCGCGCTTTCGAAACTCGGGGGCCTGGACCCAGCCGCGCGCCTGCGTGGTCAGCGCTTGGCGAAATGCTACAGCGTCGAGCGCTGCCAACTGCGCCAGCTCGTTTGCGTCTGGCGCCGCACCCGTCAGCGCGAAGCGGGCCTGGATCCAAGCGTCAGACTTGCTCAGCGCGTAGGCGCCGCTCGCCGTCGTTCCGGGCTCGGGTCGCTCAGTCCGATAGAGCGTGCGCGGCGATACCAGCGCCGCAGCTAGGATGCCCGCCGCTGCCTCTCTCACCGCGTGAGTCGTCAGCAACGCACGAAACCCGTTTTCGAACACAAGCCACTCTGGCGCGCTCGATGCCACCCGATACAGGCGGTCTACCGCCGCCCGCAGTCCAGTCTGCAAGCAGCTTTCTTCCGAGCCGGGCTGACGACAAGCCGCCATCCCCTCGGCGTTCGCGACGTAGCTGCGCGCCACGCCAGCGGCAGCCTCGAAGTAGGCTCCAAGTTCGGCGCTACTGATGTCGCGCTCACCAACCCGCGATAAATGCTCGCCCTGAAGCCCTACCTTGGCGAGGGCCTCCTCCGCGGCGCCAGGCAGACTGCGTCGTACGTGGTCGCGCAGCTCTGTCGCTGCCAACCGAACCACCCGCGCCTTCAGCCGATGCGTCTCATCACAGCCTGGTCCGAGCGGCACCGCGTCCGGCATCGATTCTGGCTTCGGCTCTGGCGTCGGCCCCTGCGAGCTGGGCAGGCGCCCCGACTCCGGCGCCGCGCAACCACCAACCCACGCACACGCCGCTATGCCCAGCGTTAAAAGGCGGAGCCTCAACATAGCAGTCCCAGTACGCGTCCCAGCACCGCTGGGTAAACATGTCTGCTCGACTGCTGACTTATCCGCCCACCTGACAATAGCCTGACTGCGGCTACAACTTGCCCCGTCGCGCAGCGGCCGGGCGCTGCTCGGCGCACGAACGACAACTTCACGATCTGGAAGCTGAGCACAATGGCGTTCCGACCGAGAAGCTGCCCAAGCTGGTCGACATTGACGACGTGATCGTCTTCGGCGTCCGTAGTGCGGCTCCGTCACCCAACGACACATCCCGTAAGTGGCGCGTTACGTTCCTACTCATACCGACCGAGTCGATTGCCGTAACATCAGGAGATCTGCCCGTGGCCCAGGAGTTGCTCACCCGGCGGCATGGTCCACGCAGTAGCCGCCTGCTCGCTGGCTGCGCTCGCCCTGGTCGCCTGTGCGCACGGCGTCGAGGAGCGCAGCGTCGGCGAGCTTTCGACGGCTGGCGCCGGCACGGGCGGCACGACGGATGAGTCGAAAGCTGGCGGCGCTGGCCTCGGCGGCGGCGTGGCGGCCGAAACGGGCGGCACGACGCCGATGAGCGCGGGCGCGGGCGGCACGACTGCAGGCGCGGGCGGCACGAGCGCTGGCCTCGGTGGCGCGCCCGCCGGCGGCTCAGGCGGGAGCGGTGGCGGCGGCGGTGCAGGCGGCGGCGGTGCAGGCGGTGGCGGTGGCGGGGCGGCAACGGCAGGCGCCGCCGGCATGGCCGGCAGCGGTGGCGGCGCGCCCGTGCTCGGGCCCGACATCACTGCGAGCGGCACGCCGGTCGCCTTCATGATGACGCCGAGCGGCGGCGGCAACCGCGATCTCGAGGTGCTACGCGACAACGACCTGCCGCCGGTCGATAGCGCAGACGCGCTGCGCCAGTACGACACCTTCACGGCTGATCCTAACCGCACCCAGGACTGGCTCGGCTACACGTTTGCGACTTCGCGGCGTTTCATGCAGGTGTTATTTCAAAACGGCAAGGTGTTCTCGGACGGCGGTTGGTTCGATTCCGTGGAGGTCCAGGTCCGAAGCGGCGGCGTCTGGAAGAAGGTCGCCGACGCCGGCGCCACCCCCGCTTACGCAGGCGCAGGGGGTAAAAGCTTCGCCAGCTACGCGTTCGATTTCGACCCCATTCTGGGCGACGGCATCCGCGTCTTCGGCACGCCCGGCGGCAGCATGCGTTTCATCTCGTGCGGCGAGCTGCGCGTGCGCGAGCAGAAGTAAGACCGGGGCGCTCGATGCGGGCCAGTCGGCGCGCGTAAGCTCACCGTAGCCATTTACGCGAGAGACTTTTTTCTACCCACTTCCGCACAGGGGGGCACGGTGGAAGGCCGTCTCATGTTTCGCTACCTCCTTTTTAGTCCGCGCTCGCTGATCGTGGTGGGCGCGGCCCTAGCCGCTTGTTCTACTTCGCCACCGCCCGCCCCCGCGCCGGGAAACGCGGCCGGTACTAGCGCAACTAGCGCAACTAGCGCAACTGGCGCCGGCGGCAGCGCATCGCTGGCGGGTGGCGGCGGCGTCTTCAACGCCGGTGGCACTCTCCCTGTCGATGGCGGAACTGGTACCAGCCTCGGAGGGAGCGTTTCCGGCGCCCCAGCGGGCAGCCCCGGGGACGCCGGCGCCCCAGCGAGCGGCGCCGGCGGCGCGATGCCCGATCGTCTGCTCTATGTCGCGTCTCCCGGTATCCGAAACTACGTCGAGTGGGGCGGCAAGGGCGTCCTCGTCTTTGACATCGACGACGAACATCGCTTCGTTCGGCGGATCGCTTCGCCATTCACTGATTCGAACGGTGAGGTCGAGAATATCAAGGGCATCGCGGCCAGCGCGGAAAGCTCGCGCCTTTTTCTCACCACGCCAACTCGGGTGGCCGCCCTGGATCTCCGGACGGACAAGCTGCTGTGGCTGAAGAGGCCGAGCGGGGGCTGCGATCGCCCCGCAATCACGCAAGACGGTAACTTCTTGTACGTGCCCTCGTTCGAAGGGCCGCATTGGACCGTACTCGATGCAAGCAGCGGGGAGACCGTTCGAACCATCGTCACCAATCAGAAGTCCCACAACACCTTGGCGCCACCCGGAGCAAATCGCGTCTATTTGGCTGGTATAGGCTCGCCACTGCTGATTAGCGTGGACCCCGCGACGCACAGCGTGGTGGAGGCGGAGCAGGTTGGGCCGTTCGGCAATCCTATTCGTCCTTTCTCCATCAGCATGGCGAGGCAACTGGTGGTGGCCAACGTGAATGACTTGCTCGGTTTCGAGGTGGGGGAGCTCGCTACCGGAAAAAAGCTCTACGAGGTGAAGGTGCCAGGGTTTGCCAAAGGCCCCTACAAACGTCATGGAACGGTCAGCCACGGCGTCGGCATTACCCCGGACGATGCCGAAGTGTGGGTGGTCGACGCGCCCAATCAGCAGGTGCACATCTTCGACCTGACCAAGGCGCCGCCAAGCTACGAGCAAAGTGTTGCGCTTGCAGTCGACCAACCCGGTTGGATCACCTTTAGCATCTTGGGTGACTACGCCTACCCATCGACGGGAGAGGTGATCGACACTCGTTCTCGAAAGATCGTGGCTTGGCTGAAGGATGAGGGCGGCGACCAAGTCCAGAGTGAAAAGATGCTAGAAATAGACTTCCTCGGAGAGCGACCCCTGAAGGCAGGCGACCAGTTTGGCGTCGGCCGCTCGCACCAAGTGCCCTGAAGCCTAAGCGTCACTAGGCATCTGCGGCGATTCGCGAGAGGGCCGCCTACGCCTCGAGCTGGCGAGGGTCAGCACGCGCATTTCAGATCCTGACCCCGGCTCGAAGCTAGCGTCGCCGTCGGGTTTTGATGAAGCCTCCTCGAAAAATTCCTACCCTGCTGAGGCACCAGCCGGCACTTCAGTGCAGGAGCAAGAAGAAGCCCGTGCCGAGCGCTGGAGACGTGTTTTTGAGCTCATGCGTTGCGCTGGCAAGCGTGATGCGGCCGCCCACGAGGAGGTGGTTGGTGCGGCGCGACCTGGCCCTGCGCGGAAGGTCGTCATCATGACCAACCTCACGCGAGCTGCTGCAGCCGAAGAAGACGCACTCAACAGCTTCGAGCTTGAGCTGCTCGAGGGCGACGCGGTGCGTCTGTGTGGCGACGAGGCAGTTGTCAATCGCACTGCGGTCCGTCGGGTCGTGCGGCGCTTCCGTGCCGCTGAGCGGCGACGCCGGTTCTGGATCGCGGCTGGCTCGGCGCTCTCGCTGGCTGCCGCGGCCACACTGTTGCGGGGGCTTTCAAGCCTCAGCACGCCGCACATCGCGACTGCCCAGGTTGGGAGTGCGCTTCAGCAAAGTTCGCTGGTGGTGGAGTTGGGCAGCGTTTCCGTGTCAGGCGCTGGCAACGCTGGCCGCGGCACGCCGGTCACAGCCGACGCGCTGGCTGAGCTTTCCCCCGGGACTTGCCTGCGTTCGGGCAGCCACGTGCGCCTGTGCAGCAGCGGCGGCGCCAAGCTCAAGCTGCCCGCGCTCGGCAGGGCTTGGAATGTCGAGCTGGCCGCTGGCGGCGTCACCGTGGATCTGCAAACCATGCCGGCCGGGTTCTCGATCCGAACACTGCACGGCGTGGCTGCGGTCGAGGGCGCGCTGTTCAGCATCGAGCTCGACGCCTCGCTTGCCTTCACCACCGTGCTAGTGCAGCGCGGGCGCGTGCACGTGACCAATGAGCACCTCCGTGAGCAGGCGCTGTTGATCGCAGGAGAGTCGGCCCGTCTCGGTGAGCGTCTCGAGGTCTTGGGTCGGGACCGCGAGCCACCTGAGGTCGACACACAAGCTGCGCCGCGGGTCAGACCCCCGTCCGATAAGCGGCCCGCGGCCCAACAAGGCTCGCTGACGCCGGCGCACCAAATCCACACTTCTGCCAGCGACCTGCTCGAAGAGGCGCGCCAAGCGCGTGGCGTCGGTCACTACGCGCAAGCCGCTCAGCTCTATCGCAAGCTCGTTCAGCAGCATGCCGAGTCGGCCGAAGCGCGCGCCTCGCTGGTGTCACTCGGTCAACTCGAACTCGGGCAGCTCGGCCAGCCCGAAGCGGCGCTGGATTCGTTCCACGCCTACCTGGCGAAACCGGGTCAACTACGGCAAGAGGCCGAGTACGGCGTGATCTCGGCCCTGCAGCGCCTGGGTCGCACAGCCGACGAGCGCCATGCCATCGAGGCGTTCTTGGCGCGCTACCCCAAGAGCACGCCGGCCGGCGCGCTCAGTCAGCGTCTGAAGCAGCTGTGACCATGCGGCGGTTGATCGTCTCGATACCCTTGACCCAATTATGAGCAATTTTCACCGATCCGGTTTGGCTCGTTCGAGCCTGTGCATTGCGGGTGCGAAGGCGCGGACGTGGATCGCGTCTATTTCGTCACCGCCAAGCAGGATTATCTGACCGCGACCCAGCAGAGCTGGGAAACCGATACCGAAGCTGCCATCGCCACCATCAAGGTCAAGTATCCCAAGCTCCGGCACCTTGAGCTGATGACGTTCGTACGCTCGCCCGAAGGGAAAAATTGCGGAGAGCAGACGACCGTCTCGCCCAACCTCGACGCCGCTCATGCCGCGATCGCCGGTCGCTCGAACGGCTTCGTCACGGTGGCGCCGCACTTCCTGGTGCCCAACTGCAACGTCTTTTCCAACGCGCCGCACATGAGCTCCCAAGGCAACGCGACGATGGGCAACTTGATTGGCGAACACTACGCCGCGCCGTAGCCGGCACAGTTGGCTGCCCCCACAGGTGAGTTTGGGTCCGCTGGTCGGCTCACGGCTACCATCCCGCAAGGGGTTTCAAACGCCATTCGACTCTAGAAGCCGGTCGCTTTCACTGGCAGGCCGTTGGCAGCGCGTCGCCTTGACCAACCGCGTGTTCGCAGCGCGATGCGGCAGTTGCGTCGCTGCCTCCCTGTAGGCATTCCTGCAACCGGCACGTCAACTGCGCGTCGTTCAAACTACTGCATCCGGGGCGACACACGCCATGCTCAAAAATCCTCAGCGCGTTGCCGCAGATGTCGACGATGCAGTCGCAAAGGACGTCGCAAGTTGCCTTGACGTCGGTTGGCGTACCCGCTGCGCCGCCGCTGGCCGACCCACCGCTGTTGGCTCCGCCAGTGCCGGCGGTACCTGCGCTGCCGGCAGCTCCGACGAACGGGAAGAGACCCCAGTCTTGAACGGGACCGCTGGTAGCGGGCGACGGCGACGTGCCGCCGCTTAGGGTGGGCGGCGCATCTGGCAGGGGTGATTGCCCCCCCGAGCCAGAAGGCTGGGCGGGAGCGGCAGAATCCGCGGGCTGACGCGGGGCGCCCTCTGTTGCGCAACCTGCCATGACAACCGCGGCGACGACGGCGACTGCACGCCAGACGATCACGCTAACCCCACCAACGGCCCCGTGCACCATTCGGGGTTGCCGAAGCTGGTGGCCTGCGCACCCATCGAAAGCAACAGGCTCAACAGTAGGTTGTTGTGAGGCTCGCCGTGGTACTGCAAATAGCGGCCGGTTTGAAAGTGACCGCCCGCGGAGCCCGCCAGCACGAAGGGCGCGTCGTCGTGAGAATGATTGTTGCCCTTGCCGAGCTCGTTGCCCCAGAGGGCGACGCAGTTGTCGAACACCGTGCCCGCGCCTTCGGGAAAACTCTTGAGCTTGCCGATGAGGTAGGCAAATTGCCCGGCATACCAGGTATTAATTTTGGTCAGGCTATCCCGCGCAGCGGTGTCGCCATCGCCAGCGTGCGAGAGGCTATGGTGCTCGTCATTGATGCCCAGCCACGTGAAACGCGTCCGGCTCGCCGCGCGCGACCAAAGGACACTCGCTACCCTGGTCAGATTGCAGGCCAAGGAAGTTGCCAGCAAATCCAACTGTAAGCGACCAAGTGCAGGATAGCTATCGTTCAGAAACAAGTTAGGGAGAGCGCCCAAGTTGGGGGCCTGGCAGCTGGCAGGCGTAACGATCGAGAGCCGCTTTTCGATGTCGCGAAGCGCCGTCAAGTGCGCGTCCAGCTTGGCTCTGTCACTTTGCCCGAGCTTCGGATTGAAGTCGGTAAAGTCGTCGATCACGGTGTCGAGCATGCTCTTCTTCTGGGCCAACCGACGCGTAACGATGCTTGGATCAGCGGCGACAGCGTTGCCAAAGATTCGAGCGAGGGCGCGAGTCGGATCGCTCTCGGGTGGAAGCGGCTGGTCACCCCCGAGATAGGAAATCCGATGCCAAACCGTGGCGTCGCGCACTTGGACACCGAACTCTAGCGATGCAAAGCGAGTGTCGGCGCCGATTTCTCGAGCCACACGTTGATCGAGCGAGATGTTGCGAGCCCAGCCGCTCGATCCCGCACCGCCGCGGAATTCGCCTGGGTTTAGTTTATCGCCGGTCAAGAAGCCGGCTATGCCGTCCTGATGCCCGTCGCCTTTCGCGTCGGCCTTCAAGTTCAAGCCTTGAATCACTGTGAGATCGGCCTGATGTTCAGTCAGCGGCGAGAGAATCGGGGAGAGCGTGAAGTTCTTTTCGGTTCCGCTCGGTCGCCAGTTCTCGGCGATTGTACCGTTCGGCGAGTACATCACGATGAAGCGCTTGCCGACTGGAGCGGTAGCGCTCAGCGCGCGTGCCGGACGCATCATCTCGAGCAGGGGTAGCGCCAGTGCTACACCGCCTGCGCCACGCAGCACGGCACGACGGTTGATCAGTCGATTCTTCATGGCTGCTGCGTTCTCCGGTAGAGAAACGAGTCGGTCTGGGTGAGTGCGACGACGAGCTCAGGCAAATTGCCGCCGGCCGCTTTCAGCCGAGCTTGAAGCGCGGCCAAAGAACAGGCGTCGGCTTCGGTTTCGGCTCGACCGTTGGCATAGCGAAACCATTGCGTGCAGAAGCACGCTTGAACGTCGTTGCTCTCAGAGAGCTTTCGACCAAGCTCAACCGCGCCGTTGAAACTACCGGCAACGTCGATCTGAAGAAGGTTCCCCGAAGCATCGATCGGTTTGTCATTCTCGCGGCTTCGCCATCTGCCTGCGGCGTCGTAGTTTTCGAAGCCAAGCCCCACCGGATCCATCAGCTGGTGACAGCCACCACACGTCGGGTCGACAGAATGCTGAGCAAAACGTTCGCGCGTGGTCAGCTTGGGATCCAGGTCCGGCGCTTTGATGACGAGGTTGGCTGGCGGCGGCGGAAGGGTTTGGCACAGCAGACGCTGGCGAACGAACTTACCTCGGTGAACGGGGGAACTTTGATTGGCATGTGCGTGCAGGGCGAGCAGGCCAGCCTGAGTGAGGATGCCGGCACGCTGGTCGGCGGGTAAGTCAACGCGCTGGACGCCGCCAGCCATCGGCATCGGAGCACCATAAAAAGCGGCCAACTCTGGCGGCATGAAACTGTAGTTGGCAGTGAACAGCTCGGCGAAACCGTTCGGCTCGTGCCACGTGACGTGGTCGAGAAAAGCGCGAGATTCACCGGCCAGGAGCCGCGCGAGTCTGGAGCTGAAGTCGGGATACACTGTCGGATCTTTTTCGAGCGTCTCAATCTGATCGAGCTCTAACCACTGCGACTGAAAGTCGGCGACGACCTCCATGGCGTACGCTCCGGACAGCATGCGCCGCGCTTGGAGCTCGACCTCGGCGGGAGTCGAAAGCTGATTCCGATCCGCAGCCTCGAACAGCTCGCGATCAGGCATCGAACCCCACAATTGGTAAGACAATCGCGAGGCGGTTTCCCACGACGTCAAGCGCACGATGCCATTTTTTTCAGTGGTCGGGTCTCCGTGCTCCGCGCGATACAAGAAGCGTGGAGAGAGCAGCACCGAGCCCACCACCACTTCGAGCGCGCTCTGAAGACCAAGGTTTGCTTTGGTGGCCGAGTAGGCTGACAGATAGCGCTGAAGCTCGGTGTCGAGCAGCGGCCGCCGAAATGCGAAACGCGTAAAATCGCGAATGAACCGCTCGACACATGCATCATCTACACCGCTCGGACCGCAGCGCATGAGCGACTCGGGGGACCGTACGGCGCGTGCAGCCAGACCCTCTGCCGCATCCACGTACTGCTCGGCGAGGATCGGGGACACCGACAACGCGTTGGCGTTGTTGTTGAAGCCCAAGCTCATTTCCTCGGGAATGAAGCCCGCCGCGGGCTTGGTTTCGTCGCCCAAAAGGTCGTGAACGGTGCGGTTGTATTCGCTTCGCGTCAGTCGCCGAATCGGCGCGGGCCCCGGATCTCTGGTGCCGCACTGCCCTGGCGCCCCGCCAGAGATAGGGTCCGCGGCGTGAGGCAGCATCGGGCTTCCGCCAGTGGCCGATGATTCGCCGCCTATACCGACTTGGGCCGTGCAGCTAGTCAGCAGCGCCGTGATAAGAGCGGCTCGACTCATGCGAGCGAGCGGCCCGCAGAACCACTGTGCTGTCGTCATTTTTCAAGCACCCAGATGTATCGAAATCGCACGGGGAACGGATTCGATTGCAGAAAAACCGGGCCCTTCCCAGGCGATTCTGGCACGGGGTTGTGCGTCGTCGCGCCAGGCAAATCGACATCGTGGTGCACGAGCTTGCCGTTGAAGAGCAGGCTCATTTTGGCATCCTGAGTCTTCTGATCGCCATTCCACCTGGCAGCGACAAAATCGATATCGAAGGTTTGCCAAGACAACGGTGGAAACGACATATTGAGATCGGGATCCCGAACGCCCCAAATCACGCCGTTGTCCTTCTGCTTCCCGGCAAGACCAAGCGAATCCAGAATGTTTACTTCATAGGCGCCCTGCAGATAGACGCCGCTGTTGCCGCGGTAGTTCGGATCATTGTCTGGTTGAAACGGAACTCGAAATTCAACGTGGAGAAGACAATCCCCAAACTTGCGAACGGTGGTGGCTCCTTCCTTCAGGAGCCCATCTGCCGACAGGCCACCTTCACCAGGAAAGTACGTATTGGGGTAGTCGTTGGGCGGCCCGTGAATGAACTCATCGTTGTTGGTGCCGTCGAACAGCACGATTGCGCCCTCAGGCGGCTTGCGCGACAGCGTGGAGCTTTGGCGGTTCACCCGGTTCAAGACGAATGGGCGGCCTTGATTGTCCGTGCCAGTGAGCTTGCCCTGCGAAATCTCGGCGGTGTAGTCACCTGCGGACCCGCCCGTATCTACCGGGCGGGCTTGAGCGCCCGGCGTGAACTTCGTGACGTCGCCGTCGCGCTTGCCGTTGACGTCGATCTTGACGCCGGTAAAGCCTTCGCCCGGCAGACCTCCCGGCTCGAACACGGCCCTGAACTCCGCATTGCCTAGGGCGATCACCTGCGCCGCGAGTGGCAGCTTTTGCGCGCCATCCACAACGGCGCCGACGTACTCTCCTTGGACTGTGAAATCCGGATTGCCCGCCGCTGCATCTTGGGGATCAGGCAGTTGAACGAGGTCGGAAGCGCCAGCAAGTCCCGCGGCTCCGCCGGCGCCTGCGCTGGTCACCATCCCGCCTCCGCCGGCTGTGGCGTCGGTCCCGCCACCTGGCATACCGGCGCTGACCACCGGTCCGGCGCCTGCCGTTGGTCCTGTGCCCGCTGCTACCGAACTACCGCCGACCGCACTCGCAGCACCGCCAACCGTCGACGAAGACGAACCGCTGGCACCAGCCACTGCGACGGCGGCCGCCGGGACATCGCTTCCGCAGGCCAAATCGCTCAGCAGAAGACTTGCCACCCAAGCAAACCGGACGACGGATCGCCCGCCAACAGTTGCGGGACGGATCAAGGGGCGCGACCGTCGCTCGCGCACGCCAGCATCTTCCATGTCCACGCAGTAGCGGGCGTCGTAACTAGTGGCTCACGTTACCAATCGTAACAGCGCGCGGCGCAGGAAGACGGATGAAGAACTCGGGATGACGGCAGTAACGAGCGTGTCCCCTCATTTCGCAAAAACGCTCGGTGCGTGTGGTCTGCTGACTGCCTCGGTGATCTGCAGTGGCTGCAGCGCGCGCGACGCCGCGACGCCGCCGGGTGCCCGCCCGACTGAGCCTAGTTTCTCCGGGACGGCGACGGCCGGCGGAACAACGGCTGGCACGGGTTCGTCGGCCGGCGGAACGTCCTCGGCTGCAGGAGGAACCGCTACGGGCGGAACCGCTGGTGACGGCAAGCCCACTGCCGCCGGAGCTGCCAACGAAACCGCGGGCGCGGGCGGTGGCGTCACAGATGGCCGCGGGGAGCAAGCGCGACCCGCGGATGCCTTCGTGGACATGGTCGGCGTCAATGGCCACCTCAACTACACGGGCTCAGCTTATGCCGATCATTTCGAGGACGCGATCGCGCCTCGCGCTCGAGAGCTGGGGCTCCGCCACTGGCGTGACGCACTCAGCGGCGACCCAGTGGCCCTAGCACGCCAAGCAACGTTGGCGGCGCTCGGGGTTCACTTCAATCTGATCGTGAACGATCTCGACCTCGGCCTGACGTTGGAGGCGATCAAACAGGCCATTGACGTCACCTCGTCGATCGAGGGTCCCAACGAGCTCGATCACGGTTATCGCAAAGGCGTGCCGGCCTACCCCGACGCCAGCACGCGAACGTACAAAGGCTTGAGCTTCCCCGACCTCGTTCCTGCTTTTCAGAACGATCTGTACGCCGCGATCAAAACTGATCCGCAAACGCAGAAGCTCGAAGTCGTCATGGCTGGCTTCAGCTTCCCGGACAATACGCTAGATGTGGGATTGGTGGCTGGCTGCGACGCCGGCAACACGCACAGCTACCCGGATGGCGGCCCACCGACGTTTCGGCTGGATGATTGGTACATCCCACGCATGCAGGTCAATTCTGGCCCCGACAAGCCCAAATACGCCACGGAAACTGGCTATCACAACACGCCGATGCCCGACGGATCGCACTGGATACCGCCGGTGTCGGAGCGTGCATCGAGCAAGTATGACCTGCGGCTATTTCTCGAGTACTTCATGCGTGATTTCCGCCGAGTGTATTTGTATGAGTTTGCAGACTTGGCATCCAACGACCACGCCGCTGATCTCAACTTCGGCCTGCTCAAGAGCGACGGGACGCCGAAGGCACAATTCAACGCGCTCAAGGCGCTGCTCGACCTCGTGCGCGACCCGGGTCCCACGTTCGCCCCTGGCCGGCTCGACTACGAATTGGGGGCAACGCCTCCCGAACTGAAGCACACGCTGTTGCAGAAGCGTGACGGCGCTTTTTACCTGGTGCTTTGGTTGAATGCCATCAGCTTTGATCACGCCACACGCAAAGACATTGATTCGACGGCTACAGTCCACCTTCGCTTCCGTTCAGGCGCAAAGAGTGTCGCGGCATATCGCCCGGCTGACTCCGCCGCTCCGATTTTGCAGGTCGCCGCCGCTACCGAACTGGACGTCGACGTGCCGGATCAGCCGCTCGTCCTCGAAATCAAACCGTAGCGCGAACGACGCTGAGCCAGTTTCCGCCGCCCCGCTACTGCAGGGTGATGCGTCGGCTAGCTCGAAAATGGTTTGCCCGTTCACTGCCCGGCGTTGTTTGTCTGGCGCTCGCGGCCGCGGTCGGCTGCAACGCGGCCAGCTCGCCCAGGCCAGGCCAGGGGCAGGACTCCGGCGGCGCGCCTGCTGGCGCAGCGGGCAGCCCTCCGACCGTGCCCGGGCTGGCGAGCGCGCTAACTAGCCCGAGGGGGCTCGGCTTCGTCGGCATGCGCCGGCTTTCGAAGGACGAGTACCGGCGCTCGCTGTCTCAGCTGCTGGGCACACCGGCTCCCGCGGCCCTGTCGACCCTACCTGAGGACATTCTCACGCCGTACGACAACGATTTCGGCGCGCAAGTCATGTCGCCGGTGCTGATTGCGGGTTTGTCGGACGTCGCACGCGAGGCTACCGCCGCAGCGCTTGCCGACGCTACGTCCCGCGCGGCGTTGGTTCCCTGCACCCCAACTGGACCTTCGGACACGGCCTGCTTCAGAAGCTTCGTCGAAAGGTTTGGCCGCTTAGCGCTGCATCGACCGCTCAATCAGGCGGAAGTAGCCAGGCTGCTCGCGCTTCAGAGCTTTTCCGTCGAACGCGGCGAGTTTTACAATGGGGTGGCGCTCGCAATGCGAGCCTTGCTGCAAGACATTGAGTTCGTTTACCGCGTGGAGGTGGGCGCGGCCGTCGAATCCGGTTTGGTTCGATTGACACCCTTCGAGCTCGCCAGTCGCCTAGCCTTCACGCTGCTCGGCGCCGCACCGGACTCCGCCCTGCTCGACGCTGCAGCACAGGGTGCTCTCGATGACGAAGCCGGCGTGCGAGCAGCAGCGAGCCGCCTGCTCGGCGATCCGCAAGCCGCCGAAAGAATCGGTCGCTTTCACGGCTTGTGGCTCAATTACGAGAACGCGGACGTGCCGCCCGCTCTCAAAGCGTCGATGCGCGCGGAGAGTGACGCACTGGTGACTCGCCTGCTGTTCACGGAACGACGACCGTACGGCGACCTCTTCACTTCCGAAGAAGCGTTCGTAGACGCCAATTTGGCGCCCATTTATGGCCTACCTGTCCCCTCGGCGCCGAGCTGGGTCAAGCAGCTCGATCCGAATCGGCGGGGTCTGCTCGGACAAGCGGGCTTCCTAGCGGGCGGGGCAAAATTTGGCGACACCAGCCCCGTGCTGCGCGGCCTTCAGATCCGCGCCCGTTTGATGTGCCAAAGCATTCCGCCGCCGCCTCCGACGGTCAACGCTGACCAGCCACCCAAGGGTGATCCTACGGAGTGCAAGTCAGCTCGCTACAAGCGGCACGCAGAAAACCCCTGCGCCAGCTGCCACGCACTGCTCGACCCAGTCGGCAATGGACTGGAACGCTACGGCGCCGACGGCAGGTACCGCGAGGTCGAGAACGGTCGCCCCGATTGCCCGATCGAAGGGCGCGGCGCCTTGACCGATCTCGGTGTGACCTTCGAAGGGCCTGCAGGCCTCGCGCAAGCCCTTTTGCCGAGCGGGCAAATCGAGCGCTGCGTGATGAAGCAGCTGACCCAGTTCGTAGCAGGGCGGCAGCTATCGGGCGCGGACGAAGCCTTCGTCGAGTCGCTGACGACGGCTTTTGCAAGCGAGCAGCATCGAGTCCCGGACCTTCTGCTCGATCTGGTAGCGAGTCCGGCCTTTCGACACCGCGTGATTGAGGAGCCACAACTATGAGTCGGTTTAGATTGAGTCGCCGGGCGCTCTTGCGCGGATCTGGCAGCGTCGCGCTCGCCTTGCCATTCCTGGAAATCATGCAAGGTCGTGGCACGGCGCACGCCGCAGGAGCGACCGCGCCGCTCCGCTATTTGATCACGTTCGCCGGCTTGGCGCTGGCCACGGATCACACGACGTCGCCCTATATTTTGCCGACCGCTTTGGGCCCCGACTACTTGTCGAATCTGAAGGCGTCGCCAGCCGGAGCCACGTCACCCAACGTGCACGCACTAGCACCGCTCGTCGAGCGCAGCCTGGGAGGCGACGTCACGTTCGTGAGCAATCTGCACCTGCCGCGCGCCACGGGCCCCGCGAATTGGAACACCGCTTGGCATCCGCCGACGATGCGACCGCTGCTCTGCGGCAAGAGCAGCACACCCGACATCGTTGCGGTGGATTCGCCGACTTCCGACACGCTGGCGGCGTGGCTGCTCGGCGGAGGCACGGCTTTTCCGCACCTAGCGCTGCGCGCGCAGCCTCAGAAATATCGCTTCAGCGAACCCAAACCGGAGGTAGGGATCGCTGGCGGCCGCTTGTCAGCTGATAAGAACGGACCGATCGAGCCGTTCGTGGATCCTGGCCAAGTTTACGACCAACTGTTTGGCGCAGCACCCAAGAACCCGGCCGACGGCGACTTGAGCAATCGTGAAGAACGCGCCGTCGTCGACTTGGTGTTGGAGCGCGCCAACAGCTTACGCGCACGGCTCGGCAATGCTGACCAAAAGAGACTCGACCAACACCTGGCCGAGTTACGCGAGTTCGAGCGGCGCTTGATGGCGCTGGGATCGACGCCAACCTGCAGCCCGGGCGCCAAGCCCACCGCCACCTTCCCTGCCGATCTCACCGAGAAGTCTGGTTGGTCGAACGAAACGCTGCGCGCGCAACTCATGAACGATCTCGTGTACTTGGCCTTCAAGTGCGACCTCAGCCGCGCGGGTTCGTTGATGTACACCTACGCTTCCAGCTACACGGCGGTTTCCGACATCCTCGGGCGCAAGGTAACCGGCGACATGCACGAGCTCACCCACAGCGCCGGTGACGCCGACACGGGTTCCGATCTGGCCAAGGTTTGGCAATGGCACATCGGAAACTTTGCGTACTTGCTGGATAAGCTGAAGGGCACGCTCGACGTCGACGGCACGTCCCTCCTTCACAACAGCATGATCGTGTTCGTCCACGAAGCCGGCTTCGGCACGGAGCCCGGCGCCACCGAAGCGTTGAACGACAACTTCGGTGCTCACTCTGGCAACAACATGATCGCAATGCTAGCCGGCGCCGCCGGAGGCAACTTCAAGCCGCGGGGCCATGTCAACGCCGGTAAATCGCACCCCGCCAGCGCCCTGGTTTCGGCGATGCGTGCGGTCGGAGTGCAGGGTCCGCTAGGTGAGATCAATGACGGTCTCGCGCAGCTGGGTTGACCTTGCCCCGCGACAAAACTTGCGGACCGGCCCGTCGATCTCAACCGCTAGAGGACTTCGTAGAATGAATCCGAAATTTGTGTTCCGGTTGGCGAGGCTCTTCAGCGTGAGTGCTGCAGCGGGTTTGCTCGCGCTGGGCTGCTCGACGGCTAGCGAGAGCGGATCGGGCCCTGGCTCGCCAACCGGAGGCGCTGGTGCACCAACGTCGGCTGGGGCGACGGGCGGCGGTGGCGCCGGTACAGGTGCTAGCGGCGGCCTGCCGCCAATGAATGCAGGTGGAAGCATCGCGGGTAGCAGCTCGCTGAGCAGCGGTGGCACACAGGGAGAAGCGGGCAGCGCCCAGGGCGGTAGCGCCCAGGGCGGCGGCGCGGGGAGCGGCGGGAGCGGTGGCGTTCGCGATTCCATCAAGCTGCCTCCGATCGGGAACGAGACGAGCGGCGCCGGACGTCTCGAGAAGCTGAGCTTCCCGGGTCCGATCAGCAAGCGTGACGTGCTTTTCAACGTCTACTTCCCCGCCGGCTACGACAGCGACACCACTCGACGCTACCCAGTCGTCTACCGCCTGCACGGCAAGACCGACAGCCGCGACACCCGCAATGACCTCATTACTTCGAATTTCGAAGCTGCATTGAAGAAGGGTTTGACCTGTCCGTTCATCATCGTGTTCCCGGAAGCGATGTACAATTCGTTCTATGCGGACTCGAAGGACGGCACGAAGCCCGTAGAAACACAGATCATCCGCGAGCTACTACCCCACGTGGATGCATCGTTCAGAACGATCGCCGACGCGCGAGCGCGGGTGCTCTACGGATGGTCGATGGGCGGGTACGGAGCCATGGAATACATGACCAAGTTTCCCGAGCTCTGGTCGGTCGCAGTCGGACACGACGCAGGCATCCGCAGTTGGCTCGGGCTCGACGCTGACCTCGACGTCAAGCAAGGCATCTTCGGCAACGACGAGCACTACTACGACGTTTATTCGCCGTTCGCCAACCTCGCAAAGAATGCCGACCAGGTGCGAGGACGAATTGCCACTCGGTTAGTGGTTGCTCACTGGCTGGACATGAACCGCACGTATCGCGATCTGTTGAAGGGCTCGAACATCGACCTCAGCTATGTCGAGGTGGCCTGCGATCACAACGAGCAATGCGTCGTGGACGCGGCCGGCCTCGACAGCTGGAGCTTCATCTATCAGTCCGTCAAGTCTCGGGCCAGCCAGCTTTGAGCCCGAATACAGCGGCGCAGCGGCTGTGACCAGGAGCGAAGACCCGACGGTCGAGCGCCTCTCGAACTCGCCTCTACCCACCGCATGCACCGCTCAGCTCGAACGGCCCGATGTCAGCGGCGCCGCTGCGCTTGGCGCCACGTGCGTCGAGAGCGGGGGCCGAGCCGGTTGCCGCGTCGACGGCGGGGCTGCCGGCCGACAGCGGCTGGAGCAAGCTGCCGTTTTGGTCGGAGAGCACGCCGAGCAGCGGATCGGCAAAGCGCGACTTGTCGAAAACTCGCCCGCGCTCCGGGTCGCTGTCGGCAAACTCCAGGTTACCGCCACCGTCTTTGGGGCGATAACCGACGTGACGCTGTGTAATGTCTTGGCCGGCTTGGTTACGATCGAAGATGGTATTTTTCACGGTAATGTCGAGCTTTTCGTCACCAAACCAGAATGCGCCGCACGCCCGCCCCGCCGTGTTGCCCGTGAAGAGCGCGCCGTTGATGTTGACGATACCATGGCCGTTGTAGGTGAACCCCGCGCCCTGATCTTTGTCGATCACGTTGCCGCTGAAGGTGGTGTTCTCGATGTCGAAGCGCCCGTCTCCGTCGATCCAAAGCGCACCGCCTTGCTGCTCGGCGCGGTTGCCCACGAAGCTGCTGTTCTGAATCAACAAGTGATCGAGCGCGTGCAGGCGCGCTCCGCCACCTTTGGCGTCGCCGCCGGTCGCCTCGCAAACGCTGTCTTTGATCAGGCTGCCCGTGATCGTGATCACGTCGCGCGGATATCCCCAGAGCAGCATGGCGCCGCCGGCACCTGAGCCATGGCTGCCTTCGATGCGCACGCGGCGCAGAGTCATTTCTCCGACCAGCCCAGTCTTCGGATCATTGGGTGGACCGGCCGCATTGCCGCCGTCGCTAAAGACGGCTCCGCTGCCCTCGATGCCGACGTTGTCCAGAAATACCGAGTCTTCGACGATCAGCGGCTGCAAAATGTTGTACACCGCACCGCAGATAGTGCCGCGGTTACGCTCGAAGCGCGAGCGCCGCACGACCAAGCTGGCGCTCTGGCTCGTGGAGATGGCGCCGCCACTGAAGCCGCGGTCGTCACCTGTGCCGCTCGTGCCGTCGTTGTCGACAAACACCGAATTTTCTACGACCGCGTGCATGCGCCAGCCGAAGCGCACGGCGCCGCCGCGTCCACCCGAGTTGTGCTCGAAGCTGCAACCCAGAATGCGTGCCGAGCCAAACGCCTTTTCGTCGACCACCTGTTGTACGTGCAGCGCGCCGCCCGGGCCCGTGGTGTTGCCGTTCACGAAGCGCAAGCCGACCAGCGTGGTGTCTTTGCCGCGCCCAGTGGTCAAGATGCGAGTCTTGTTCTGACCGTCCAGCGTGAGGCCGGGCGCCTGCGTAGCGTCCAGCACGATTGAGCTGGGGCAGGTCAGCTCCTGCTCGAGCTTGACGACCGCTTTGGCGAGCGCAGGAGCGAAGCCAATGACGTCTCCGTCCTTAGCCGCCAGCAAGGTTTCTCGGAGCGAGCCCGGGCCGGCATCGGCGGCGCTGGTAACCACCAGCGTGGGCACGGGCGCTTGCCACGCGTAGCGTTGCAGTGGATTGGCGTCCCGGCTTGGAGGAGCCTCGCAGGCATCCGTGCGACGCTCGATCGGGCCCGAGCCCATGGATTCGGGGGCCGCGACGCCTTCGGCCGGCCGCGACGGCGCGGGAGCCGCGTTGGCGCCCCCGCCGCACGCTGCGGATAAGCCGCACAGAGCGAGCAAGGCGAGCGTCCGTCGAGGCATTCCTTCTCTCATATCGTGAACCTTGCAATGCGAGCCGTGAAGTCGCTTCAGCGCGCCGCCACGGATTGGCGGACGAGCTTCTGGTACGTCGCGTAGTAGGCGTCGGGGCGGCGTAGCGGATGACTGAGTCGATAGAGCTCGCGGAACGGGTTGAAGTCGAAGTTGTCGGAAACGTGATTCCACAGCCTGGCCCGCCCCAGCGACAGCGCTATCGGTGACAGCTCCCCGGAGAGCACAGCCAATAGATCGGTACCCCAGCATTCCATGCCGGCGATGTAGTTTTCGCGGGGCTGTTCGACGCGACTGGTCACGAAGGCGCAGGCGTTGGGGTCGTACTCGAACACCGCGGCGCGCTCGGCGTGTCGAACCACCAAGGCAAAGGTACACTTGTAGCCAGTCAGCTCGACTCCCAAGAGCGAGTAGAGGCCTCGAAACAACTGGCTACCGGTGAGCGCTCCGGCCAATTCCTGCAACCTTCCGCGCAACGCCTGGACCTCGGCCGCCGACATCTCAGAGCGCTGCGTCGCGGGCTGATAGTCGGGCACGACAGCCCCAGGTTGCTTGCTGCGTGACGGCCAATCGTCAATCGGAGCCGTGGACAGGAACGGCGTACCGTCGACCACGTCATGCAGCCGATTGCCCCGCATATTGAAGGTTTGCCCGGGCGTCGCCGCAAAGCACGGCACGTTCGAATCCGACTTAGCCAAGTGTCGACTCACGTGCTGACCGTCGACGCAGAATAGCTGTTGATTCAGCCACGCTCGCGCCCCGTGAAAAGAGAACCCGCCGCCACACAAAAGCAGCGCGCTCGGCGTGCCCCACAGGTCAGACACCAACCTTTGGCCTGCCCTGACGACCTCGGCGAAGCCCAGGCTGGCATCGCCCGCGTCCGGAAGAAAGCTCGTCATGTGACTTAGATCCAGCGTGTTGTTGGTCCAGCCGATCAAGCCGGGACGACGGCACCACCGACGTGCGCTCTCAATCAGCTCAGGCGTTACGCTCACATCGACGCCCGAAAAGAAGCTGCCGTCACCTTGGGTGTCACGCACCACGAATGGCAGCGCATCCCACTCGTCGCCGTTGTCGCGGTTGACGTGGTCGCCGACTAGCGGGTACGCTTCCAACCGCCCGAACTTCACGCTGATCCCCGGTACTAGTGGCCGGACCGTGAAGCCCATGTCCGACAAGATACGCTGAGCGGCGGTGGATGACCGCGCCGACAGGTAGAGCGGGACCTTGCGATCAAGTTGGGCCAGCGACGGCACGTCGAAATGATCGTCGTGCTCGTGTGTGAGCAGCACGGCGTCTAGCGCCGGGAACCGAGCGAGCTCGAGACGTCGTGGCGGATAGACTCGGTACTCCAGGGCATGGGCGTCCCCGAAGTCCTCTCGCAGCAGCGGATCGACGAGCACGCAAGACGTCCCGGCGCGGAACAACCAGCCTTGATGCCCAACAAAAGTCGTAGAAAACATGCCCGGCGCCGCATATTACCATTGGGCGGCCGACGCTGCAGCGCCTACCCGCGAAGCACGTCGAGCGCGCTGCCGAATTGGGCAGGGTCACCGAACGTGGTGTCCGGCAGCCCCATGCTTTGCAGCACGGTGAGCTTCAAGTCATTCGACCAACGTCCGAACGGGTAAGGCGGACGCAACACTTTGCCGCCACGCGGCAGCCGCAGGTAGCGCCCAGTCTTGAAGTAGCCTTGGGCAGAGCCGGCCAAGATGTGCGGCATGTTGTCGGTGTTGTGAGCGTTGCCCTTGGTGAGCTCCTGCACCCACAAGATCAAGGTGTTGTCGAAGACGGTCCCGTCGCCCTCTGGAATCGCCTTGAGTCGGTCGATGAAACCCGCCAGCATCTCCGCGCTCCAGACGTCGACTTTGGCGATGTTGTTCTGCGCCGCCATGTTCGAATCCAGCGCGTGACCAAGGCCGTCGTGCCAGCTTTCTTCGATGCCGAGCCAAGGCAGGTGCATGGGTGTCGCGTTGTTGCCGACCGAGACGACTCCAACCCGAGTCAAGTCGCACGCAAACGCCATCGCCAGCATGTCGAGCTGTGACGTGAGGACCGTCGGCGTGTTGGCGTCGTTTTCCCACCATTTTTCGGCGGGCATCTGCGAGATCTTCGGCCTCCCACACGACACGCCACTCGCCACGCTGTTCAGCCGGCTTTCGACCTCGCGAATCGAATCGAAATAGTTCTGCAGCTTGAGGCGGTCGGCCTGACCGACGGCCTTCTGTAGATCGCCAATCTCGGCTACTGCGGAATCGAGCACAGATTTACGTTCAACGCGCAAACGGTCGATGGCACTGGTGTCGGGCGGTGCGACCTCCGCAAATACGCGATCGAAAATTGTCTGCGGGTTATTTTCCTGCAGTACCGGCTGGCCCGCCCCGTAGCAGCTGAAGGGCGTCCCGTTGTCGGTCCGGGCCCCGAGGTTCAACGACTTGAACTTGGTGTTACCCGAAATATGATTGGCGATCGCCTGGTCCAGCGAGATGCCAGCGGCCCGCCCGGTGCGACCAGTCAGCATGCTCGGCCACTGGTCGTGACCGGGGCCACCGGCGGCGTCCAAGCCCTCGACGATCAACAGGTCCTGCTTGTGTCGCGCCAACGGTTCGAGGCCAGGTGAGAAGACGAAATCGGTGGTATCGACCGCTTTGACCGTCGTGCACGTCAGGTCTTGATTGCACTCGCCCGCACCACCGAGGTACGCCTGCTTCGGCGGCTGATCCAACGGATACAGCGGCTCGCCCCGGAGCCTAGGCCAGAATCGTTCGGGGAAAATGCCGTTGCAGGTGACGAGCGCAACGAAGCGCAGCGGAGGCTTGCCGGTAGCGCCCCGCGCGCTCTTGATTGGCAGCATCGCCTCGAGCCAGGGCAGTGCTACGGAAGTCCCCGCTAAGGCGGTAAGCAGGGCACGGCGTGAAAGCGCGAGAGTTTTCATGGGTTCGATGCGGGGTCTTGGCGCGGGTCGCGCTCAAGGCGCGTCCATGGCTCGGGCGTTCCGATCAGTGCCCTCGAGCTGCGCCTTGGTGAGAAAAGAAACGCGGTTCGCCACCTAACGCGTGAGCGGCCAGGTGACTGCCGGCGCGTAAACGAAGCCAAAAGCGGCGCGCCCGAAAAAAATGCTCACTTCATGCCGGCTTCGGGTGACTACGCAGCGCCGCCATGAATCCAACGAAACTTCTACCTGTTGCTGCCTGGATGGCCGTCTCCGCCTTGGGCTGCAGCGACACGCCAGCGTCGCCTGGCACCTCGGGCACCTTTGGCGGCAGTGCCGCCAACGCGGGTGCGTCGGGGGTAGCTGGCTCGACCGCTGGCGGCCCCAGCGCGACGACTGCGGGGACCTCGGGTGCGATGACTCCCGGCGCCGCCGGCGCAATGACTACCCCCAGCGCCGGTATGGCTGGCGACGCCGCAGGCGGCGCGGGCGCCACCCAGGCTGGCGCCGCAGGTCTCGGCGGTTCGTCCAGCCCGATCACGCCGGTCGTGAGTTGCACTGTGTACGCAGCGCCCGCCGGATCCGGCACTGAATGCACGGCACAGGCGCCCTGTTCGCTGAGCGGCGCGCGCGACAAAGTGCGCACGCTGAACGGCAACATGACCGCGGATCTGGAGGTTTGCCTGACGCGCGGCACTTACGCGCTGAGCGAAACCTTCACCCTCACCGAGAACGCGACGACGCACGATTCCGGCACGAACGGCTTCAATATCGTTTACCGCGCCCTCGACCACGAGTCGCCCGTGTTGAGCGGAGGCCGCACCATCACTGGCTTTACGCTTTCCGACGCGCAGAAGAACATCTTCAAAGCCTCAGCGCCTGGTCTGACTTCCCGTCAGCTGTTCGTCAACGGGCAGCGTGCGCAGCGAGCGCGCAGCAAGGACAACATGGGGATGAGCAAGGCGGATCACGGGTTCAACGCCAATAGCTCGGTGATGGCTGGCTGGAAGAACCTGACTCACGTCGAGCTGAGCGGCGAGCTCGACTGGCGGCACTACCGCTGCCCCGTCGAGTCGGTCGCCGGCAACGCAGTTCGCCTGCAGAGCCCCTGCTGGGAGCTGAGCCAAGACATCAACGGCGGCTGGTGGAACTTCAAGGAAGTAAGCTGGGTCGAGAACGCCTACGAGCTCATGGACGAAGACGGCGAATTTTACCTGGACGAAGCCGCGGGCGAGCTATTTTACAAGCCCCGCCAAGGCGAGGACTTGGCCACGGCCAGCGTCATCGCGCCCGTGCTCGAGACGATCATCCGAGGGCAAGGTACGGTCGGTACTCCGCTTCACAATATCGCGTTTCGCGGTTTGATCTTCGCTCACGGAACTTGGCATGAGCCGAGCACGAGCGTCGGCTACACGTCGTGGCAGTCCGGGTTCCTGCACCGAACGCTCAAGCAATATTACGACTCGGGATTCTTCGTCGCTCCCTCGAACCTGGTATTCGAGACGGTCGACTCGCTGCGTTTCGAAGGTAACTCGTTCACGCACCTTGGAGCCAATGGGCTCGAGATTTTCCACGCGAGCAGCAACAACACCATCGTCGGCAACCGCTTCGAGGACATCTCGGGTCGGGCGATCACGCTGGGCCACATCGACGACTACGCGGTGCCCGAGGCTGAGGTGATCAAGAACAACCTGATCAAGAACAACTACCTCGGTCACAGCGGCGTCGAGTACCGCGATTGCGCGATTATCTTCATTGGTTACACGCAGAGCACCGTGGTCGAGCACAACTGGCTGCGCTACGGCCCGTACATGGGTGTGTCGCTCGGTTGGGGCTGGGCGAGCCATCCGGACAGCACTGCTGGCAAGAATTTGATTCGCTGGAACCGCATCGAAGACTTCATGCAGTACACCTTCGACGGCAGCGGCGTGTACGCGCTCGGGGCGCAACACGGCTCCAGCGTGGACCACAACTACATTTTCCGCGGGCTACCGCGTGGCGAAGGGATTTTTCCCGACCAGGGCGCCGCCTACATGGCCTGGGAGTCGAACGTGATTGAGGACGTCGGTTGGCAATGGATCCACGACTGGTCGAGCCAAGCCCACGACAACGTGATCCGGGACAACGTCACGAATCAGCCGAACTTTGAGCATAGCGGCGGCGCCGACAAGCACGACGTCTTCGAGAACAACCAGGTCATTACCGGCGGCAATTGGCCCCAGTCGTCGGACGAGGTGAAGGCCAAGGCAGGCCTGGAGCCCCAGTATGCAGGTTTGGCTCCGTGATCGCCTTTCCCTCGCGCAGCGCGGTCAAATCTTAGCTGCCTGCGTGGGGATGTCGGCTGGAACCGCCTCCGAGAGCGCTCGCCGATAGTCCGGACTCGCCCCGCGCAGCTCAGAGCGCCCCGTCGAAGAACGAGCCCACGAGCTCGACCAGCCTCGGCACGTGCCCGGAGAAGCGATGGTCCGCTCCCGCGAGCAGCTCGAGCCGCGCGTTCGGGTTGGCCGCGCATGCTTCCTCGGAATCGGAGTGCGGTACAAGCTCGTCTGCGGTGCCGTGAACGAGCAGCCAAGGGACGTCAACTGCGCGCGCGGCGCCCAGCGTGTCGCCGATCGCGCGCGCGTCGTCCAAGAAGCTCTGCGATAGCGGGCACTCCGGCTTGTCGAGCATCGCATCGCCGGGTGACAGGTGGCCAAACGTGCGATCCATGAAAGACTGCACGTGGACCATGCCGGCGAGAGCGCACAACGCTCGGATGCGCGGGTCCAGGGCGGCACGCAACAACCCTACGGCGGCGCCCATGCTGTGGCCGGCATAGCCCACGGTCCAACCGTCGAACGCGTCGAGCACGCTGCCAAGGTCCGCGACCTCCTTAGAGATACTGCACTGCCCGAAGGCTCCTTCAGACCGACCGTTGCCGGCGTAAGTGAGCTGCAGCGCAGCAATCCCGCGCACCGCGAGGCCGGCGGCGAGCGCGTTCAGGTAATCGCGATCGTGGTGAGACGTCACGCCGTGAGCGACGATGACGAGCGCGCGCCGCCCCGCGTCACCCGGCGTGAAGGTGTGGTCGAGCCGCTCGCCCGCGGCGTTGAAGAGGTCCATGCCACGCATCGTTACTCCAATCACAGCCTCAGATGCGCCTCAAGTGATGCGTTCGATGAACCAAAAAGCGCCCACTAGCCCGATCAGCGCGCACGCTGGGGTGAGCACGAACCGAGCATAGAAACCCCGCATTCGCACGGGAAAAAGCAGAGCCGCGACCCCCGCCGCAACGAACAGCTGCCCGGCCTCCACGCCGAGGTTGAACGCCAGCAAAGACTTGACGAGCGCGCCTGCTTGCAGCCCTTTGACGGACAGCGCCGAGGCAAAACCAAGCCCGTGCAACAACCCGAATGCAAACACAACGGATGACCGTCGCCACAACTTGGTGCGTTCCTGTTGCTTGCATGGCTCGCTCTTGCTCGGCCACCATTTGGCCAGCAATGGCTCGACGCCAACGTAGACAATCGACAGGGCGATCAGCGGCTCAACCAGATTGGCGTCGACGCTTACCACCCCAAAGGCTCCGAGAGCTAGCGTCGCCGAGTGAGAGAGCGTGAAGAAGCTCAGTTGCATGGCCAATTCCTTGAGCCAGCGAAGACGCCCCGCCAACAGGCTGTGCGTCAGCAGCAGACCTATCACGAACAACGCGTGATCGGCGCCGTGAGGCACGATGTGACGGAAGCCGAGCTTCAAGTACTCCCAGAAACTGAAAGCCCAGACTTTGCGCCTCCGCATCGTGCCGTCCTCGGCGCTGGCTGTCGAAGCACCACCCGCAGACTCCTCGCGAGCTTTGGCTCCGCCCCCTGCGGCGTTGCCCTTGGCAGCAGCCGGCGCAGTCCATGGCCGGGGCCAAGGCTGGGCCTTGTCAGTGGCTCCGAGAAAGATCGTCGCTGAGTCGGTTCCTTTGGGCACATAACCACGCAGGCGGCCGTCCAACAGAGGACCGCTTAGGTCAACGCCCACTTCACCCACTTCATACGCCACGTGGATGACCAACTCCTTGGGCTCGTGGGGGGCCTTGCCGTGGATGCGCACGATATCAACCGCCCTCGGCCCGGTGCCAAGCTCGAGCACGTCGGCGTGGGTCTGTGATTTGGCCCCGTCAAACTGCAGAACGAAGCCACTCTCGAGCAGCTGCTTGAGCTTCTGTTTGCGCTCGGCCTCCACACTGGCGCTCGCTCCCCCAACAGCCTCGGCATATTTGCGTGGGCTATCCAGCGCCAATTCGCCATGAAAATCCCCCGGCGAAAGCGTGAGGTCTAAAGTGCCAAAGCTCAGCGGATGGGCCAGGAGCGACCCGGGCCAAAGCAGGCTCAGCAGTGCTGCGCACCAGAGCAATCGGGACGTGCTCAAGGGGGCGCTCCAACCCAGCCGTCGGATGATTCGCTTAACCGACGGCCATCGTGCCAAGGAGAGAAGAATTCCTCCTACTGCGCCTTAAAGTTTGAGAGGTCATTGCGCGAGACTGCTGCTTCTGTAGGGAAATTGTCTGGCACAGGATAGGTAACCTTATTTGTTGCGGCCCATTCAACCCCTCGAATCCACATCGTTTGAAAGCCTACATCATCCGCTTCATGGAGCACTCCGCCCGGCGAGTTGGCCATGACATGCATCGGGGCGATAAAGAAAAACCGACCTTGATGGTACTGATTTGTCCACGAAACAGGGAAGTACCCATCGATACCGCCTCCCGTTTTGGAATATGCATAGTCGAGCACGGTGACAGTGTTACAGGGGCCTCTCTGATACACTGATGAATTGTCCGTGATGATTTTCCAAGCGGCCGGGAGGCCTTTGGTAATGGGATTTAGTGGGTCCAACACACGTACAAGTTGGTCTGAAAAGGGCACATCTGCAGCGGCCGGTCCAACTCCTGCAGGTACAATTGTCTGCTTGCCGCCCACAATTTCAAGGGAACAACCGAAGTTGGGGCCCCTCCAGCCCCCACCTGTCATCTTGTTGTACTCGTCCCAATTTTCCCAACCATGGGTGCCTGCATGGAGGGTAGCCAGGCCACCGCCGTTCTGCATATAGGCTTCGAAATCTTTTTTGACTTGGTCAGGCCAGTCACGACCAAAATTGCTATGAAAGAGATCTAAGTTGTGGACGACCACATCATAGTCTGTCCACTTTGGTCTCCAGGCTGCCCAGCTCGCATCATCTGATGCTGCTGGCATGACCATGTATTCAACAGACTCAAATAGCTTAGACCACTTGAGAATGTTTATTAGATAAGGGTCTTGTACCAACCAATTGTGATGATTGGCTCCACTCACAAATAGAATTTTGGGTTTGGCGCCAGGGTTGGCCATGCCGCCGCTGCCGCCGGTGCCACTAGTGCCGTTGCCACCGGTGCCGGTGCCACCGGTGATGGTGCCGCCGGTGCCGCCGCTGGTGCCGCCGCCAGCCGTCGAATTAACCGGCGCGGTCCCCGCGGTGCCCCCCATCATCGTCGAAGGCACACCGCCGGTGGCGCTACCCCCACCGCCGACGCTACCTGGTGAACCGGCTGTCGACTGAGCAACGGGAGGATCACCACCGGGGCTTGCGCCGCAAGCGCCAGCTAGTACGGCCACGCTCAAGGAGACAACGCCCAGAGCTGCACGCTGTTTTCTGGTCATCAAGTGTTGCAAAGGAACTCCGTTCTGTGACGCCTCCCCAGAGGGTCGGCGCGACGCCCGCCTCCGCAGCGCCACCACTGCGGTGGCGCCCAATGCTGCCAGCAGCGACGCCCATGGTGAGCGCTGCGAAAGCGGAGCGATCACACAGGCACAACCGCCGTCGCGGCCAGCGACCGAACCGGCCGCTCCAAGTGGACCATTGCCAGCCTGTGGTGATCCGACGCCTCCGGAACCGGAAGGGAGCTGGCCAGCCGAGCCGCCTGGGCCACTTGAACCGCCTGAGCCACCTGAGCCACCTGTTGTCGCGCCTTCGGGGTCCTTCAAGCACAGGTCCTTTCCGGCGTTGGGGTCACCACTTTTGAGAAACCCGATCCAGGCGTTGACGACACTCATGCCAG
This sequence comes from Polyangiales bacterium, assembly GCA_038252755.1. GTDB lineage: Bacteria > Myxococcota_A > Polyangia > Polyangiales > Polyangiaceae > PMG-095. Next base: position 18,339 of record JBBSAB010000044.1, on the reverse strand, counting down.
GTTGGTCGACGATCGTTTTTCCCAATGGCGGCATCAGGAAGCCTTCTTTCACGCTGTTGGCACGTAGGTACGCAACTGACTGCTCGAGACCACCTGCCACGACGACCGCCTCACCCACGATGCCCAGGCTATCTGTAAGACCTCCATCGACGATCTTGGAGTCGGCCAGCGGCGTCGTGAGCCGCGCGTCGAAGTTTGCCCGCACCCCGTTCGGACGATGGCAGTAGGCGCAGTTTGAATCGATGTATGAGCGGGCCCTGGCCTCGATCGGTGCTGTGCAATCGTCAGTTCGTGTGGAGGTCAACAGAGTGGCGAGATTGGGAACGTCGACCTTCACGATCCCGAGCGCGTTCAGCGTTTCAAGCTGGTTTCCCATCAAGCCCGAGGACGGGTAGAACGCGTCGCGGTTCAGCTGACGTGATTTGAGTCCCAATGCGCTGATTGTAGCCGCACCGTGGCAGGTCTGGCACTGGTTGCGTCCAGGGATGTGCCAGGTCTGCTTGCGAGGCCCGGCCGCGGATTGGATGTTGAAATCTATGTCCGCGCCCGACTTGAGGAGCTCGGCATCCGAGCCATCAGGCTTCCAGCGATACGTTACGCCATAGTGCCTGTCCACGCCTTGAACCAGAAAGCGAGTCTCGACTCGCACCGCGGACTGCGGATCGCTCTCGTTCATCAACAGGTTGAAGTGCTTGACGAGGACAGAACCGACCGGAAACTGCCAATCTCCTTCGGGAGTGATCGTGACCTGCTCGGCCGCCGTGTCGTGACTGCCGTCGTTCGGCACGCACATCCAGCGCGTCTTCTTCGCGCCATCTGACCAGAACGGCACGATCAGCTCGTAAGGAATGCAGCCTGCGCGCGGCTTGAGCGTCGCCAGATCGGCGAACGCCCCCGTCTGAGAGAGTAAAGCTGGCGGTTCTGGTGCCGCAACCACGTCGGCCTTGTGGACCAAACGCTCAATGCTGCCAGGCTGCAACGCCCCCTTGCTCCTGGCGAGCATGATGTTGCCTTTGGTGTCCATTAGATAGGAGTTGATGCCGTTCGGAAAACCGCTGGTAACTTCGCCGATCTTGTCGATCTTGTAGGCAGCAGCCTGTGGCGTCGCTGTCCACAGTATGCCGGTCAGGAAATCCGAAAACAGATACTTGCCGAGCAGTTCCGGAAACTGGTCACCGCGATACACCCCGCCGCCAATCACCGCCTTCCCGATGGCGTGATCGTACTCAAACACCGGCGGCACCTCGTTGCCGATGACCGTCGCGGGACGCTTAATCGGACCCGGGATGGTGCCTTCAAGAAAGCCCCATTGGTGGTTGTCGCCTTTTCGGACCAGATCGACCTCTTCCCGATCGCTTTGTCCAACATCCCCCACCCAAAGATTGCCGGTGGCCTTATCGAACGAGATCGTCCACGGGTGACGCAGGCCGATACTGTAGAACTCTTCTAGGTTCCCTCCATTCTTGTCGACAAACGGGTTGTCGTTCGGAATGGAGTAGCCTTGCGTGTGTGAAGCTGGCCAGGCCGCACCGTTGACGGCCGGGTCTTTTGCGAGATTGGTTGGCTGGCGCCGGATCGCGTGGCTGCGCGTTGGATCCTGGTTCACGTCGATGCGAAGAATGCCGCTCCACAAGCCGCCATCGAGGCGCTGGGTGCTCAGCATGCGGTCGCAGCAGTTGCCTTCATCGCCGACCGAGATGTACAGGAAGCCGTCCTTGCCGAACTCCATGTCCATGCCGATGTGCCACTGCTCCCGGTCGAACTGACTGATCAGTACAAGTTCAGTGCTGAGGTCGACCTGACCATTGACCACCGAGAAGCGCGACACGCGGTTGTAGCCGTCGATGGTCGGGTTATCGTCGAAGGTTCCGCCTTTGCCAGGCGAAAAGCGGTACGAGATGTAGACGTAGGCGGTGTTGGGCGAACCGTTCTGACCAAACTCAGGGTGAAACACCAAGTCACTAATGCCGCCCTCACCAATGTCCGACTTACCGTGCATGATCGACGAGATGTCGAAGAACAGTTGCTTGTCGGTGGCGCCGGGGGCGTGCTTTACCGTCCAGCCTTTGCCGTCTTTGCCGACCACAACCAGCCGGTCTTCGACAGGATGCTGGAGGATGCGGAGAGGTTCGATGAAGGTGAGCCCGGGATAATAGTTCTCCTGGACCAATGCGCCATCTGGCGACGTGCCCGGACTGGTACTCGGGAAGGCACCATCGAGGAATGGACCGACGGGTTCCGGCGTGGTCAAGCCTGGCGCGGCGCTGGCAACGCCACATAGCAACACGGCTGCAAACGCAGAGGCAACGTAGTTTCTATAGCGAATAATGGTCATCGCGACTCACCATGGGTTCAGACGACGCGTTCATTGCCGCCGTCGATTGGGATTTGGGCGCCGGTGGTTGCGGCGAAGACAGGACCCGCGACCGTGCTGACCATCGCGGCCACTCCGGCCGAGGTGATCACCGTGTGTAAGAGATTCTTCGTCTTGTACTCCTGCACGTTCATGCCGTAGCGGGCGGCAGACTTCTGCAGGGCCTCCTCGGTCCAGATCTCGGTGTCAAAAACCGCGTCCGGGTGGAGAACATTGACGCGCACGCCGTGGGCGGCCAGCTCAAGCGCGGCCACGCGGGCAAGCTGGGTGACGCCAGCTTTGGTCACCGAGTACGCTGCCGCTCCCGGTCCGGGCGCGGCGAAGTTCCGTGAGCCGATGATGATGATCGAGGCGTCGAGTCCGTGCTTGAGATAGGGGATGGAGAACTTGAGAAAGCGCTGGGTGGCGGTGAGGTTGATCTTCAGGTGAAGATCCCAGCTTTCGCCGAGGTCTTCGATGTACTCGCCTGATTTAAAGATGCCCGCGTTAGCAACGATGATGTCGAGACCACCGTACTCCCGGACCGCGTCCTCGACGCACTTCTTGAGGGCTTGGTCGTCGGTGACGTCGCAGACGACTCCCCGCAAGCCGGGGCCGGTCAGGTTCTCGACCACCGCAGGGTTGATGTCGAGGCCCACCACCACGGCGCCGTCGTTGCGCAATCGCTCGGCGGTGGCCCGGCCGATGCCACCAGCGGCCCCTGTCACCATCGCGACCTTGCCAGCGTGAGGCTTGAGCGGGTCCGAACTCGCTCCGGCTGAACTCTCCGGTCGCGCCGCGCTTTTGCGCGCCTTGGCCTTGGCGATGAGGTCTTCGCTCATGATGCTAAGCGCCCAGCTTGTTGAATGCTGGTGTTCATTGCGCGAATGTTGGCGGCGGCATCGGTGCCGTCGAAGACGGCGCTCCCGGTGACGATGAGATCAACCCCGAAGCAGGCGATCTCACCAACATTGTCCTTCGTGACTGCGCCGTCGGCCACGATGATCAGACCGCTTTTCCAATGTCTGAGCGTGTTGACCCTGTCCGGAACGTCCGCGAAGTAGCTCTGCCCGCCGGTATCGGGACGGACCGCCAGAACGTTCACGACATCGAGCTCGTCGAGATACGGCTGGATCGCCTCAAGCGGCGTGTGCGGGTAGATCGAGACGCCGCGCAGGATGCCGCGGCGGCGATCGTTGGCGTTCTCGGCCGCGCCGATCAGCGTCAAAGCCGCTCCGATGTCCGCGGTGTGCTCCAGAGCGAAGACGATGATATCGGCACCCGCTTGCGCGAAAGCCTTAACGTGTTTTTCAGGCTCCTCGACGAGCAGGTGCACGTCCTTGAGCAGCGTCGTCTTGAGCCCCGCGACGAACCCCGGTCCGACCGTGATCTTGGGAAAGATCCGCCCGTCCATGACGTCGAAGTGGAGGAGCTGCACGCCCTCGTGCTCCAGGGTCCGAACAGCGGCGGCCTGGTCCATCATGTTCGCAGTGAGCGTGCCCACGCTGAGCTGGGGACACGCTCCGCGAAGCTTAGCAATCGTGGGCGAACGGTCCACTTAGCGGGCTGCCTTAAACGTATTGAAAAGGTCGAAGGCCTGGGCGGGCTTGAGGTTGTCGTGAACGACGCCGGCCACCGCCTTGATCATGGCGAGCGGCGCGTCGGACTGGAAGACGTTACGTCCCATATCGACCCCGGCGGCACCACACTGGATAGCCATGTAGGCGAGTTCGAGCGCCTCCAGTTCGGGGAGCTTCTTGCCCCCGGCGATGACGACGGGGACCGGGCAACTGGCGACCACCTTTTCGAAGCCCTCGGTGTAGTAGGTCTTCACGATGCTGGCGCCGTTTTCAGCACACACGCGCGAGGCCATGCCGAAGTAGCGAGCGTCCCGGGCCATGTCCTTGCCCACGGCGGTCACTCCCATCACCGGGATGCTGTACTTCATCCCGACGTCGACGAGATTGCTGAGGTTGGCGATGGTGATCGCCTCCGTTTCCGGTTCCCCCACGGCAACCATGACGGCCATCGCCGCAACGTTCATCCGGATGGCTTCCGCCTCCGCGAGGAGGACGTTGTGATTCATCTGGGTCAGGATCGTGGTGCCGGTGTCGGTGCGGAGGCAGATCGGCGTGCGGTTGTCGGGCGGGATGCACGTCCGGATCGAGCCGCGGCAGCCCATCAGGCAATCGGCGTACTCAGCCAACGGGGCGATGTTGAGGTCGATTCGCTCGAGGCCCGAGGTCGCCCCCATCAGGAATCCGTGATCGAAGGCCAGCATGACCGTCCGCCCGGACTTGCGGTTGAAGATCCGCGCCATACGGTTCTTCAGCCCCCAATCCATGCTGTTCATGCCCTTGAGGTAAAATCCCGCGGTTTCGGCTGCAACGCCGATGCCGAAATTCTTCCCGTCTCTGATGTCGTCTACGTCTGCCATGGTTCTATCGAGTTGGAGGTGATGGTGTCGTGTTGGGTCTGAGAGCTCAGCTGCTCCAGACGGGGGTCAGGCTGCCGCAATTCGCTGCTTGTCGCGGATCAGACCGATCAAGGTCTTGACTGCCGTTTCAACGAAGACCGGATCCTCTGCGCTCAGCTCGAGCTCTTGAAACGATACCTGGTGGGGCATCGTGGTGCGCAGGACATCGAAAAACGCCCTGTCACTTTCGCGATCTTCAAGCTCACCACCGCTCACAGAGTAGCGACTGACGCCTTTGGTGGGGAGCATGAACGCTGTGTGCGACTTGCTGTGCCGGAGGCGTTCGGTGATGGTCAGGCCGACCTTTCGAATCTCCTCGCTGTTGAGGCGTGGCGCAAAGACCCTCGGGCTGTGAAACGTGTACTTATGGTCACGGTACGCCTGTGGGACCTCACCGGGCACATCCAACAAGAGGCCAATGTGCTCGGCTCCTCCAGGGCAGATAACCTGAGGAACTCCCAGCTTGCCCGCGACGGTGAGACGCTCGGCATTCGCCGCCCTCAAGCCACCGAAGATTTCATCGGCAATTTCTCCCAGGGCGTAGTCGAAGACCGCGGTAATTGCGCCCTCTTTGACCAGCTGTTCCATGGCGCGACCGCCAGAGCCCACTGCGTGAAACGTGATGACCTCGTAGCCCTCTTTTTTGAACAGGTCGATGGCATGATTGGCGCCCTCGGTAAGCACCCCGAGATTGGTCATGCCGATCACCCCTTTGGTATTTCGGGTCGGCTCCAGCGTCCGAGTATTGTTCGCCATTCCCCAGGCCGCACTCGCCGCGTTCGACAACATTTTGCGAGAGAGTGGATTGAGCCCAAGAATGTCGGCGACCGAGAACATCATCGTGATGTCCTTGATGTCGATGAAAGGAGATGTGTCCCCTGAAGCGACGGTGGAGAGCATGACCTTGGGAAACCCGTAGGGCAGGCATTGCATCACTTGACAGCAGATGGTTGTGCCCTGGGTGCCGCCCAGACCAACGACGGCGTGTACCTCACCTGCTTGAAAACGCTTGCTCAAGATCTTCTGCGCCCCAGCCGTGAGGTGAGGTGCCGCGGCTTGCCGGGAGGGGTTCCTGAGAATTTCGCTGAGCGAGCTACCGCCCGCCTTGAGCACTTCGTCCGTGCTCACGTCCGCGGCCGTGGCCGGCTTGCCCACAATACCCAAGTCGATCAGCAGAGCTTGACCACCAAGCGCCTCGATCTCCTCGCGAAGAAACTGCGCTTCTACCCCTTTGGTATCCAAGGTAGCGAGTACTGCGACGATTCTTGACATGTAGTATGGACCTCAGCGAACTAGCGATTCAAACGCAGCGACGCAAAGCTGGCAGCGGCCGCAGAAACAGCGCGCTCGATCGGCAGGCGTTCCGTCGAGGAGCCCGTCCAGAACCCATGGCCACTAGTACGAGTCAGCATGTACTGGGCGTCTTCCGGGCTTTCCATCGCTGCGCCGTGTGCAACGAGTATGGCGTCGGGATGAACCTTTCGAACCGCTTGATAAACCGTCTCGGTCTCGGCAGCGGTTTGTTCGAGGCTCACGCCGCGATCGTATCCCTTGCGCCCGCCCTGGGTGGTTCCCGCGTGGAAGCAGAAGATATGTGGCTTGGCCTGGGCGGCCATTGCCAGCGCATCTTCCATGTTGAACGCCAAGCCCACTGTGACCATACCCAGCTCATCTTTGGCCAACTTGAGCATGTCGATCTCGTTCTGGAACGTGATGCCCGCGCTCTTCAGGACGCGAAAGATCTCGCTGTCTTTGTCCACGTAGCTAACCGACGGACCAATATTGGAGACGCTCTGCACGCCCATGCGCTGGCAGTCTTGCAGGACCATCCGCATGTCTTTCAAAGGGTCGTTCGCGTTGAGACACGCGCACACGAAGCTCTTTCCCCGGAGCGCGGGCATGATATCCTCGCGCGTGTAGTCCAGGGTTTGCCTGTTGGAGTCCAGGATTGGCCACATCATGGCCATGGTGCCCATGCCGTTGGCCCGTAACCGTGCGCCCGAAAACGTGTTGATGCAGTCGGCGCCCGCTTCTTCGAGCAGTTGAGCAACCAGGCCACTGCCCGCACTCGAAATCATGACCGGTCGGCCTTCGGCGACCTTCACGCGCAGTCTGTTCAAGATAGTTTCAGCTGTAATTTGCGCTGTGATCATTATGGCTCATCGCCTGCCGCCGCCGACCAACGTGGCGGAGTCACGTGCAGGCCTTCGGAAAGCATGGCCTTCCGAAAGGTCGCGGGGCTAGAACAAACAGAGTATTGTTTATAACAAAACGCGCATACCGCCGTGCGCGCCCGATCTGCCCCGAATAGCGACGCACCATGCCAAAAACGTTGAGCAACGCCGAGAAGGTCACCCAGCGTTTCTTCGCGGCCCTGCCGGACAACGGGCACTTCGAGACGCTCTTCGAGTACCTCGACGACGTCATGTTTTACGTGAAAAATCAGCAATTTGAGATCGTCGCGTGCAATCCAGCGTTGCTGAAATTCTTTAATCTACGCACGCGCGATGAAATTATCGGTCGTAGCGAATCGGTCTTCTTTCCGCCTGGCCTCATGACGTCGATTCATCAAGACGACGTCGACGTGCTTCGAACCGGGCAACCGTTGCTGAGGCGCGTTGAACTAATCGCCGACGAACGGGGGCGCCTGATCTGGGCGTCGACCAACAAATTGCCTGTCCGCGACCGCCAGGGCCGAGTCGTGGGGCTGATGGGTACCACTCAACCTGTGGCGTCGCAGGTGAACATGCCGGACACGCACCAACGCTTCTCGAAGACCGTGAGTTACATCGAAAGTCACTACGGCGAGCCGCTGAGCGTTACCGACCTGGCACGCATGAACGGGCTCTCCTCCAGTCAGTTTCGCCGTTGCTTTCGGGCGGTTTTTGGTTCTCCGCCGCAGTTATTCGTTACGAAGGTGCGCATCCAAGCGGCTTGTCGAGCATTGGCAACTACCGACGCTTCGATCGCGAGCATAGCGGCCGAGTGCGGCTTCTGCGACCAAAGCTATTTCACCAGGCAGTTTCGCGTCTTGGTTGGCACCTCCCCGGTCCGCTACCGTCGCGACCGGCACCCGAGTTGAACCGGGGAGATGATGCCCGGCATCCAGGCTTGAGGCCGTACGCCAAACGGCGGTAGGCACTCGATAATACCGAGCTTGACGGCTTCGAGCAAAACGTCGACGGCGTGCCGAACAACAACACGCTGCCCGCAGCGCGCGGCCGCGCTGACGAAAGTTTTCACCACCGGCTTGGTCCAAGTCACTAGCGGGCCCGAGACCAAGCATGAGCACTGTTGCACCGCGACGAATCGTTTCTGCTCGTAAAAGCGCTTACGCCATGGGCACGTTGCTGGCCCTGGCGGGGTGCTCAAGCGAAGCGCCCGGGGCAGGCGCGGCAGGCAATGGTAGCGCCGGCACCTCCGCTAGTCTGTCCGGAAGCGGCGGCCTAGCCGGCGGCGCAGGAAGCGGGAGCCTGGGCGGAGCGAGCAGCGGAGCCGCGGGTACGTCGTTGGGGGGCCAGGCTACGACCGGCGGCGCGGGCCTGGGCAATGCGGGCATAGGCGGAGCTGGCAGCGCGGGCGCGGCTGGCGCGCAGGCTGGTGGCGGCGCGGGCGGTAAGCCCTCTTGCGACGGTAAGGCGATCTCCTTCAACGCCAACACCGGCGACGGCAACGACAAGGCCAAGGCTCGTGTCGAGGTGGACTTTGGCGACAACGCGGATCTGCCGACCGGCAACGCCAACCGCACGATCGAGTTTTGGGCTTACGTGCTGCCGTCGAGCTGGGCGGGCGACAAGAACACGATGTTCTTCTACGGCACGAACGAGCGTCACGCCGACGGCTTCGGGCTCGATTTCGGCGGCCAGCAAGGCACCATCGACCCCTTCACGAACGCCATCTTCGACAATGACGATCAGCCCACCGGCCTCAATCCATGCCAAGAACAATGGATTCATTTCGCAATGACCTGGGACGGCACAGCCGTGCGCGCCTTCGTCAACGGCGTAGAAAAAGCCAAGAAGACCTCGTCCGAAGCTCAGAAGACGCTGCTGACGGGTCGCACCGCGCTGATCATCGGCTCCTACCCTGCCAACTACTTCGACGGATCGATCGACGAATTCCGAATCTGGAACGTCGCGCGCACTGCGGCTGAGCTGACGAGCACGATGAACAAGGCGTTGGTCGGCAACGAAACCGGCCTCACCGGCTACTGGAAGTTTGACGAGCCTTCCGGAACGAGTGCCGCCGACTCGGTCACGACTCCAGGGCACACGGCACACCCAGGCGTGTTGATGGCGGCGAGCCCTGCGGAGCTCCCCGCCCGAGTCGCGGGCGTTCCGCTAACTTGCCCTTGAACGCGCTTAATCCGGAAGCGGCTAGCCCACACGTGCGGCACCGAAAGGATGAAGAGCGCAGCGCTGCTGCGTGTGCGAGCGCTGAGCCTTCAGCTGAAAGATGTGGCTCAGGGTCAGGTGCGAGCTGGGCCTACAAAGTCTCGCTGCAGCATTCGGCTGCACCGGTCGCGGCGCGGTAGTTTCCGTCGAAGTACTGCTGGCCCGACCAGCGATCTCGAACATAATCGTGATAGTGGGCACAACGTGATTCTGCGCGTGGACCGTTCAGGGCGTCAGGGCACGTCGGGCCGCTGGAAGGAAATCCGACTTGAGGTACTCGCTTCTGTACTTGGCTAGCGGCCTTGCGTTGGCATGCGCGCAGGGCGTGAACGAGCTCGACGGTAGCGGTGGGGCAACGAGCACCGTCGGCGGCTCGTCAGGCTCGTCAGGCCCGAGCGGCGGCAGCACGGGTGGCGTGGCGGGCTCAGAGCCCAGCGGTGGCGGGACGACGGCCGGGTCAAACGCGAGTGGCGCGAGCGGGATGCCCGCGTCGACGAGTGGCGCAGCCGGCATGGCCAGTGGTGGCGGCGGCGGAACGGCCGGAGTGAGTGGAGCTGGCGGCGGCGGAAGTGGCGGCGGCGGAAGTGGCGGCGGCGGAAGTGGCGGCGGCGCGGGCGGCGCAGGCGGCGCAGGCGGCGCAGGCGGCGCAGGCGGCGCAGGCGGCGCGGGCGGCGCACCCGCGGTGTTCAATCCGATCACCATCGAGGCCGAGACCGGAGTCGTGACGGGCAGGGCCGCGCCGAACAGCAACGGTTCGGGCTGGACCGGCACGGGCTACGCCGACATGTTCGGCGGCGAGGGTTCTGTTGCGTGGATGGTCACGCTGCCAGCGGCAGGGAACTACAAGATCACTTGGCGTTATGCCCAAATGGACACGCGCGACATGCAGCTGTCGGTCAACGGTAGCGCTGTCGGCGCCCCGATTCAATTTACTATGACAGGGGATTGGAACGTCACGTGGTTATCCGACATCCAAACCCCAGTGACGCTCATTAAGGGCGCAAACACGATCATGCTCGCGACCAACGGCGGCAGTGGCCCCAACTTCGACAAGCTGGTGATCGAAAAGCCGTGAGCGACGATGCTTGGCGAGAGCGGCCCAGAAAGCTGTGGATCGGGATTGTTCCAGCGCTTGATCGGTAGACCGTCGACGTAAAAAGCGAGGTAGGCCTTTTTGCCAGTCAGCGGCGGAATCGGTTTGAGCCGCCGCACCGTGCCCGCGCTGCATTGTTTCGATACGTAACGCTCGTCACGATCAGTAACACGGCGCTTGCGATCTAGAACCGAGAGGAGTCGCACCATTCTCGACAGAACAAGGGAATACGTGGCCGCAAATCAGCTAGCGCATCAGGCCCGAAACTTGCCAGTGCTCCGTCTGAGAGATGAGATATGTCGAAAAAGTTTGTCGGTCTTGGGCGTGGTTTGCGTTCGCGAGTGGGTTCGGGGTCGCGTGCGCCGGAGCGGCAGCGCCCATGAGTAACCCTGCAGCCGGAACCACGGAGCCAACCGCGGCCAGCGAAACCGGAGGCCATCTGCCATCCTCCTCTATTTCGCCAGCTGCGCGAATTGAGCAATCGAAATGGGGCAGTGTCGACGGCCAAGATGTCTCCCTCTACACGTTGACCAACACCAACGGCCTGGTCATGAAGGTCAGCAACTACGGCGGCATCATCTCCGAGCTGCACATTCCCGACAAGACCGGCAAGCTGGCAGATGTCGTGCTCGGCTACGACAACCTGAACGACTACTTGCGGGCAACGCCGTACTTCGGCGCAATCATCGGCCGCGTCGCGAACCGGATTAAGAACGCTCAGTTCACGCTCGAAAGCAAGACGTACAAGCTCGCCGCCAACATGGGCGAGAACGCGCTGCACGGCGGCAAGCGAGGCTGGGACAAGGTGATTTGGAAGGCAGATGCCGGCGTCACCGCTGAGGGAGCCACGCTCAAGCTCACTTACGTTTCCAAGGACGGCGAGGAAGGCTATCCGGGCACCGTTCACGCGACGAACGTGTACACACTAACCAACCAGAACGAGCTCAAGGTTGAGATGTCGGCCACGACTGACAAAACCACGCTCGTCAACATGGCGCACCACAGCTATTGGAACTTGGCAGGCCACGACTCCGGCACGATCTTGGATCACGTCGTTTCGATTCGGGCCTCCAAGTACGCAGTCGGTGATCCGGTCACGCTGGTTCTCGATGGAAAAGTGCAGGCAGTCAAAGGTACGCCTTTCGACTTTACGACGTCCAAGCCCATCTCCAAAGATCTAGAGGCCGCCGGTGGCAAGCCAATCGGCTTTGACCACAATTGGATCGTCGATGGCGACCCCAAGGCGTTGCGTGAGGTTTTGCGTGTGAAAGACCCGAAGTCGGGGCGCGTGATGACGGTAACTGGCGACCAACCCGGCGTGCAGTTCTACAGCGGCAACTTCTTGGATGGCTCGAACACGGGCAAGGGCGGCACGGTCTACCGTCAATACTCCGGCATTTGTGTCGAAACACAGCGATTTCCGAATGCGATCAACGTGCCCGCGTGGCGGGACCAGGTCATCTTGCGCCCCGGACAAACCTATCAGAGCACGATGATTCATCGATTCACGGCGGAGTAGGTAGAACGCGCAGGCCTGTCGTCTGCGCGGAGCGGTGCGACCGGTCGTTCCTCGCGTGAATCCGGCGCCGGCCCAGCGTCGCCGCGCTGCTGCAGGCAGCACGCGACGACGACCCGCTGACGAGCGCTGCCTGCGCTCGAGCTCGTGCGGCCTCGCGAGCCCGAGCGCGTCGGGGCGGCGCTACGTCGCGGTCTCGAAGATCCACGGCGCTCAGTGCGGGTCGCGGCAGCCTGGGCGCTGCGCGCTGAAGTCTCTGAAACATCGCCCGCCGGCTTCGACTTGCTGGCCGCGCTCCGCTTCAACGAGGATCAACTCACCGGTCAGCTTCAACTCGGCGGCTACCAGCTCGCCCGCGGGAACGTGGCGGAAGCCATCGAGCACCTCGCGCGCGCGGTGCATTGGGATGGGCGTTCGGCGCCGCTACACGACGAGCTGGCGGTGGCTTTGACCGCCGCAGGGCGCACGAGAGAGGCGATTACCGAGCTCGAGACAGCACGAGCGCTAGAGCCCGCGGAGGGCCAGTACGCCTATCGTCTGGGTCTAGCCTACAATGAGGACCACGACCTCAAAAACGCGATTAAGAGCTTCGAGCTGGCCGTCAAGCTGAGCCGACAGCTGGGCCGCGCTTGGTACAATCTCGGGCTCGCTCGCGACCTGTCAGGAGACGCGAGCGGCGCGTTGCGGGCGCTCGAGGCGGCTGAACGGGCGGCTCCAGTCGACGCCGACATTCCGTACGCAAGAGCCGTCGTGCTCAGCAACTCGCAACGCACGGAGCAAGCCAAGACCGCCGTCGAGCGCGCCCTAAGCCTGAACCCCATGCTCCAGCCTGCACGCGCCTTGCTGCGTCAACTGAATCAGTGATCGTCTTGAGCTGGCACCTTGAGGTCTTGGCGTAGCCGCGCGAGCTCCGCGGTGAGGCGAGCCTGCACGTGGGCGTACGCGGCATTGCCGTAGACGCTCGTCAGCTCCTGCGGATCGGTCTGCCGATCGTACAGTTCCCACTCGGCCACTTGAGGCTCGTAAAAGTGCATGAGCTTGTAGCGGGCGTCGGCGACGCCGTCGTGTCGCCTCACCATATGGACTCCCGGAAACTCGTAGTAGTGGTAGTAGAACGTCGTGCGCCAATCGTCGGGGCGCTGCTCCAGAAAGAGCGGAATCAGACTACGACCTTGCATGTCGGGCGGCACCACGACGCCGGCAGCCGCCAAGAACGTCTCTGGCAAGTCCAGCGTCGACACCATGTCGGTGTTCTGGGAGCCGGGTCGGATCACGCCTGGCCAACGCATGATCAGCGGCGTGCGAAATGACTCCTCGTACATCCAGCGCTTGTCGAACCAGCCGTGCTCTCCCAGATAGAAGCCCTGGTCCGACGAATAGACCACCAAGGTGTTTTCAGCCAGCCCATGGTCGTCAAGGTATTTGAGGACGCGACCGATGTTGTCATCCACCTGGGCCACACAGCGCAGGTAATCCTTGATGTAGCGCTGGTACTTCCAACGCACCAATGCGTCGCCGGTCAGCTTGGCCGCCTGGAAGGCTTGGTTTCGCGGGCCATACACGGCATCCCACAGCATCTTTTGCTGGGGGTTGAGATCAGGCGGTGACGTTAGCTTCAAGTCGAGGGCAGTCAGAGTCTTGGCGACCATCATGTCCTGCGTCTTGGCCGGTGTCCCACGGCCCGCGTAGTCGTCGAAGAGCGTGGCGGGCTCAGGAATATCTTGGTCCTCGAACTGCGTCAGGTAGTCGAGCCCTGGCTCCCACTCGCGATGTGGGGCTTTGTGTTGATACATCAACAGGAAAGGCTTGTTGGGGTCGCGCTGGGTGTCGAGCCAGTCGAGCGTGAGATCAGTCAAGATCTGCGTCGCGTAACCAGTGACCCGCCGTGTGCCGGCCGCGCTGATGATCTCCGGGTTGTAGTAGGTGCCCTGCCCGTTGAGGATCTCGTAGTGATCGTAACCGGTAGGCGTCGACTCCAGGTGCCATTTGCCGATGATCGCGGTTTGATAGCCTGCCTGCTGCAGCAGCTTGGGGAATGTCTGTTGGCTGCCGTCAAACACGTCGCCGTTCTGGGAGAATCCGTTCAAGTGGCTGTATTTGCCAGTTTGGATCACCGCGCGCATTGGGCCGCAGAGGCTGTTGGTCACGAGGCCGCGCTGGAACAGCACGCCCTCGTCCGCCAAACGGTCGATGTTTGGCGTCTTGTTGATCTTCGAGCCGTAGGCTGAAATGGCCTGATAGGCGTGGTCGTCACTAAAGATGAGCAGGATATTGGGACGCTTCTTCAGCTGGGGCACGAACGGCTGGCCACCGCTGCCGCCCACGCCGCCAGCCGCCAGCATGCCGCCGGCGCCGCCCGGTTGCCCCTGCATTCCAGCAGTCACGGGGTTCCCAGCTTGGGCTCCGCCGCTCAGCCCCGCGCCACCGCCGAGCGCAGCATTTTCGGAGCCACCGCTCGCGTGCTGGTTGCGGGTCGAGCCCGTCTCCGAGCACGCCAAAGCGGTAAGCAGCAGCGCGCCTAGTCGAGCGGGGTTCGAATTCAGCATATCGGATACCTGTCAGTTTTCGAAGTCAGGTCACCGACCATTTCATCGTGAGTGCAGCCAACAGGGGTCCGGCATTTCGTCCATTGCACCCACCGGACCGCTGGGACGCATTTGCCTTCGTGCGTGTCATCGCACAGCGGAACGGGTTCGAGCGAGTGTGCGCGCGAAGACTCGTTGTGGGAGTGGTGCGCCTCAGAGCTGGGTGGGCACCTGACAAAGGTAGGCTTCGGCCGCGGTGCACCCGAGGTCGTTCCAATGTCCGGCGCCGGCCCTCGCGATATTGGCAATGAGCTGCACGCAGCGGCCGTCACCGCTTGGCTCGGCCGGCTCCCAGTTCGCGTAGGCGCCGAGAGGCGTGCCGTCGGACCACGCGAAGTCCTTCAATCCCGGCGGCCTAGATAGCCCAATCCAAGTGTTCAACTCGAGCTCGTAGTAAAATAGGACTTCCAGACCTTCGTTTTCGAGCTTGGCGAGCGTGCCGCCGCGGCCTTCGCACCGATCGAGCGCGTCATCCCACGTCCGCGGAGTACGGCAGTAGAGATACTGGAATGGTTCACTGACCGCGACTTGACGGCAGTCGGTGTCGGGCACGCTGTCAGCGGTCACCCCAGCTTGCCCCGCGTCGTTCATCGCGCCCGCGCCACCACCCTCCTCCCCGGCTCGACCGCCGGAGCCGCCTGACGGGTTTGCCTCGAGCACGAGCACGTCCGACGCGAGCCCCCTACATGCCAGGAGTAGCGCGGTCGCTGCGACATACGCCGAACGCATTCCTCGGGTTTTTAGCACATTCAGCGGACGTGATTCAGTCGTTCGCCTACATCACCGTCCATCCCTCTCCCCTTTTTCGGACGGGTACCGTGAACGATTCTCACGCGCTCGCGGTACTCTTACCCGGTACCGCTGGATGGTGACTGCTGCCGTAGCCCTAGACCACGAACCGCCCGCGGATGCTCCGTCGGACGCCGCCTTGGTCGTCGCCGCACAGGCCGGCGCGATTTGGGCGATGGAAGCGCTGTTCAAACGCCACACGCAGCGAGTGAACAGCCTGGCGCTCGCGTTGATGGGGCGAGACTCCGAAGTGGATGATCTCGTGCAAGATAGCTTCACCCGGGCTCTCCAGTCGTTGTCTCAGCTACAAGTGCCGGCTGCCTTCGCCTCGTGGCTTTCTTCGATCGTCATCGGCACGGCACACAAGACGTTTCGACGCCGGCAGCTACTGGTTCGCCTCGGCTTATCCCGACGTGAACCGGTGGATATGGAGCGATTGATCGCGCGCACGGCCGCACCCGACGTGGCCGCTGAACTCCGAGCAGTCTACTCGGTCATTGGCGAGCTGCCGCCAGAAGCCCGCCTAGCGCTGATCTTGCGCCGCGTGGAGGGCATGAAGTTCGAAGAGATCGCTGACGCGATGCAGGTCTCGCTCTCGACGGTGAAACGACGTTTGAGCGAGGCAGAGAGAGTTCTCGACTTCAAGAGGGGCTCATGAGTGCGCCCGAGCCGTTGAGCGGAGGCTTGGCAACCGAGACGAGCCCGATCCGGGTCCGTCGTCAGTGGGACGCGATCGCTGGTCGGCTTCAACCGGGCCCATCGAAGCCAATGCGGTTGCGCTGGGCAGGGGGCGCATTGGTGCTGTGCACGCTCGTGGGTGCGTGGTTCTTGTTCCGACTGGGACCACTCAACCTGCCAGCGCTGGTTGAGGGCACGGTCGTCGAAAGCGGAGCGAGCGGAGCGCGGAGCGTGACGTTGGCGGACGGCACGCAGCTCGTTCTGAGCGCGGGCAGTCGGCTACAGTTCGTGGCACTTCAACCGAAGCAGGTGGAAGTCTCGATCGAGCGCGGCGGCGTGGAGTTCGATGTCACGCACGTCAATGGGCGACGATTTGGCGTGCGTGCGGGAGAAGTTCGGATCCTCGTCGTGGGCACACGCTTCCGAGTGCAGGTCGTCGAAAACTCGCCAAGCCAACCGGTCCGCGTCTCGGTCGAGCGCGGCGCGGTGGACGTCATCGTGGACGGAGACGGCTCCGGGCCGCTCCGCGTCGCGGCCGGCGAAGCTTGGCCGCTCCCGCTGACCGTCGACTCCACGCGGACGGAGGCTAGACGCGTTGAAGACCGGGCCGACGCGCAAGCTCCAGCCGCGGTTGAGCCGGCCGGCAGCGGTACGCCATTCCACCCGTCGACAAAAAGTCACGAGCCTCCGCTCGGGGAGCCGGAGCAAGGCGCAAAAGAGCTCTTCGAAGCCGGCGAGAGAGCGCGCTCGGCGGGGCAACTTGCAGCCGCGGCAGCCGCTTTCGACGAGCTTCGGCGGCGTTTCCGGCGCGACGGGCGCGCGGGGCTAGCGGCATTCGAGCTGGGCCGTCTCGAGCTCGAGCAGCTGTCCCGCCCGGCCAATGCCGCGCGCGCGTTCAGAGACGCTATCGCTCTTGCACCTACTGCACCGTTTCGCGAAGATGCAGAGGCGCGGCTGGTGCAGGCGCTCGAGGCAAGTGGAGAGCAAAGCGCTTGTGCGAAGGCAAAGCAGGGCTACCTCGCGCGCTACCCGCACGGCGCCCACGCGGCCATCGTGGTGGAGCGCTGTCGCGGGGACTGAAACTGGCCGGGGACGGCGCGCAATGGGACGCAGTGCTAAGGCGGCATTCTCGCTACTTTGGTGGCTGACGAGCGGCACCGCAACACGTCACGTCCTAGCCCAAGACGTGGCGTGCCTGTCCGCGACGCGACCCTGGATTCGCCTGGTGGTTTCGCCTGAGCTGCCGATGTCGGCCGACTCCTTGCTCCAACGCCTGCGGCTCAACCTCGCCGGCCTCGACCTCGGCGTGTGTCTGGATGGCACCGCGGCCCCGCTCGCGACCATCCAGCTGATCGCACTGCCGGGTGCGGCGCGGGTGCGAGTAGCGATTCAAGATGCGCTGACCGTAAAACGGGTCGAAAGGGACGTTGACCTGACGAGCATTCCTCTCGACGGGCATCCACTCACGCTGGCGGTCGTCGCCGACGAGCTGCTGCAAGCCAGCTGGGCGGAGCTAGCGCTCCCGAGCGTGCCCGAGCCACAGCTACCAGTTCCGACTAGCGTGGCCCACGCGATTGTACGTTCGCTGCGCCCGCCGGGACGACGCTGGCTCGGCGTCGCAGTCAACTTCGATTGGTACGCTGGCGGCCAGACCCAGGCCGGCTTCGACGTGCAGCCGGCGCTGCTCGTTGCGCCCGCTTTTTCCCTCACTGGGCGACTGGGTGCTCGCTGGGCGGTGCCCGTGCAGGCACCAGACGGCCAAATCCTCAGCTCGGCATGGATCTTGGGCGTGGGGGGCAGCTGGTCGGCCACACGTCGCGACTTCTGGGCAGGGTTTGAGGTACCTCTCTACCTCGACGCACTGATGGTTCGCTGGAGCGGCGAAGCCGCCGACTTTGCGAGGTCGCACGGGGCGACGCGGCTTGTGGTACGGGCCGGCTTAGGGGGCGCGGTTTGGTTTGCGCCGAGCCCGCTGTGGCGCTTGAGGCTCGAGACGGGAGCAGGGTACGTGATTGTGCCCTCGCAGGCGCACGACGCAGCAGGCGTGGGTGACGACCGAGTCGTGACCGGACTGTCCGGCCCGACGCTGAGCGGGAGCCTGGCCCTGACCACCTCGTTCTAAAGTCGCAGAAATCGTTAGAACCGTTTTCTGGGGTTCGCGGTTCCTTACCCAATGCGAAACGTCGCGTCGCTGTTCGGCCTGCTAGTCGCGACAGCTTGCACCGCGGTGATCGATGGCTCGCTGCCTTCGACCGGAACAAGCGTTGACCCTAGCGCGGCGGGGACGACCGCAACTACTGCGATGGGCGGCGTGCTGGCGGATGCCGCGCCGTGTTCGAGCGACGGCCCAGGACCACGAGTGCTTCGCCCGCTCACGCGGCTGGAATACGTCAACACTTTGAGCGATCTGTTGAGCCTGCCAGCACCCGACATCGCGGCCGTGCCTGGTGACATC
>JBBSAB010000043.1:0-62419 GCA_038252755.1 Polyangiales bacterium | reverse complement strand
GAGCGCCGCAACCGGCGTTCATCAAAGCGACAACGAGCGCCGTCTCCGCAACGCGGACGCGCCACGCGGCCCCCCGATCCGCCCGCGCAAACGCTGACCGCTGCACGCACGCGTCCCAAATCTACCGACCACCCCTACAAGAGCTTCTGCAAGCGGGCCGCATTTCGGCAGCCAACCGAGAAGACCAAATGCTCAGGGGGAAGACGGGAAGGCCGAGATTTAGGGTGGGTGGTACTGGCAACTGGACGCAGGGGGATCGCGATTGGGCCTCAGGCGCCTGCTCGAACAACAGAAATCTTCCCGCCTTCCTCCGCCTTCCTGTTCGCTCGTGCTCGAGGCGTGAAATGTGATGAAAGGTCAGGGCGGAGACAGGCCTACCCCAAGAAGCCGCGCGAGCTCAGCGCTGTTCGACGCCGCGCAGGCCGAGGGCGTCGACGACGCTTTTGACCATCGCCGCGCACGCGTCGTTCAGCTGCTCGTGGGTGCGCGCTTCGCTGGCGTTAAACAATAGCTTGAAGGCGACGGCACGTTTGGCGTTGTCACCGGCGCCGGCGAAGACGTCGGCGACACTGACACGCGAGAGCCAAGCCGGCGCGGCGGCTTTGAGCAGCGGCACGATTTCGCGCACCGACACGCCGAGCGGAGCGGAGAAGCTCAGCATGCGATCGATGTCGGGCATGGTCGGCGGCATCGCGTACGCAGCGCTGCCGCGCGGCTCGACCAAGAGCGCGTCGCGTGAAATTTCGAAGTAGTACGCCTTGGCAAACTTGATGCCGAACGCTTGCAGCACCTGCGGCATCACCTCGCCGATGATGCCGACGCTTTGTCCGTTCAAGCGCAGGCTCAAGCAGCGGTGCGGATGCATCAACGGCGTGAGCGCGTAGCTTGGATCGGGATCGGTCAAATCCAACGGCAAATCCAGCGAGATTTTCAGCTGTTCGAAGACGCCCTTGAGGAAGAAAACGTCGGCAGCGCGGCCGGTTTCCCAGGCCTCGGGGCGCTCTTTGCCGGAACAGACGCCGTACAAAACGTCGCGCTCGCGGCAGACCCCGTTCGCGGCTTTGGCGTCGGGGTGGAAGGTGCGCGTCCACTCGTACAAGCGCACGTCTTGCGCCTTGACGTTGATGTTCGTGGCGACGGCTTCCAGCGCCTGCGCCAGGCAATTGTTTTTGAGCAGCGAGAAGCTGTTGTCGAGCGAGTTTACCGTCTCGACGTGGGCGAACAGCGGGCTGCCTTCGACTTGGCCGAGTCGCTCGGGGATTTGCCGCGAGTAGAAGCCGTCGGTGTACACCTCGAAGAAGCCGGCGCCGACCAGCACATCTTCGCCGATGCCGAGCATGACCTCGGCCCGCGACGGACGCGCACCGAGCGCGACCGGCGGCAAACCTTCGGGCAGATCATTGAAGCCGACCGAGCGCGCGACTTCTTCGAACAAGTCTTCTTCGGTCTCGACGTCCCACAGTCGATGTGGCGGCACCTTGAACGACGCACCGCGCTGCTCGAAGCCATACGCCGTCAATCGCTCGACGATCTCGCTCTCAGCGAAATTGCGGCCCAAAAATCCGCTCAGCTCGGCCGCGCGCAGTGGCAGCACGCGCTCCGGATCTTTCCAATCGCCGACGATGCCGAGCGGACCCGTGACCTCGGCGATACCGGCATCGGCCAGCAGCTGCGCAATCCGCCCGGCGGCGACGGCGGCGAGCGTCGGATCGGAGCCGCGCTCGAAGCGCGCCGACGCGTCGGTGTGCGTCGCCAAGGAACGACCACCAATCCGCACGGCGACCGGATCAAAGGCCGCCGACTCCAAGATGATCTCTTTGGTGTCGTCGTGAATCTTCGAGTCTTCGCAGCCAATAACGCCGGCGATCGCCAGCACCTTCACGTCGTCGGCGATGACCAAGGTGCCGACCGGCAAGTCGCGCGGCTCGGGCGTGAACAGCAGCCAGGCTTTCTCGCCGGCGCGCGAAAGCCGAATCGTAATGCCACCGGCAACGCGCGCACGGTCGAAGGCGTGCGACGGCTGGCCGAGCTCGAGATTGACGAGGTTGGTGACGTCGATCGCGGCGTTGCCAGTCAACAGCCCGGCGGCTTGCAGCAGCTCGTCGGCTGCCGCGCCGAGCGACTTTTTCAGGCTGCCGGTCACGCGTAGCAGTGTGGCCGTATACAGCAGGCATTTGTCGGACTCGATGCGCAGCGGCACTGGCGGCGTGCCGACTTCGAGCGTGCGCCCGGCGGGCACGCTCAGCGGAGTCCTGGTGCGGGCCGCGATTTCACGCGCCACGCCGGCGTAACAGTGGTGGTCACCGCGATTGGCGAGCAACTCGAGCGTCAGCAGTGCGTCGCTGCCCTGCACGTCGAGCCGCTTCACTTCAACGCCCAAGTCGTCGAGCAGGCGGCGCAGCGCCTTCGGCTCGGCCGGCACGCCAGTACAGAACCGCTTCAAAACGTTGGCGGAGATCTTCATCCCGGCCTCCGACGCAGCGTGCGCATGAATCTCATGTCTTGCTCGTACAAGCTCTTGGCGCGCGACAGGCCCAGCCACTGGCTGGTCATGCGCGTCGTGCCCCAACCGAAGGCGATGCCGCGCACGCCCGGCTCGGTGTAGCCGAAGTTCTTCATGATCTTCGGGTGAATCATGCCAGCACCGATGATCGTAACCCAACCGGCTTGGTGGCACGCGTCGCAGCCGTCACCGCCGCAGTTCAAGCACGCGATATCGAGGCCAATCGATGGCTCGGTGTACGGATAGAACTTGGGTTTGAAGCGAAATTTGCGGTTTTCGTAGAGCGAGCTCGCCACGAAGCTGAGCACACCCTTCAAGTGCGCGAACGTCAGCCCCTGCTCGACCCAGAAGCCTTCCAGCTGGTGGAACATCGCCAGGTGCGTCGCGTCGACGGCTTCATTCCGATACACGCGGCCGGGTGAAGCGTACTTGAGCGGCAGCGGCAGGCGCTTTTCCAGCGTGCGCGCTTGGATGGTGCTGGTGTGCGAGCGCAGCACGAGATCACCCTGCACCCAGAAGGTATCTTGCATGTCGCGCGCCGGGTGGTGCGGCGGAATGTTGAGCGCGTCGAAGTTGTAAAAGGGGCTTTCGACCTCGGGACCGCTGGCGACCTCGAAGCCCAGCTGTCGCAGCACGTCGAGGCAACGCTCTTCGACCGCGCGCACCGGGTGCTTGGCGCCGCGCTCGGTGATTAGACCCGGTAGATCTATGTCGACCCACTCGGCGGCGAGCTTCTTGGTCAGCTCGTCTTTGCCGGCCGCCGACTCACGCTGGCCGAGCTCGGTCTCGATCGTGGCCTGCGCGTCGTTCAGTTGCTTGGCAACATCAGCGCGCTGCTCGGCCGGGACCTCGCGCAGGTTCTTGAGCGCGTTCTTGAGCTCGCTCTTCTTGCCCAGGTACTTGACCCGGAGCTCCCGAAGCTCTGCCGGGCTGTGCGCCGACGCCAGCTCACTCCGAAACGTTTGCAGGATTTGCTGAGGATTTTCCATGAAACGCGCGCCGCCGCTTGTTGGCACACGATAGCGGAGATGGCAAGGTTGCCGCCAGGAATCCCGACGCGAACAAGGTGGCTCGCGCGTTTTCAGATTGTCTGCGTTGGCTTGGCGTTGAGCGGTTGCCGCATCGGCGGACCGCTGTTGATCGTCGCTGAGCGTGATCCGACGCGCGGCGGCGCTTGGATCGCGAACTATGTCGATACGAGCGACGCGACGGCCTGCGCGCCAGCGCAGTTTGCTCCCAAAGCGGTCGTCGACCTGAATCAAGATGGCGTGCCTGAGGTCGTCGTTCACACCGACGACGAGCCGATCTTCGGCGACCTCGTCTACGGCCTTCGCCAGCTCGGTGGCTGGCAAGTCGTGGCGCGCGGTGTGCCGGGCTCGACGGCCTAGCCGACCGATGTTCTCATTGAATCCGGCGCAGATGCCCGCGGTCACGCGCGTGTTTGCGCCTCTCTCGCGCCAAGCGCAGGCGCAGGATGAGCAGTCGCAGCTCCAGCCAGCACAGACAGGTTCGAGTCGACGAAGGCTTGCGGCCACACGCCGAGCGTGGTCAAGCTGGCCATCAGCACGAACAGAAGCACTTGCGCGAGCGCCCCACCCGAGGCGACGATCGCGCTCTGCCAACCAGTCAGCGTACCGGTCGATCGACCCGGCTCCGACAATAGCCTGAATGATGATGCGCGGCCCGGCTGTCGGAACCTGGTTTTTCTTGCTGTTGTGCGGCTGTGGCGAGCCAGCGACGTCAGGCCCGAGCTTGCCGGCGTGGGGCCGGCGCTGCTGGCCAATCGAGCGCGGCCGGGGGCGGGGGCTCCGCGGGCTCGGGGGGCGAGCCGAGCCTCAGCTTCAGCGAGGAACCTTGGTCGCCGGCGTGAGCGCGGCTTTCTTGGCGTCTTCGGCGGCCTTCTTCGACATCGCGTCGAGGACCTTTTCGGTGGCGGCGGCGGCGGTCGCGCTCTTGGTCAGGATCGCCGCACCGAGCACGAGCTTGCCGTTCGACCACAGGTCGTACTCGAGTGTGATGCCGTCGTAGATGTGCCGCTCGGAAAAGCCGTCGCTGCCGATCGGGGTAATCTTTTCGATCTTTTGCGGTGGGCCGAGCTGCTCCTGCAAAGCGCCCGGCTGCATCCCGAAGTACAAATCCGGCAAGATGGCGCCGTTGAAGAAGCCGTACTCGATGATCGAACCGTCGGCGGCGCGCTTGGCTTCGCGGCCTTTGCGCGACACGCGGATTTCGGTAGCGGCGCCGGCCTCGAGCTTGAAGTCGACAGCGCGGCCGACGTAGCGGCACAAGGTCTCGGTTTCGTCGTCGCACGGCGCGCCCATCAGTCGTTCGATCGTCTGCTTGGTAGCGCCGAACCGCACCGGACCGATGCCTTGGCCGGGCAAGATTGGCAGCGGGATGCCCATGCGCGGCGCCGCGAACTCGACGCGCTTCGGCCCTTGGCCAGGGATCACGTTGGCGGGGTGTCCGATGCTGTCGACTGCGCCGCGGCCCACCGACGGCATGGGCGCCACCAGGGCGCTGGCCAAAGCTTTGGTGCGCTCTTCGGCGCTGGGACCTGGCTCGCCGCGACACCCGTCACAACCCACCAACATGGGCGCCACAGCCAGCAGACAGACGAGCGAAACGGCGGAAACGGCAGGGCGCATGAGACCTCAAGAAGCTTTGTTTGCGGTAGCCCGGGAACCGCGTCATTAGCACAGCTTCCTAAGTCGTCTATTCCTGTCGTGAGCGAGATCAGCGCTTGGTGGCCCCCGAATCTTTCAGTTCAAGCACTCCCGGACCCGTGACTGCCAACTCCGTTGACGCTGGGCTAGCGCTCGCGCGCCGCTTCCTATTCGTGACCGGCAAGGGCGGCGTGGGCAAGACGAGCGTGGTGGCCGCGCTCGCCGAACGCTTTGCGCGCGCCGGCATGCGCGTGCTGGTCGCCGAGACCAGCCCGAAAGAGCACGTCTCGGCCTTGTTCGGTCGCTCGGCGCTGCCGACGCAGATCACCGAGCTGTCGCCGCGCCTGTTCGGCGTGCTGCTCGACGCCGATGTCGCGCTCAAAGAGTACGGCGCTTTGGTCTTGAAGAGCGAGCGGCTGGTAGGCGCGCTGTTCGACAACAAGCTGGTGCGCGGCTTTTTTCATGGCGCACCCGGGCTCAAAGAGTGGGCCGCGCTCGGCAAGGCTTGGTACCACTCGACCGAGCTTTTGTCGGACGGCTCGCCGCGCTTCGACGTCGTGATCTTGGACGCGCCCGCGACCGGTCACGGGCTCGACATGCTGCGCGTGCCGAAGACGATCATCGAATTGTCGCCGCCCGGCGTGCTTCGCACCGACGCCGAGCGCGCGTGGGCGCAATTTCGCGATCCCGCGCAGTCGGGCGTGGTGGTGGTGACATTGCCCGAGGAAATGCCCACCAACGAGAGCTTGGAGCTGTGCTCGGCCTTGCGGTCCGAGCTCGGGCTGCCGTTGCTTTCAGTGATCGTCAACCAAGTCGTGCCAAACATCTTCGACGTGGTGACGCGCGACGGGCTGGCCGACTTGGCGGAGCCGGTCGAGACCGACCCGGCGTCGTTGGCGCTCGCGGCTGGCATTCGTCGTGCCGCCCGCGAGCAAGTTCAAGCGCAAAGTCTGGAGCGGCTTTCGACGCTGGGCGTGCCGGTGCTGAAGCTGCCGTTTCTGGTCGAGGGCGCTGCCAGCTTGTCGGCGATTCGCAAGCTCGTCGACGCGCTCGCTTCAGCCCAGCGCTGAGGCTGCTGCCGCGTCCAGGAACCACACGCCGTCGCGCGCGATTTGAATCGGCGTCGCCACGATGTCGAGCGGATCCTGAAACGCGCGCCGTACCGGCTCCGCCTTGCCGGCGCCGCTGCCCAGCACCAAGCACAGCCGCGCGTTCTGCAGCACCACCGGCGTCACGCTCAAACGCTCGGGCGGCGGCTTCGGGCCCGTGACGGGCAACACCAACCGCGTCGTTTCGCGCAGCGCGGCCGCGCCCGGAAACAGCGACGCCGTGTGCGCGTCTTCACCAATGCCCAGCACCACGACGTCGAGCCGCTCGGGCAGCTCCGCTTCGTAGCTGCGCGCGGCGGCGTCGCGGTCGGCGAGCTCACCCAGCATGCGGTGCACGCGCTCGCTCGGAATCGTGATCCGATCGAACAGTGCGGCCTTGGCCATCCGATAGTTACTGTCGGCGTGGTCAGCAGGCACGCAACGCTCATCGCCGAAGAAAATATCGACTACTGACCAGTCGAGCGGCAAACCGGCCAGCGACTCGTAAGTGGCTTTCGGCGTCGTTCCACCCGCCAATGCGAGCGATGCGCGACCGCGCTCGGCAATTGCCTTCGTCAGCTCGAGCGCGATACGCGCCGCGGCGCGCGCCGGCAGATCTTTCGAGTCACAGACGATGCGTTCGCATTTCATAGCGGCGGAATCATAGGCGCGCCCAGCAATCCGCGCTATGGTCGAAGACCTTAGCTCATGGCGGAATCGGCTGTCTCTGCAGGCCACGTGCTCGTCGGCCGCTATCGGCTTGAAACGATGCTGGGCCAAGGCGGCATGGGCACCATCTGGCGCGCGCAGCATTTGGTGCTGAACGCGCCGGTCGCGATCAAGGTCATCGACCGCACGGTCATTCCGGATGAGGAGACGCTGTCACGCTTCATGCGTGAGGCGCAGTCGGCGGCCGCGCTGCGTAGCCCGCACGTCGTGCAGATTCTCGACTACGGCATCGACGGCAAAGTACCGTTCATGGCGATGGAGCTGCTTGAGGGCGAAAACCTCGCCCAGCGCATCAAGCGCGTGAAGCGCCTGACGCCGGCTGACACGGCGCGCGTGCTGTCGCACATCGGTCGCGCGATCTCGCGCGCGCACGAAGCCGGCATCGTGCATCGCGACCTCAAGCCCGAGAACGTGTTCCTCGTCAAGAACGAGGACGAAGAGATCGCCAAGGTGCTCGACTTCGGCGTGGCTAAGATCGAGCGGCACGCGCTCGAAGAAGGCACCCGCACTCGCACCGGCTCAATCCTCGGCACGCCGTTTTACATGAGCCCCGAGCAAGCCCAGGGCAACCGTACGGTCGACTCGCGCACCGATCTTTGGGCGATGGGCGTGATCGCGTACGAGTGCTTGACCGGCAAACGCCCATTCTACAGCGAGGGCTTGGGCGATCTCGTGCTGGCGATCTGCGTGCGCGACATCCCGCAGCCGTCGGCGATCGCCAGCGTGCCGATCGGCTTCGATGCATGGTGGAACCGCGCGGTCGCGCGCGACCCCGAAAAGCGCTTCCAAACCGCGCGTGAGCTGAGCGACGCCCTGCGCGAAGCCTTGGGGCTCGAACCGCGCGACGTTTCGCGCGAATCACCGCGCGCCGCGCCCGACATTCAAGTCACCAGCGCGCCCGACACCTCGCGCGACACGCCACCGCCCGAAACACCGCCGACCGATCCAGTCCCCGGCTTCCACGCCTCCGGCATCGTGACGCAGCAGGGTGCGGTCTCGCTGCGCGCCGGTGACGCCGAGCCCAACGCAGCCACCGTCGTCGCGCCTCCGGCCGAGGTTGCAGCGCTCACCGAGCGGCAGTTCAGCACGACGCAAAAGAGCCCGCTGTCGGCGCCGTTGCCCAGCTCCGACGGCACGGGGCTGGTGATTGGCGTCGCCGCTGCTGCGCTGTTCGTCGGCTTGCTCGCCGGCGTCATGCTGCTGCGCTCGCACAGCGACGACGACGCGGACCAGCACCGCGCGTTGCCGGCGCCGCTGCCGGTCACAGTGCGGCAACCGAGCGATCCGCGCATCAAGGCCAAGGCGGCGCCGTCGTCGTCTACCGCCGAAAAGCCGCTGCTCGAGTTCTTGCCGGGTGACGCGCCTGCCCCTGCGCCGAGCGCTTCTGGGGCGCCGGTCGAAGCGCGGCCCGCCGCAAAGTCGACGGTTCCGCCGGTTACCGTCAGCGACGCGCCGTCGGCGGCTCCAGCGACCACCTTGCCGGACGGCGCTTGGGTCAAGCCGGATTGGGCGAAGCCCGACGAAGAGCCCGTTCGCCGCGCTCCCGTGACCCCCTAAAGCGTCTTACGTCATCACTAAGAGGAGCGAGCTTTGATGCAAACGCGCGCGCAGCAGGATGGGCTTTCGCATTCGCTGATGGTTTCGAACGTCGTGGGCGGCGTGGCAGCGCCGGTTACGGCGGTGTTCGAGCGCCGCAATCCGGCCAATCGCGACGACTTGGTGACGGTTGCTCCGCAGAGCTCGCGCGAGCAGGTGTTCGAAGCCTGCCAAGCGGCGCGGGCCGCCGCCGTGGCATGGGCACGCGTTCCGGCGCCCGAGCGCGGGCGGCTTTTGGGGCGACTCGCCGCGCTCCTCACGCAAGAAAAAGAGCGGCTGAGTCGCTTCGTGTCGCGTGAAGTTGGCAAGCCTTTGCGTGAGGCGCGCGGCAGCGTGCAAGAAGCGATCGACACGGCCGAGTTTTTTCAGAGTGAGGGCCGGCGCCTGTACGGCCAAACGGTGCCGAGCGAGCTGCCGAACAAGGAGCTGTTCACCTACCGACGCCCGCTCGGCGTCGTCGGCCTGATCACCGCCGGCAATTTTCCGATCGCCGTACCCAGTTGGAAAATCGTGCCCGCACTTTTGTGCGGCAACACCATCGTCTGGAAACCGTCCGACGACGCACCCGGTACGGCGGCGTTGTTCTTCGAGCTGCTGCGGCGCGCGGGTGTACCGAGCGGCGTCGTGAACATCGTGCACGGCGGGGGCGCGGGTGGCGCGGGCGAGTTCATGATCGAAGCCGTCGAGGCCGGATTGGTCGACAAAGTGTCGTTCACTGGCTCGACGACGGTCGGGCGAAAGATCGGCGAAGTGTGCGGGCGGCAGCTGCAGGTGCCGTCGCTCGAGCTGGGCGGAAAGAATCCGCTCGTTGTGCTGGCCGATGCCGATCTGGAGCTGGCCGTCGAAGGCGCACTCTGGGCGTCGTACGGCACGGCCGGGCAGCGCTGTACCAGTGCCGGCAACATCATCGTCGATCGCCGCGTCTTGCCGGCGTTTCGCGAGCGCTTCGTGCGGCGCGCCAGCTCGCTGAAGATCGGCAATCCGCTCGACGAGCAGAATGACTACGGGCCGTTCATCAACCAACGATTTTTGGAGCGCTGGATCGAGCAGCGCAGTATCGGTCTCAGCGACGGCGCGACGCTCTTGCTCGACGGCAAGCGCATCACCGCGGCCGACACCGTGCCCGGCTTTAGCGGCGACCCGGCGCGCGGCTTGTTCGGCACGCCGCGCCTATTCGACAACGTGCGCATCGACATGCGCGTCGCCCAAGAAGAATGCTTTGGCCCGACCGTGAACCTGATCGAGGTCGACGGCTTGGACGAAGCGATCCGCACCGCCAACGGCACGCCGTACGGGCTTTCGAGCGCGATTTACACGCGCGACGCGCACGCCATGCTGCGCTTCAAAGAGGAAATTCGCGCTGGTATGACCAGCATCAACAACAGCACGACCGGCGCCGAAGCGCACCTACCGTTCGGCGGCAACGGCTGGTCCGGCAACGGCACGCGCGAATCCGGCATCTGGGTGCTCGATTCGTACACGCGCTGGCAAGCCGTCAACGTCGACCTCTCCGGCAAGCTCCAAAAAGCTCAGATCGACTTGGTGGATCCCGAAGACTCCGGCACGGCCGCGCTCGAACGCGTGAACGACGCGATTCCGTGAACCGCCGCTTCTCCGTGGCGAGCCCCGCGGCGTCAGCCGTCGCGGCCGCACGCAGCGCGGTCAGGATCATCGCGCCGACCGTGTGATCGGTGTCGTGTCGTCGAGGCCACGGCCACCTCGACTTGCTTGCGCGGAGTCGTCCTCGGCGCTCCGATCTCGACCGAGTTGGTCAGCGTTGCCCCGTGGCTGCATGGCCGCATGCACGGCCGACACGGGGCTAGCGGCGCTTCGAAGCCTGTTTCTTGGCGCGAGGTGGTGTCGGCTTAGCGCGCGGTGCTGGCTTGGCTTTCGCGCGCGGCTTGGCCTTCGCGCGGTGCTTGGCCTTCGCGCGGTGCTTGGCCTTCGCGGACGGTTTGGCGTCGGATGCGGCTTGATGGGGCTTGGCGCGGCGCCGCGCGGGTCGGCTCGGTTGTTCGGTGTCGAGCGCGTTCAGCGCCATCAACAAATGTGACGTCGCCGCGACCCAGCGATCGGCACCGAAATCTCGAAAGCCTTGCAGCGCGCTCGCCAGTTGCGCTTTCGCTTCGGCGTCGAGTGCCAACGTGTCCAACTGTTCCAGGCGATCGCGCAGGTTGCTGGCGGCCTTTTCGAGGGGCGTGCTCGGCGCGCGGTGGCGCACGGTGGCGGCTTGCTTGGCGAGCGCCAACGAGCTTCGCCCCTCGAGCCCCGACTTCGCGTCGAAATCTTGCTTCACCTGGCGGAAATACTCGGCGGCTCTGCCGCCCAAGATGATTGCCTGCACGACGTCGAACGCTAAGCTCAGCAGATCCGGCAACGGCGTGCCGTGCTCGTCCGTGCCGCGATCGTCGCCGCGCCCCTCGGTCAAGAAACCAAGCGCGAGCACGATCGGTCCGACGTTGACGGCATGATTGCCATCCGCCAATCGCGCGATCCCGGTTTCACGCAGCAGCAGTGTCTTGGGCTCGTTCACGCGGCCAGCCTAAGAGAAACCGCGCATCGGCACAGGAGCGTTTCACGGAACTGCCGGTTAATCCGCAGGATCGCATCGGAAAAACCGCTGCCACCCCGGGAAGCGCGGCCACTCAGGGACACGCCGTGGCCGTTGACGAAGGCAGGGGGGCGATGCTTTCCTGAGCGGTAGGCATGACAACGCTGGGTCGGCGTTCGCGGCAGCGCGGCATGGGCTTCGGGGCGCTGTGGTGCGGCGTCTGGTTCGCTGCCTGCGGTGGACGCACACTCGACGCCGACGAGCAGAATCGCGTTGCGTCGGACGGAGGCGGAGCGGCTTCGGGCCCCGCACGCGCCGATGCGCCATCCGTGCGCGCGGGGTCGTCGACGATGGCGGCGGCTGGCCGTTTGGGGTTGGGTGGCTTTGGTGCCGGCGTGAGCGGTAGCAGTAGCGGCGGCGCGTCTTTCGGTGTCGCGGGCTACGCGGAGGGTGGTTATGCGGAAGGCGGCTCAGCCGAAAACGCAGCCGGCGCCCCCGCTGCTGGCACCGTCGGCGAGGCTGGGGCTGCTGGCACCGTCGGCGAGGCTGGGGCTGCTGGCGCCGCCGGTTGTGAGCTCAACGGCGAGAGCCACCCGGTGGGTGAGCACTTCACCGAGGGTTGCAGCGTCTGCACGTGCCGCGCGGGTGGCGTGCTCGACTGCGATGGCGGGCTTTGCGCGCTGATGTGCGCTCGCTACGCGGCCTCGTTCGCTGCCGTTATCAATCACGCGCGAGGATGCGATCCGTTAGATCCGCTCGCCTGCCAGGGCACTATGCCGACGAGCTTGCGCTGTGGCTGCCCAGTGCCGAGCAATTCGGTTGTCTACGCATCGAGCGCCTGGCGTTTCCGTGCGACCTGGCTCAATGCAAGCTGTGGCCAACCCGATCCGCAGTGCGACGTATGTGACACTTGGGACGCCGCTTTTTGTACGGACGAGGGCGTCTGCAGCTATTGAGCGGGCGTAGGTTACAACGTTAGCGCGTCGGCTCGAGCAGCTCGAAAAACGCCGTGATGGCGCTGACCGCTTCGAGCGGAGGGTAGCTGCGGTCTTCGGTCGTGCAGAACACCAGCGGGTAGTTGCGCGCAACGTCGGATCAGGACCGTCGATCGCGACTTCGGGCTGTGTGACGAAATCACCGTCGAAAGCACCACGGAAAAGCTGATGTACGACGGCACGATCAAGTTCGGCCAACCGCAGACGCTTCGAACGATCAAGGGCGACTGCCACTAACTCAGAACGCCCGCGCGACGTTGGCGCCGACGAACTCGACGTCTTTGCTGTTGTTGCCTAGCGCGGCACCGGCGCTGCCGCGCAAGCCCAGTTCCCAATCTTCCTGCGCACCGAGAATGACTCCGAGCTCGAGTAGGCCGTGGGCCGAGACGACCATCTCGTTGATATCGATGGCCGGAATCGCGAACGGGCCGCCCAACCCGCTGGTCGACACGCTGACCGAGCTCAGCTCGAGCAACGGACCGAGGCCGACGAAGAAGCGCGGGCCCATCAGTTGTGGCAGCCAACGGATCGTCCCGTCTGCTCTCAGGCCGATCAAGGTCGCGCTCACGTTGTCGTAGTGGTTACTGATGTAGTCGATGTCCGCATTGGTCGCGGAGCGCTGCTCGCCGTCCAAGTAAGCTTGGCCACTGACGCGCGCGAAGCTCAGACTGAGGCGGGTTTGTAGATCGAAGTGCTCGGCGATCGACCCACGAATGCCCGCGCCGACGTGCGCACCAGCGCCGAGCAGTTTCTGGAGCGCCGCCGAGCGGACCGTGAAGCCGGTGTTCGAAGTGACCGGCTCGTCGTTGTAGTCGAAGTAGAGACCCGAATAGTTCTGAAGGCCGAGGCTGGCTGCGACGAAGAAGCGGAGTCGCGAGCGTAGTCCGAGCGTGCTGGTCTCGAAGGCGACGCGCGCGTCGCGCTCCTCTTTCTTTTCGCGAACGTCCTCGTACTGGGTGGTCTCCTCGTTCCGACCTTTGTCGATCGCGGCGGACCAAGCGTCGGGTGGAGGTGCGGGTGCGGGTGCTGCGACGGCGGTCGGCGCGGATCCCGGTCCGGGTGCAGGGTTCGGGGCGGGCTGGATGGGGGTCGGTCCCAACCCGGGTGGGGGCGCTGCGCTGCTGGGTGACGCGCTCGGCGCCTGTGCGAGCGCGTCTGCATCGTCTAGTGATTCCGCCCTGCCACCAGCTCCGCCTTTACCGCCCTCTCACCCCCCAGGATAGTCATGATGTTCAAGCGAATCGCCTGCGCCTTCGTTGCCGCCGTGGCCCTCGTCAATTGCGCTCCACCACCGTCACGCACGGCGGGCGGCGTTGTCGCTTCCGACGAGCCGCGCATCTGGGTGGTGCGAGAGGTCCACACTGGCACGCAAATCATCGGCGAAGTTTACCGGTGTGCCGATGGCGCCGCCGTGGATCAACCGCCCAAACCGGTCTGCGTCAAGGCGCCAATGGGAGAGTAGTCACATGCGGCGCATGAGCATCTGGGTACTGGCATTCGGGCTGTTTGGCGGCGGCTGCAGCAGCGAAGACTGTACAGCCGAGAGCTGCTCGTCTGGCGCCTCTTACCAAAGTTGCGTGGACGGCGACGACTTCGTGGTCAAGACCGCGTCGGGATCGGAGTACTCGCGCTGTACTACGGACTACGAAAAAATCGGCGATATCAGCGGCGAAGACAAAAACAACTGCAAGGACAAACACGCTCGGTCGAAGCTCGACTACTGCGCTGGCGCTGATAGCGGCAGCACATTGGGCGGGGGCAGCACGCCAATGGGCGGCAGCAGTAGCGGCACGCCTGGCGGTGGCGGCGGCAAGGTGTACTGCTCCAAGGCCAAGGACAACAGCAGCTGCGCTTGCTTCAACAGACCACCAGAGGTCAACGCCGACTACGTTACCGTCAGCTCGTGCTCGACGGCAGCCGGGCTGGTGAAGCCGATCTGTTGCTCAGACTCGGGCGGCTCGGGCTCGACGCAGTGCAACTGCATGTCGGATCCCAAGGCGTGCCGTGAGAAGGGCGACTCGTGCAGCTGCCCCGAGACTGCCGGTGTGAACAACACGACGCGCGGCAACTTGTCCGAGGTCGTAAGCTCATGCAGCAAGACCGCCGGTCGTATCTGCTGCTTGAGCGACAGCTTCTGCACGTGTGGGAAGGAGCAGTACAGCGGTGCCGGTTGTATCGGCTTTGGCGGCGTCAACGAGTCAGCGATCCCGGTCACTTCGTGCACCGCGCCTGCCAAACCAACCAAGGTTTGCCAAGCCAGACCGGAGCTGACCAGCTGCGACGGCTTGAAGTGGGCACCGTAGGCTCAACAGATCTGGAACCGTTTGCGGACTCGAGGCATTCTCGAGGGCATGACTGTGCGCGTGGCGTGGATGTCGTTGCTGCTGTATTCGACTGCCGCGTGCGGTAACGCGGGAGCTGGCGGGATGGCGGGGGCCGTAGTCGGTGGTGCTTCGGGCTCGTCAAGTAGCGCAGCGGATGCTGGCGCCTCGAACGCCGGCGTAGCGGGCGTAGTGGCCAACGGCGGTGCAGGTGGCAACGCGGGTGCAGGTGGCAGCGCGGGCGCTGGCGGCAACGCGGCCGAGCACTGCGCGGGCGCGACCGGCGTCGGCAAAGACGAGCACGGCGTCACCATGCTGTGTCCGACGCTGCCCGGCGGCAAAGTATGGACGTCGAAGTGGCACAACGGCATCGCGCGACAGTTTCCCGGTAAGGATCCGCAAGACGAGTGGTTCGACGCCGATCACGGCGATGCCACGTACACGACCGACGGCGCCGGCATCCTCAAGATCAGCGGGAACACGCCGCGCATGTACGTGCACGACCCCCAACTGTTGGAGCAGTGGCGCAACGTGGAAATCACGATGTACTTCCAGCGCGTCGCCGACACCGCCACGCCGTGGGGCGGCCTGGTCGCATTAGCGCGCACCAATCACGGAACGATCGGCAAAGAAGACATGAACCTGTGCGACACGCGCGGCATCGACGCGCGCATGCGCTACGACGGGAAGATCGATTTCGAAAAAGAGACGAGCCACCCGCAATCGGTCGCCGTGTCGAGCAAGCCGCAATGGGCGGGCGGCATGCCGAAGGGCATTTGGATCGGCTACAAATCCCTGATTTATGACCTGCCGAACGGCAACGTGAAGCTCGAGCTGTGGCTCGATGAAAGCGACGGCGTGAGCGGCGGAACCTGGACGAAGCTGCAAGAGCTAGAGGACAATGGCACCAACTTCGGCGTTGGTGGCACGCCGTGCAAACAAGGCGTCGACCCCGCCGCCAAGCTCACCGTGGCTCCCGAGCGTGACGCGTCGGAAACCGGCAAGCCGAACATCAGCGTCTACTTTCGCAGCGATGGCGTCAGCCAAGACGGCTTGCTGTACAAGAAGGGCAGCGTTCGCGAGATTTCCCCGTAGCGTCCGCGCCGCCCTCACGACCAACGCCGCGCCCACCAGACCCAACCCCCATCGCTCTACCAGCTTCACGGCCATAGATTCACAAGGGGCCCACCGGTTTTTTCGTGACGCTTTTCACATCGTCGACTCTTTCACGACGTCCTTCCCGCACCCGCGCCGTCTGCGGACCTACCCGCGCCGTCTGCGGACCTACCCGCTCGCCCTCCATCCGTCGCGCCCCCAGTCCTCGCTTATCGCCGCCGAGCACTACGGCGCCCGGCGTGTTGGCGGCCAGCTGGTGGGCTAGCCGACGACCTTCGCCGTCCGCTTGAAATGTGGCTACCGCGGCCTCGTGGTGGCCAGGCCGTGGTTGCAGCCAGGTCGTGGTGGCAGGCGGGTCGTGGTGGCAGGCGGGTCGTCGCGGTGCTGGTGATGCTGAGCTCAGCGCCAGAAGTCGTATTGGAGGCCGGCGCCGAAACGGAGGCGGTCGGTGGGGATGAATTCGTGGCCGCCGCTGATCAGCGTGCCGCCGTGGGTGCTGTAGAGGGTTCGCTTGGCGGTGTTGTAGTTCGTGGTCAGCCGATATGAGAGGCCGGTCAGGCCCGGCACGGCGCCGCTCAGCGTGAGACGCCCTTCGACGCTGGGCTGGGCGAAGCTCGAGTTTGGCTCCGCGTCGGTCAGTGGGACGTAAACATCGGTTGGGCGGCGGCCGACCCAGCGTGCGACGAGCGCGACGGTTGGCAAGCCGCTCGGTAGATCGTAGGCGATCCGCGCGTTGCCGAAGGTTTGTGCGGCGAGCGCTAGCAACTGGCCACTTTGGTTCGGCTCGTCACGGCGCGCGATGGCTTCAGTCACGTTCACACCGTAGTGCAGCTTGCGCGATGCGGCCGAGCCTTCGAAGCCGAAGTCGAAGCCCACGTTGCGAACGCGCGAGACGTTTTGAACTTGGTAGCCGTTTTCCACACCGGCTTGGAGCAGGCCCTTGTCGATGTTCGCCTGTAATTGCTCGGAGTCGACTGGCGACAACAGCAACAAGTCTTCCCACCACGAACGGAACACGCCCACGTGCAGCGTTTGCGTGCCGAGGTGCTGCTCGAGCATGCCCTCGACCGAGCGCACTTTCTCGGGCCGGAGATCCTTGCCACCTGGCACCTGCGTGCTCGGATCATTGTAATAAATGTCGAACGCAGTCGGGGCGCGGAAGGCTTCGGAGTAGATCGCCTTAAGCGTGCCGCCGCGCCACGGCAGCACCGCCAGCGCCGCGCGCGGCGAAACCGCGCTGCCGAAACGATCGTCGATGTCGGCGCGCACGCCAGCGTTGAGCGCCGCCCACTTGGTGGCCCAGAACGTCTGCTGCAGGTAAGCGGCCAGCGCCTTTTCGGTCGGTGAGTAGGCGCCGAGCGGCCCGGGATTCGTGCCGGTGAGGTTGTCGGTGAAGGTGACAGCGGACGCGATGTGCTTGATGCGACCGTCGATACCCACCAGCGTGACGGCGCGGCCGTCTTGGAACCAGTCGAGCGTGAGCTGCGGCTCGAGGCCGACGCTTTGAGCGGCGCCGTGCAGCCGCCACAGACAGCCGGCGTCTTGCCCTTCCAAGCAATCCTCGGCGCCGTTGCTGCTCCAGTACTCATTGTAGTCGTAGCTATCGGCGTACAGTCGCGTCGACAGCTGCGCGACCGCCGAGAGCGACGCAGTGTGCTTGATGTCCAAGTTCAGCCAGCGATCGAGTTCGTAGCTGGTCGGATCGTCGAAATTGCCGCTGTTGGTCGGGTAGGTGCGTTTGTCGAGCGCACCGCGCAGCGCGACCTCGAAGTCACCGGCGCGCAGCTTCAAGTACGCGGATGGCGCTTTGGTGAAGTAGGCGTCGTTGCCTCGGCCACCCCATACGCCCGCCGGGTAGATCCGATCTTTCTTGTTCGGATCGTAGTTGCGAAGCTCGCCAGTGACGCTGTCCGGGTCGCCTTGGATTGGGCCAAAGTTCAGCGTCGGACCATGTTGCTCGTAATGCTCGAGCTCGAACACGACCTCGGCGTCGCGGCCGAGCAGCTGGAAGCGCTTGCCGATGCCGACGGCGCCGCGCACCGAGACCGGCAATTCGGATTCCACTACCACGTGAACGCCTTGGAAATCTTTGGCGCGTTTGGTCACGACTTGCACGATGCCGAGCATCGCGCTCGAGCCGTACAGCACCGAGCCGGGGCCGAGCACCAGCTCGATATGATCGATCAGCTCGAACGGAATCGTGGTCGCACGATCGAAATACGCGGTCGCGCTCCAGCTCTCGTTCAGCACGTGACCGTCGACCATCAACAGCACGTGGCTGCCGAAGTCACTCCCGAGTAGCACGCCGCGCGCGCCAATTTCAGTCGACTGGAAGGCCTTTTCGGTCGCCATGCCGTAGGCCAAGTAGTTGATGGCTTCGTCGAGTGAGCGGATGCCGTAGCGCCGCAAATCTTCGGCGGTTAGCACGACCGATGCCGCGGGCGCGGTGCTGACGGCCTCGTTCGTCTTCGACGGCGCGCTGACCACCGAGGTGTTGAGCAAGCCCTCGAGCTCGGAGGTGTCCTGGCTTTCTTGAGCGAATGCCCGAGCAGGCAAGGCCACGGCGGCCAAGACGAGCGCGAGCGCGGCGTGCTTCATTCGATGACCCTCACGATCTTCAAGACCTGGGACGAAAGCTCCACGCTCTGATCGTGAGCGCGCTTCAAATGCACGAGTAACTTGGGCTTGCCGCTGACCAGCTCGAAGCTGAGCACGACGCCGTCGTCGATGAAGCGCGTCAGCGCCCCGGCCGACAGCACGCTCACGCCCGCAAGTGACATGGCGATGCTGTTCATCTCGCTGGCGTCGAAGCCGGGCGTTACGTAAACGATTGCCAGCTTGCCCTCTTTGACATGGGCGGCCAGCGCCGGGCCGCCCATGAACGCCCCGCTCACGACTTCGACCGGGCGGTTGCCTGCAGTCTTGCCTTCGAGCGCACGCGCTGCTGCTTGGCCGACGCGCGACGACTGGGCGTTGCCACCCTTGGTCAGCACCAGCACGCGCACGACGCTGGGCGCCCGCGCAGCTAGGTTCTTGTCGTAGCCCGCCACCTTGAGCAAAAGCTCGATCTGCAGCGGCACCGGCACGGCCACGTCCTCATCCGCCAACGCGACGCCGCTTGGGACGAGGCAAGGGACGAGCACGCATGTGACGCAACCAAGCGCCACCCGCAGTAGCAAGCGCCGACCCATAAGCGTGTGAGTTTTCTACGTAACGTTGGCGGTCGTCAACGGCATCCGGGTAAATCGGGTATATTGCGCAGCTCAGTCATGTCGCAAGTTGGCCGAGATTCGGGGCCGGGGGTCAGCGAAGCGCCGCTACCGCTCTTGCCACGTTCCGTGACGCCGGGCGCGTCGGGGCGTTTCTTTTCGATCGGCTCAAAGCTCGCAGCGGCGGTCGTGCTGGTCGTCACCCTGGCGAGTGTCGTGGCATTCTTTTTCAGCGCTGCCCGCGAACGCGACGCGCTGGTCCTGGCCAAGCAGCAATCGAGCGACATGGTCGCGGACCTGTTCGCCGAGTCGCTGCGCGCGCCGCTCGACTTCGGCGACGCCGACGCCGTGCAGGTCGAGTTGCAACACCTCAAGCAAAATCACGATTTGCTATTCGCGGGCGTGTGGCACGCCGCCGACAGCAAGCTGCTCGGCACGCTCGGTAGCGAGCAGGCTCGCCACGGCGGCGCGCGGCTGGCTGACTTGATCGAGGTGAGCCGCAATGTCCGCGGTGGCGACGGACAGCTGGTCGGGCGCGCCAAGTTGCAGTTCTCGCTCGCGCGCGAAAATGACGCTTACCTCGCCGGCCGGATGCGTATCTTGCTCTTCTGTTTGGCGGTGGCGCTTGGCACCGTCGGCGTGCTTCTGACGGTGACGCGCACCCAAGTCGTGCGGCCCGTCGACGCGCTGATCGCGGCCGTGCGGCGGCTCGAGCGCGGTGAGCGCGAGGTGCGCGTCGCGGTCGACCACCATGACGAAATCGGGCGCCTGGCGCGCGGCGTCGAGGCGATGGGCAGCGCGATTCGCGACCGTGAAGATCGCCTGGCCGAAGCCTTGGGCAGCTTGCGCGAGCTGTTCGACCACATGCGCCAAGCGATCGTAGTGTTCGATCGCGACGGTCGCGTGGTCGGCGCGCAGTCGCGCGAAGCCCGCAAGTTCTTCGGGCTCGAGCAGCTCGAAGGCGCCTCGATTCGCGAGCTCTTGTACAGCGGGCGTGGCGGCTGGGACGCAGAGCTGAAGGCGTTCGACGACTGGCTTGGGCTGGTGTTCGACGCCCGCGCCGAGCACTTTACCGAGCTGCTCGCGCTGGCTCCCCCCGAAGTGCGCTTGGCCGGACCCCAACACGAGCGCGTGTTGGCGCTGGAGTTTCGGCCGATCGAGGGTCAGGGCGTGGTTCAGCGCGTGATGTTGCTGGCCAGTGACGAGACCGAGAAGCACCGCTTGGCCGAGACGGTCGTGGCGCAAGGTCAGAGCCATGCCCGCCAAATGGCGGCGATGCAGCGGCTGGTGGCCGGCGGTGGCCAGCAGTTCGTCGGCTTCTTGCGCGGCGCTCGCGAACGGCTGGTGCGTGCGCTCGCACTCTGCAGCGGCCGCACCACGTTGCCGCTTTCGGACTTCAACGAGTGCTTCGGTCACGTCCACACTTTGCGCGGCGAAGCGCGCGTATTCGGGCTCGACGAGCTGGCGCTACACCTGGAAGGCCTGGAGGCACGCCTCAGCCAACTTCGAACGCTGGCGCTGTCGCAGCAAGCCGCCAACGTGCGCTTCGTGGCCGACGACGTCGAACGGCCGCTCGAGCGGGCCCAGCCGCTGCTCGACGAAGCCGAACACCTGTTTGTCGAAGCCTCGCCGATCGGCCGCGCGGTGCTGGAGCAAGTCACCGTGCGTCGGCCAGATCTGGAAGAGTTGTGCCGGCTCTCGGCCTCGCAAGGCGGTCGGCTCGGCGCGCTGTCGGAGCGCTTGAGCGCGCGCAGCTTGGGCGAGCTGATGGCGCCGTTTGCGGATCGCACGGTGCGCTGGGCCGAGTCGGTCAACAAGCGCGCCCGGCTCGAGATCGAGGGCCGCGAGGCGCTGGTGCCGGAAAAGCTCGCGCGCGTCCTGAGCGGAGCGCTCACGCATCTGCTGCGCAACGCGGTTGCGCACGGTATCGAAGCGCCGGACGACCGCGAACGTAAGGGCAAGGTGGCGGTCGGCGTCGTCACTGTCGGCGCGGTGGCGGAGCCCGGCGAGCTAGCGTCGCTGATCTACGTCGAGGACGACGGCGTCGGCGTCGAAGCCAATCCGCTGCTCGAAGGTGCGCTCGGTCGCGCGCTGTCGCCGGATGACGCCGACAGCGGCTCGTTTCGGCAAGCTGCGCCCCTGCCTGCGACCGTCGACAACGAGCTGTCCGGCCGTGGCATGGGACTTTCGGCAGTGGTCCGGGATCTCGCGTCGTCGGATTTCGCGCTGCGCGTGTGCAAGTCGGGCACAGGCGGCGCCAGATTCGAGATCACCCGCGCATCGCCCAACCTTTCGACTAGGATTTCGGCATGAGCTCGCTGATGCCCCCGGCAGATACGCAGGGCCGCGTCGTCGTCGTCGACGACAGCTGGACGATCTTGGAGCAGATCCGCGCCTGTCTGGCGGAGCGCGGCTACGACGTGCGCACGACCACCAGCCCCGACGTCGCCGTGCGCCTACTGCGCGGCGCCGATCTCACGATCATCGATTTTCACATGCCCGGGCTGAACGGTACCGAGCTGGTCGGCATGCTGCGTGACGCGCAACCCAGCGACAACACCTGCTTGTTCTACCTGTACACGTCCGATCGCGACGAAGCCGCGCGCTACCGGGCCCACGGTTTCGACGGCGCCTTCCTCAAGAAGGGCGACGAAGCCGCGCTCGTGCCGCAGGTCGAAGCCGTGTTTCGCACCGTGAGCATGCGCCGCCTGACCGATCGCATCCGCAAGGGCCGCACCGACATCCTCGGTTAGTGCGCGCTGTTGCGCGGGTAGATCGGGAGCGAGAATTTCTTGGGTTCGCGACGGACGGCGTCGAACGGCGCCTGCGCAGTCACCGCGCGGCGTCGTGCGGCTCGAACAACAAAACCTCCCGATCTCCCGATCTCCCCATGAAAAAATCTCGATCGGACGGCTTGACCCCGCTAGACACGGCAGTTTCTGCAAAGCAAGCTGCGGCGCGGCAGCCCCGATGTGATGAATGACGAATCATGAGCCCGTCCCCACTCAAAGCCATCAGGCATGAAGGAATCTAGCAGCGCTGCCGACTGCCTCAGTTGCTACGGCAAGGGTGAGGTCGTCGACGACTTCGGCCCGAGCCGTTGCCCTGACTGCGGTGGCGCAGGCAAGCAACTCGACGGCAACACGCAAACCGAATGGCGCTTGCGCGACATCGAAGGCGGGCACATCGGAACCGCGCATGGTTGCGAAGCCGACGTGCATTGGTTGGCGTTCGAGCTACGTCGCGCGCGCGAGGCGCTGGTGCAGATTGTCAGTCGCAGCCAAGACGCAGACGAGGACGATCAACTGGCGCGCGACGTCCGTCACATCGCGATCGAAGCGCTGTCGCTTTACCAGAAGGTTCCGTGATACGGGTGGCGTAGCGCCGGACTGCGCGGCGCTACGGATAAACGCCGAGGTTGACGGTCGCCGATTGCGTGCCGTCGCCGACCAGCGCGGTCGGGCGCGACATGATGATCAAGCCGAGCGCGAGCGCGAAGAACAACGCGGCCACGCTGATCTGCTGCCGAACGCTGAGCGACTCGACCAGCTCTTGCACTTGTAGGCTGAGCTGGCCGTCGCGGCTGCGCAGCTCGCCGAAGAAATTGCCGAAGCTGCGCCGCTCTTCGCGTGCCGCGGGCGGCGGCGGCGCCCACTCGTTGTCGGCGCTTTGCTCTTGGCGCTCGAACCAGGCGGCGTTGCGGGCTGGCCCAGCGACCGTCTGGTGGCGCGGCGCGCTGCCGTTCGGCTTCTGGGCGCCCCGAGGCGCTCGGTCGTAGGCGCGGCGCATGGCCGGATCCAACAACACCTTGGCGGCGACGTTCAGCCGCGTCATGCGCGGCACCGCCTCCGGATCTTCCTGGTTCAGATCCGGATGGCTGGCACGTGCGCGGTGGCGGTAGGCGACCCGAATCTCCGACTCGGTCGCGTCCGGCAACAACCCCAGCTCCCCGTAGAGGTCCGCGTCGAGCACATCTTTACCCAGCCGCATCTAGCCTCCGATTATTGCGCAAGAACCAGCCTAGACAATGCTGGGCTTGCGAAGTTCCCGCGTCTGGCGGATTTTCGAGCCATGGAGCCCGCAGCGCCCGCCGTTCGCCTGTTCGTGTATGGCCTGCTCCTCCAAGGTGAGAGGGAGCACGCGCTGCTCGATGGCGCTGCCTTTTTGGGAGAGGCGCACACTCTTCCTCAGCATACGTTGGTCGATCTGAATTTCTACCCGGTGCTTTTGGTAGGCGGTCAGGTGGCAGTGTTGGGCGAGCTGTACAGCGTCAGCCGCGAGCTGCGCTTCAAGCTCGACGTCCATCACCAATGCCCAGCCCTGTTTCGGCGCGTTGTCGTGACGCTAGCGGATGGCACCGAGGCCGAGACCTACGCCATGGACGAAGACAAAGTCCGCGGTAAGCGCCGGCTCCGGGGCGGCAGTTGGCGTGGCCGCTTCGAGCCGCGGAAAAGCAGCGTCCCGCCCGGCCCAATGACGGAATACACGCGAAAGCGCTTCAGCTAAGCAGGCCACTGTCAGAAAATGAGGCCGATCAGCCCTCCCGGGAGGCGTGTTAGCGTCCTCGAGGCTTCGTCGTGCAGGTAGCGCGGCGAGGGTGAGGTCGATCTTCGGAAAGTCATGAGCACACCTTCGACGCTGCTTCTGTGCGCGGGCGCGGCTGCAAGCCTGGCGGGGGTGTGGACGCTCGCCGGTTTGTCCGAGAGCTCTCCGCTGCGCGGCACGCCGCGCGTGATGGCTGCCACTGCGCTCGGATTGCTCGGCGAGGCCATCGTCTACGGACGAGTGCCGGCGGCCGCGCGGGGTGAGCTGTCGTTGCCGCTGTTGTTCAGCATCGCCGCCGTGCTGGCGCTCGCTGTCGGTGCGGCGAAGATTGAAGCGGCGCTCTTCGAGCGCGACGGCCAGCGCGTGGTGCGGCGCTCGGCTGGCATCGTGTCCGGCGCGTTTTTCGGCATGGCGGCCGTTGGCTCCGCCAGTTTGGATCTGTGCTCGAGCTCGCTTTCGCAGGCGCGCTTCGGTTGGGCGTTGATGTTTGCGCTGGTAGCCGCGGTCTTGGCTGTGTTCACCGGGCGGGCGCGTTACGCCGGCGTGGGCGTCTTGACGCTGGGACAACGGGCGTTGGGGCTCGGTTTGGTGGGTGTGGCGCTGTTGGCTGGCGCGCGATTGACGCGA
Organism: Polyangiales bacterium; assembly: GCA_038252755.1. Lineage (GTDB taxonomy): Bacteria > Myxococcota_A > Polyangia > Polyangiales > Polyangiaceae > PMG-095. The sequence continues at coordinate 38,473 of JBBSAB010000043.1, read as the reverse complement.
GCGGCAGCTCCCGTGTCCGCACCCAGCGCGTTGCTGGCAGTCTCGCCATCGGCGAGCGACGCCGCGGTCGCGAGCGCGGCGCCGGTTGAAGTGGTCGCAGCGTCTTCAGCCGCACCAAGCGTGTCCGCGTCCGCCGCACTAGCCGCGTCTGAAGCGCCGGCCGCGAGTGCTGCACCGAGTGTCGCTGCCCCGGCTGAAGCGGGCCAACCCGGCACGCTGCAAATCGAGGCAGTCACAGCGCGCGGCATGCTCGAAGCCGACGTGCGCGGTGGCGTGACGCGCCGCATGGAGCGTCTGCAAGCCTGTCTAGCGGATCCGAAAAATCAGCAGAGCGGCGCGCTGTCGCTCAAGATCGGCATCGATCCATCGGGTAGCGTTGCCTACAGCAAAGCGACTGGCGGCGACCTTGCCGGCACGCCGCTCGGCACGTGCCTGTTGGCCGTCTTCTACAAGATGGGCTTTGCAGCTCCCGCGTCGACCGGCGCCAGCTTCGAGATCTCGCTGCGGATTCCGCCACGGTAGGAGCGGGCTCGGCGGGACTACATTCGGTTTTGCCGGCAACCTTTCGGAAACCGAGGGCCGGCCAAAGTCCGCGGTGAAGTCCGGCGCCGAAGATGGTAAGTGGCTGAGCTCCCTCGAAAATCCGCATGGACACGGCCGTAGCAGAGCTCCCTCGCCTCGTTATCGAGAGTCTTTCACCCCAGCTGGACGGGGGCCGCTACCCGATCAAGCGCCTGCTCGGGAAGGTCGTCGATGTCGGCGTGAACATCTTCAAAGATGGTCACGACCTGATCGCCGCGCACATCCTGTACCGGCCGGTCGGGGCGAGCGAATTTCGCAGCTCGCCGCTCACCTACCACTTCGACGTGGATCGCTGGTTCGGGTCGTTCAAGGCGGACCGGCTGGGTCGTTGGGAATACACAGTCGAGGCCTGGCCCGATCGCTACGGTACTTTCCGCAGTGACTTGGGCAAGCGCTTGAACGCCGGCCAAGACGTGCGCTCCGAGCTGCTCGAGGGCGCGGACATTTTGCTCAAGCAGTCGCGCTTTCTCAAGGGCGACGCTGGCAAGCGCATCAAAGAAGCCGCGCAGAAGCTGGCCGATCCGCTGTTGTCGCTGGAGGAACGCCTGCGCGTTGCCTTCGCCGATGACGTGGTCGAGACCGTGCGCACTCCGCTCTTGCCGGGCGACGCCATGCGGCTCGAACCGCTGCCGTTGATCGTCGATCGCGCCGAGGCTGGTTTTAGCGCTTGGTACGAGCTGTTCCCGCGCTCGCAGGGCACGATACCCGGCAAGCACGGCACCTTCGCCGACACCGCGGCTCGGCTGCCGGAAATCGCGGCGATGGGCTTCGACGTGATCTACTTGCCGCCGATCCACCCGATTGGCGTCACGCACCGCAAGGGTCGCAACAACTCGGTCACGTGTGACCCGCACGACGTCGGTAGCCCGTGGGCAATCGGCGGCGCGGATGGCGGCCACGACGGTATTCACGCCGAGCTTGGCACGGTCAAAGACTTCGACGCGCTGGTCAAATCCGCCGCTGAGTTCGGCATCGAAATCGCGCTCGATTTCGCGCTGCAGTGCTCGCCCGATCACCCGTGGGTGAAGGCGCACCCGAATTGGTTCTTCGAGCGCCCCGACGGCACGCTGCGCTACGCCGAGAACCCGCCGAAGAAGTACGAAGACATTTACCCGATCAACTTCTGGTCGGAAGATCGCGAAAACCTCTGGAACGCGTGCCGCGATGTCGTTCTGTATTGGGTCGATCACGGGGTGAAGATTTTCCGCGTCGACAACCCGCACACCAAGCCGTTGGTGTTTTGGGAGTGGTTGATCGCCGACGTTCAGCGCGAGCATCCGGACACGATCTTCCTCTCCGAGTCGTTCACGCGGCCCAACCGCATGAAGTCGCTCGGCAAGCTCGGCTTCACCCAGAGCTACACCTATTTTACGTGGAAGAACTCGTCGTGGGAGCTGCGTGACTACGTCAACGAGCTGACCAAAACCGATATGGTCGAGTACTACCGGCCGAATTTCTTCACGAATACGCCGGACATTCTGCACGAGTACCTGCAGCACGGTGGGCGCCCGGCGTTTCGAATCCGCTTGGTGCTGGCCGCCACTCTGTCGCCAATTTACGGCATCTACAGCGGTTATGAGCTGTGCGAGCACGTCGCGGTGAAATCGGGTAGCGAAGAGTACCTCGACTCCGAGAAGTACGAGATCCGCGTGCGCGACTGGAACGCGCCCGGCAACATCAAGCAAGACGTCAGCAAGCTGAACCGAATTCGCGCCGAGAACGCCGCGCTACACGAGCTCGGCAACATCGAGATGGTGGCAACCGATTTCGACGGCATCTTCGCCTACAGGAAGTACACGCCCGGCAATGAACTACTGGTGATCGTGAATCTGGATCCGCACCAAGCCCACGAAGCCATGGTCGACGTACCGATCGCCGTGATGGGCATCGAAGCCAACGAGCCGTATGAGGTGAACGACCTGCTGACCGGCATGCGCTACACCTGGCGCGGCTCCCGCAACTACGTCCGGCTCGACCCCAACGAACGCGTCGCGCACCTGTTCCGTATCACGCGCCGCTCCTGATCCTCACTTTTTGGTATGCGAACTCGACCTGGCTCTCCCTATCCGCTCGGCGCCACCTGGGATGGCGAGGGCGTCAATTTTGCGATTTTTTCGCAACACGCGACGTCGATTGAGCTGTGCCTCTACGACCAAGCGACGCCGGAAAAGGAGCTGATTCGAATCCCGCTGATCGAGCGGACCAACCGCGTCTTTCACGTCTACTTGCCCGACGTGCGGCCAGGCCAACTATACGGCTTCCGCGTCGATGGACCGTACGCGCCCGAACAGGGTCACCGCTTCAATCCGCTCAAGCTGCTGCTCGATCCGTACGCCAAGGCAATCTCCGGCGAGGTGCGCGGCCTGGACGAGATGTTCGGCTACAGGATGCGCGATCCGGGCGGCGATCTATCGAAGAGCGAGCTCGACAGCGGCGCGTACATGCCCAAATCGGTCGTGGTCGAGACGGCGTTCAGCTGGGGTGACGACCGCCCACCGAACGTGCCGTGGAGCCGCACGCTGATTTACGAGTGCCACGTGCGCGGCATGACGATGCGGCACCCCGATGTGCCGGGTCATTTGCGCGGCACGTACCTGGGTCTCGCGTCTGACGCGATCATCGACCACCTGCGCTCGCTCAAGGTGACGGCGGTCGAGTTGTTGCCGATTCACCACCCGGCCGGTGAACGGCGGCTCGAGGATCTGAACCTCACCAATTATTGGGGTTACAACACGATCGGCTTCTTCGCGCCTGATCCGCGCTTTGCGACCGGCGCGCACGGCGAGCAAGTCACCGAGTTCAAGACGATGGTGAAGGCGTTTCACCGCGCCGGCATGGAGATCATCCTCGACGTCGTTTACAACCACACCGGTGAAGGCTCGCAAGATGGGCCGACGGTGTGCTTCCGCGGCATCGACAACGCGTCGTACTACCGGCTCAACCAGCAGAATCCGCGCCACTACGTCGACTTCACCGGCTGCGGTAACAGCTTCAACGTGCTCCACCCGCGCGCGCTGCAGCTCGTGCTCGACAGCTTGCGCTACTGGGTGACCGAGATGCACGTCGACGGCTTCCGCTTCGACCTCGCTTCGACGCTCGCGCGCGATCCGTACGAGTTCGACTCGTTCTCGCGCTTCTTCGCGCTCGTGCAGCAAGATCCGGTCTTGCAAAAAGTGAAGCTAATAGCCGAGCCGTGGGATCTTGGGCCCGGTGGTTATCGGCTCGGCGGCTACCCGCCGGGTTGGGCGGAGTGGAACGGCCGCTACCGCGACTGCATCCGTCGCTTCTGGCGCGGTGACGAAGGCCAAGTGCCGGAGCTGGCTTCGCGCTTGTCCGGTTCGAGCGACATCTTCCACGGTGGTGATCGTGGACCGTACGCCAGCATCAACTTCGTCACCTGCCACGACGGCTTCACGCTCAAAGACTTGGTTAGCTTCGACCGCAAGCACAACGACGCCAACGGCGAAGACAACCGCGACGGCAACAGCGACAACGCCAGTAAGAACTGGGGCGTCGAGGGCGAGACGCGCAGCGCGCAGGTCTCGCGGCTGCGCGAGCGCATGATGAAGAACATGCTGGCGACGCTGGCGTTCTCGCAAGGCGTGCCGATGATTTCCCACGGCGACGAGATGGCGCGCAGCCAGAAGGGCAACAACAACGCCTATTGCCAGGACAACGACTTGAGTTGGCTGTCCTGGGATCTCGATCCAGCGCAGGCAGAGCTCCTGGATTTCGCCAAAAAGGTGTTCGCGATCACGCGCACCAATCCGCTATTTCGTCGCCGCCGCTTCTTCGCAGGCGGCGCCGTTTCCGCTCACGGCGTCAAAGACGTGTCTTGGGTCCGGCCGGATGGCGCGGAGATGACCCTGGAAGATTGGGGTAATCCCAAAAACCACATCCTCGGCATGCTCATCCCGGGTGAGGCATCCGACGACGTGGACGAGCGCGGCCGGCCGAACCAAGGGCAATCCTTGCTGCTGCTGTTGAACGCCAGCAATCGCTCGCACAAGTTCGCCTTGCCGAACTTGCCGCACAAGGGCCACTGGCAAGAGGTCGTCAACACCGCTCAGGCGACGCAACGCATCCAAAAAGGCAGCGGGATCAATGTTGCGCCGCACTCACTTGTGCTGCTTTGCTACCTCCTCGACTGATGGCTTCCCTTATCCGTACCCCAGGTTTTCAATCTTCCGACCCAGTCTTGTTGGGGGACGTCGAGAAGCTCACCAGTCTGATCGAGGATCGCTGTCATGAGCCCCACACGGTGCTCGGTGCGCACCCGGCGGAGCACGGTGGCGGCTCTGGCCTGGTCGTGCGCGCGTTCCATCCCGATGCGACGGGGTGTGAGGTGGTCATGGGCGGCAGCTCGTGGCCGATGGCGCTCTTGGCGGGTGGCGTGTTCGCAGTGTTCCTGGCCGGCCACCGCCTGCCGATCGACTACAAGCTGCGCTTCCGGTTCTCGGACGGGCAGACCTGGGAGCGCGAGGACCCGTACCGCTTCCTACCCTCACTCGGTGAGATCGACCTGCACCTGATTGGTGAGGGGAACCATCGCCGGTTGTGGGAGGCGCTCGGCGCGCACCCCAAGACGATGAACGGCGTGCAAGGCGTGGCGTTCGCGCTGTGGGCGCCGAACGCGCAACGCGTCAGCGTCGTCGGTGATTTCAACCGCTGGGACGGTCGCCTGGTCCCGATGCGTGCGCTGGGCGGCTCCGGCATTTGGGAGATCTTCGTGCCCGGTGTCGGCGCGGGCATCCTCTACAAGTTCGAGCTCAAGACCAAAGACGGCGCGCTGCGCCTGAAGACGGATCCGCTCGCGCGCGAGATGGAGCATCCGCCCGCCACGGCTTCGCGCGTCAGCGTGTCGACGCACGCTTGGCGTGACGACACGTGGATGAAGTCGCGGATTGGCAAGGACATCCAGCGCGAGCCCGTCAACATCTACGAAGTGCATTTGGGCTCGTGGGCGCGCGTCCCGGAAGAGGGCAATCGCTGGCTTTCTTACCGAGAAATCGCGCCCAGGCTGGTCGAGCACTGTCTGCGGCTCGGCTTCACGCACATCGAGCTGATGCCGATCGCCGAGCACGCCTTCTATCCGTCGTGGGGTTACCAGGTCACCGGCTACTTCGCGCCGACGGTGCGCTACGGCTCACCCGATGACTTCCGCTACTTCGTCGATTACTGCCACCAGCACGGCCTTGGGGTAATCTTGGATTGGGTGCCGGCGCACTTTCCGAAGGACGATTTTTCGCTGCGCCGCTTCGACGGCAGCGCGCTCTACGAGCACGAAGACGCGCGCCGCGGTGAGCACCCCGACTGGGGCACGCTGATCTTCAACTTCGGACGCTTGGAGGTGCGCAACTTCCTGGTCGCCAACGCGCTGTATTGGCTGCAAGAGTTTCACATCGACGGTTTGCGCGTGGACGCGGTCGCGTCGATGCTTTACCTCGACTACAGCCGCAAGGACGGCGAGTGGGTGCCCAACCCGTACGGCGGGCGCGAGAACATCGATGCGATCGAGTTCCTTCGCATGTGCAACGCGGTGATCAAGCAGGAGGCACCGCACGCGTTCACGATCGCCGAAGAGTCGACGGCGTGGGGCGGCATCACGCGGGTGCCGGAAGAGGGCGGCCTGGGCTTCGACTTCAAGTGGAACATGGGCTGGATGCACGACACGCTCGGCTTCTTTCAGAAAGAGCCGGTGCATCGCAAATTCCACGTCGACCAGCTGACGTTCTCGATGCTGTACGAGTACACCGAGAAGTTCATCAACAGCATTTCCCATGATGAAGTGGTGCACGGCAAAGGCTCGGTCATCGACAAGATGCCCGGCGATTTCTGGCAAAAGCTGGCCAATTTGCGGCTTTTGATCGCGTACCAGTTCACGCGCCCCGGCAAGCAGCTGATGTTCATGGGCACCGAGTTTGCCCAGCACAACGAGTGGAACCACGACGCCAGCTTGGATTGGCACATCGCGGAGCACCCGCAGCGCAAGGGTTTGCAAGACTACATCGCGGAGCTAGCCAAGCTGTACAAGGCCACGCCCGCGCTGTGGCGTGGGGATCCGACCAGCGAGGGCTTCGAGTGGGTCGACTGCACCGATCGTGAAAACACCGTGTTGTCGTTCATGCGCAAAGACGGCGCCGACTACGTGATCGTCGTCCTGAACTTCACGCCGGTGCCGCGCGACGACTACCGCATCGGCGTGCCCACTTCCGGCCGCTATGTCGAAAGGCTTTCGAGCGACGATCTACGCTTTGGCGGCAGCGAGTACCAGACGACGACCGTGATCGAGACCGATCCGATCCCAGCGCACGGCCGCCAAAACTCGATCAAGCTGCAACTGCCGCCGCTCGGCTGTCTGATCTTGGCGCCGATGCGCTAGTTGGCGGCGCCGGGGTCGTCGAGACTGGTCGGGCAATCGCCGAAGCTCTCGCAATCGGCCTGCTCTTCACACGTGGCAGGGGCGCCTCCTGGGTGGTCCTGCTCGCCGGCACCTGCAGCACCGCCTTGGTTGCCCAGCTTGTCGGACGACGAATCGTCGCCGCAAGCGCTGACCATCAACGCTCCCCGCAGACGCTAGCCGCGACGTTGCGCAAGTCGTACCAAGCGAGCGAGCAGCTTCGCGCTGCGGGCGTGGCTGCTGAGCGCTTTGCTGAGCTCCCATTTGAGCAGCGCACGGCGTGACGACGACGTCAGCACGCCATCGCAGGTCGTGACGACCTCACCACCCCAACGCGTCTTGGAGAGGTCCGTCCCGGTCGACAGATTGACCACGCGAAGTTTGCGCGCGATCGCCCACTTGATGGCTTCGGCGACGGTCGTGGTCATCACGCTGTAGCGCGCCCACTTGGGATCGAATCCGGAAAAGTACAGGTACAGCTCGTCGTCCAGCTCGAACCCGACTCGGGACGCCACCAGCTCCGTCCCGATGCGCAGCTCGAAGACCCGGAGCGCGGGCACTCGCTCAGGCGAGCTCGCCAACCCCAACAATAGACTCTTGGCGGGCGAGTTCACGAAATAGTCCGCGTGGTCCACGAGGTGCGTCGCGCGCGCTCTCAGCGCATGAAGTTGAAAGAAGCGTTCCAAGGCTGCCGGCAGAAGTGCCGCGTCGTCGACGACGTGAAAGGTGAACGAGAGCTGCTCGCGCTTTAACGAGTTGTAGCACTTGCGCAGCGACTCCTTGATGTTGCGCGAACGCGTCGCCCGAAATTTTTCCCAGGTGTCGGGCAGCCCAACCACGTGATTCGAAGTTTGACGGCGCCAAACGAAGCCGGTCGTTTCAGTCAATACCTGGTGCGCCTCGGCGTTGGCTCGGACCCCACCCCATACGAACCAGTCCCACTCTCGGCTACGTGCCATCAGGTGCGCCAGCAATGCGCCCGTCGCAGCGCCCTCGTGCTCGGGAGCACACACCAAGCCGCGCAGCTCGGTGATGTTCTTGTCACTACCAAAGAAGCTGATGACGCGCACCCGCAGCGGGCCGCGCGCGGGTCGCTCCGTCAGGATCAAAGGCGCCAGCGCGATCAGGCGGCCGTCCTCGTCACGGATCGTGTGCACGAAGAAGCGGTCGCGCACCAACGACCGATCTTCGTTGAAGTGTTGCCACCACAAGGCCAACCAGTCATTGGTCGCGAACGGGAGCCGTGGCCGAGAGGCGAGCGCAAGCCGATCCGATTCAGTGGCGAGCGCCCTGAGCTGCTCGGTTCCTTCGATCTTCTGAACCGACAATTTCATCGTCCCCGTATGCCGGAGTGAAGCACAATCGAGCGTGCCGTCCCGCGCGGAGTCACTAGTTTATGTTCGGCAGCTGTTTCCAAGTGTGTTCGTAAAGACACACCGTGCGCGAAACACATTCGTCATCATTCGCAAGGCATCACTCTTTTGGGTGATGCCAATAGCGGGCAGCGCGGCACTCTGACGCACCGGACACTTTCGACTCGGGTCGCAGATCAGCGGTTCAGTGCCGCACTGGGCGTCACGGGGCGTGGCTCGAGCTAGGGCAGGTTTGCGAGCGCCCGTCGCGCTTCTTCGATTTCGGGAGCGCCCGGAAACTGGCCCGACCAGTCCCGAACGAGGGCGGCGGCTTCTTGGGTGCGGTGCGTGGCGAGCAGCGCGAAGAGGAAGGTGCGTCGCGCGCTCGGCTTGCCAGGGCGCGCCAACGTGTAGGGTCGCAGATACGCGAGCGCTTCAGCGGCCTTTTGGTGCGTCAGTAGCCACGAGCCGACGCACAGGTTGGCGCCGTCGGAATCGCGACGGACGTCCGCGTAGGCTTTGCAGTGCGGGTAAGCACGTTCGAGGTCGCCTTCTTCGAAGGCCAACATGCCGGCGGCCAGCGCGCTCTCCGGATCATCCGGACGGTCAGCGATCATCGCTAGCTGCAGCGACCGTTCGTCATGCCAGCTCACGTCGCGTGCCCAGGTGAGCGGCGTGAGCGCGACGCCCAGCGCCACCGCGCCCCACTTGCGCAGCCAAGTCAAAAGCGGTGACGAGTCCGCGGCTGACGTGGCCGGTACCCAGCTTTCGAGCGCCGCACAACCGAGGAAGACCAGCGCCACCAGCATGGCGTAGCCGGTTGTGCGAATCGGAGGCGAGCAGGGTTGGAGTTGCTAGGAAAATACCAAGCGTGACCGCCAGCGGCGCCCAGCGCGCTGGCTCACGCCGCGGTCGCGCACCGAGCAAGAATGGCGTTGCTACCGCGAGCATGGCCAGCGCTATGGCGAGCGGACGATCCGCGAGGATCGTCAACTCTGCTGGGAGCTCAGCGATGCGCTCGCCCAAGCTGGCCCACATGGTGGGCGACGCCGCCACCTCATCGTGACCGCTGGTCTGCCATGCCCACGCCAATGCGATCGGCGCGGGTGCCACGAACGGCCAAATTGCGAGCAGCTTTTTGCGCGACCAGCCCGCTTCCAGGGCAGTAACGGTCACCCCGATAGCCGACGAGAGCGCGACCGCAAGCACGTGTCCGCCGAGCAGGAGAGTGCCGAAGACGGCAAGCATGATGGCGCCTCGGCGTGTCGGCGTGTCGGCGTGTCGGCGTGTCGGCGTGTCGGCGTAGCCGCGTAACTTACCGCGGCCCAAATCAGCGCGAGGGTAAGCGGAATGCACACGATGAAGTTGAAGTAGCCCCAATAGAACGAGGAAGAGAACAAGCCAGGCAGCAGGCAATAGCTCCACGAGGCTCGCCCACCGAGCGCGCGGTTCATCGCGTCGCCGACCAGACCGGTGCCGACCAAGCTGAGCGAGAGCACGAGCTTGAGCGCCGTGGCGATCGGAATCACTAGTGCAAAGAGCCACGTCAACAAGTAGCCGAAGAGGTACGGCGTGAGCCAGTTGATCCGAAACACATCGGCGTAGTGCAGACCTTCTTTCGTGAAATCGCGGAGGATTGCCACCTGTGCGGCATGCTGCGGCAGATCGACGAGCGGCGGATGCGGGACGATCCAGAGCGGCAGTGTGAACGCGACGCAACACAGCCGGAAGATGCCCACGTGATGTTTCATGAATGCGGCCGCACGCGAGTCTAGGCTGCCGTCACTCGGCCGGTCTACTCCGTGCGAATCTGATCAGTGATCCCGGTGACCAGTCACTGTGCATCGCATGGGTTCATCGTTCTCTGCTCGTCGGGTTCGGGTTCGCCTTCAGGTTTTCGGCTGGTTCTTGTTGAGCGTGACCGCGTTTGCGTGTTCGTCGCCCAACGAGGTTGGCGAATCGCCACGCGCCAACGTCGGCGGAAGCGCGGGCCATGCCGGGCATCCGCCCACGCTTTTACCTGGCGCAGGCGGTCTCGGGACGTCAGGCAGTGGTGGTGGGTTTGCGGGTGGGAGCTCTCCCGCCAACACCGTCGGCGGGCAAGGAGGTGACGGCGGCGCGAGTGGCGGGCCAAGCAGTGGCGCTTCGTCAGGCGGCATCAGCGCTGGTGGCAGTGCGGGAAGCGCTGGCGGCAGCGGTGGCAGTTCCGGCGCGGCAACGAACGCGGCTTGCGCGATGATCAAGTCCGAGTACGCCGCCGCGCTCGACAAGCAACTCGCATGCAAGCCCAACACAGGCTCGCAATGCACCAACGCTGCCGCAGCCGCGCCAGGTTGTGAGTGTCGCGTCTTTATCCAACCCGCGGATCCGTTTGCGATCGAGAACCTCTCGAACGTCGCGAATGGCTGGTTTGACGCCGACTGCAGCATGCCGAGCTGCCCCGCGAAGTGTTCGACCGCTGTCGCAGGAACCTGCCAGGCAGACGCGAAATCACCGATCGGTGGGCGTTGCGTCTCGCCGTGAGCGGAAGTGCGTGTTTCTCCGCTGGGATTCGCACGGTGGTGCGCGCCGGAGATTTCTGATCCGAAAAACTGAGGGATCGACCACCTGACTGACAACGCTCTCGACCGTCCTGTGACTTCGAGGCTGAGTGAATTTTTCCGGACGAGATTGTTCGCGGGGCTCGAGCTCGTCGCATCCACCGAGGAAAAGAGCATGTCTTTTAAGCTAACGCTGCCACTGGTTCTCGTCTCGTGTTTGGCCTGCGGCTCCGCCGAGGACGGCAACCCAGATGCAGCCACTGCGGGCAGCAATCCGGGTCAGGCCGGGAGCTCGACGAACCAGCCGGGCGCCGGTAGCTCGAGCGGCGGTAGCAGCGCCAATGCTGGAACCGCTCCCGGCACAGCCGGTAGCGGCGTCGTCGGCACTGCGGGGTCAGCCGGTCAGGCGACCACGACTGGCGGTGCGCCCGCGGGCGGAAGCGCGGGCAGCGGCACTGGTGGTGGCTTCGTTGCCGGCGGCGCGGGCGGTGCGCCAGGCGTGCCTCCGCTCGATTGCGGTGCGGAAGGCTGGGCGGTCGAAAACCACGGCAATCCGAAGAATCGCGTCAACTACGTGATCCTCGCTGACGGCTACACCGCCGCCACCGCCGAGACGACGCTGAAGACGCACATTGCCGCCGCCCTCAAGCGACGTTTCGAAGCCGAGAGCGGTGAGCCGTACGGTCGCTACCGCAACTTCGTGAACATCTGCGTGATGAAGGCGGTCAGCGCCACCGACGGCATCGGCAACGGCGAGACTGCCTTCGACGGCGGTAACGGCGGCGATCGCCTGGCGAAGGTCAACTCGACGAAGGTCAACGCTTACATCAAGGCCAAGGTGCCAGCGACCTTCGAGGTGGATTGGAAGGCCGTCGTTCTCAATCAAGATAAATGGGAAAACACCGGCAGCTATTTGATGCTGTGGTCAGGCGGCGGGAAGGACGCGCCGGGCGCTGCGCTGCACGAGGGTGGACACGGATTTCATCAGCTCGCCGACGAGTACGGCAGCCAAACCGGCTGCGGTAGCCCGGCCCAGAAGGCCAGCTGCGGCGCGAGCGGCGCGGCCGACGCCGAAGTGAACTCGGCCGGCAACTGCACCACGACGGACGGCAAATGGAGCTTGTGGCTCGGCACTACGCAGAAGGGCTTGAAGGTGCCCGACATGGGCGCGACCGGCATGCAAGGCACCTGGCAGGGCAGTCGCTACGTTGGCACGGGTCAGTACCGACCGTCTTGCAACTCGATGATGAACAGCCTGTTCGGCGAGGCCGTCGACACCAGCTTCAACTCCGTCTCGCGCGAGCAGATGATCTTCAGTATTTGGCGGGCGGTGACGCCGATCGACTCGACCGAGCCGCCGGCGGGCGCGGCGAACAATCCGGCGATATTGAAGGTCAACGTGGTGGATCCGGCCGTGATCAACGTCGATTGGACGATCGATGGCGCGACCACTGCCAACGGCGGGCCCACCTTCTCGACCGCCGCGCTGACTTCGGGCACGCACATGATTTCGGCCAAGGCGTACGACAACGCGTCGACCGATCTGGTCAAGCTGCGCACGGGCATGTGCCCCGCCGACGTGAAAGGCAACTACTGCCACGCCACGTCGTGGCCGCGCTCGACCCAAACCGTCACTTGGACGGTGACCAAGCCGTGATCGAAGCTCACGACCGCAGTCGCCGCTGGAGCGTCGGGTTGGCCGCGTTGCTCGCCACAGGTTTGTTGGCTTGGTGGACGCTGCGCCCGTCGTCGGTGCCGCCGGAAGTCCCCGGACCAGCGGCACTGAGCGCGCCTGAAGCGGCTCCAGTGCCGACACCACCCACGCCACCGATTCACGCCGACACGGCGCCCGCGAACTTCTACGAAGGGGTCCCGATCAGGCCGGCAGGGTCGGCCGAAGTGAACGCTGAAGGCATGCTGCCGCATCCGCTCACGCCCGAGCACCAGCGCATCTTCCGTGAGAACAACCTGATCGGCGATCTAAACGGCGCGATGGACGTGAAGGACCCGGCGGGGCTGCGCGCGCTGTTGAACCAGTACCGCGACGAGTATCCCGAGGACGCCCACGTGTTGGCCGACGGCTATGAGCTGATCGCCAATTGCCTTGAGCGGCCAGGCCCCGAAACCCGCGCGGCGGCCCAACGCTACTACGACGAACAGCTCGATTCTGGGGTGCGTCGCTACATTCGGCGCCACTGTCTGGAGCAGTCGAGGCCGTGACCTCGAAGCGTCAATCTCCGGCGCGTCAGCGTGCGGCGCTGGTTTCGGCGGCGGTGCTCGTCATCTCCGCCAGCGGTATTGCGCTGTTCTGGCTCACGCTCTTTCGTGACGGCCGCAAGTAAGTTGGTGTTCGGGGTGAAGCGCCCTGGCTGGTGGGTTGGGAAAATAGTTTGCGCATGCCAGCTGGGGAGCGGGTTGTGAGGTTGGCACCATCAGCTCGGCGCCAGCGAAAGAGCCCTGTTTGAAACCCCTGAAGATCGCGATCACTTGTGGGCTGCTGCTTACCCTCCTGGCCAACGCCTGCAGCTCGAACACCCACCAATTCAGCGATTCGGGTGCTGGCTCGGGCGCGGGCGGCTCGGCGGGCGTCGACGCTTCGACGGGCGCCAGCGCGATGCCTCAGGCGGGCACGACGCCCGTTGTCATGGGTGGTTCGACTCAAGCGGTTGGCGGGGCGCCACAAGAAATCGGCGGCGCCGGCGGTGATGGCGCCGGCGGAGAGCCGGAGCCCGTCGGCGAATGCCACACAGGTGATCAAGAGAACTGCTGGGCGCTCGAAGATGGCACCGCGATCAACAGCATGCTGCCGACGGTGGCCAAAGGCAGCTGCCAGATTGGTCAACGCTTCTGCAGCACTGAGCTGAAATGGGGATCGTGCCTGGGCGCGGTTGGTCCAAAGCCCAAAGATTCCTGTGATATCGCCGGCAACGATGACGACTGCGACGGCGCGCCAAACCACGGCTGCACCTGCGTCGACGGCACCAAGCGCAGCTGCGGCACCGACACCGGCACGTGCAAGGCGGGCGAGCAAACCTGCGCGGCGCAAGCTTGGGGCCCGTGTCAGGGCGAAGTGACCGCGAAGTCCTTGGATAGCTGCGCGACTGCCGGTAACGATGACAACTGCAACGGCGTTGCCAACGAAGGTTGCGGTTGCGTCGGCACCGTCAGTGAGAACTGCGGTGATTGCGGCAGCCGCGACTGCAGCCCTGGCACGCGGCAATGGGGCGCCTGTCACGCTGCCAAGCCTTCGGTTTGCACCAGCACGACCCAGGTCAAGGACTGCTCGGCGCAGGGAAATTTCGTCGTCTCCACCTGCCAGTCCGCGTGCGTGAGCGGGCAATGCGCTGGCTCCTGCGTGCCGGGTGAAACGCGTTGCGTGACTGGGCCCGAACGTCGCCAAACCTGCAGTGATCAGGGCGCTTATGCCACGACCGAGTCGTGCGCCAGCGGCAAGCTCTGCCAAGGTAACGGCGCTTCTTGCGTGGCGCCGTGCGTCGGGCAAAAGGCTTGCGCCAACAACGTCTGCGTACCGCTAGGTGGCTGCGGCTCCGACTCGGAGTGCGGCAACAACTTCGCTTGCGTGAGCGGAACCTGCTCGGCCACCACCTGCCAGGCCGGCTTCAACGGCCCGTGCGGCGGCACTTGCACCAAAGGTTGCTGCTCGGTGAACGACTGCCCCGATAGGGCGAATATGGGCCGCTCGTGCACTGCGGCTCACCAGTGCACCTACGCTTGCAAGCAAAACTGGGGCAACTGCGACGGCACCGACAGCAACGGTTGCGAGGTCAACCTGATCGTCGGCACGCCGACCGGTGCCAGCGTCAGCAACTGCGGCTCGTGCGGCAACACGTGCAACTTCAGCAACAGCGCGAACGGGCTCGGTTGCAGCACGCTCGCCAATTCCTGCGCGCAGGCCGAGTGTCTCGCGTCGTTCAAGAACCCGGGTGATCCGACCGACGAGTACGCCTACAAGTGCACGGTCGACCGCCCGCACGCTTCGCTATACTACGGCGACTGCGACATTGGCTGCTCTTACAACTGCCAGTCCGGCTACACCGACTGCAACAACTCGGCCAGCGACGGCTGCGAAACTCCGGTCGGCTCGGCGGGCCAGGGCTGCTACGCGACGCCGTTCTGGGGCGGTAGCTTCTAACGCGCGCTGGTCTCGCTGACACGCGCGGGGTGGGCGCGGCGGGAAAAGGTCAATAAGATGGCCGCCAATGCCTCGACGCGCGGGCGGCTGGTTATTCACGGTGGGCTTCTTCGGCTTGGTCGCAAGCTTACTCGTCACGTGCTCGTCCTCGCTCGGGCAAGTCGTGTTTGCGACCGACCGTGCTGAGGTGCCGCATCCGCTCGAGGTGCGCGGCGACGGCGGCGAATACACGCTGGTCCTGCTTGCCAACCCGCTGCCCCAATCGCCCTACCTCGGCAACCCAGTCGCGTACCTCCGCTGCGAGGTGAATCACCCGGAAGCTCAACGCTCGAGCATCGACGGTGCCGTTGCCTTGGTCCGCAACGAATCGACGTTGGGCACTGACATCGGTCGCTTCCGAACCACAGCCGGCACGACCCACGTCACGTGTGACTTCAAGGATCACCGTCCCTCGAGCGGCTACCACTACGCGGTGGCGCCCACGACGCCCAGCTACCTGAAGGCGGCCGTGGCCGGGTTGGCGGTGTCCGCCTTGTTGTTGGCGCTTGGGGTGTGGCTGCTGCGTGGCCCTCGCCGATCACCCTGACGACGCGCCCACCGCGCTACCGCCGAATCGGCAAATCGACGATGAAGCGGGCGCCGCGGCGGTAGTCGGTGTCGAGCGTGATGCTGCCGCCGGCGGCTTCGACCAGGCCGCGGCACACGGCGAGGCCGAGGCCGGTGCCCTTGCCGACGTCTTTGGTCGTGACGAACGGCTCGAACAGCTGCGCTTGGACGCGTGGATCGACGCCGGGGCCGTCGTCCTCGACGAGCATCCGCACGGTTTCGCCGATCTTCGTTGCGGCGATGCGAATGTTGCCGCCAGCTCCGACGGCGTCGGCGGCGTTCATCACCAAGTTCAGGATCACCTGCATCAGCGGTTCGTGACCGAGCGCCACTGCTGGCAGCCCGGGCGCGACGTCGAGCTTCAGCGATATCTCTTGCAGGTTGCGCTGCGGTGCGACCAACGCTGCGGTGTCGCGCGCCGCGGTGTCGACGTCGCCCGGCTCCAGCTCTTCTTCACCAGCCAACGGCTGAGCTGCGGGTCGCGCAAACTGCAACAGATCGCGCAAGATACGGTGAATGCGCTCGGTCTCCTTACGCATCCGGGTCAGAAAGTCGTGCTCTTCTTCCGGCGTGAGACCGCCTGCCAGCACCAGATCTTCCAGGCCCATCAACGCCGAAATTGGATTGCCGATTTCGTGAGCGAGCCCGGCCGCCAGTCGCCCGACCGAGGCTAAGCGCTCACTGCGCACCAACCGATCTTGGGCTTCCTTGAGGCGGTCGGTAGCGCGCTCGACTTCGTCGATCTTGGTGCGGAGCTTGTCCTCTTCTTGAAGCAGGCGCTCGGTCATGATGCCGAGGCTGGAGCCGAGCTCGGCGAGCTCGCGCACCGAAGTCTTCGGCACGACCAGCCGTCGCGCGCCGCCGGCCACCCGTTCGGCGGCGCGGGCTAGCGCATCGAGCGGCCGCACGATCAGGCGCGTCAGCGCAAAGTAGGCGATCACTAGCAACGCGAGCGCGACCAGCGCCGTGTACAGCCCGACCAGCCGCACCAACGGCGCCGCGCGCGCCGACTGGTCGTCGATGCGCAACACCGCCACCACCGGCCCGACCTGACTCGGTACTGTCACGGTCAGGATCGACGACTCCGCGCTGGCTTCACGCAAGGCTTCGCGATTGGCCACTCCGGCGCGGGGCAATTCCTCGACGGCCACAGGGTCGCCGGTCGCGGCCAGCCGCTCGCCGCTAGTTGCATAAACGCCAATCGCCTCGACGCCCTCGGTTCCGACCTCGGC
Organism: Polyangiales bacterium; assembly: GCA_038252755.1. Taxonomy (GTDB): domain Bacteria; phylum Myxococcota_A; class Polyangia; order Polyangiales; family Polyangiaceae; genus PMG-095. The sequence continues at coordinate 21,608 of JBBSAB010000043.1, read as the reverse complement.
GCGCAGTAGCGCCAACAGCTCTTCACCGCTGCGGCTGCCGCGCGCTTCAGCGACGTGGGCCGCGATCGCACGGCCCAGCGCCCGGGCGTGGCCGATGCGCAGCTGCTGCAGGGTCACGCTCGTGTAAGTCGCGACCGCGAAAAACAACGGAATGAACGCCAGCAACAGCAGGCCGCCCAAGAGGAGCAGGATTTGGAGCCGTAGCCCGCCGCGCACTTCGCCCAGAGTACCAACAGCGGCTCTCCCCCGTAAACGTGCCCGTGCCCGGCCCCTGAGCTGCGAGCTGCGAGCTGCGAGCTGCGAGCTGCGAGGTGCGAGGTGCGAGGTGCGCGAAGTGCCTGAGAGTGGCCGTGCCGGGCCCCTGAGCTGCGAGGTGCGCGAAGTGCCTGAGAGTGGCCGTGCCCGGAAATCCCGACGCTTCCGTCCGGTTTCGTTTGGGAGGCCGAGGTTCCTGGCGCGGGCTTGGCCCGCGCGCGCCGCGCGCAGCTGCGCGCGCAGGCAGGGCCTTACCCCCAATTAAGTCGTTGAACGGACCGTCGGGCACGGGCACGGACGGGCACGGGCACGTTTACAGGGAGACTCACGGACGGGCACGGGCGCGTGGAGAGAGAGCGAGAAAGTGGGCCGCGGGGAGCGTCAGCTGGTACGGCCAAGGACTCTGGATGGACCCGCTTGTCCGCCTCGCGCTTGCGACTCAACAGCTGATTGCCCGAACCGCCGGCACGCTTCTGGCCGTCTGTTTTGGGGCGTTCGTCGTCCTTGCCGAGACCGAACGCCTGGACGACGCCCTCCTCTACGGAGTGGGCGTGCTGTTCCTGGCGTCGCTCGGCTACCGGGTCTGGCAGCGGCGCCGGCGCGCTGTCGTCGAGGAGACCACCCGGCTCGACCTAGAGCTGTTCACGCACCTGGTCGTGTTGGCCTACGCGCTGGTGCTGCGGTCGCAGGGCGGCCTGTCCGGGGCGGTCTACCCGGTGCTCTACGCGCTGGTGATGCTCACGGCGAGCTTCGCGCGCCCGGCGGCCACCGTGTCGGTCGTCGCGTTCGCGGTACTGCTCGAGTCGGCGTTGACGTTCATCGCGTTCCGCGGGCGCGGCAGCTTGGTCGAGCACGCGACCTTGCTCGGCGTGTTCGCGTTCTTGAACATGTTGGTCTTCCGCGCCGAGATTGCCCGCATCCGTCGCGTCTCGCGGCAGCGGATCGAGACCGAGCTGAAGAAGATGAAGGAGGCCGCGCGCTCCTACCGGCTGATTGGCGCACCGGCCAGCGCCCAAGAGCGCGCCCAGACGCCCGCCAAGGGCGATGAAGAACGGCTGCTGCGTTCCGGCGTTGACGAGATTCATCAAGCCGTCGAGTTTGCGCTGTCGCTGCTGCGCCGCACGCTCGGGCTGCGCACCGCGGTGCTGCTCGGTACGGACGCCTCCGGCCAGAACCTGCACATCCAAGAGCTGTCGACCAGCGAGGACGCGATCGCGCCCGGGCCGTTCGGCGTGCGCGACGGCATCTTCGGCGCCGTGATGTCCAAGCTCGAGCAGCTGTCGCTGGCCGGGCCCAAGTCGGGCCAACACGTGCCGTACTACTCACGAAAACCGGCGATCGGCAGCGTTTGCTGCACGCCGCTGCTGGATCACGGCCAGCCGCGCGGATTACTGGTCGTCGATCGCGAGTCACGCGAGCCGTTCAACGACGAAGAGCAAGCGACGCTGGCCAACGCCTCGCGCTACATCTTGCGCGCGATCGAGAACGAGCGCGTCTTCGTGCAGCTCGAACGCGCCAAGGTCGAGCAGGGCAAATTGTACCGCGCCGCCAACGCGCTGTCGGCGGCCACGACCGAAGCACAGGTGATCGAAGCCGGCGTGAACGGCGCGCGTGAGTTCGCGGCCTTCGACTTTGCGGTCGTGACGCTGTTCGACCGCAGCACCAGCGAGCACGAAATCTGCGCGGTCAGCGGCGAAAATTCCAACGAGCTGGTCGGTCAGCGCTTCAAGCATAACAGCGGCTTGGTTTCAATGGTCGTCGCCAATCGCCACGCGCTGCCGTACCGCGGCGACTACGATCCGTCACGGCAAGTCGTGTTCACGCGCCGCCTGGTGCCGCCGGATATGCCGTCGCTGTTGGTCCTGCCGCTGCTGGTGCACGAACGCGCGCTCGGCACGCTGGTGCTCGGTTCGCGGCGCAAGGGCGCGTTCGGCGACTCCGTGCGGCCGACGTTGGAAGTCTTGGCCAGCCACGTCGCTGTATCGCTCGCCAACGCGCGCATGCTGGCGCGGCTCGAAGAGATGGCGACGCTCGACGGCTTGACCGGGCTCTACAACAAGCGCGCCGTGACCGAGATCGGCGGACAAAAGCTGAAGAGCGCCAAGCGTTTCCAAAAGCCGCTCAGTTTGCTGGTGTGCGACATCGATCACTTCAAGAAGGTGAACGACACCTACGGTCACGACGTCGGCGACGTCGTCATCAAAGGCTTCGCCGATGTCTTGAAGCGCGTGAAGCGCGACACCGACGCGGTCGGTCGCTTCGGCGGCGAAGAATTCGTGATCGTGTGCGAGGAAACCGACGAAGGCGGCGCTCAACTGCTCGCCGAGCGCATCCGCACCGAGCTGGCAGCCGTGAAATTCCATAGCGAGCTCGGTACCTTGCAGGTCACCTGCTCGATCGGTGTCGCGCCGTTCCCGGTCGCCGGCGCCTCCTGGGAGCAGCTGTTCAAGGCCACCGACGAAGCGCTGTACTGCTCGAAACGCGGGGGTCGCAACCGGGTCACGGTGTGGTCGCCACGCATGAACGGCGCGGCGGCGTAAGCTGCGGCATGCGTGTCCGCCAGCCGACGCTCAAATCAATGTGGAGCGGTATTTGTGGCACCACGTCAGAAACCCACGGCGTGTGCAGCTGACGCGGCTTAAGGCAGCGGGCTCGACACGCAGGCCTGAAGCAGGCAGCTTCCGGCGAAGATCAAGGGGGCGAACAGGGGTTGGCGCGGAGACATGGCGTGCGTGAGTGGCCACACACTAGAAAAGGCGCCCGTCCGCCCGTCGGTCGGGGCGAATTTTGGCGCTTTTCCTGTCAGGTGCGTGGGCGAACGCGAGGCTTTTGCTCAGCCGCCGCGGCGACCCAGCCGCGCTGGCGTTGCCAGCGGGTAAATCAAGAGCTCGGAGATATCTCCCTGCCACGAGCGACATGAGCGCCGGGGAGTGGCGCACGTTGAGCCACCGGGCTCAGGCCGCGCGGTCATTTTTGGCGGTTTCCATGGCTGCGACTCCGACGGCGGCCGTCGGCACGCTCAATGCTTAGCGGGCAGTGGAGGTCCCGTGAACGAACATCAACTTCAACGACTCTTGCGGCGTTTGGTGCTGCTCTCGGCTCCCCTGCCGTTGGCGGTCTTGGGCGCGGCTTGCGGTGGCGCCTCGACGCTCGACCACGACGGCGATGGCGGGACGACCACGGAGGGTGGTCACACCGGTACTGCCGGAGCGGCACACGCCGGTGACGGCAGCGGCGGTTCGGTCAACGGCACGGGTGGCACGATCGTCGTCGGAACGGGCGGCGGCATCACGCTCGCGGGTGCGGGCGGCAGCATCGTGATTGCCGGTGCGAGCGGTAGCGTTGGCATGGGCGGTGGCGTTGGCACGGCGGGTGCGGGCGGCGGCGCGTGTCACGGTAGCCAGGGCCCGAGTCCCAGCTGCGCTTCCGTTTCGAACACCGTTCCTCTGTCATGCGTCGGTGCTGAAAAGGCCGTCGTTGGGATGCAGCTAACACTCACGACTTGCCAGCAGATTTGCAACATGGCCTTCGGCTGCTCGGTCACGGCGTTCGACGCGAGCACCGTCACGGTCATGTGCCAGCCGGGCTGCGTCGTTGGGCGCCGTCCAGCCGGGCTCGTCGGGCCGTCGACTTGCGACACGCGTGCGGCGGGCAGTTACTTCGCCGAGATCGCTCACCTCGAAGCCGCGTCGGTCACGGCATTCCGCGTCATGCGCGACGAGCTGCGCGCGAACGGCGCCCCCAAAAAGCTGGTGCGCGCGGCCGCTCGGGCTGCCCGCGACGAAATTCGGCACACCCGCGCCACTGGTGCGCTGGCGCGTCGCTTTGGCGCAACGCCGCGCGTGCCGTCAATCGAACCTACGCAACCGCGTTCGCTCGAGGCGATCGCACTCGAAAACGCTGTCGAAGGCTGCGTGCGCGAAACCTACGGCGCGCTGCTCGCCACTCGCCAAGCACAGCAGGCCACCGATCCGGTCGTGCGCGCCGCCATGCGGCGGATCGCCCGCGACGAAACCCGCCACGCGTCGCTCTCGTGGCAGGTCGGACGCTGGCTCGAAAACCGCCTCGACCCCGCCGCCAAGCGCAACGTCGCGCGCGCCAAACAAGCGGCCGCTACCGAGCTGATCGCCGCGCTCGCCAACGAACCTGAAGTCTCGTTCGCAGAGCTCGCCGGATTGCCCAGCGCCGCCGAAGCGACCCAGCTCGCAACGGAGATGCAATGCGCGCTCTGGTCGTGAACCGAACGTTATGTTTCCGTGATGTCGCCACGTGATGAATCGAGCTTCGATTCCGTAGGCCCAGCTATCGGGCTGCCGAGCTTGGCAGCCAAAACCCTGAAGATTCATCATGCCTTTGGCTGCCAAGCCGCAGCTCGAATCGCAGAAGCTTCCGTGTCGTCTCCGGGCAACCGCGTAAGGGTGCAGTCTGGTACGACCTCGCATCAGGGGCGACCTGGGTTGTCGTGGCTCCTGAATCTTCACAGGGAGGTCGGGAGATTGGGGGTCCTGCGAGCGTGAATTTAGGGTTCGCGCTGCCGCCCCGAAACAGTAGGAACGCGCCTGCTGCTGGCCCCCTGCTCAGCTCCAAGGAAATATTTTTTGGTTTTGGTCCTCCAAAACAAAAAATGCGTTCCCTCGCAGGACTCCCGATCTCCCGACCTCCCTGTGAAGTCTCGCACGCGCTCGGGACCACAGGTCAGGACGATAGCCCGAATCCTCGCGCTGATGGAGGCCCGGTGAGCTACAGCAGTTTCTGCAAGAAGGCTGCGGCGCGGCAGCCCCAGGTGTGATCAATGATGAGGCCAAAACTGGGCCTGCCCCTGAATTCAAGGTGTTGCGGCGCTGGGTGGCCGCGGCTCTTGGCCATTTGGTGAAAAGCGCCGACACTCGGTCGGGTCATGCGACTCGGTATCGATTTCGGGACCACTCGCACTGTCGTCGCGGCGGCGATCGATGGGCGCTATCCAGTGGTTTCGTTCGAGAGCGGCACCGGCTACTGCGACTACGTGCCGGGAATCGCCTCGCGGCGCGGAGAAGAGCTCACGCTCGGCTGGGATGCAGAATTGGGCGCGGACGTGGGCGGCGCGCTGCGTTCGATCAAGCGCGCGGTCAGCCGCGTTTCGCCGGATGAGCCGCTCGGCGCGCTCGGTTCGGTGTCGGCGCTCGAGCTCACGACGCGCTACCTCGAAGAGCTGAAGCGGCGGATTTACGAGAACAGCAACCTCGACGTCGCGCCCGACGAACCGCTCGAAGCGATGGTAGCGGTGCCGGCCAACGCCAGCACTCGTCAACGCTACCTAACGCTCGACGCGTTCCGGCGAGCCGGTTTCAAAGTGCTTGGCATGGTGAACGAGCCGACGGCCGCGGCGATCGAGTTCGCGCATCGCAACCTGGGCGCGGTCGGCAAGCGCAGCCCGAAGCGCTACGTTGTGGTCTACGATCTCGGCGGCGGCACCTTCGACACCTCCGCAGTCTCGTTGCAAGACCGTCGCTTCGAGCTGATCACTAGCGAAGGCATCTCGGAGCTGGGCGGCGACGACTTCGACGCGGCAATCTTGCGCGTCGCGCTGCGCCAAGTCGGCATGGACGAAGTCGTGCTGTCGTCGTTGGTGCGCACGCGCTTGCTCGAGGTGTGTCGCGTTGCCAAAGAGGCGCTCAGCCCGAGCAGTCGCCGCATGCTGGTCGAGCTGTCGCACGTGATCGACGTCGCCGCAGATCCGCTGCTCGAGATGAGCGAGATTTACGCCGAAACGGATCCGCTCGTCGAGCGCACGATCACGATGCTCGACCGCGTTTTCGCCAGCCTGGCCGATTTCGGCATCGATCCGGAAAATCCGCGCGAGCTAGGCGCCGTGTATTTGGTCGGTGGCGCGACGGCCTTTCCGGCTGTGACGCGCGCGCTGCGTGAGCGCTACAAGCGCAAAGTACAGATCGCGCCGCAACCGCACGCCGCGACCGCAATTGGGCTGGCGATCGCCGCCGATCCGCAAGCGGAGCTGTTCGTGCGCGAAGCGGTGACGCGTCACTTTGGTGTGTGGCGCGAAGGCGACGCTGGTCGGGACAAAGTCTTCGATCCAATTCTGCGCAAGGGCGAGTTGCCCGACGGTGACGCGTTCGTGATCGAGCGTTATTACCGCCCGCAGCACGCGGTCGGCCACCTGCGCTTCCTCGAGTGCAGCGAGCTGTCCGACGCGGGCCAGCCTGGCGGCGATTTAACCCCGTGGGGTGACATCTACTTCCCGTACGACCCGGCATTGCGCGGCGTTGTGGACCTGGCGGCCGCCGCCGCCGAGCGCCGCCCCGAGCTGTGGGAAGAAGAAATCGTCGAGCGTTACCGCTACGGCGCCGACGGCACCGTCACGATCGCGATCGAAAACCGCACCCGCGGCTATGCCCAAAACTTCGTGCTCGGCGCGCCGGGTTTGGGCTAGCGCGAGGTCAGCGCAGCCAATCCGATAGCGTGACTGCGCGTAGCTGGCGCTCGCGCATCGCTGCCAAAACCTGCGGCAGCGCTGCGAGCGAAGCCGGCACGTAGTCGTCGCGCTCGGCGGCGTCGTGCATGGCCAAGAGCGCACCGGGCTTGAGCGAGCGCATGAGGTGCACGGCGACTTTCTCGGGCGCCGCGCTGCGGAAACCGTCGAACGCACGCGCACTGCAGCCGACCAGCACGACGCCAGCTTTGCGGGCGCCGTGGACAGTGAAGTGCGACACGAAGCCGACCGGCGCACGAAACAGCGTGGGCCGTGGCGCTCCGGCGACTTCGATCGCGTCTTGCGTGCGACGAATGTCCGTCGCGACGCGCGTGCTGCCGCGCAGCGAGAACAAGCGGTCGTGGTCGAAGCCGTGCAGCCCCACCTCGTGGCCGGCGGCGACGATTTCACGTACCAGCTCCGGGTGGGCCAACGCCTTCCGGCCGACGACGAAGAACGTCGCCCGCGTGCCGTGTTTGGCCAGCTCCTCCAGCACGCGCGGGGTCGTCTTCGGGCTTGGTCCGTCGTCGAAAGTGAGCGCTACTTCGGGCCGCTCCGGTCCGTGCCAAAGCACGTTGCCGTACATGCCGCGCTCCGGCCAAAACACGCCCAGCGTGCCCAGCGTGACGTAGCCGCCGAAGCCCAGCAACGTCGGCAAGAGCGGCAGTGGCGAAGAAAGCGCCGCGCGCGCGCCGAGCAGGATCCCGCCTGCGGCGTACGCCCACAAGCCGAGGCGAGCTGGCGGCAGCGCTTTCATGCGGCCCGGAACGTATCTCATGTGAACCCTCAGGCAAGGCCCTTCCATGGTCGTTCAACGGCCACTACGCTCCGTCGCCTTGCCCGCTGGGACCTTCGCTCACCTGCTCGAAAAGGCGCACGACGTCGTTCGGTTCAACACGCTGGCTTACGCGGTGTTCCTGGCGGTGGTGTTTGCCGTGTCCTGGTTGCTGGCGTCGCGCGTCCGGCTGCGATTGTGGTTCTTGCTGCTGGCCAGCTACTTTTTCTACGCTCAGTGGGACCCGCGATTTTTGGGGTTGATCTTCGCGTCGTCGACGGCTGATTGGCTGTTGGCGGGCGCGATTGGTCGGGCCAGCAACGCGCGACGCAAGAAACGCCTGTTGGTGCTCACGGTGGTGATGAACCTGGGCGTGCTCGGGTTGTTCAAATACTTTGACTTTGGCATCGCCGAGCTGTCGGCGTTGCTGCGCCAGCTCGGCATGCACCCGGCGGAAATGACGCTGCGGCTCACGCTGCCGATTGGCATCAGCTTCTTCACTTTCGAATCGATGAGCTACGTCATCGATGTGTATCGACGCGAGTTGCCACCGCACCCGAGCTACCTCGAGTACTTGGCGTTCGTCGCCTTCTTCCCACACTTGGTGGCCGGCCCGATCGTGCGGCCGCGCGATCTACTGCCGCAGCTGAGCGCGCCGGCGCGCTTCGACACGGCGCTGGCCAGCCGCGCGCTGTTGATGATAGCGCTCGGCTTGGTAAAGAAGCTCGCCATCGGCGACTACCTGGGGCTCAACCTGGTCGACCGCGTGTTCGACGCGCCGCTGCAATACTCGGCGCTCGAGTGCTACGCGGCGTTGGTCGGCTATGCGGTGCAGATCTACTGCGACTTCTCTGGCTACACCGACATCGCGATCGGGTCGGCGGCGCTGCTCGGCATCCGCTTCCCGCCCAACTTCGACGCGCCGTACAAGGCGCACAACATCGTCGACTTCTGGCGGCGCTGGCACATCTCGCTGTCCACGTGGCTGCGCGACTACCTGTACATTCCGCTGGGTGGCAATCGTCGCGGGCGCGCGCGCACTTACGTGAACCTGCTGCTTACGATGCTGCTGGGTGGCCTGTGGCACGGCGCGAATCTGACCTTTGTCGTGTGGGGTGGGCTCCACGGCGTGATGCTCGCCGCTACGCGTGGCTTTCAGGAGCTGCGCCGCCGTGGAGCGGGGCCTGCGGGCGCGGCTGCTGGCGCGACCGCTCGCGCTGGCCTTCAAAGTTCTTTCGCCCGCGTCGTGTCGGTACTGCTCACGTTCCACGCCGTGACCTTCTGCTGGCTATTTTTTCGCGCCAAATCCCTAGCGGACGCGCTGATCATCCTCGGCCGGCTAGCGACGTTTTCCGGCTTCCATCCCAATCTCGACCCGCGCTTGCTTGCGGTGTTGGCGGCGGGCCTGGTCTCGCACTATGTTCCCGAGTCATGGTACCAGCGGGCGCTCGGCGTGTTTGCGAACCTGCCGGCGTTGGCGCAGGCCGCAGTGCTAGTGCTGCTGGCTTTGTCCGTGCGTGAGATGGCCAGCCTCGAGGCCGTGCCCTTCGTCTACTTCCAGTTCTGATGAGCGAAGAAACCAAAGACCAAGCCGAAGTCGCCGAGCCCGAAGCGGAAACCGCGCAGCCGGAAGCGAAGGTTGACGCTGACGCAGCTGATCCGGAGGCCAAGGCTGAAGCCGAAGCGGCCGAGCCCGACGCCAAGGCTGAAGCGAACGTCGAGTCGAAAGCCAGCGCTCAGTCGTCGGACGACGACGCCGTGCTGAACGCCGCCGGGCGTGAGCGCCCGCGCTTCTTGCTCGGCTTCCCGCAGCATCCAGACCTCGCGCGTCTGTCCGCTGCGTTCGAGGCCGGCAACTACGCGCTGGTTCGCGAAGAGGCCGAAGCCTTGGCCGAGCGCACCGAGGACCGGGCCGTACGCGACGCCGCACTCGAGCTACGCCGGCGTATCGAGCCGGATCCACTCGCGAAGTACCTGCTGGCCCTGACTGCCGCATTGCTCCTCGCCCTGGCGTACTTCGCCTATCACCACTAATGAGCGCTCGCGGTATCGGGCTGTGTTTCATGTTGGGCCTGTCCGGCTGTGGCGCGGCGCCGACGAAATCGCCCAATAGCTCGCTGGGCTCCGCCTCGGAAGTGGAGCGCTTGCTGCCGCTCGAGAACAACACGGTATTTTCCTACATCACCACCGACGAAGCCGAACAGACCGGCATCTACGTGATGGAGATCAGCCGTCCGCGCGCCGCGTTGGCCGAGCTGAAGGTAGCCGGCAAGGTCTTCCGCCGTTCGATCAGCAAAGACGGCGTTCAAGCCGCCAGCGGCGGTTACGTCTTGCACTCACCGCTGTCCGCCGACGCCAAGTGGAAGGGCGAGTTCGGCGACGTGAGCGTCAAGTCGATGAGCCGCACGATCAAAGTGCCGGCCGGCAACTTCGGTGACTGCGTCGAGACTTACGAATCTGTCACCACGTCCGACTACACCAAGTCGGCGACGAGCGTCTTCTGCCCCGGCGTTGGCATGGTCTACTACAAGGTCGAAGGCGAGCAGGACGGCGTGATGCTTTCCCAAAAGCTCGAGCTGAAGTCGTACGGCCCGCGCTTCGTGGTCGGCACGAAGTAGCGGCCGTCCGCCGTTCCGCCGCTCACATCCCGGCGTCGAGCTTCTGAGGTTTGAGAAGCACCTGCTCGTCGAGCTCGCAGTGGTCGCGTTGCTCCAAGGACAATGGCAGATCATCGATCGGTTCGTAGCCGGTGGCGGTGACGTCGAGCCGCGCTGGGCCCTGCGTGTACAGGCCACAACGCAGCTTCCAAACGCCAGCGCTGCTGGTCGCGGGCGCGCCGCCCTGTCCACCCTCAGTGCCTTCAGCGGGCGCGGGCGCGGCTGCACGGCCAGCGGTGCTGACCTCCTCGCATGAGACGGCTTGCGGCGTACGCGGGTTGCCCAACTCGTAGGGCTCTCCGTCGGGGTTGCCGCCATAGCGCACGTTGATGCGCGTATCGGGCGGCAGCGGGTCGCCGGTTTCCGTTGAGACGACCAAGTTGAAGCTCGGGCCGTCACATGGTTTTTCGGGACGATGATTGGGGCCACAGGCGGCGAACGGAACCGCGATCACGCCGAGCAGCACGAGCCAACGCCAACTAGTCAAAGCCGGCGCAGCTTAACACTCGCTTCCGGCGCTGGCCGAGCTCGAGGTGTCTCCGCGAAAATCGCTGCGGATACGTGGAACTGCAGCCGTGCGGCGAGCCGAGGTGACCTGAACCCCGCGCTCGCTCCCCCCTTAGAACTGCGCATGGCGGACCCGGGCGGACTGCATACCCTGAGGAGTGATGACGTCGCTCGCGGACCGACATGCGTGACGGTTGGTCCAATTCCGGAACCGATCCCAGATCGGGGATGGCGCTGCTCGCGCCCGCGTGCGAGCCTTTGCATTGGAGCTGACATGAGTTCAAAGATCCTCCCGGTGGCGCTGCTGGCGGCGCTCGGCGCTGGCGCCTACGGTTGCCAGGGCAACGTCGACGGCAAGCTGCCCGGCACCGGCAATCCGATCAACGGCAGCGGCAGTGGTGACGGCTCGTCAGTAACCGGCGGTCAGACGCCGGAGCAACTGCTCGCATCGGCCGCGTGCGCGAAGCCGGCGCCCGGCGCGGCGCCACTGCGTCGCCTCAGCAACGCTGAGTACCGCAACACCGTGCAGGACCTGCTCGCCGACGTCGCGGGCATTGGCCCCGCCGTCGCGACCGCCAGCAAAGATTTCGTGGAAGAGGCCGAGTCGCTCGGCTTCCGCAACAACGCAGACTTTCTGGGTGTCTCTGCGCTGATCGCGCAGGGCTACATGGACTCGGCCGAAGTGCTGGCGCCGATCGTAGCGAGCACCGACAAGGTCGTTGGTTGCCACACGCAAGACGCGGCGTGCGCCAAGGAGTTCGTCGTAGCGTTCGGCCGGCGTGCGTTCCGGCGTCCGCTCACGCCCGACGAAGTGGTGCGTTACACGGCCATTTACGCCAAAGCTGCGGCCAAGGCTTACGACTTCAAGACTGGCATCGAGTGGATCGTGTTCGCGATGCTGCAGTCGACCGAATTTTTGTATCGCGTCGAGCTAGGCGCGGCGAAGGGCAGTGATTTTACGCCTTCGCAGCACGAGACGGCCAGTCGTCTGTCGTACTTGATCTGGCAATCGATGCCCGATCAAACGCTGTTCGACGCCGCCGACAAGGGCGAGCTAGGCGACAAGAAGCAGATCGAAGCGCAGGCGCGCCGGCTGTTGAAGGATCCGAAAGCCGCGCGCTTGCTCGAATACTTCGACCAGTGGCTCGATACCGATCGATTGAACGCGTTCGCGCGCGACGCCAACGTGTACCCGGGCATCGCCGCAAACCTGCCCGAGCTTTTGCAGAACGAGACGCACGCGTTCGTCAGCTACATGCTGCAGAGCCCGACCGGTAGCTTGTCGGAGCTGCTGACCGGGCAATACAGCTTCGTGAACGCTGAGCTGGCCAAGCACTACGGCGTCAGCGGTCCAACCGGCGCCGCCTACGAGCGGGTCGACATGCCCGGGCGCTCGGGCGTGCTGACGCAAGGCATGCTGCTCTCGCATGACAAGCCGACCCGCACGTCGATCGTGCGTCGCGGCCTGAAGGTGCGGCTCGACCTTTTGTGCGAGCGGGTGCCAGCGCCGCCGAACAACGTGCAGCTGAACCTGGAAGCGCTCGGCGATGGCCTGACCCAGCGCCAACGGCTGGAGAAACACCGCACCGAAGCGTCGTGCGCCGGCTGCCACACGTTGATGGACCCGATCGGCGTCGTGTTCGAAGGCTTCGACGCCGTCGGCCGCGCGCGCACGATGGATGAAGGCGGCAGGCCGGTGGACACCACCAGCGACATCGCCGCGACGCGCGACCTGAACGGCCCCGTCGCCAATGCGGTCGAGCTCGGTAAGGCGCTGGCGAATAGCCAAGAGGTTCGCGACTGCTACGTGACCCAGTCGTTCCGCTTCTTCTACGGACGCGACTACACGGCCGCAGACCAGTGCTCGATGGCCGAGCTGCTGATCAAGTTCCGCGACAGCAAGCAGAGCCTCTCGGAGCTGATCGTCGCGCTGACCCAGACCGACCAATTTTTGTATCGCCCTGCCCCGGAGGCCAAGTGATGAAACGTCTGAGCCGACGCACCCTGCTGCGTGGTGGTGGCGGGCTAGCGCTGAGCTTGCCGCTACTCGAAGCCATGCTGCCGCAAGCCAGCGCGCAAGCCGCTGACACGCCGCGCCGCATCTTGTTCGAGTTCAAGGCCAACGGTGATCAAACCGCGCGTCGCTTTACCGCGACCGGTGAAACGACGTTCGCGTTCGACGAGTTCCTGGCGCCGCTTGAGCCATACCGCAGTGATCTGGTGATCCTGAATAAGCTGAATCGCCGCTACAATTTGCTCGGCGACAAGCGTTCCGACGGCCACCAACAAGGCGGCGCCTCGCTCGCGCCGTGGGAATCGGGCGCGGGCTCGTACCCGATCGGCGGCAAAGAAGGCGTGACGATCGGTTACGTGCTCGGCCCAAGCGCCGATCATGAAATCGGCGACATGGTCTTGAAGGCCAACCCGACGGTCAAGTACCGGAACCTGGTGTACCGGGTCGGCCAGAAGAACAACGACATCTGGAACATGCACTCGCACGCCGGCCCGGTCGGCACGCAGAATCCGGTACAGCCCGAGACCGATCCGTACGCGGCCTACGCGCGTATTTTCACGTTCGGAGCCGACGACGCAGCGGCCAAAGCTGCGATCGAGAAGCGGCTGCTCAAGAAGCAATCGGCGCTCGATCTAGTGCTCGACGAGGCGACGTCGCTGCAGAGCAAGCTCGGCCGCGCGGACCAAGCGCGTGTTCAGCAACACATGGATGCGTTGCGTGACGTCGAGCGCACGCTGAGCGGCGGCAACGGCGCGGCCGGATGCCTGCCGTTCGAGCTGGGGACAAAGCTCGATCCGTACAAGGACGCGAACCACGAAGCGATCGGCGCACTGTTCCAAAAGATCAGCGTGCTGGCGTTTGCTTGCGATCTGACGCGGGCGATCAACTTTAATTGGAGCGGCAACACCAGCAACCGCGTGTACGCCAACTTGGGCCAAACCGAGGGCCACCACGACATTTCCCACGACAGCTCCGACGAAGCTTTCGTGAAAATTCGCGCGATTCACAAGCATTTGTGGACGATGTCGACGTCGCTGTACGACGACTTGAAGGGCGTGACCGAAGCGGGCGGAACGCTGTGGGACAACACGCTCGTCGTGCATTGGAACGAGCTCGGTCAGGGCGACGCGCACTCGGAGAACGACGCGATGGTGATCCTGGCGGGTGGCGCGGCGAACTACTTCAAGCGCGGCCGCTACCTGGATTTCCAGAACAAGCTGACCTTCGCCGACATGCTGGTGTCCTGTTTTCACTACATGGGCTTCGAGGACGTCGCCAAGTTTGGCGACGATCGCTTGAACGATGGTGCACCATTGCCGGGTCTGACAGCGTAGCCATTGAAAAAGGAGGCGGGGTTGGGGCCCCGCCGACCCACGAGAACGAGGCGCCGACCGCCTGAACGACAAGGCTCCGTTGCCGGGCCTTACGGCTTAGCAGTGGTGCGCGGCGCGGGTTTCGTCGTATTAATCTAGGTTGGTGGAGAGCCTCCCGATTCATTTCGAAGAACGACCGATCGGCGAACTCACGCACGACCGGGGTCGCTTAGGCTTGCGCTATGCGGTGGAGACGCCGACGGCGATTGCGCAGCGCTTGCCGATCCAGCTAGCTGCGTATAGCGACGAAGAGTGCCGGCCGTTCTTGGCCAATTTACTACCCGAAGGTGATTGGCGCGATCTCCTGTGCCGGCGGCTGGCGCTACCGCCGACCGATGATTTCGGGCTGCTGCGCCACCTGGGTCACGACTGCGCAGGAGCTGTCACCTTCGAGGAGCCTGGCCAGGAGCATGCGGGCGGCGTCTACACGCCACTGCCTGAGCCCGAGCTGCGGCGTTGGTTGAAGGATCCGTTGGTGCGCCCGACGCCCGAGCAAGCGCCGGGTCTGCGCCGCGCGTTGGCGGGAGCCCAAGATAAGCTGATCTTGCACCTGGCCGAAGGTGAGCCCTACCTGTGCGAGCGCGGCGCACCCAGCACCATCATCGTCAAACCCGACATCTCGGGCAGCTTCAACGGCGTCGAGTTGAGCGCCCTGAACGAGCTGTTTTGCATGCAGCTGGCGCGTGCCGTCGGGCTGCGGGCGCCGCGCAGCTTCTGGTTTGCCGGTGCGTTCGCGGTCGAGCGTTTCGACCGCGTCTTCGTCGGAAGCCAGCTGCGCCGCGTGCACCAGGAGGATTTTGCGCAGCTGTTGGGGCTGCCGCCGGCGGCCAAGTACGACATCACCTGGCGCGACTGCTTCGCGGTGGTCGATCGACATTTGAAGGACGCCGAGGCTGCTCGCCGCGAGCTGATCGAGCGGCTGCTGTTCAACACCTTGATTGGCAACGCCGACGCGCACGGTAAGAACTTTGCCCTGCTGTTCGGTAGCCAGGGTGCGGAGCTCGCGCCCGCCTACGACCTGCTGTGCACCCAGGCTTATCCGGCGCTTTCCGAGGCGTTCGTGATGCGGATCGGCCCGGCACGCCGCCAGGACGAGCTGACCGCGCTGGCCTGGCAGCAGTTGGCGCAGGATGCGCGGCTGCCGCTCGAGTGGATCAAACAACGCGGCCTCGAGCTTTCGTCGGCACTGCAGCTTGCGCTTCGCGAGCTGCCGTCCCAGATCTGTGCGCAGAACCCAGCACTTTTGGCCGACATCTACCCGGCGCGCCGGCGCGATGATTTTTTCCGCAAGTTGGTCGACGTGATAGTCGGCAACTGCAAACGAGTGGGGCGCGCGTTGCTCGCCCGCGCCTGAGCTCGCTCGAGATGGACAATACCGAGCGCATATTGCGCGAATTTCGCAGCATCGCCGTGGTCGGGCTCAGCCGTGATCCGAGCAAGGCCGCGCACGCCATCCCGTCCCGCATGCAGCGCGCCGGGTTTCGGGTAATTCCGGTCAATCCGTTCGTCGACAGCCTGCTGGGCGAAAAGTCGTACCGCACCCTGAACGAGGTGCCGTTCTCGGTCGAAGTCGTGCTGGTGTTCCGGCCTTCGACGGAGGCGGCCGGTATCGCCAAAGCCGCCGTCGGGATCGGCGCCAAAGCGCTGTGGCTTCAGCAGGGCATCGTGTCGGACGAAGCGCGGCGGCTGGCCGAAGCCGCTGGCATGCTCTACGTCGAAGATCGCTGCATCGGCGTCGAGCGCGCCGTGAACAGCATCATCAAAGGCTAAGCGGCTACGGGCAGTACTGCTCGTCGGAGCCGTCGTCGCAGTCGGGGACGGCGTTGCAGACCTGCGTCAACGCGATCGCCTTGGCGTCGGACGCACACTCGAAGAAGCGCGCTCCACGCAGACAGTTCCGCTCGTCGGAGCCGTCGTTGCAGTCGACTTTGCCGTCGCAGATTTGGTACTTCGTTAGGCTCTGCTCCTGGTCGCCCGCGCAGGTCACGCGCCGGCAGTAGTACTCGATGCCAGGCAACTCGGGGTCATTGCACGCTGCATCGGGACCGCAATTCGGCAGATCGCTGCCGTTTCTGGCGCAGCCAACGAAGCACGCCGTTTCCCTCCACAGCGCGTCCGCCCGGCATCGCCAGTGCTCGACTTCGTCGGGAGCCAGCGCTGCCAAGCACGCGGCGTTGGGCGCAAAATCCTCGGCGCTGATGCAGCTTTCTTCGGCCTCCGCAGCCGACGCGCACTGACATAGCGCTTGTCCGCGTGCCCGCCCCGCTTCGGCCAGCCGCGTCGTCGTGTCGACCGGCGTGATCGACAACGGGCCGGGCGCGGGCGGCGCAATCTCTTGCTTCACGCAGCTCGAGACCCGTGTCGGCACGCTGGTCTGCTGGTCAGTGCCGTCAGCGCGGTACGCACCCCAACACCAGACGCTGCCGTCGCTCTTCAGGGCGCACGCCGAGTATTGATTGACCGAGAGCGCGCGCATATCGCTCAAGTTCGGCACGAACGCGCCGCCCGCGAAGTCGGTGTAGTCGCCGCGCCCGGTCTGGCCCACCTTGTTGAAGCCCTCACACCAAACCTTGCCGTCCGCGGTGAGCGCGCACATGAACAGATCACCGGCTCCGGCTTGGACGACGCTTTCGCCGAGCTGTTTCTTCACGCGCAGGCCGTCGTCGGTGCCGAATAGGTAGTCGGTGCACCATAAGCTGCCGGTGCGTTTGAGTACGCAGGCTGGCGTACTGCCGCCGAGCCACGCGTTGTCCTCGCCGTAAAACAGCAACGGTTCTGGTGCGTCCCAGTTGCTGAGCCCAAAAATGCGGCCACGTTCGTCGAACACCTCGGGCGTGATGCCGGAAATGGTCGTGTCACGCGTGTCACGCGTGTCACGCGTGTCGCCGGCGACGTCGATTTGCCGTGGCCCGGAGCTGTGACCGGAGGCGTCGCTGCCGCGACAGTAGACGTGCGCGAACGTGTCGACGACACAGGTTTGCGCTGGGCCGAGCCCCAAGCCTTGGATCG
Organism: Polyangiales bacterium; assembly: GCA_038252755.1. Lineage (GTDB taxonomy): Bacteria > Myxococcota_A > Polyangia > Polyangiales > Polyangiaceae > PMG-095. The sequence goes on along the minus strand of JBBSAB010000043.1, from coordinate 4,549 downwards.
GGCCGTTGAGCGGGCCGGCCGCGACTGGCGTGGGCGGCAGCGGTGTTTGCCCGGAATCGTCGATCTCGCCGTTGACGTTGTCGCCCCAGCAGGTGAGGCCACCGTCGCTGTCCAGCGCGCAGTCGTGGCTCGGCCCCATCGCGACTTTGACGACGTGTCCGTCGATGTCGAGTCGCTTTAGCTCGTTCCAAACGACGGAATCGCGGGGTCCCGCGAGGCTCGCGCCCCAGCACCAGACGCTCCCGTCTTGATACACCGCGCAGTGCCGCGCGTCGGTGCCAACGATCGAGACCGCGCAGTTGGGCGCGTCGGGGTCGCGTGCGGCCGTCGCCGAAGCGCCTCCGGCGCCGGGCCCGAAGGGCTGATCGCCGCCCTTGTTTGCCGTGCGCCCGCAGCCGAGCGCGATGACGCCGAGCGCTAGAATCCAAACGCCGTATCGCCGCCTACTCCGCACGCTGCCCATGCGGAGCAGCTTACACCGTTTCTCAGGCTCAGCCGAGGCCGAGCTTTTCCGATAACCAGTCACCTACGCGATCGAGCGCAATGCGCTCTTGGCCGCCGGTGTCGCGGTCGCGAGCGGTGACGGTCTGACTCGTCGCGGTCTCGCCGTCGACGGTGAAGCAATACGGTGTGCCTGCTTCGTCCATGCGCGCGTAGCGCTTGCCGATCGGCTGTTTGACGTCGTGCTCGATGAAGCCGCGCAGACCGAAGCGACGGTGCAGTTCGGCGTGAAGCTTTTCGCTCGTCTCGGGCATGCCCTCTTTGTTCACCAGCGGGAACACGCCGGCCTTGATCGGCGCTAGCCGCGGATGAATCAGCATCAGCTCCGGGCTAGCCCGCGATGCATCCTCGGTGAAGGCCTCGCACAACACCGCCAGCACGCCGCGATCCAAGCCGGCGGACGGCTCGATCACGTGCGGCAGGTATTTCTCGCCCTTGTGCTGGCCGTTTGGCAGGAGCTCGCCGCGCTCGGCGTCGAAGTACTCCAGGTTTTGCCGCGAATGCTTCTGGTGCTGCGCCAAGTCGAAGTTGGTGCGGTGCGCGATGCCTTCCAGCTCACCGAAGCCGGGCGCGGTGAACGGAAAACGGTATTCGACGTCGCTCGTGCCGGCGCCAGTCTTGGCGTAGTGCGCCAACTCGTCCCGGTCGTGCTCGCGCAGCTGCAGGTTTTCGCCGGCTAGGCCCAGGCTCTTCCACCACGCCACGCGCTTGTCGCGCCAGAACGCGTACCACTGGGCGGCTTCCGATTCGTGGCAGAAAAATTCGATCTCCATCTGCTCGAACTCACGGCTGCGGAACGTGAAGTTGCGGGGGGTGACCTCGTTGCGGAAGGCTTTGCCGGTCTGCGCGATGCCGAACGGCACCTTCACGCGCGTGGTGTCGATCACGTTCTTGAACTGCACGAACATGCCCTGCGCGGTCTCGGGCCGCAGGTACGCCACGTCGTCTTCACCCGCGGTCGCGCCGATGAACGTCTTGAACATCAGGTTGAACGCGCGTGGCTCGGTCAGGCTGCCGACTTTCTCGGCGTCCGGGCCGAGCACACTCGCCCAGTCGTCCTTCGACACCTTGATCAGCGGAAAGCTCACGACCTCGCCGAAGGCTTTCTCGGCCTTTTTCTTCTGCTTGGTCCCGCTCGGGCTGTCCGGCATGTACGCGAAGAACGGCTTGCCGCCGCGATCGCCGCTGGCCGGCGCATAGACCATCACGTGATCGGCGCGGTAACGCGCTTTGGTCTCGCGGCAGTCAACCTGCGGATCATTGAAGCCGGCGATGTGACCGCTGGCTTCCCAAACCTTGGGGTGCTGAATGATCGTCGTGTCGAGCGGCACGATCCGCACCGGATCGCCAGTTGGGCCCGGGACGCCGCCGCACGGGTTCATCACGACGTCCTGCCACCAGGCTTCACGCAGGTTCTTCTTCAGCTGAGCGCCGAGCGGGCCGTAGTCCCAGAAGCCGTTGATGCCGCCGTAAATCTCGGAGGCTTGGTAAACGAACCCGCGGCGCTTGCAGAGCGCCATGATCTTGTCCATCGATTTAGTCGTCATCACATTGCTCAGCTAATACGCGGCTGGGGTTGGGGACCCAGCCGACCACGAGACAGTCTCTTGCAGAAGACGCGCGAGGGCGCGCGGTCCGAAAGCCTTGACGTTTCGCGCTCCCGGCGCAACTCTTCTCGCCTGTTTCCGCCCGTTCCTCGTGGTTTGAAGGGTCGTGCTGCTGAGCTGCGCACGCTGGCTCAGACGATAACCGCAGCAGCACCCACGCGGCTTGCATTGGTCGGCTCGGGCGGCTCCGGCAAATCGATGCTGGCGGCGGCGCTTGGACACCGCTTGAAAGCCATCTTTGGTGGGCGTATCGAGTGGTTTCGGGTCGGCGCCTGGGATTTCCCGACGCTCACTGAAATGCTGGCGCTGCGCTTCGGCACCGCGCGCGGTGAAGCCTCGGCCGACCGCGTAGCTACTTTGCGTGAGTTCTTTGCCCGCACCGGCCCGCGCCTGGTCGTGCTCGACAATCACGAAGACGATCGCGCGACGGCGCGATTGCTCGATGCATTTCGCGACTCGCCGGTTACGTTCGTGGTCACGGCGCGGCGCTGCTTGTTGGCGGGCGTGCTGATCTTTCCGGTCACGGCACCGCTCGCCACGCTCGGGCAGAGCGCTTTTCCACGGGTGAAGGCGTTGACGCGCAAGTTGCGCTTCAACCCGCTCGCGCTCGATATCGCGGACAGCGTGGTCGCGTCGCGTGCCGTGAGCGTGAAGGCGCTCGAGCATTTTCTGGAAGAGCGCGGAGTGTCGCGGGTCGTCGCCGTGGAGCACGAAGACGACTTGCCGGAGGTCGCGTTGCTTGTCGCCTGGGCTTGGGAGCGGCTCAGCCCGGAAAGCCGCCGCATGTTGGTCGTGCTGGCTCACGTCGAGGGTGATCACATGGACGCCGCATCGCTAGCCAAGCTGGCGCGCGTCAGCAAGAAGAAGTCGGAACGCGCGCTCGCGCTGCTCGAGCGCTGGCACCTCGTGCAGGAGCCCGTCGCTGGTCGCTACACGCTGCACGCGGTCGTGCGCCACGCGGTCCGGCGCGGTAAGCACTTCGATTCAGCGCGCTTTTACGAGCACTACGTGGCGATGCTCGAACGCGCGCCAGAACGGCTGCTGCTCGAACAGACGCACTTGTTCGCAGCGATGGATCACGCCCATCGCACTGGTGACCTCGGCGCGATGCTGCGCGTCGAAGCGCTGTTGCGACGCATCGACGCGTGAACGCCTGTGCCGCTCAGTTCTTGAACAGCGCGTCGACCGCGGCGTCGCTCAGCTTTTGACAGCCGCGCAGCGGGCCGACGTAGACGGCATCGCCTGCATGCACGCTGGAGTTGTTCTCGCCGATGTAGCGCATGATGCCCAGGTTGGTCTGCGGCCAGGTGAACCCCGATACCCAGCCCGAGCGATACGTCTGTGCGCCGTAGGTCACTTTGACCGCGAGCGCCTTGCTGATCGCTTTCACGTAGGTCGTCACCGACACGATCGTAGTGCCCGCGATCGTGGTGCCGGAAAAGCCGGGCCAGTCGTCGGTCGTCCAGTGCTCCGTGTCGCCGTACTTGGCAGCGCCGAGCTCGATGCCGCTGCCGGCGCTGCGACGCAGCGAGGGCCAGCGCATCTCGTTCGAGTACGGATATGGCGTCAGGACGGTGCCGCCGTCTAGCGTGACCTGCGCGGTCACGTAGTAGCCGCCGTCGTACGCCGTGGTGCGCGCCGCTACGTCGTCGTAAGTCACGACCAAGCGATGGTTCGTGACGTCGACCGAAGGATCGCCGAATTGGATCTCCCAATTGCTGCCGCTGCTGCCGATCGCGTGGGTCCAATCTTCTGCAAGCGGCGAAGCGCAGCTCGGATCGACCGGTGGATCGGGAATGTTCGGACCGCCAGCGGTGGCTTGGTTCGGCGGCTCGACGACTCCGCCGGTTCCAGCAGTTACGTTGGCGCCTGCGCTACCGCCAGCACCGCCACCACCCGCAGGGGTGCCACCGGCATGAGTCCCACCCGGTAACTGTTGCGGTTCGACCGCCGGGGCGCCGCCTTCGGTCATGCCCGCGATACCGCCGGTCGTCGTCGCAGCCTTGCCGGATGCGCCCGACGTCGTCAGGCCCGCGCCGCCGCGGCTCGGGACCACGACCGGATCAGTCGGATCGGTGTGTTGCGGTTCCGGCTCAGGCGTCGGCTCGCCGCTGAAGGCCGACCCGGAGCAGGCGAACGCCGCCAGGGAGGGGATACCGAGGCCGAACACGGGGCCGATGGGGAACGCGGAAACCTTAATCACAAGGGGACAACACGATCGCAGTGCAGGTCGGGCAAAGTTTTTTCGGAGCATGCGTTTTGTCGGTCAAACTGCGAGCGGAGCCGGCTTCGATTTTTGCCGAGCGGGGACAACAGGAAGGCGGGAAGACGGGAAGGCCGAGATTTAGGGTGGGTGGTACTGGCAACTGGACGCAGCGGGATCGCGATTGGGCCTCAGGCGCCTGCTCGAACAACAGAAATCTTCCCGCCTTCCCGCCTTC
>JBBSAB010000042.1:0-65286 GCA_038252755.1 Polyangiales bacterium | reverse complement strand
TTTAGGGTGGGTGGTACTGGCAACTGGACGCAGGGGGATCGCGATTGGGCCTCAGGCGCCTGCTCGAACAACAGAAATCTTCCCGCCTTCCCGCCTTCCTGTTCGCTCGTGCTCGAATCGCGAAATGAGACCAATGCTCAGCCGCCTTCCTGTTTTCTCGCTGCTCGAATCGCGAAATGAGACCAATGGTCAGCCGGCTCCCTGTTTGATCGTGCTCGTCAGGTCAGCGCTTGCAGGATCGAACCAGGGTTGTCGCTGACGATGTAGTCGACGCCGAGCTTCGCGAGAACGACGGCGCGCGCCGGGTCGTTGACGGTCCAGACGCCGACCAAGGCTTTCTTGCTTCGCCAGGCTTGCATGCGCTGCTCGGTGACCAGCACGTGCTCGGGGTGCACCGCGCGCGCGCCCAGGCGGCTGAAGGTGGCGGCGCCGACCAGCGCGGCGGCTCGCGCGACCGGGCTCTTGGTGTGAAACAAGAACGCGCTCGGAATGCTCGGCAGGGCGCGGGACAGGCGCCAAATGAAGCGCGGATCGAAGCTCGACAGCAAGACGCCGCGCGCGGCGTACGGATGGCGACGGAGGAGCTCGATCACTCCACGCAAGAGATCGCGACGTCGCTTCACGTCGCTCTTCACCTCGACGTTGACGAGCTGCTCGTGGGTCGCGGCCCAATCCAGCACGTCGGATAGCAACGGCAGGTGCTCACCTTTGCCGATATCAGCGTTGCGCGTCTCCGCCCAGCTCAGCTCCTCGACCGCGCGCCGATCGACCTTGTTGGTCACGCGCGTGAGCGTCGGATCGTGAAGCACAATGATTTGCCCGGATTTCACCAGCCGCACGTCGAGCTCGACGCCGACGGCGCCTTCCATACGTGAGAGCTCGAACGCCGCGTGCGTGTTTTCGGGCGCAGCGTGGCGCGCGCCGCGGTGGCCGAACACGAGCGGTGCCTGACGTGGCTTTCGTGTCAGGCGCTCGATAATTTCCAGGGCGCTCATGCGCGGGTTGGCTCAGGCCGCGCCGGCGACTTCGCCGTTCAGCTCGCTGGCGATGCTGCGCGCCACGCGTCGCGCTTCTTCGATCGCAAGCTTCGGGAAGGAGATGCCGCCGACGACCGGGTGGCCACCGCCGCCGTAGCGCGCGCAAATCGCGCTGATGTCGGTGTCGAGCGGGCGGCCCGACCACGGATTGTAACCGACCGAAATCTTCGGGCCGTTCTTGAGCAGGCCGACGACCACGGAGTACACCGAATCGGGGAACAGCGCGTAGGTCACAAACTTGCCGACGCTTTCCAGCACGCTCTCGGTCAGATCGACGAACACCACGCGGCCGAGCCGTTCGCTCTTTTGCTTCACGCGCGCCACGTAGCGCTCATGCTTTTTGCCGAGCGGTTTGTAGCGATTCGAAACTTGGCGGCTCTTCGCGACCTCTTCGAGCGGGCGCGTCAGTAGCTCGGGCACCAAGTCTTTGAAGAAGTTGTCGTCGCCGTAGTGCTCGACGACGCTGACCAGCTGCATGATCGGCGAGGTGCGGCTGACGGCGTCTTCCGGCGACGCGAAGCGCGCCGAGTCGACCATGTCCGCCCACTTCACCAGTTCGGCCAGATCCGGCAGGTTGACGCCGAAGCGCTCCTTGGCGACGTCGGCGATCAGCTTCGTGCACGACGAGTAGCCGGCATCGAAGAAGAACTGTCCCGAGCTCTGCCGGGCCTCGAAGACCTCACGGTCAACGTTGGAGGCGAAGGCGGTGCGGTGATGATCGAAATACCAGCTCAGCTTCTCGGTCGGGCAGAAGCGGTAGTCGAGGATGGCGTTTTCGTCCCCGCTGAACAGCTTCTCCTCGGCCCGGGTCTGGCCCGCGCCGTAGCCGCAGGTGCGGTACTCGAAGGTTGGCCGCGAAGCCCCCAGCTCCTTCATCAGCCTCGAAAAGACCACGGCGCTGGACAGACCGTCGAAGCAGTGGCCGTGGGTTGCCACCACGAAGCGCATTCTCGCGGTCTTAGCATGGTCTCGCCCGTCCCGCGAAAAAGCGCGACGTCTCGCAAGTCGCCGCAACTCGCCGCAACTGGGCCCTCCTCCGTCCCGAGAAGGGTTGATGGGGTCAGACGCTTTGGTCTCCGAGGAATTGAGCGGCGAGCGCTTGCCGCCGCGCTTGGCGGATTTGGCGGCGCCGCCGGCACGCCTCTACTTACGAGGCGAGCTGCCGCGCGGGCCTGCCGTGGCGGTGGTTGGCACTCGACGTGCGTCGTCCGAGGCCCTGGCTTTCACCCGTTCCTTCGCGGCCGAGCTGGCGGCGGCCGGTGTGGCAGTTCTGTCGGGCGGCGCTGAAGGCATCGACACCGCCGCCCACCAGGGGGCGCTCGACGTTCGTGGCACGACGGTGGTGGTCGCGCCGGGTGGTTTCAATCGGCCATTTCCCGAAGAAAATGCACCGCTCTTCCAGCGCATCGTCGACTCGGGCGGCGCGTACCTTTCGCTCCGCCCCGACGACGTGCCTGCAGACCAGGCGATCTTCTTTCCGCGGAACGCGTGCTTGGTGGCGCTCGCGCACGCGGTCGTCGTCACCCAGCTGGGGTTCCGCAGCGGCGCCGCCAACGCCGCCAAGTGGGCGCGCAAGCTCGGTCGACCGCTGTTCATCGTGCCGCATTCCCCCTGGGTAACCGAGGGGATCGGCGCGGTGCGCGAGCTCCGGCTTGGGGGGCTCCCCCTGGACCGCGCCAAAGAAGTGCTTAAGCTCTTGGACGCCGCCGGGCTCCACGGCCTGCCCGGCTTACCGGGCCCGGTCCAAGGCGAGCTGTGGTCAACCGACCCGGACTCGGCCGCGGATCCGGTGCTGCGAGCGCTCCAGGCAGGCGCTACCCACGCCGACGAAATCGCTGACCGGACTGGCCTAACGCTAGCCACAGTCCAGCAACGGATCTTGACTCTCGCCCTCTCCGGGGTGTTAGTTCCGGGCCCCACGGGCTCCCTGAAACCTGTAACTTATTGATTTGATTGAGTATTGCCCCGAGGCCTGGTGATCACCGGGTTGCGCGACCGCTCAGGACGTCGCATTCAGGGGGCGGAAAGGCGCAGCACGCCGCATGCCCAAGACCCTCGTCGTCGTCGAATCCCCAGCCAAAGCCAAGACGATTCAGAAGTACCTCGGGAAGGGGTACGAGGTGCTTGCCAGTAAGGGGCACGTGAAGGACCTGCCCAAGAAGATGGGCATCGACGTGGCGAACGGGTTTCGCGAAACGTACGAAGTCATCGAGGCCAAGGCGAAGGTGCTGCTCGACCTCAAGCATGAGGTCAAAGATGCCGACGTGTTGCTGCTCGCAACCGACCCTGATCGCGAAGGCGAGGCGATCGCCTGGCACTTGATGGAGGAGCTGCAGCGCCCGGAGCTGTTAGTGCGCCGGGTCGAGTTCGAAGAGATCACGAAGAAGGGTGTCCAGCACGGGATCGACAATCCGCGCGACCTCGATATGAACCTGTATGACGCTCAGCGTTGCCGCCGGGTGCTCGATCGGATCGTGGGCTACGACGTCTCGGCCCTGGTGTGGTCGAAGCTCGCCTTCGGCCTGAGCGCCGGGCGCGTGCAGTCGGTAGCGTTACGGCTGATTGTCGAACGCGAGCGCGAGATCGAAGCCTTCGTTCCGGAAGAGTACTGGAATATCGGCGTTTCGCTGAAGGGCAAGGCCAAAACTGGCTTCATGGGCCGGCTGACCAAGGCCGACGGCGAGAAGCTCGAGGTCAAAGACGGCACGCTCGCCGCGCAGGTGAAGGATGAGCTGACGAACGCCAGCTACAAGATCGCCAACATCACGCAGCGCGAGCAGAAGCGCAACGCGACGGCTCCGTACACGACGAGCAAGATTCAGCAGGACGCGACCAGCTACCTGCGCTTCACCACGAAGCGCACGATGAGCATCGCGCAGAAACTGTACGAGGGCATCGACCTGAAGAAGGACGGCGGCCTGGTCGGTCTCATCACCTACATGCGTACCGACTCGGTGCGCGTGAGCCCCGACGCGATCATCGAAGCGCGCGCATACATCGAGGCCAAGCACGGCGCGAAGTTCCTGCCCGAGAAGCCGAACGTCTTCAAGTCGCGCAAAGACGCCCAGGAAGCGCACGAAGCTATCCGCCCGACCTCGCTCGAGTACACGCCGGCGAAGGTCCGCAAGTACCTGAGTGACGAGCAGTTCAAGCTTTACAAGTTGGTTTGGGACCGCTTCTTGGCTTCGCAGATGTCGCCCGCCGTCTACGATCAGACGGGCGTCGACATCGAAGCCACTTGCAAGGCTGGTTCGAAGCACAAGACGCTGGGCCTGCGCGCCAGCGGCAAGGTGCTGAAGTTCGCTGGTTGGCTGCAGCAGTACGAAGCCGACAAGGAAGCCGAAGAAGAAGCTCCCAAGGAGCTGGCTGGTGAAGACGACGCTAAGGAAGAAGCGGGCAACGCTCAGGGCGCCGCTGCTGCGGCTGCCGCCAGTGAGGACGAAGAAGGCTTGCTGCCAGAGCTGACGTTGGCCGAGGCGCTGGCGTTGGTCTCGCCGCCCGGAGTGTTGGCAGAGCAGAAGTTCACGCAACCACCGGCGCGCTTCAATGAAGGCTCGCTGGTGCGTGAGCTCGAGAAGCGCGGCATCGGTCGCCCGTCGACGTACGCCGAAATCATCAGCAAGGTGCAGGCGCGCGACTACGTCGAGCGTTTGCCTGGCGGCCAGATGAAGGCGAGCGACCTCGGGAAATCGGTTGTCGACGGCTTGGTCTCCACCAAGCTCGACTTCATGGATCCAAGCTTCACGGCCAAGATGGAGGAAGACCTCGACAACGTGCAAGCCGGCAAACTGGCTCGCACGGCTCTGCTTGAGCGCTTCTACGTTCGCTTCCGCGAAGTGCTCGACGTCGCCAAGAAGGACAAGCGCTGGGCGCCAGAGCCGGAGATGACCGAGTTTCCTTGCCCGGAGACCGGCGAATCCGAGGGCCACAAGCTGCTCAAGCGTTGGAGCAAGAATGGCTTCTTCCTCGGCTGCGAGGACTACCCGAAGTGCAAATACACGCGCGACTTCGGCACTGACGGACAGCTGCAGCCGGTGAAGCTCACCGACTACGACTGCGAGAAGTGCAACAAGAAGATGATCATCAAGAGCGGCCGTTACGGCGAGTTCTTGTCTTGCAGCGACTACCCGACGTGCAAGACGACGCGCCCGGTTCCGCTCGGCGTGCCGTGCCCGAAGTGCGGCGGCGACATCGTCGAAGTGCGCTCGAAGAAGCGCGGTTCCAAATCGTTCTACGGTTGTACCAACTACGCCGCGACGCCCAGCTGCGACTTCAAGCTCTGGCAGAAGCCGATCGCGGTGCCGTGTCCGGTCTGCAAGTGCCCGTTCATGACGATCGCCGGCGGCGCCAAGAATCCGAAGCTGGTGTGCGGACGCGGCAAAGAGTGCGGCTACTCTCAGCCCTACGAAGAGGGTTCGCTCGAAGCTGCGGCCGACGCCGAAGCCATGGCAGCGGCCGAGGCGGCTGAGGCGCCGAAACGCGGTAGCTCGAGTCCGGCAGCTACGGTTTCGCCGTGACCACGCCTGTCGTGAGCATCGTGGGCGCCGGTCTGGCCGGTTGCGAGGCGGCGCTCACGCTGGCGGCTCGCGGCATTCAGGTCCGCCTCTACGAGCAGAAGCCGAAGGCGCGCACGCCAGCTCAGACCAGCGATCGCTTGTGCGAGCTGGTGTGCTCGAACTCGTTTCGCGGTGCGGCGCTGTCGAACGCGGTCGGCCTCTTGAAAGAGGAGATGCGGCGGCTCGGTTCGTTCGTGATGCAAGTCGCGGAGGAGACACGCGTGCCGGCCGGCGGCGCGTTGGCTGTCGACCGCGAGCGTTTTGCCGAGGGCATGACGCGACTGATCCAGCAAAACCCGAACATCGAGCTGCGCGCAGAGCTGGTGGAAAGCCTGCCCGAAGACCGCCCGACGATCATCGCTACCGGGCCGCTGACGGGCGATGCGCTCGCGAAAAATGTGGCCGAGAAGGTCGGCGTGACCGCCCTGGCTTACTACGACGCAATCGCGCCGATCATCAGCGCAGACTCGCTCGACTGGGACGCCGTCTTTATGGCTTCGCGCTGGGAAAAAGGCGAGACCGAAGAGGACAAGACCGCGTACGTGAATTGCCCGCTCAACGAAGCGCAGTACAAAGCGTTCGTGGCCGAAGTGTGCGCGGCCCGCAAGATCGAGCCGAAGAGCTACGAAGAAGTTCGCTACTTCGAAGGCTGCTTGCCGATCGAGGTGATGGCCGAGCGCGGGGAGATGACGCTGGCCTTCGGTCCGATGAAGCCAGTTGGCTTGACCGATCCGCGCACCGGGCGCTGGCCGTTCGCGGTGATTCAGCTGCGCAAGGAAGACGAAGCCGGCACCGCCTACAACATGGTCGGCTTTCAGAGCCGGATGGCGTGGCCGGAGCAGGAGCGGATTTTCCGGAGCATTCCCGGGCTGACAAACGCGGAGTTTCAACGCTACGGCGCCGTGCATCGCAACACGTTCTTGAACGCGCCTAAGCTCTTGGATTCAACGTTTCAGCTGCGTGACGACCCGGGCTTGTATTTCACCGGGCAGATCTCCGGGACTGAGGGCTACGTGGAGAGCGCGGCTGGCGGGCTACTGACGGCGTACTTCATCGCCGCGCGGCTGCGCGGCGTGGAGCCGGTCCTGCCACCAAAGACGACCGCGCTCGGCGGCATCATCACGCACCTCGGCCGCAACCCGAGCGACTACCAACCGTCGAACATTACGTTTTCGCACATCGAGCCGTGGGACGGCCGACGGCTCAAGAAGCGCGAGAAGTACGAAGCGATGGCCGAACGGGCACTGCGCGACCTCGAAGTCTTCCGCCAACAGGTTCAACCAGCTACGGCCCTCACCGCTTAACGACCCCACCCGGCGGCCCACGGGCGAGAGAACAGGAAGGCGGGAAGGCGGGAAGGGCAGAGGAAGATTGTGGGGGTGGGGTTACTGAAAGCTCGACACCACAGGGGTTCGTTGAGGCCTCCTTGAGCTGCTCGAGCAATCAAATCCTTCCCGCCTTCCCGCCTTCCTGTTGTCTCGGTCTCGTCGCGCAAGAGGCATCCTGCCGACCCAAGTTGCGGTTCCAGGGCCTGATCGGTCGCCGAGCGTGGCCGGAAGTTGCCGAAATCGCCTGGTTTTTGGCGAGCATCAACCGCCGGTGTTACATTGCCCTACCACCCGTCACCGCCGGCTTCGGTTCGGTTTCGGGGAGGTAAGCCTGTGCTGGCATTAAGCGAACTCGTTTCCAAGGTCCAAAGCTACCACCCGGCAGCGGACGTCGAGCTCATCGAGCGGGCCTACAAGTTTGCCGAGTGGTCGCATCGCGAGCAGATGCGCAAGAGCGGCGACCCGTACTTCATCCATCCTGCCAGCGTCGCCGGCATCATCGCCGACCTGCGGCTCGACACCGCCAGTGTCTGCGCCGGTTTGCTGCACGACGTGGTCGAGGACACGCCGGCCAGTCTCGAAGAGATCCGCGGCAGCTTCGGGCAAGAGGTCGCGACGATCGTCGACGGCGTCACCAAGCTCGGCAAGATCAACTTCACGTCGCGCGAGGATCGTCAGGCGGAGAGCTTCCGCAAGATGGTCGTGGCGATGGCGCAGGACCTGCGCGTGCTGTTGATCAAGCTGTGTGATCGGCTCGACAACATGCGCACGCTCGATCACATGAAGCCCGAGTCGATCGAGCGCATCGCGCGCGAGACGCGGGAAATCTACGCGCCGTTGGCTGGTCGCCTCGGCATGCAGAACATCAAGAGCGAACTCGAAGACCTCACATTTCGCCATTTGGAGCCGGACGCTTACAAACAGCTGTCGGGGAAGATCTCCAAGTCGAACAAAGAGCGCGATAACTACATCGAAAGCGTGTGCCGCACGATCACCTCGCGGCTCGCCGAGCAAGGCTTCGCGGCGGTCGTCAACGGTCGGGCCAAGCACCTGTACTCCATCTATCGCAAGATGACCGAGCAGCAGTGCGAGTTCGAGCAGGTCTACGACATCATCGCTTTTCGGCTGAACGTCGAGAGCGTGGCTGACTGTTACGCGGCGCTCGGCGCGATGCACTCGCGCTGGACGCCGATTCCGGGACGCTTCAAGGACTACGTCGCGCTGCCTAAGCCGAACATGTACCAATCGCTGCACACGACCGTTATCGGTCCTGGTCGGCAGCGGATCGAGATTCAAATCCGCACGCATGAGATGCATCGCGTGGCCGAGCACGGCGTGGCCGCGCATTGGAAGTACAAGGAACGCATCTCGGGCGGCGTCGATCCGAAGGACGCCGAGAAGTTCAGTTGGCTGCGCGAGCTGGCCGATTTTCAGCGTAACCTCAAGGACCCGGCTGAGTTCCTGGAGAGCGTGAAGATCGATCTGTTCCCGGATGAGGTCTACATCTTCACACCGAAGGGCGACCTGCGCGTCTTGCCGCGCGGCTCGACGCCGATCGATTTTGCGTTCGCGATTCACTCGAAGGTCGGCGAGAAATGCTCGGGCGCACGCGCCAACGGGCAAATCGTGCCGCTGCGCTATAAGCTGAAGAGCGGCGACGTCATGGAGATCATGACGTCGGCGAACCAGCAACCGACCAAAGACTGGCTGGATTTCGCGGTCACGACGCGCGCCCGTTCACGGATTCGCGCGCACCTGCGCACCGAACAACGCCAGAAGAGCATCAACCTCGGGCGCGAGCTGCTCGACAACGAGATGCGCACGGCTGGCATCAGCTTCCCCAAGTTCACCAAGAACGACGTCGAAGTGAAACGGGTGTCCGAAGCGCTCGAGGTCTACAACCTCGATGATCTGCTGTTGCAGGTGGGCTACGGGAAGATCGACGCCGAGCAGGTGATCGATCTCTTGAAAGGGGGCCCGCACGGCGGCGAGAACGGCGAAGCGCCGCCGTCGATGCGCCAGGGCAAGATCGAGCAGTTTGTCCGCAAGGTGACTGGGCGTGACCAGGCCGGCATCACGGTCAACGGCGTCGACGACGTGCTGGTGCGTTATGCCAAATGCTGCAATCCGTTGCCCGGCGACGCGATCATCGGCTTCATCACCCGCGGACGTGGCGTCACCGTGCACCGTCGCGAATGCATGAAGGCGTTCGATACCGATCCGGAGCGGCGCATCGAGGTGACTTGGGATTCGAAAGCCAAGATCAACCGTCCGGTGCAGCTCAGCGTCACGACCACGAACAAGCCAGGCATTTTGGCGGTGGTGAGCCAGACATTCAGCGCGCAGAGCATCAACATTAGCGAAGCGAACTGTCGCGCTGGTGACGACGGCCGCGCACGCAACGTCTTCACCTTCAACTGCACTGATCTGTCGCAGCTCAAGAACGTGATGCGCGCGCTCAGCAAGGTGAGCGGCGTGGTCGAAGTCGCGCGGATTTGAGGGGCTAGGAGTGAGGGTTGAGGGGTTAGGGCGTATCCCTAAATTCTCGCCCGTAAACCTGCCCGTGCCCGTTGTAGCGGTGGTCGGTAGATTCGGGGGCGCGTGCGTGCAACGGCCAGCGTTTGCGCGGGCGGATCGCGGGGGCCGCGTGGCGAGTCCGCGATGCGGAGACGCCGCTCGTCAAGGTAGTTGTCGCTTTGATGAACGCCGGTTGCGGCGCTCGTCAAGGTAGTTGTCGCTTTGATGAACGCCGGTTGCGAACCGCGCCGCTTTCAAAGCGAGGGCTCTCGGCACGCGCTTGGCGTGTCGCAAGTGCGACACACATTTCTCAACGATTCCGCGGGCGGTCTCGGATGGCATGACGCTGTCGCATTTGCGACAAGGTCAGCGGCTGCTGACGAAGGTGTCGCAAGTGCGACAGCGTCATGCCAACGAATCGCGGCTGCGAATTCATTGAGCAAAGTGTGTCGCAAGTGCGATACGGATTGACGCGCCGAAAGGGGTCGGCCCAACCATACGGGAGCGCGAGTGCGGACGGGAGCGCGAGTGCGGACGGGAGCGCGAGTGCGGACGGGAGCGCGAGCCGCAGCGGCCGAAAACCCTCCCAGAACCCAGCCACCGGGCTCAAGGCCCGACGACTCGTCACGGACGGTCGGGCACGGGCACGGCACGGGCACGCGCGAGCGATCCCAATTTAGGGACGCGCTTAGTCGGCGGAGGGATGCAGGGGAAGCTGGGGGGAAGCTGAAGCCTCGCGTTGCTGGACGCGGCGTTCGAGGACGTGAGCGACGAACGGTACTAGGCACGCGACGATTAAAGCGCCCCAGGCGACTTGTTCCATGCCGATCAGCTTGCCGTCGGGGGCGCCGATCAGGATAAGAGAGGCGAGCATGGCGCCGCCGGCGGACGCGGCGTGCTGTACGGCAGATTGAGCGGACATGAAGCGGGCGCGCTGCTCGGGGCGGGGGACACGTGACGCCAGCGTTTGCATCGGCACCATGCGAACGCTGCCTGACAGCATGTAGATCGTGAAGATCGGCAGCACCGGCAGCCACGCCACGGGATGAATGAACGCCGCCAGCAACGCGGCGATGTGAAGCAGCGTGCCGAGCGCGATCAGTGTCGTCGCGCCGAGCCGGTCGACCAAGCTGCCGACGAGCCGCATCACCACGAAGCTGGCGACGCCACCGACCAGGTAGAGCAGGCCGATGCGCTCGCGCGGGTAGGCCATGTTGTGCTGCACGAACGTCGAGATATTCGGCACGACCGCGAACAGGCCGCTCATCACCAGCGCGGTATTCAGCAGGGATATGCCGGTCACCGAATCCAGCAGCTTGACCTTCGGACCGGCGTGCTTGGGGAGCGCCAGGTGCCCACGCATCGACGGCATCAGCCGGGTCGCGGCCAGGGTCAGCACCAGACCGAGCGCGGCGACCGCGAAGAACGGCGCGCGCCAACCGAAGCGGCGCGACAGCTCGAGCCCCGCCGGCACGCCGAGCACCGACGCGACCGAAAACGCGCTCATCACGGCGCCCAAGGCTTTTCCGCGTCGCGCGGGCGGGATCGCGTCGGCGATCACGGCCAGCGACAAGGAAGTGGCCGGGCCGCCAAAGCTACCGGCTACGATGCGGGCCGCTAGCAGCGTGGTCAGCCCGGTCGCGACCCCGCCGAGCGCGGTGCCAACCACCAAGCCCAGCATCGTCACGGCCAGCGCCACGCGCCGATCAAACTTGTCCAGGAACAGCGAGCCGACCACGCCGGCGACCGCTGCCGCCGCCGTGTAGCTGCCGCCAACGATGCCGATGCGCGAGGTCGCGATGCCGAGCGCGGCCGCAAAGTCCGGCCCGAGCGGCATCACCATCACGAAATCGAGCACGTTGACGAACTGGATCGCTCCAATCAAGAGCACGAGCAGCCGCTCGGAAGCGACTCGCGGCTCGATGCTCGCCGTGTCGCTCAATTCCCGGTGCAGACGCCGTTGGCGCAGGTCGGCGCGTTGCAGTTGCCGCCCGCGCAATCGAACGTGCACGTCGAGCCGGTCTCGCACGTCGCTTTCGGGCAAACCGAGCCGCCACCCGTGCACGAGAACGTGCACGTCGAGTCTTTTTGGCACGTCACCCGGAGGCCGGCACAATTGCCCGACGAGTTGCACTCGAAGTCGCAGGCTTTGCCGGCCCCGCACGTTGCCTGACCGCTGCACATGCTGCCGCCGGCGTTGCAAATGAAGTCGCAGTCAGCGCCCGGCTGGCAGTCGACGTCTTTGCAATTGCCGGAGCCGCTGCAGTCGAAAGCGCAGCTGGCGCCGGCTTTGCAAACGCTGCCGTCGCAGCTGCTGCCGCCGCCGGAACAATCTAGTGTGCACTTCGAGTCGGTGTCGCAGACTGCGCCCGTGCAGTGACCGCTGCTGTTGCACTTGAAGCTGCACGTAGCATCGTGGTTGCAACGCACGTCGTCACACGACTTGCCGCCGCCACCGCAGTCGATGCTGCAACTGGTGCCGAGCTTGCACTCGGCGCCGCTGCAAGCCGTCGCGCTGCAGCCGGTGCCGTCGAGGCACGTGCCGACGCCCTTGCTGCAGCCGCCACACAAAGTCGTGTCGAAGTGACACTCGTTGGTGCAGGGGGTAGCCGTAGTTGGATTTTCGACGATGCCTTCGTCGGCGCAGGTGTGCGGAGCAGCACCAGCGCCACCCGCTCCGGTTCCAGCACCGCCGGCTCCGGCGCCGTTGTCGGTCCCGTCGCAGTCTTCGCCGGCCTCTTGCTGGTCGTTGCCACACACCGAGCAGGTCGACGTGTTCCAGCCGTCGCAGGCGGCCTTGCAGGTGGCCTTGCCGCCGCTGAATTCGCCGGGATTTCCGAGCGTGATGCAGTCTTTGACGTCGCCGGTCTCGCAAACTTCGCACGGATCATGCGTGCCGTTGTCGCAGACGGGGGGACCATGGTCGACGCAGTCTTTGGCCGCGCCGGCGACCTCGCAGACGAAGCACGAGCCAACCACCTGCGTGCAGTCGATGGTGGTCTTGCACTTGTCGGTAGTCGCTGCTGTGCCGCCGGTCGGGGCAGTGCCGGCGCTGGGCTGCTCGCCACCCTCGGCACTCGTGCCGCCGCTACCAGCACTGGGCTTGCCGCCGTTCGCCGAGCTGCCGGTGCCGCCGAAGCCTGACGTTTTGCCGGCGCTGCCGCCGCTGGCCTTGCCACCGCTGGCCTTGCCACCGGCACTAGTCTTGCCAGCTGCTTCGGGCTCAAGCGTGTTCTGTTCGGAGGCGCAGCCACCCGGCAGGAGCATCGCGACTGCGAGGCAGAGCAGGCTGCTCGCGACGCTATTTGCCAACGCGGAACGCTTCATCGGCAGGGCTCGAGTTAGCCTTGCTGGGCCTTACGATTCGGGGGGGCGCCCGGCGCCTTGCGTACTCCCAGCGTCCCGCCACCTTCGGTCGCGCGGACTTCGTCGTCCGTCTCGATGATCTCGTCCTCGCCGACCATGTCGCCGTCTTCGCCGCCAGTCGGTTTCGCGTCGGCCTTCGGCGCGCTTTCGGGGCCGGGGTTCAGGCTCCAGCCGCCCTCGCCCTCGGGCTTCGAACCGCCCGGCTTGGCGACGTAATCGTGCTGCTCCGCGATCAGCGGCACCACGACCTTTTCCCACAAATAATCCAGTGGCACGTGAGTCACGAGGCTGCTTGGCGGTGCGGCGTGGAGCAGATCTTCTTCGGTGAACTTGTCCGATTTCTTGAGCGAAGCTTCGATGATTTGACCGAGCAGCTCCGAGGGCAGCCAGCCTGCCAGCTTAACCACGCCGAGCGCCGACACGATATCTTCGTGGGAAATCAGCAGGTTTTCGATGGCGCGATCCATCAAGTACGCGAGGTACTTTTCGGCGCGCGTGTGCGCGGCCGAATCGCTGGCGGACGCCTTCCACGGCTGGCCCTCGATGTCGAAGGCCCACAGCTCATGGCGGTTCAGGTAGCGCTGACGGTCATCGGCTTGGAACAGGCGCACGATGTCTTTGGGCGTCGTGACGCCTTCGTCGAGAGCAATCTGCAGTGTCTCGCCGGCGTTCTCAGGCGACAGCTTGTTCGCGACGCGCTCGTGCACGCCGGTCAGCTCACTGATGATGCGCGCGCGCTCCATCGGCCGCGATGCGAGCGCAATCATGATCTTGCTGCAGGTGAACAAGCGCAGGAAGTCTTCCGGCGTCCGCTCCCCAACGCTCAGACAGTACTCAGTGACCTCGGAGTGAAAGGCTTCACGACCCTTACCGAGGCCCGAAACGAACGCACCACCATCACTCGACTGGACCATGACGACTCCTGGCTCGCGCGTGGTTACTTGACCACGCCGGACCCAAGACTTTACGCCCGGCCCCCGCCGAACGGGGGGCCGTTTTCACCAGGTCGCAGTGTCGGTTCGGGTAGGCGTATGTTTCAGTTCTGGTAAGCGCCGCAAGATTCGCGGACGACGAGGCGCGGCGTCAGAAGCAGGCTACGGGCGGGGAGTGTGGGGTCGGCGATGCGCTCGAGTAGCGCATGGAACGCGGTGACCGCGATGTCGCGGCACGGCTGATGGATCGTGGTGAGAGGCACACCCACCAGTGTGGCGTATTTGGCGTCGTCGAAGCCGACCACGCGAATGTCGTGCGGTACGCGCACGCCGTTGCGGTCCAGACTGCGCAACAGCTGCGCCGCGGTCAGGTCGTTGGCGCAAACGATCGCGTCCGGCTTGCCCTTCTGCAGCAGCTCGCCCACGACCTTGGCGTCCTCGGGCTCGCCGACCTCCAGCCAGTCGGTCGTGAGAGTCAGGTCGTGACGCGCCAGCGCCTCACGCACGCCGGTGATGCGTGCGTCGACGGTTGCGGCGGCGAGCGGCCGACGCAAAAAGGCGATCTTGCGACAGCCAAGCTTCAACAGGTGCTCGGCGATCAAGTAGCCGGCGGTGAAGTTGTCGATGCCGACTAGATCCAGATCACAGCGCGTTGGGAACGGCCCCAAATCACGATCCAGGAGCACGACCGGGACGCCGGCTTCTTGGAAGCGCTCGGCGATGGCCCGGTTGGTAGCGTCGCCCTGGTGACGCAGCTCGAAGGGCGCGAACAGCACGCCGGCGACGCGGCGCTCGATCAATTGCTCGCACAGCTCGAGCGCGTGCTGCTCGGTTTCGTCGGCCGGGTCGTTGCGGCCGGCGGCGCCGCCCCAGACCAAGGTGTAGTCCTGCGCGCGCGCCAGGCTCGCCAGCTCTCCGCAGATCAGCTCGAAGATCTCCGTGGAGCGGAAACCGGGGATCATCAGCGCCAATTGGCGTGCTGGTGGGCCGGGAGGGGCTTGCTCCTTTACGTAGGTGCCCGAGCCCGCTCGGCGAACCACTAGACCCTCAGCCTGGAGATCCCGAAGGGCGCGCGCCACCGTGGGGCGCGAAACGCCAAACCTCTTAACTAACTGCACCTCACTCGGCAGGCGCCCCGACGCCGCGTACTTCCCAGCGGCGATTTCGCTCAGGAGGGCGTTCGAAATCTCACGGTGCTTCGACTGCTCAGCCATAGGCAGTAACTATCAGTTTTCAGCTGGTAATACTAGTGGCTGGAAAAGCTGTAACGTTACTGAATGAAAAAGTGTGGAGATGTCCAGGGCTTACGCGAGGCGTACTGACGTAAGTGGTGGCAACTGCGGTACTGCCTGCTCGCGCATCGAACGTGGCCGCGTCGCAACGGTTAGTCAACCGGTTGAAGGTGGCGTTTCTTCGAGTCTGGACACCTGAAGTGTTGACGGGGGAGCGGGTCGGTCGCTTTTCCGATCGGACTGCAGCACATCACTTGTGATGGCTACTCGCCCCACCATGTCATGCTGCCTGGTACACGCCGACGCTGCTTCGGTTGGGTCGCGCGGGTCGATAACCACCTGGGCACCTCTGCACGAAGGCTGAGTGGTCGGGTTTACCGGTTTGGCGAGCGAACATTTCCCAAGCGGTCAGCTGCGCGGCGGCCGAGGCAGCAGCTCCCCTATAGTGCGCGGCCCGATGGCTCAGCGTGTTTTGATCGTGGGAGCGACCTCTGCAATCGCCAGCGAAGTGGCGCGAATCTATGCGGCTCGTGGCGCCCGCCTGTACTTGCTGGCGCGCAGCGAGCCCAAACTGACAGCGCTCGTCCAGAGCCTGAGCAATCCGGCTGTCGCTACCGCGCTAGCTGATTTTACAGATCTCGGGCAGGTCGAGCCACTGGTCGCGCGCGCGGCGGCGGAGCTGGGCGGTTTCGATGTCGTGCTGATCGCTCACGGCGAGCTCGGGGATCAGGAGCGGAGCGAGCGCAGCTTCGACGAAGCCGAGGCGATATTTCGGACGAACCTGCTCAGCGTGGTGGCGTTCCTGGTGCCGCTCGCCAACCTGCTCGAAACCCAGCGCAGCGGCTGCATCGGCGTGATCACATCGGTGGCAGGTGACCGCGGCCGGCCGCGAAACTACACGTACGGTGCTGCCAAGGGCGCGCTCAACGTCTACTTGCAGGGCATGCGCTCGCGCCTGTTCAGCGCCGGCGTTCGAGTCGTGACGCTGAAGCTTGGGCCCGTCGATACGCCGATGACGGTGGCGCATCAGAAGACTGCTCTGTTCGCGCAGCCGTCACGGGTGGCGGCAAGCATCGTCGCCGCGCTCGAAGCCGGTGCCGCGGAGGCGTACGTGCCATCGTTCTGGAGCGCGATCATGCCGATCGTGAAGAACACGCCGGAGCGAGTCTTCCAACTCCTGCCGTTCTTGTCCGGACGCTAGGCGGGGTCCAGCCGCCGGGGTTAGAGCGGGAGGCGTTACTCGGTGTGGCGCGTACGCTGGGGCGTTTCGTGGCGGCGAGTGGTGTTCTGCGGCGGTAGTGGGCCGCTCGAATCGGCGTGGGGTGCTCGCGAACTGGCGCGTTTCGACTCAATCGCGGCGCCCCGCATTTGGTTGCTCGATGCCGAATCCATCAATTTTTCTGGTTTCAATCGCGAGGTAACGTTTCTTACCAAGGTCGGAAACAACATCGGCGTGGTTCGGAGGGCGAATCGGCACCTTCCGGCTGGTGGTACTTGGGCTAGTTCGTGTTATGCAACGCCCTGGGGTGGGTCGTGCCTCTGTACGGCCCCGGCGGTTCCCGCATTCACGAAACAACTAATGGGAGATGGAAGATATGAACTTGGGAAGGTCCGTGCTTAGCACCACAGGAGTGGCGATGATCTGCCTGGTCGTCGCAACCGGTGGTTGCAGTGACGATGACGACAGCTCGGCATCGACAGCAGGCAGTTCGGGTAAGGGGACGGGCGGTTCGACGGCTGGTACCGGCACCAGTGGCTCGCCCACTACCGCGGGCAAGAGCTCGACCGGCGGCAACGGTACGGCTGGCAACGGCACGGCTGGTAACGGCACGGCTGGCAAAGGCGGCACCGGTGGCAAAGGCGGCGGCATGGGCGGCGCTGGTGGCGACGGCGGCAGCGGCGGCGACGCTGGTGGCGACGGGCCGACCGATCCCGGCGGCGCGGGCGGCGCGGGCGGTGCCGGTGGCGCTGGCGGAAATGGCTGAGCTGCTTTGGGCTCGATAACCTAGCGAGCCTGGAGTTGCCTGGCGTCGAGCGGTGCCGACCAACCTCACGGTTGTGTCGGCATCGCGTTTCTTGTGGTGTCGAGCGTCGCGGCGGTTACGCCTCGAGCTCGGCCACGGTTTGGGTCGCCACGCGCGCAGCGTCGCTGCCGACTTGGCCCAGGGCGGCGCGCTCGACTCCGACCGCGCGCACCGCGCTGAGCAAGATCTTGGGTGCGTCGAGGTTGTTCGGGTTCGGATTTCGGTGGTGCTGGCCGGCTGCGATCTTCCCGCCGGCTTTGCCGACCATCAGGTACGGGTGGTCGACGTAGTCGTGCGAGGCCGCGTTGGCGTGCTCGGAGGTGCCGAGGATCAGCGTGCGGTCGAGCAGGTTGCCGGCGCCTTCTGTGTGCTCCTTCAGCATCCGCGAGAGTGACGCGAAGTTCTTCATGATGAAGCGCACGATGTCTTTGAAGCCCTGCGAGCCCTGCGCGTCGTGGCTGAACTGGTGGTGCTCGGTGTTGACGCCGACTTCCCAGTAAACGGTCGTAGACTGGTTCGCTGACCATTCGTACGAGAAGACGCGCGTCAGATCGCAAGCCAACGCGGTCGTCAACAAGCCGGCCATGATCGCGTGCTTCGGTTCCTTGTCCTCGTGCGTGCCCTCGTCGCCGAAGTCGGCGCGCGTCGGGCGGTCGGGGCTGGGGCAGGCGAGGGTCACGCCGGGGGCTTGTAGGCGTTTTTCCAGGGCGCGCAGGCCTTCGAGGTGTTGCTCCAGGCGTTGGCGATCGCGGGCACCCAAGCGCTGCTGGAGCGCCGTCGTGTCGCCGACCACGGCGTCGAGCATGCTCTGTTCGAAGCGCGTGGACACCGCCAATAGCTCACTCGAAGGGTTGGCCGCCGGTCCCGCCGACCAGAGCCGATCCCAGATCGCTTGCGGCGAGGTCTCATGGCGATTGTAAGCGGTGCCGCCTTGGCGCCAGGAGCTGTTGCTGCGGTACGGACCGGTGCGACAAATGCCGAGCTCGAGCGAGTCGAACTTGGCTTGGCCAGCCCACGCCTGCGCGACGATCATGTCGACGGACGGCTCCGGATGATTCTGTCCGCGGTACACACCGACGCATTCGCCCTGACAAATCGACATGTCGTGAGACGACGAGAGTGCGATGCCGCGCGCCGGAATGTGTCCGGGGCTGCTGTTCGGATGATTGAAGCCGGTGATCAGCGTCAGGTAGTCTTTGAGGTCGGCGAAGCCCTCCAGCGAGTAAGGCAACTTGTAATCTTTGCCGGTCGTGCTTGGCACCCAGGCTTGATGATTGATGCCGAGGCCCCAATGAAAAACGCCAAAACATCGTGGCAAAGCTTCGCCCTGCGCCAAGGCGGTGCCGCTGTCGTCGAGCATGATGTCGAGGATCGGCAGACCCAGCAGCACCGCCGTGCCGCGCAAGGCGCCGCGCAGCATGGTGCGGCGCGCGAGGCGCTGCGGCTTGACACTGCGGATGATCGAGGACGCCATCGGTCTTTCTCCAGTCATTCGGCTTTGGCCAAGTAGCGGAAGCCGGGGCCGAGCGTCAGCGCAGTCACCAGCGCGTCGAAGCGGTAACCGCCGCCGACGAGCGCGTCGCGCAGGCTGTCGACGGCGCCGGATTCACCCTTGGTTTCGCCGTGCCCGTTCGCGTAGTCGTTGAGCTGGTGCGCCAGGCAGCGCTCGGTGCGCGGGTCCTTGGCGACGTACTCGGCCAGGTCCTTCACTCCGCCGAACGTGAGCTCGCCGAGCGTGCCGCTGGTGTCGATCGGCTTGCCGGCGTCGCTGCTGCGTTCGCGGCCGAGTGCGTCGAAACCTTCGAAGGTGAGCCCGAGCGGATCGAACAAGCCGTGACAGGCTCGGCACACCGGATCGGCGCGATGTTGCTCGAGCCGCTGGCGTAGTGGCAGCGTCGGATCGCTCGGCAGCTCGGTGCGGACGTTCGGCGGCGGAGGCGGGGGCTCGACACACAGCACGCGCTCGAGCACGAAGACGCCGCGGTAGGTGGGGGAAGTGCGATCGGTCGGCGAATTGGCGGCAACGACTGCGGCTGAGGTGAGCAGGCCGGTGCGAGCGCCGCTGAGCGAGAGCGGCGTGGGGGCGTCGTTCGAGGTGAGCGGGCCGTAAATCGGCGTGAGCGCGGCGCTGGGGAAGCCGGTTCGGCCGGTAAACAGCTGGCGTAAGTCGGCTTTCCGAGTCGCGGTGAGGTCGGTTAGAAAGGCGTTGAACTCCGCGCGCGCGGCGGTCGCGACTGCGTCGGTCCACTCCGGGAACAGCTCGGCGTTCTTCGATTGCGCGCTCAGCCGGTTGACGTTCCAGGCCTCCCCGAAAAAGCGTCCAGCGAGACCCTGCGCGCGTGGTTGGCCGAGCAGACGTGTCAGCTGCTCGCTCAAGCCGGCGTCGTCGACCAGTGCGTTCCTGCTCGCTGCTTCGAGCAGCGCGGCGTCCGGCGTCGAATCCAAGAGCAAGTAGGCGAGCCGCGTCGCCATCTCGTAGCTCGTGTAACGCAGCGTTGCGCCGCTCGTTTCGCCGACCTCGGGGGTGTAGAGAAAGCTCGGCGATTGGAGCAGCGCAGCCAGAGCGTAGCGGAGGCCCAGAGCGAGTTGCTGGTCACCGTTGGCGGTCGCGACGCCGACGTAGCGCCCAAGCTCCGCGTCGCCGAGCGGACGTCGGAACAGCCGTTGTCCGAAATGACCGAGCGCCGTCGCGATGCACGGATCGCTCACGCTGGTTGGCGAGCAGCTCGAAAGCTCTGGGTACGCGCTCTTGCGCGCCAAGATCGACTCTGCCACTTCGAGCGCAGCGTCGCGGTATTGCTCGACGCCGCGCGGCGAGGTGGCGACTTTGGCGGCGCCGAGTGACGAAAAACGCTCGTTGGTTTCGTCGGCCTCGAGCGGGCGAGTGAGCGCGAGCTCGCTGCCGAAAATGTCGTGCACGCTGTTCGCGTATTGGCGCGCGGTGAGACGCCGCATCGCCGCCGGCACCGGCACGAGTGGCGCGTGGTCGCCGCCCACCTGAACCGTGGCGTTGCTGCTGCCACCACTGCCTGCGGCTCCGGCTGTGTTGGCTGGCAGGGTCGGGCCTCCACCCGAGTCGTTCTTGCCAGTCATGTAACCGGTGCAACCGAGGAATAGCCACGCGCAGGCGCAGGCAGCGCAACCACTGAGGAGCGTTGCGCGCGCGGCGACTCGGCTGAGCGGCTTGTCCATGGGGTCGACAGGCAGTGGGGTGGCGTGCCGACGGTGGGTGGAAAAAACTCGAGCCTCGCGAAAATGCGGGCTATCGGCTATTCTCGAGCGCAATGAGCGCGGCTTCTTCGCGTGCGCTGGCGACGGGGTGCATTGCGGCTCTGCTCGGTGTGATGCCATGCCGGCTGCTGGCCGCGCCGGTTTCGGCGCCCACGTCGCGGCCCGTGCTGCTGCTGGCAGCCGGCGATGCCGAAGAGCGCGCGCTGGCCGCCGTGCAGCTCGACCTGAAAGAACTGGTCGAGGCGACGACCTTGCGCGCCGCCGAAAGCGAACGCCACGACAAGAGCTCGCTGCTGCGCTTGTCGAAAGAACGCCACGCGTTGGCCGTGATCTGGCTCGACCAAAGCTCGCCGCGCTCGGTCGTCGTGTACGTGTTCGAGCCCCAGAGCCAACGGCTCGGGATGCGACGGCTGCCGCGTGGCAGTCAAGCCGACGCGGACGAAAGCGTGGGCGTCGTGCTGCGCGCCACCGTCGAAGCGCTGCTGGAAGGCCGCGCCGCTCCGCTAGAAGCCGTGGCGCTGCCGGCCGAGGCCGATGTGCCTCCGCCGCCCGTCGTTCCCCCGCCACCGGCGCGCGAGCGAGCCACGCTGCGCACCGGCTACGTCGGCGTCGGCTTCGACGGCAGCAGCCTGGAGCACGGCGCCGCCCTTGGCGCGTCGCTGGCGCTGGTCGGGGCGTTTCACGTTGGCGTCGACTTTTCGATTGTGCAGCCCGCGCAGCTCCGCCAGGGGCAGGCGACAGTCACGCTCACGCGCCGCCCACTCGACATGTTTGCCGCCTTCGGCACGAAGCTCGGCGGCTTGGAGCTATTCGGCGAGGCCGGCACTTCGCTCGATTTTCGCGAACGGCGCAGCGAAATCGACGGCGACACCTTGATCGCCAGGGCTTCGACCTCGTACGTCGTGGTGTCGCTCTTGGCGCGCCTGAAGCTGGCGCGTGAGCTGTGGCCTCGCCTGCGCTTCGATTTCGGTCCCGCGCTCGAAGTCCCCCTCAATGAGCCGGGATTGACCATCGACCGCGCCATGATTGACGAAAGTGTTTCGCACTGGAAAGTCCGCCCCCGGCTCGAGGCGGGCGTGTCACTGGTGTTCCGCTGATGGCGGATTCGCGAAAAATCCCACCCCTAGCGGGGCCTGGGCTGCACGAAGGGGAGTCGGCGCCCCGAGCCCAACCGGTCGTGCGCGTCGACTGGCAGGCAGACAAGATCCTCATGCAGCGTGTCGCAAGCTCAGATTCCGGCGCCTGGTCGCAAGTCGCGAGCCGGCTTTTGCCGCGCCTGCGGATCGTCGCGCGTGGTCTGTTGAAGTCGGACGCCGACGCCGCCGACGCCACCCAAAACGCCCTGCTGGAGGTGCTGCGGTCGGCCGGCAACTTTAGGGGGGAGAGCTCGCTCGAGACCTGGGCGGATCGAATCACGGTCCGTGTTGCGCTGCGTGCCGCGCGTCGCCGCCATCGCGAAGGCGTGGACATCGACGACGTGCCCGAGCAGGTCACGACGCCGGACGACGCGCTGAGCGAGGGGTTGCCGCGGCCGGTACTCGAGTACCTCGATCGCCTGTCGCCGGCGCAGCGTGAGGCGCTCACTTTGCGCTACATGCTCGACTACTCGGTGCTCGAGGTCGCCGAGGCCTTGGCGGTGCCGCGCGATACGATCAAGTATCGGCTTAAGCAAGCCTTGAGCGAGCTGCGGAGTCACGTGCGTCGCGATCAACTGCTGAAACGAGGAGCGTCGTGACACCGGCCAATGAGCTCTCACGTTGGGATGCGCTGCTCGAGCGCGAAGTCGAAGGCGAGCCGCTGAGCGCCGACGAGCGTGTGTTCCTCGCCGACTACGCCGCCCGAAATCCTGAGGCTGCCGAGGAACTCGAGCTGTTGCGCGCGCTCGGCGGCGCCTTGCAGCGCGCGCCGCTCCCTGAAGAACCGGCGGACAAGGCGCTGATTGGCCGCGTTTTCGAGCAGGGTCGAGCCGAGCAACGCGCCAAGGTGCGTCGCGGCATGTGGGCGGGCGGGCTCGCGCTGGCGGCAGGGCTGGCGCTGTGGTGGGCGCGTCCGCACGCGCCGCCATCAGCCGGGCACGCCAACTTGCCACCGACGACGGCGAAGGTCGCGGCGCCAGCGGTGGGCCTCACTTGGCCCGGCGAATTGGCTGTGGTCGACGCGACGTCTCCGCAAGGGCGACGCATCGAAACACACGACGTAGGAGGTTGCTTTCGCTTCGATGGCAACGTGCGAGCGTGCCTGGGGCCGCACTCGGTGGCGCGCATTACGAGCTCGAACGGCGACGCGCGCCTGTTGCTCGAACGAGGCACGGTCGCAGCCGAGCTCGAGCATCAGGTCGGCCGGGCATCGTTTGCCTTGCAGACCGGGTCAGTGGTGGTGCGCGCGGTCGGCACGCGGTTTGGACTCGAAGTTGCCGCCGCCAGCTTCCTCACCGTCAGCGCGGGCACGGTCGAGGTGAGTGGCGACGGTCCGGTGTACCGCGTTGCGGCGCCATCGCGAACCGAGCTCGGCACGCATCAAATCGTACCGCTCGCTATGAACGACCAGCGCGCGCTCGAGCAATTGCTGAAGCCGGGTGTGATGCCGGCGCCGTCGGTTGGCGTCGGCGAACCCGCGCCGCCCAGCGTGGACGCGGACCCGTCTGGCGTGCGCGGCAGGTCGACTGTCGCAGCGCCGAGCGCATCGGCGGCAGCCGCGACGGCCGGCGAGCTGTTGGCGCGGGCGCGTGCCGAGCGCGCCGCAGGCGCGATGAACGACGCCGCCAAGTCGTATCGCCACCTGATCGCCCAGTACCCGGGTTCGGCCGAGGCGCTCACGGCGCGCGTCGCGCTTGGCCAGCTCGAGCTGTCGGCGTTGGGTGACGCAGCGGGCGCGCTTGGGCATTTCTCCGAATACCTGCGACGCGGCGGCCCGCTCGAGCAAGAAGCGCGTTACGGACAGGTGCGCGCGCTCGCCACGCTGGGGCGTCCTGTCGAGGAAAAGCAGGCGATTGAGGCCTTCTTGGCGCGGTATCCCAAAGCGATGCAGGCGGCCGCGCTGCAAGTGCGACTGAGGGCCTTGGGCTCGGCTACGCTGAAGAAATGACTGACGGCGGGCAACGGTTGCTCTCGAGCGCGCTGCTCGTGCTCGCGACCGCGTTCGCGGGCTGCGCTCCTGAGCGCGATGTCGTGGCGACCGAGCGCGCGCAGACCGCGACCGGCGGCGGCGCTGGTGCGGGGGTGACCGCAGCTGCGGGCGGAAGCGCTGGCGCGGCGGGCAGCGCTGCCAGCGGCGGGGCTGGTGGCCCGAGCACGGCGTGCACCAAGCTGATGGCCGATCCGGCGGCGGCTCTGGCGCTGTTCGACTTCGAAGACGCCTCGGGCGCGAGCCAGGTGCTCGACCTGCTCGAGCAAAGGCCGGCCAGCATCAACGGCGGTATCGGCAGCGTGGTGGCTGGACCCGACGGCTGCGGCAACGCGCTCGCGTTCGGCAACAGCGAGCGTTACCTACTGCTCGCCGATGATCCAGTGTGGACGCTGCCGCAAGGTTCGATCGACGCTTGGTTTTGGGTTCCAGCCACCATCGACGCCGCGCTCGGCATCCTGTCGCGCGATCAGTTCGGTAGTCAGGTCGGGCACTTCTCGGTTTTCCTGTTGCCGGACCACACCGTGCTGGCGCGCTTGCAACAGTCGGGTCTGAACGTCGCGCCCGAGCAGCTCGCGATGGGCTGCTCGACGGAGGCGCTGCCGTCCGGCGCCTGGGCGCATTTTGGCTTCAATTTCGGACCCGATGGCACGAGCCTCTATGTCAACGGCAAGCTTGCAACTGGCACTGGCACACCCGGCTTGGCGCTCGGCGACGTGATGTGCGGTGCGAAGCTTGCGAGCGCGCAGATCCCGGACTTGCCATTGCCGTGGGTGCTCGGCGCATCGATCTACGCGTCGCAAGATGTACCGAACGCGCGCGAGTTGCCGTTTCTGAACGGCGCGATCGACAACTTTCGCATCAGCAACGTCGAGCGCGACTTCGCGAGTGCGTTCTGAAACAGTGCGCGGCCATCACTCGGGATTTCACCGCCACGGCAACTACGGAACGCAACTAGCTCGAACGGCCGCGATTAGCGCCGATCGTGGCCGCGCGCCCCGCGCAGATGCTACCGCGACAGTGTTGAAATCGTCCGGGCCTGAAACACGTCGACGTTTGCGAGCGGCTCCGGGTGGGGCGCGAATGTAAGGATCTTGTTGCGCCTGATGTGCGCACCTGTGTGAGGGTTTTCGCGTGGCGAATAACTGCCGACAGTGAGACTGCACGTTTGATCGGTTTCGTCGCAAACTGCTCGATTGATCAAAGAATTTCCAAGAGGCTGACGGCCGCTCGAACATTGAGTCGCGGATGGCCCGCACTGCCCAGCCGCCGCATTCGTTCTGGCGTCAATCCTCCAGGGCAGCGCTACCTGCCTTGGTCGCCGTGACGTCGCTGGTCAGCGGCTGCCAGGCCGACATCAGCGGCGGCACCGGCCAGACCAGCACGCAAGGCCCGACCGGTATGGGCCTCGGACCAAATCCAATGACCAAGCCGGCAGATGTGCCGGAGCCGGGTGACTGGTTCGCGGCCGTCCAAGCAGCCGATTGCAAGGTGCCCGACGCCCTGTCGCGCACGCGCATCCGCCGCTTGAGCACGGCGCAGTGGAACAACACCGTGTCGCAGGGCCTGGCGACGCCGTCGAGCAGCAAGTTCCCTGACGACGCGCTGAGCTCGACCACGGGCTTCAATACCGACGCCGACCTGAACAAGGTGAGCGTGCTGCTCGCGAACGCTTACTTCGATGCCGGCGACGGCCTGGCGCCGAAAGCCGCCACGGCCGCGCTCCAGACCTACGCCTGCCTGGCGACCAGCGCCAAGGACGCCGCGTGCGCTGCGCCGTTCCTCAAAGACTTCGGTGCCAAGCTATTCCGCCGCCCGTTGACCGACGAAGAGGTCGGCCGCTACGGCGCGTTCTTATCCGCGCAAGCGGCGCTCGACCCAGGCGCGACGGCGGTTGCCAGCGTGCTACGCGCGATGCTGCTCTCGCCGAACATGGTCTACTTGACCGAGCTGGGTAACAGCAAACCCGGCGAGGTGACGCTCACCCCGTACGAGCAAGCCTCGCTCATCTCGTACACCGTCGCCGACGCGCCGCCAGACGCCGCGCTCGTACAGGCCGCCCAGAAGGGTAGCCTCGACAACGCCGCTGAGCGCGCGACTCACGCGCAGCGCCTACTGCAGTCCCCCAGCGCGCGCGCGAAGTACGCCGACTTCTGGCAGCAGTACCTGCCGCTCGGCGATCTGCGCGGCGCGACTGGCGTCGACCCAGCGCTGTCCACCGCCATTTCGGACGAGACTACGCAGCACTTCGACAAGATCGTCTGGCAGCAAAGCGGCAGCTTCCGTGATCTCGTCACCGCGCCCTACACCTACGGCTCGATGGCGCTGTCGACCGTCTACGGCACGCTGACTCCGGGCCAGAACGGCGCGCTCACACTGCCTGCGGGCCAGCGCAGCGGCTTCCTCACTCAGGCTGGCTTCTTGTTCATCCCGAGCGACGCGTCGGTACCGCACAAGGTCGTGCACCGTGGCCTGGCCGTTCGGCGCCGATTGCTGTGTCAGTCGCCGCCACCGCCGCCCGCCAACCTGATGCCCACGGCCTCAGATCTGCAGCCGCTCGGTGCCGACGCTACCCCGCTCGAGAGCTTCACCGCGTTCCAGAGCAGCAAGCCGGCCTGCGCCGCGTGTCACAATAGCTTCCAGCCGATTGGCCTCGCCTTCGAGGAGTTCGACAACATGGGCAAGTACCGCACGATTTACGACGGCGGAAAGCCGATCAACACGACGGGGGAGCTAAAGGACGCCGGTGATGCCAGCGGGCCCTACGCCAACGCGGTCGAAATCGCGCAGCACATCGGCCAGAGCAAAATTGGCGAGTACTGCTTCTCTAAGCAATTTGCGGAGTACTCGCTCGGTCGCCACCTGAACGCCGCCACCGACGCTTGCGTGATCCGCGCGCAAAGCGACGCGGCCGCCAACGCCCCGATTCAAAAGCTGGCGGTCGTGCTGAGCGACATCCAGGCTCGGACTCATCGCGTCCACGACTGATGGCCTCCATGAATAGCAAACGCCACCACGTTTATTCGCGCCGCAACCTGCTGCGAGGCCTCGGAGCTGGTGCGGTGCTGCTGTCACCGTTCGTCCGTCACCGCATGAGCTTGGCCCAGGCGGCTCCGGCCGGAAACCTGCTGATCTTCTTCACGCCGAACGGTCACATCAAGGACGAGTTCGACGGCGCTGGCGGCAGCGCGGCGTTCACGCTCAAGAAGTCGCTCGCTCCGCTCGAGGCGCACAAGGCTGATCTGGCCGTGATTCGTGGCCTCACGCTGAAGACGATCACCGAAGTCAACAGCCACGACGACATCGTGCGCCACCTCACGTGCATCGAGGGACCGGAGAAGGCCAAGGGCTACGGTCCGTCGCTCGACCACGTGATCGGTAACCACATTGGCCAACGTCCGATTTTCATCACGCCCGAGCCGGCTCGTCACGAGAGTTACTGGCGCAACGCGCTCAGCTGGCGTGATGCCGGCGTGGCCGAGCCATTCCTGACTGATCCGACCAAGGTATTCAACAGCCTGTTCGCCAACGGCACGCCGGCGATGGCCGCAGCGATGCCGGATCAGGCTGCCGAACGCGCCCGCGCGCGCAACAAGAGTATCCTCGACTTCGTCAACGCCGACATCACGACCTTCCGTGGTCGCATCAACAGCGAAGACAAACAGCACCTCGACCTGTACCTGGACTCGCTGCGCGACGTCGAGAAACGCGTCACGGCTGACGGCAGCGTGGTGGCGGGTGGTGGTGGCGGAGTGTGCGCGCCCGATACGGTGCAGGCGCGCATCGCGGGACTGCCGGTTACGCCGGTACAGAAGGACGACAACTCGCCGTCCGGCATGGCCGATAACCTGCAGAAAAACGGCGAGCTGATGACCGATCTGGTCGCGTCAGCCTTCGCGTGCGGCACGCAGCGCGTCGCCAGCATCCTGTGGCAGGGAGCCTCTGAAGGCCTCGATCCGATGAACAACACGGGTTCGCCTAACCACCACAGCATCAGCCACACCTCCGACTTCACCAGCTGGAGGGGTATCGACGTCTGGTACGCCAAGCGCTTCGCGTACACGCTCGACGCGCTGAAGAAGGTGGGCATGCTCGACAAGACGATTGTCGTCTGGATCACCGAGATCGCTCAGGGGCACGAGTGCGGCGACTTCGTGCACATCGTGGCCGGCGGTCAGGCGCTCGGTATCAAGACTGGCCAGCACATCTTGTACCCGTTCAAGGGCAACCCCGGCGACAAGGCCGTGCTCAAGGATCCGGCGAACAAGAGCCTGGCGGACCTGTGGGTCACGGTTCAAAACGCGATCGGCGTCCCGGACCAGACGTTCGGTGATCCGAAGTGGTGCGACGGTCCGCTCGCCGAGCTCAAGATCTAGCGCGCCGCGTGGCGCTTGCGCCGGCCGAGCACAGCACGCCCAGCAGCGGCCAGGCGTCGCTTCATCCGCCCGCGAGCTTCAAGATTCCAGCGCGCTGGAAGGCTTTGCTCTACGTCAAATAGCCACGCTGTTCGATGGAGTCGGACATTGCTTGGGTGCGATGACCTCAAACCTTCAGCTTCGTTGGGTGTTGGCGTGCGTTCCGTTCGTGGTCCTCGGCGCCTGCACCGTCGCAGCGCCCGACCCTGGTGACGGAGCCGCGACGGCCGGAACCAGCAGCGGAACCGCCGGTAGCACCGGCGTCATCCCGAGCGGCGGCGGCACCAGCAGCACCGCCGGCACGCCGAGCAGCTCTGGCAGCGCGAGCGGCGGTTCGGCAGCAGCTGGCGGCGGCACCGCTCCGGCGGGTGCTGGAACGAGCGCAGGTGGGGCGTCGGGCGCAGCGACAGGCGGCAACCCAGCCGCTGCGGGCACCGGTGCTGGCGGTCCGCCGTCGGGACTTACGGCTGGGTGCGGCAAGGCGATCCTCGATGAGCCCGGCAAGGACGTCTTGCACAACATCATGGTCAAGGGCGTGGCGCGCCGGTACTGGACCAAGCTGCCGACCAATTACGATCCGGCCAAGCCGACGCCGCTCGTGTTCTACGGTCCTGGCTGCGGCGCGAGCGGCGTCGAAGGCGCGCCGCTGGATAATTCGATCAAGGACGCAGCGATGCGCGTGTTCGTGATCGGCACTGGCGGGTGCTTCGACACCGCCGGCCCCGAGCCCGAAACCGGCTATTTCAACGCCGTGCTCGACGAGGTTCAGGCGAACTTCTGTACCGACACCGCCAAGGTATTCATCTCCGGCTACAGCAGCGGCGCTTGGCTCTCGGATCTGCTGTCGTGCACCGCGGGTGATCGCATTCGCGGGATCGGTACGGCGGCGGGCGGCTTCAAAGCCACCCATCCGCCGTGCAAAGGCAACCCGGCCGCGATGTTCCACGCCGGCACCAACGACGGCGCCAACCCAATCACGAAGCTCAACGCTCAGGGCGTGAACGAAGGCTCGAGCGCCGCGCGCGATCGCTTGCTGATAGACAACGCCTGTACGATGGAGACCAAGGAGTGGGATCCTAAGTTTCCGTATTGCAAGCAGTACCTCGGCTGCAAAAGTCCAGTCGTGTGGTGCCAGCAAGACGGCGTGGGCCATTCGAACGGCGAAGAAGTCGCGCGTACCGGTTGGTGGAAGTTTTGGTCCAGCCTGCCGTGAGCTCCGCGCGCGCGCCGGTGGGTTCTTCGAATCGAGCGCCGAGCCTAACCTGAGCGCAGCCGCGCGCAGGCTGGACAAGAATCGCTCGCCAGCCTGGCGCGCCTACCGCGAGCTGCAATCACGCTTCGCGGCCGAGCTTCTGCGTCTCGTTCTTGAGCGCCAGTTCACGGCAAGGACGTGAACGATGCCGAGCGGCGCTGGTGCAACTTGAACCAGCTTTCGGGGTCGAACTGCGCATCTGCAGTGCCTTCGCGCGAGCGCTCGACATCAGTCGTGATGTCGCACGTCACGCCCGAGTCGTCCTTGCCATCGCCGTCGGTGTCGACCATCGTGGACGAGTCGAGCTTGCCCTTTCCGACGATGTAGCTGCCGGTGTCCGACGCCGCGTGGCCGTAGGGGAAGATGCAGTCCCCGTCGAAGTCGAGGCGCATCGGGTCGCCGGTTTCGGCGGGCGCCCACGTCACCTCCAGATCGTCATCCGTGCGCGACAGTTTGGACGGAGGATCGTCGAGCGTGAACGGGTCGGGTAGGGTGCCGCTGTTGTCCATCGCGGTCGCATCGTCCGGGCGATCGAGCGTGATCTGGAACTCCGTGCCGCCCTCGACGCCGCTGAAGTTGGCTTCGTAGATGCCAGTGTCGGTTGCGGTTAGCGTCTTGGTCTTGCCAGCGGCCGTAGCGGTCAGCTCGTCGCCGCCCTCGAGATCCACGTACGTGTTGCTGCTTGAACCGCCGACCCGCAGCTCGACGTGGACGGTCGCGGTCGTATCGGTGTCTGCGTAGACATCGATCAGGGCGGCGATGCCGCCGGTCTTGATGTTGGACGACGACGTCGTCTCCTTGCTGCAGCCCACGGCGCACAGGCTGACCAAACACAGCGAAACGAAAGCGTTACGGTTGAGCATTCGGGGTCTCCTCGAAAACAAAAAAGCCAAGCAACTCACGTTAGACGGGGCAGGTGGCCCCTGACAATCAAAGTGGTCAGGTCGCAAGTTGTCCTGGGTAGTCGAACCAAGCAGTCAGCTTGCAGTTGACCTGGGCAGTCAGCTGGTTTTGTGAACCGCCTGGGCACACCCCACCCCACTCAGGGCCGCAGCCAGTCGGAATGGGAAGCAAAGGTGGTGGTTACACGCCGGTGACACTGCCGGCCTCGGGCGGTTCCGCGACGAGGGCGTTTTCATGCTCGGTTGGGAGGGCGCCTAGCACTCACGGCTGAGCTAAGTGAAATCGATTCACCGCTATTGGTGGCTTGGGCTGTCGTGCGCTGTCTTGGGAGCCTGTCAGGTAGCCACCGTTGACCCAGCGCATCGCTCCGCGAGCGGCGGAGCAGCGCCGCCTGACGCTCCGACGCCGAGCACGGATCCCGGCGCAGCAACCGCGCTTGTGCCCGCGCCAGCGGGTTTGCGGCCGCTCACCCTGAGCCAGTACCAAGACACGGTGACCGATCTGCTCGGTGAGGTCTCGTTGCCGGTCGTGCAAGCCGAGACCAGCTCGGTGGCGGCTTCGCTCAGCGGCTTTTCGCCGCTTTTGGTAGAGCAATTCGAGACGGCGGCGCTGGCTGCGGCTGAAATTGCGTTCACGCCCGAGCGCCGTAGCAGGCTGGTCGGTTGCACCCCGGGTACCTCGGCTGACGACGCGTGCACGCGGCAGTTCCTGGCTAGCTTCGGCCGACGCGCTTTCCGGCGCGCGCTCGAACCGGCCGAGCTCGATGCGTACGCGACGCTGAGCGCTGGCGCGGCCGTTGCGCTGCACGACGCCTACGCGGGGCTGCAAGCGGCAGTCGCGGCATTCTTGGAGTCGCCGCACTTCTTGTATCGCGTCGAGCTCGGCGAGCCAGAGCCGACGTCAGGCTTTCGCTACACGAGCCGCGAGATGGCGGGTCGCCTGGCATATTTGCTCTGGAACGGAGCGCCGGACGACGAGTTGCTCGGTGCTGGCGAGCGCGGCGAGCTGGTCACCGACGCAGGTTTGGGCGCGGCGCTCGAGCGTGCGCTCGGCGACGCTCGAAGTCATCGTGGCGTCTCGCGCTGGCTCAGCGACTGGCTCGAGCTCGAAGGTTTGTCGACGCTGCAGAAGGATAGCGTCGCGCTGCCGCTGATGAGCGCCTCACTGGGCGCGTCATTTCGCGAGGAAATCGCGCTGGATGCCGACGATCTGGTGTTCACGCGCGGCGCCGACGCGCACGAGCTGTTCACGTCGCAGCGCACGTTCGTCAACGCCGAGTTAGCGCGCTTGTATGGGTTGCCTGCCCCGGCGGCCTCCGGCTTCGCCGTGGCTAGCCTGGCCGCTGACGGATCACGCGCTGGGCTGCTGGGTTGGGGCGGCATCTTGGCGCTGCATGCCAAGCCGAAGAAAACTTTCCCCACCAGCCGCGGCAAGTTCATCCGCATGGCGCTGCTGTGCCAGACAATCCCACCGCCGCCGCCCAACGTGAACACGTCGCTCGACTTCTCCGCCGCCGGTGAGGTCTTGACGGCGCGGCAACGGCTCGAGCGGCACCGCCAGAACCCAGCTTGCGCTGGCTGCCACGCGCTGACCGACCCACTCGGCCTCGCGCTCGAGCATTTCGACGCGCTCGGCGGCTACCGCGCCGACGAAGACGGCTTGCCGATCGACACGCGGGGCGACTTGGACGGTGTGGCGTTTCAAGATGCGCAGAGCCTGGGCGCGCGCTTGGCCGAGCGCCCGGACGCGATGGGATGCCTGGTTCGGCAGCTGTTTCGCTTTGGCGCAGGGCACGTCGAAACGGCGGGAGAAACACCAGCGATGGCCGCCCTGGAGGCGGGTTTTGCGGCCTCCGGTTACCGCATCAAAGACGCGCTACGCCAGGTCGTCCTGAGCGCGGCGTTTCGGAAGGCCAGCCCATGAATGTGCGTCCGTTTCGACTCGACCGGCGCGCGGTGCTGCGCGCGGCTGTCGGCGTAGGGGCTGCCGGCATCGCGTTGCCGCGCCTGGACGCCATGCTGCATCACCACGGCGAGGCGTACGCTGACGGCAGCGCGTTGCCGAAGTGCTTCGCGATCTGGTACTGGGGACTCGGCAATGATCCGAAGCGCTGGGTGCCGAAGGCAACGGGCGCCGGCTTCGAGCTGAGCGAGCAGCTCGCGCCGCTTGCGCCGGTCAAAGACTACCTGTCAGTCGTCACCAACATGCGGCCGCGCCCGCCGCGTAATGATTGGCCGCACTTGACCGGCCAAGTGGGACTGCTCACCGGCGACGACTACCAGGGCACCTCGTTCAAGGACGGCACCGTCAAGCGCCCGTCGCTCGACCAGGTGATCGCCAGCGCTGTCGGTACCAGCACGCGCTTCAAGTCGCTGGAGATCCGCGTTGGCGGAGTCGATCCCGGGCAGGGAACCGCGCAAGATCACATCTCGCACAACGGTCCGAATAACCCGAATCGCGGGGAAACCGACGTCAAAGCCGTCTTCGCACGCCTATTCGGTAGCGGCTTTCAGGCGCCAGGCGCAGGGACGAGCGCTCCCAACCCCCGCGACCAAGTCCGAAAAAGTATCCTCGACCTGGTGCAGGCCGACGCCGAGCGCTTGAAGCCGCGGCTCGGCGCGAACGACCGTGCTCGCTTGGAGCAACACTTGGAAGGCGTGCGCTCGCTCGAGCTACGGCTGACCAACGTGGCGCCCAGCGCGCCCACGTGCAAGCAGCCGCTGGCGCCAGCCGTGCCCGCCGACATGACGGCGCGCCATCAGATCATGTCCGAGCTCGTTGCGATGGCTTTGGCCTGTGACATGACGCGCGTGGTGACCTACGAGTACACCAGCCCGGCGACGCACCTTCAATTCCCGGAGATCGGCGTGCACGAAGATGTCCACGAGTGGGGACACACCCACGGCGTCGACGACTTGGTCGAAAAATCGATCATGTATTGGATGAACGCCTTCGCTACGTTCTTGACCGGCTTGAAGAACACGCCCGACGCGAGCGGCAACTTGCTCGATCGTGCTTGTGTGTTCGGGACGTCGTGCACCGGCTTCGCGCCGACCCACGATTTTGCCGATTTTCCTCTGGTAATCGTCGGTCGCGCGGCTGGCTCGCTGGTGTACCCCGGCATCCACTTTCGGCCCGCGTCTGACGACACCGCCAGTCGCGTCCCGCTCACGCTACTCAAAGCGATGGGCTTGCCGGCAACGGAATGGGGCGTCGGGTCGCTGCACACCGACAAGCCGATCAACGAGCTACTGACCTGAGCGGCTCAAGCCTCAGTTGTACAGCGTGAGCTCGCCAATGCTCCACCAGTGGTTACCCGGCTTAGTGAGCTGGAAGCGCACGTAGCGCCCGACCTGCGCGCCCTGGAAGTCGATCCAG
Source organism: Polyangiales bacterium (assembly GCA_038252755.1). Taxonomy (GTDB): domain Bacteria; phylum Myxococcota_A; class Polyangia; order Polyangiales; family Polyangiaceae; genus PMG-095. The sequence goes on along the minus strand of JBBSAB010000042.1, from coordinate 31,992 downwards.
GTCCACTGATTGCCCATCACGCTCGCCGTGGGGTTGCCGAAAGTGCCGTCGTTGGAGACGAACACATCCAGCGTGGCCGGGAAGTCTTGATCGTAGGGCGGCTCGGTGACCAGGAGCAGCACTTTGAAGAAGATCTCCGGTTTGCCCAGGTCGACGTCCACGTACATGCCGCTGTACTGCGGTGTCCCCGAAGCCCAACACGAGGCTGGGCTGCCGTCGAACGCATCGGTCACGCCTGTCGCGGTCGCGCTCTCTGACGTGGAGAGCAGCCATTTACTCCGGCTCAACGGCTGACCGAGCGGGTTTTCAGGCACGCACGTGCCGTTCTGGCACAGCGATGACTCGCAATCGCTGGGCAGGCCGCAGCTGCTGCCGCTCGCACACGGCGGGCAGCCGGGCCCTCCGCAGTCGACCGAAGACTCGGCTTGGTTCCGCACGGTGTCGCTGCAGGTCGCGGCGGCGCACACGTTGTTCGACGTGCACAGGCGGCTGTCGCAGTCGCCAGGCTCGGTGCAGTGGCCGCCGGCCAGGCAGGGCGCGCACTCGCTGCCGCCACAGTCCTTGTCACTCTCTTTGCCGTTGATGGTGCCGTCCGTACAGCCAGCGCTGACACAGACCTGGTTCTGGCAGCGCTGGCTCGTGCAATCGCCGTCTCTGCCGCACGCGCTGCCGTTGCCGCAAGCTGGACAGCTGCCACCACCGCAATCGGTGCTCGTCTCGAGGCCGTTGTGCACGTGGTCGTTGCAGTCGGCGGCTTGGCACACCACGTTGCACACGAGCGTTGCGCAGTCGGCGCTCTCGCGACAGCGTTGCTTCGGCTCGCAGCGCTTGGCGCAGGTGCCGCCGCAATCGACGTCGCTCTCGGCGCCATTCTGCAGTTGGTCTTGGCACGTTGGACACGCGACACAGCTGCCACCGCAGTCCACGCCGGTTTCGTCGCCGTTTCGCATGCCGTCCATGCAGCCGGGGCACGGATTGCAGCTCGGCCCGCAGTCGATGCCGACCTCGTCGCCGTCGCGGACTTTGTCGTAACAAGTGGTTGCAAACGCGCCTGCGTCACCGTCCGGAGTCCGGTAGGCGGGAAACGAGCAGGCCGCGATCGAGAGCAGCGCAGAAGCCCACCAAACGCGGCGGTCGAACATGAAACCCTCAGTAACCTAGCGCACTAGCCGCCCAACGCGGCGCGCAGCGTGGTTGCCTACACCTGACTACCAGGTAGTATGCATTCCGTGCCGGCGAAGGTCGGGCTGTCCGCCCGCTACATGACGCGCTTTCGTTGCTTAGCTAGCGACTGTGAAGCGACCTGTTGCGGCGGCGGGTCGGTGCCGGTCGAAGAGTCGACGCACCGCCGGCTAAGGGTCCTGGCGAGCGACGACCCGGTCGCCAGCGAGCTCGTGACGCGGGGCATCGAGCTTACGCCCCAGGGGCCCGACTTTGCGCGGCTGCGTTTCCTGCCATCGGGTGATTGCAGCATGCTCGACGGCGGTGGTCTGTGCCGCATCCAGTCGCAGTTCGGCCATGACGCGCTGTTCGACGTGTGCGCGACGTACCCGCGTTACGTGAATGATGTCGACGGCGAGATCGAGCTGTTCGGAACGCTCTCGTGTCCGGAGATCGCGCGGCTAGTGCTGTTGTCGGAGGATGGCTTTGAGCCCGAGCCGCTCGAGCTGGAGGCGGCACCGCGCAAGTTTCGCAATCGCTTCACTACGGAGCCGCCGTATTTCAGGCCGTTCAAGCTGGTTCGCGCCGCGCTGGTTCGCCTTCTGGCAGAGCCCGGCTACGCGTTGGACGGGAAGCTGTTGGTCATGCTGTGGATGGCCGACAAGCTGCGCCGGGTGCTGCACGCTGGCTGCAGCCAAGTTCCGGTCGCGGACTTGAAGGCCGTGCTCGGGGCATTGGCCGAGCCCGAGGTGCTGCGTGGCTTGACGGCGAGCTTCCGCAAGCTCGAGCTCAACACCAGCTTGCCGATCGCGGTGATCGCGCGCGCGCTGCAGCCGGCGCCGACGTTGCGTCACGGCGCGCAAACCGAAAAGTTCGACGCCATCTTGCGTGACTTGTGGACGACGTACGGCCGAGCCGAACCTGGCGCGGAGGCTACCGATGACGAGCTGACCGCGGTTCAGGCTCGCTACGCCACGCTGCGGACGGCCGTGCCCGACGCGGTCCGCGAGCGAATCGACGTTTGCTTGCTGCGCTATGCCGCCAACCACTTGCTGACGACGCCGTACATGCTCTCCAATAGCTTGTTTGGGTACGCGTATGACCTGGTCGTGCGGCTCGCGAGCCTGCGCTTTCTGTTGCAGACGCGCTTGAGCGCCTTTGCCGGCTCGCTCGCCGAGCTCGATCGGCAGATCGTCGAGGTGACGTTTGCCTTCGTGCGCTCGCTCGAGCACACGGGCGTGTTCGGTGAGCTGCTGCAACTCTTGGACGAGCAGGGATTGAGCAGCTTGCCGCACGCACTGTGCTTCCTAGCGATCTGAGATGACGACACGCGAGCGCCTGCTGATATTCGGCCGCTGGCTCGTGCTGGGAGCGCTCGTCGGCGTGCTCAGCGGAGCCGCGTCAGCCCTGTTCCTGTGGTTGCTGGAGCAGGCGACGTCACTGCGCCTGGCGCACGAACAGCTGGTATTTGCGCTGCCGGTAGCTGGCCTCGTCATCGGTTGGCTGTACGAGCGCTTCGGTCAGGCGGTCAAAGCGGGCAACAACTTGGTCATCGACGCGATCCACGATGGCGGGGTCGCGCTACCGCTGCGTCTGGCGCCGATGGTGCTGCTCGGTACCGTGCTGACCCACGTCTTCGGTGGCAGCGCTGGTCGCGAGGGCACGGCCGTGCAGATGGGCGCGGGCTTGGCGGACGCGTTGGTGCACCGCTTGCGTTTGGACAAGCGCTTGCGCCGGCAGCTGTTGATGGCGGGGGCAGCAGGCGGCTTCGGCTCGGTCTTTGGGACACCGCTGGCGGGCGCGCTGTTCGGGCTCGAATTTAGCAAGTTTCGGCGAATCCAGTTCGATGCACTCGTGCCTGCGCTGGTCGCCTCGGTGGTAGGCGACGTGACGACGCGCGGGCTCGGCATCCACCACACGCCGTATCCGGCTGTGCAGGCGTTGTCGTTGACGCCGCTGCTGCTGGTAAAGTGGCTGGCTTTTGCCGTCGTAGTTGCCGCCGTCACCCTCGTATTCATCGAGCTGATTCACTTGCTCAAACGCCGCGGCGAACGCGCGATTGCGCGCCTGCCGTTGCGGATGTGCTTGGGTGGGATCGCGGTCGTCGGCATGTGGCAGCTGGTCGGGACCAGCGACTACCTGGGCCTCGGCGTCCCGACGATCGTGCGGGCGTTTTCGGACCCCAGCCTACCGGCCGCCGCGTTCGCGCTGAAGCTACTGTTCACGGTCGTCACGCTAGCCGCGGGGTTCCTCGGCGGTGAGGTAACGCCGCTCTTCTTCGTGGGTGCGGCCTTGGGCAACGTGCTCGCGCGCCTGCTCGGCATCCCGCTCGAGCTCGGGGCCGGCGTGGGACTGGCGGCGGTGTTCGGAACGGCCTCGAATACCCCGCTCGCGCTTTCGCTCATGGCGGTCGAGCTACTCGGCGTGCGGATTCTGCCGCACGTGGCGATCGTGATGGCGGTCGCGTACTTGCTGTCCGGCCGGCGCAGCATCTACTCAGCGCAACGCATGCCCTGAACCTCCGCAGCCAGCGGAGCGAGCGGATTGTTTGTCAGAAATTCCGCCAATTCGTGGCGGGCGTCGACGACCTTGCCGGCGCGGCACAGCGTTACCAGGTGCGTGACTTGGCGCTCTGGGGTGAGCTTGCCCTTCGGAAAGCGCGTCGCGTGCTCGTACAAGAGCGAAAACGCACGGTTGGTGTCGCGGCTTTCGAGCGCGGCTTGCGCGCCGTAGACCAGCCGCTGCTCTTCCTCCAACGTCGCTTCGTGCGAGACTGCGCCGAGCGGCGGGGCCGGAACTCTGGCAAGCTCCGGCAGGTCGCGCAGCGTCATGGGGAGGGTCGCCTTCTTGACCGCGTACACACCGCCAGCCGCGCCGACCAGCGCGAGCACCAGGCCGATTTTCCCGATCGTGGTCATGCTCCGGCGAGGTCGCTCGGCGCGGGCAGCGGTTGCGCCAGCGTTCATTTTAGCCTTCCGGACGCTAACACGACTTCGGGCACTCCAGGCTATGCTGCTCCTCGAATGAGTGGCAGCCGCTCCGCGTCGTCTCGCTCTCGCCACCCCGGTCGCGTTTCGCTAGTGACTCCCGAGCAATGGAAATCAGGCATAGCCGCGTGGCTAGGCTGGACGTTCGACGGGCTCGATATGCATTTGTACACGCTCGTGTACGCGCCGTTCGTCGCCCAGCTGCTTGGTGTTACGAATACGCTCGACCCGAGTGTTGGGCGTTACGCGAGCGTGATCCAAGGCGGCTTCCTGTTTGGCTGGGCGCTTGGCGGGGCGTTCTTCGGCCGGGTCGGTGATCTGCTTGGCCGCAGTCGCACGCTGTCACTCACCGTGCTGACTTACGCGCTGTTTACCGGTCTGTCGTGCTTGGCGCAGACCTGGTGGCACCTGCTGATTTTCCGCTTCCTGGCGGCGCTCGGCATTGGCGGTGAGTGGGCGGTTGGCGCGTCGCTGCTGTCGGAGACTTGGCCGCGCCGTTGGCGCCCTTGGCTAGCGGCCGTACTGCAGACTGGCGTCAACGTCGGCATTCTGCTGGCAGTCGTCGCGAACATCTCGATGTCGAGCATCGTATCGACCCAGCCGCGTTGGATCTTCGTCGTCGGCATTCTGCCGGCGCTGCTCGTGTTCTGGATCCGTCGCGCGGTGCCCGAGCCGGAAGAGTGGCACGCGGCGCAAGCTGCCGCACAAGGCCAGCGGCCCGGCATCCGCGATCTGTTCCGCGGTGAAGTACGCAAGGTCACTTTGCTGGTAATCCTGGTGTGTGCGGTCGCGCTGACCGCGCACTGGGCGTTCATGTTCTGGCACCAACTGGCGTTCAAGAACCTGCCCGACGTCATTCATCAAAGCGCGGCCGCCAAGAACGTGTGGGGTACGAAGCTGCTCGCGCTGATCATCATCGCGTCGACGGTCGGCAACTTCGTCGCGGCGAGTCTGGCGCGCTGGCTGGGCTACAAGCGCGCGATCGCAGTGATGTGCTTCGGCTACTTTCTGTCGATGTCGTGGGTGTACGGCTCGCCCCGTCCGCATACCGAGCTGTATTGGTGGCTCGCGCTGCCGGGTCTGTTTCAGGGCGTGTTCGCGCTCTTCACCATGTACCTGCCGCCGCTGTTCCCGACGCTGCTGCGCACGACTGGTGCTGGATTTTGCTACAACATTGGCCGGGTGTTCTCGGCGGCCGGCGTCGTCTTCTTCGGATTGTTCCAGCGTCTCGGGGACTATCGGCTCACGCTGTTCTGGGCGGGTTGTCTGTTCCTTCCTGCAGCGCTTTTCGCGCTGCTCTTGCCAGATTTGCGCGCCGCCGACGGGTCGTAAACACCCTCTCGACACACTCACTCGCGTGGGCAAGTCAGTTGACGAACTGAGTCGCGCAGGTCTGCTCTGCGTCAGATTCAAACATTATTTGGCACGTGGCCTGATTCGACGAGCCGGAGACACTCTGTACACAACCGGTGTCTTCGGCCACGCAGCGTCGTCCGCAGCATGCTCTGACAGTGGACAATTGCACTGCAGGACTTGGGTTTCGCGCGGATGAGCTCGGTTGACGTCGAAGCTTTGCTCCCCTCTGACCCATCTTGAATATGACGTGCTCGGCTTCAAAGGATTGAAATGTCGATGAATTATTCGAGGCAACGAAGCTTTGGTCGACAGGCGTTCCTGAGCCTGTTGGTGCTGGCGGTCGCGGGCGGCGCGAAACACGCGCTGGCGGACGCCGCATCACCTGTGGAAGCTACGGCGAAACTCGTCGAAATTCCCTCGAAAATGCCACCTGACGACCTCTACGACTACGCGTACGTGATGCGCTATCAGGTCCAGGGTGGCGCACTCGATAAGCAATTCATTCTCGTCGCGCACTACAAGCCGCTGCTGCCGCGCTCCAAGATCAAAGACAAAATGAAGGCGCAAGTCGCGGGCAAGTTGCGCGCCTTTAGTCAGGGTGACGTGCACAAGCTGAGGCTCGCGCCGGATCTGAAAGCGATCTGGAAAGGTGCGTTGGTCGACGAATACGCAGCGACTGACCACAAGAGTGTTCGCTACTGGTGTCTCCAAGTAGACCCGGCCTGATCTATTCGCGCAGGAGAATTTCGATTGGACTTCAGACGAATGCGCGCGCCCGGCGCGTCGCTGGTCGTGGGCGCGCTTGCGGCCGCGGCGGCCTTTCCTATGCTCGCGAGCGAACGCGCGGCGCGAGAAAACACGAGCCGATTGCAGCTGTTGGGAACCCGGCTCGCCGAGATTGGAGGCCGGGGCGCACGGTTCGATTCAGGGCTTTCGCTACGGGCTTCGCGCCTCGACGGCCTGCTGGCCAGCTGGGAAACTATCGGCGGCTGCGGTGCGGGTAGCTCGACGGGCGCTGGTGGCGGCATCAAGTGGATTGGGCGCAGCGCGACAGGTGGCTTGTTTCAGCTGCAATCGCTGGCGACGTACACGCGCCTGCTTGACGGCTACAACCTCAGTCTCAGCAGCCAAATTTCGCGTGATCTGAGCGAGAAGTGGAACCTAGGGCTCTCGGTGCCGGTGCTCTATAAGTACTACCGGGACTACTACGGCTTGCCGGTCGACGTTTCCAACGGCGGAGTTGGCGATGTCGCGGCGTCCGTCACGCGGCGCTTCGGTGAGATCAACAACACCAGTTTGACGTTGCTGGTCGGTTTTCCGACCGGTGCTCACGACGCGAAGTACAAGAACGACTACCTCACGCAAGAAAAGCAGCTGGGCCTCGGCAAGGTCACCGGTGCAGCGACACTCGATCACACGATCGACGAGACTTGGGGCCTGATCGTACTGGGCGGTTCGTTCGCTTACCGCGGCGGCGAGAACGAGCTCGGTAACTTCCGAGCCCCGGCCGCCACCGCGTACTCGTACGGCGGCTATTTTCTGGGCCCGTTCGTGCCCTCGCTCGGGCTCGGGTTCACGCGTTACTTCGGCATCGATCGCGACCGCGGGCTTGAGCAAACCGTGCAGTTGATGGCGGTCACCGGCACTTTCGCGATCGAGTGGTCGAACGACTCGATCGCGATCTTGGCTGGCGTTTCGCTGCCGTACGGCTGGGAGAGTAAGGGCTCGGTCGCGGGTGGCCAGAACAGTAACCAGGGCCCCGGGCTGCAGCCGTGGACGGCGGGGCTCGGCTTCACCATCTCCCCGTTTTGAGCTGAGCATGCCGTCGATCGACCTCCCGCAGCAGAATCGGCCATTGCTGGCCGCGGCGGTGCTCGGGCTTGGCGTCGCGTCGACCGGGCTCGCGCCGGCCGCCGACGGCGACATCTGGTGGCATCTGGCGGCGGGGCGCGAAATGGTTGCTCGGGGCGGGCTGTTGTTTACCGATCCGTTTTCGGTGAGCGCGGGCGGGCGGCCGTGGGTCGATGTGCATTGGCTGTTTCAGCTCGCGGCGTACGCGGTGCACCAAGGGCTGGGGCTCACCGGACTGGTGTTGGTCAAGTGTGCGTTGCTCGGGCTCGGCTCGGTGCTGCTGTTCTTCGCGATCGAGCAGAAACGCGGCTCATGGGCACGCGGGCTCTTGGTCAGCGTACTGGTCGCGGCGCTCTTGGCAGCCCGCGCGTTGCTGTTGCTCCGACCCGTGATCGGCACGCTGCTGATGCTGGCGCTGTTCTTCTTCGAGCTCGAGCGCTTCCGGCGCGACGGGCGCGCGCGGCGGCTGTGGGTGTTGCCCGTGCTGCAGGTGGTTTGGGCGAATTTTCAGGGGCTTTCTGCGCTGGGTCCGGCGGTCGTGGGTGCCTACGCCGCGGCCGCCGTGGCCTGGGCGAGCTTCGGCGAACGGGTGGCGTGGCCGTTTGGTCGTGAAGCGTCGCGCGCTCTCTTGCCTTGGCGGCGCGCCTGGCTCTTGCTGGCGGCGCTTGGCGGCTGCTTGTTGGCGCTCGGTGTCACGCCGTTCGGGCTGCGTGGCGCGGCCTTGCCGGCGCTGCTGCTCGGTCGCTTGCTGCCCGGTGAGCACAACGTGTTCGCTAGTCAGGTCGTCGAGAACCTGCCGCCGTACGTCTTGGAGCGGATGTCGGGCGAGTTCTGGCATTTCAAGTGGTTCCTTGGACTGCTGGCGCTGGCAGTGTTTTTCGGTGGCAGGCGCTTGCTGTTCAGCCACGCGCTGCTGTTGCTCGGCTTCGCCGGCCTGGCGCTGCTCAGCAACCGCAACGTGCTGCTGTTGTATTGGGTGGGCGCGCCGATCGCGGCCATTAACCTCGCGCCTCGGCTGCGGCACTTCGCGGCTTCGCACCGTCGCCGTTGGGGGATGCGGCTAGCAGTGGGGGTCAACGCGGCGCTGGTTAGCGTGCTGTTCGGCGTCTCGGCGATGGCCGCAAGCCAAGAATCGACTTTGGCCGAGCCAAGCCCATTCCGAGTACCGGCCGAGAGTGCGCGGCGCCTGGCGGCTCTGCCCGGCGGCGACGTCTTCAGTGCCGACCACTACGGCGGCTACCTCAGCTGGCAGCTCTATCCGCGCTTTCGGCCGTACATCGACACGCGGCTGGTCCTGCGCTCGGCGGACGAGTTCCGGGAGTACCTGCGCGTGGTCGACGAGCCGGAGCGCTTCGAGGCGTTTCAGGCGCGGCGTCACTTCAGCTACGTGGTCTTACCGGTGATGTTTCCGGAGCGCTACCAGCGCTTGATCGCCACGCTGTATGCCAGCACCGATTGGAAGCTGCTGTTTACCGATGGCTCAGAAGTGTTGTTCGGCCGGCGGGACCTACCGACCGAGCTTGCGGGCGTGCAGCTCAGTGAGGCCGCGACGACCGAACGAATCCTGCAGCTGCTGCGCCAGCGCTTGAGCGGCGCACCGAAGGCGAATCTGGCGGCGCGCCTGAGCTTGGCGACGTTGGATGGCGCCGTGGGTGAATTCGTCGAGGCCGAGCGCGTCGTAGCTAGTATCGAGACGCCCGAAGCGAAGGCGCTGGTAGCGCGCTTGCGCTTCGCGGCCGGTGACTTCGATGCGGCGGAGCGGCTGGCGCGCCAACGACTCGTGCGCTCGCGCGACGACGTACCGAGCTTGAATCTGATGGCGTTGATCGCCCTCCAACGCGGCGAGCCTACGCAGGGATTGGCCTTCCTGCGACGGGCCTTGCGCGTCGAGCCCTTCGATCGCGAAGCGACCCAGATCTTGGCCAATTTAGAGGAGAATCGCCGATGAAACAGCTGCTCGATATCTGTGGTTCCGAGCTGGTGCGGGCGTCGGTCCTGTTCGGCCTCGTCAGCGGTTTGATCGCGTGTGGCGTGGTGGAGCACCCGCACGAAACGCAAGCTCTGGCCACGAGCAATGATTTCGCCCCGCTGGGCGGCACGGGAGCGTTGCCCCAGGCCGGTAGCGTCGCGACTGGCGGCCTGGTGTCCGCCGCCGGTACCATGACCAGCGGCGGACAGGGTGAGGTCGTTGGCTTAGTCGGCGGTGGCGGCGGAGCGGGAGGGACGAGTGGTAGTGTTCCCGGTACGGCCGGTACGGCACCCACAGGTACCGCTGGCACTCCGGCGGTGGCGTCCGGTATCACGATCAACCTGGGCGGGGTCGAGGTGCCGAAAGAGAAGGCGATCGCCTTCATTCACGTCGGGCACTCGAACATGGCTGGGCGCGCCACTAAGCCGCAGGCTTCACGCCCGTTTCACTTCACCGAGACCAACCCGCACGCGTACATGTACCACGTGGGGTCGATGCCAGCGCTGGCGATCGAGCCAAAAACGGCTGGCGATACCGCTGCGGCCGGTCCGGGTACGGCGCTGGTCAAAGAGGCCGCGATGATGGCCCCGAACTATTACTTTATCTCGCTTGGCTACGGAAAGCCGTCCGCGTACTGCTCGCAGTTCATCCCGGGTGGGCTCTACTACGATCAGTTGATCGCGTCGGCCAAGAGCATCAAGGGCCGCGTCACGTTCGGCGGCATCTTCATCTATCTCGGCATCACCGAGCGGCATGGCAGCGACGCCGATCGGACCGGCTTTGCGAACTGCGTCAACAAGCTGGTTACCGCGATCCGCACCGACGTGGGCGAGCCCAATCTGCCGGCGGTGATGAACGACTACGAAGTCGAGGGCAGCGGCGAATTCGTGGTCGGCGGTGCGGTGGCTACCGCGATTCGGCCGCAGATCGCGATGTGCTCGACGCTGGTGAAGACGTTCGCGCTGGTCTCTGCGCAGGGCATCGGCATGGAAGACGACCATCATTTCAATCTGGACGGTCACCGTACTTGGGTGCAGCGCGCTTTGATGACCTTCAAACAGAACGGTTGGGCGTTCTGGGCTCCGTAGTCGGTCATGGTATTTTCTAGCCAAATATTCCTATTTTACTTCCTGCCGCTGGTGCTGGCGGCGTACTACGCGCTGCCGTTTCGAGCGAGGACCGCGCTGATCGCTGTCTCGAGTTACGTATTTTACGGCTGGGCGAATCCGATCTGGGCCGTGATCATGTTCTTCGGCTCGAGCGTCGACTACGTGTGCGGCCTGGCCTTGTTGCGGTTGTCGCGGCTACCCGATAAAGACGGGCTGCCGCCCGTGATCGGGCTTGAGGTGCCACGCACGCGCCAGATGAAGCTGGTGCTGGCGACGTCGATCGTCACCAACCTGGGCCTGTTGGCGGTGTTCAAGTACACCGGCTTCGTCGCGGAAAATGTCAACGCGCTCGGCTCGCTGTTGGGCGCCTCAAAGCAGGTCGTACCGGTGCTGCACGTGGTGCTGCCGGTCGGTATCTCGTTCTACACGTTCAAAGCGATGAGCTACGCGATTGATGTGTACCGCGGTGACGCGCGACCGATGCGCCGCTTCACCGACTACATGTGTTTCGAGGCCTTCTTTCCCGATTTGGTGGCCGGTCCCATCATTCGCTACGCCGCGCTCGAAGAGCAGATGCGTGTCCGCCAGCACACGCTCGACAAGTTCGCGCGCGGGGTCGCGTTCCTTGCGCTCGGTATGGCGAAGAAGATTCTGCTCGCCAACCCGATGGGGCACATCGCTGACACGGCGTTCGCGGCTGGCGCCAAGCACTTCTACGACGCGTGGTTCGGCTTGGTTGGGTACGCGTTTCAGATCTACTTTGACTTCTCGGGCTACTCGGACATGGCCGTTGGTTTGGCGCTGATGCTCGGCTTCGTGCTGATTCAAAACTTCGACTCACCCTACAAGGCTCGAACCATCACCGAGTTCTGGCGGCGCTGGCACATCAGCCTCTCCACGTGGCTGCGCGACTACCTGTACATCCCGCTCGGCGGCAACCGCAAAGGCCCGCTCCGCACCTACGCGAACTTGATGCTGGTCATGCTGCTAGGCGGGCTGTGGCACGGCGCTAGCTGGAACTTCGTGATCTGGGGCGGTATTCACGGCGGCATGCTCGGGCTCGAGCGCAGACTCGGCAAGGCACATCCACTGCGGCGCCTGCCGCCGGCAGTGAGTGTCGCCAGCACCTTCGTGATCGTTTGCTTGTCGTGGGTGTTCTTCCGCGCCAAGACGCTCGGCCAAGCGGTGACGTACTTGGGCTCGCTGTCTGGCGTGAGCGCCGTTTCGCCGGCGTCCGACGTCGTGTCGGGCGCGCTCTACCCGCAGTACTACGCTGGGCTGTTCGCACTGTCGGCCGTGGTGGTGTTCGGGATGCCGAACAGCTGGGAGCTGACCGGACGCCTTTCGCCGTTTCGCGTCGTCGGTGTCGTCACCGCCATGGTGCTCGCGACCTTGATGATGTGGACGCAAACCATCAATCCGTTCCTGTACTTCCAGTTCTGAGGCTGCTCGATGCAAAGCACCTTGCCCACGACGCCGATCGCCGCCGAGAACGCCGGTGGGCCGACCGATACCGCGCACGACGAGCAGCTACGGCGCGGCATCATCGCTACCGATGTGAGCCGCAGCATGGCCTGGCTGCTGACCTTGCTGTTCCTGGGCGCGATTTACGTTTTGCCGCTCGGGCAGGCGTTCCTCGAGCACCGCGAAGACGAGGAGTCGCCGCTGCGCGATCTGTTTCGGCGCGCGCCGACGGCCGAGAACCTGCGCCTGTTGGAGAAGGGCATCGAAGACGCCTGCTACGCCAAGGCGTTCGTACAGCCGCGGATGCAGCTGGCGCTCACGCGCCTGGGGCGTGTCGGCAACAAGCTGGCGGTCGTTGGGCAGGGCGGTTGGCTGTACTACACGCCTGGGCTTCAACATGTTGGCGGCCCAGGGTTTCTTTCTCGTGAGCAGCTGCGCAGTCGCGAGAAAGAAGCGCTCGATGCTGGCCAAGAGCCGATTCACGCTGATCCACGGCCGGCGATTTTGGCGTTTCATCGCGCGCTATCGCAACGAGGCATTCGGTTGGTGCTCATGCCGATGCCGGATAAAGCCGCGCTCGACCCGGGGCCACTGCATGGTCGTGCTGGCCGCGTCCAACCGGCGTGCAACGTCGACTACGAGCGGTTCCTCAGCGAGCTACGTCAGCAAGGCGTCGCGATCTTTGATGCTCGCCAAAGCTTGCCCGAAAGCGCTGCTGAAGCGGTGTTCCTGGCGCAAGATACCCATTTTGCGCCAGGCTACATGGAGCGGATCGCGCGCGATCTCGGGAAATTCGTGGCCGGGCTCGGCGTGCTGACACGGCTGAGCGAGCCGCCGCAGTGGCACACCGCCGAGCAGCCGATGACGCGCGTCGGTGATCTGGTCGACATGCTCAAGCTGCCCGACGAGCAGCACTTGTTTCAGGCACAGACGGTAGTCGTGCACCAAGTCCAAGCTGCCGCCAACACACCTTGGGAAACCGACGCCACCGGCGACGTGTTGTTGCTGGGTGACAGCTTCACCAACATCTTCACGCTCGAGGGTATGGGTTGGGGTAACGCTGCCGGTCTCGCGCCGCACCTGGCGCTAGCGCTCGGTCGCCCGCTCGATGTGATTGCCCAGAATGATTCGGGCGCGTTCGCGACGCGCCAGGCGCTGTCGCGTGAGCTAGTCGCGGGACAGGACCGCCTGGCTGGGAAGCGCGTGGTTATTTGGGAGTTTGCTTCGCGTGAGCTGTCGGTCGGTGACTGGAAGCCGCTAGATTTTCCGATTCCACCCGCACCGGAGGCGAAGTAGCCATGCCGACCGCGCTGGTCACCGGAGCCGCAGGCGTGATGGGTATGCGCCTGACGAGCCGGCTGCGCCAGGCGGGCTGGAACGTGCGCGCATTGGTGCTGCCGGGCGACCCGTTGCGCTCGCGCGTCGAGGCGCTGGGCTGCGATGTGCGCGAAGGCGACGTCAGTGACGCGCGCACGTTGGCTGACGTCTGTGAAGGCGTCGACATGGTCTATCACTTGGCGGCCGTGATCATCGCCCACGACCGGAGCGTGTTCGAGCGGGTCAACCGTGACGGCACCGCCCACGTCGTCGCCGAGGCGCGACGTAGCGGTGTCCCGCACTTCGTTTACGTCTCGTCGGCGTCGGTCGTCTACCCGCGCCGCACGGGCTACGCCGAGTCCAAGCTCGAGGCCGAACGCATCGTGCAAACTTCCGGGCTCGCCTACACGATCGTGCGGCCGACGCTGGTCTACGAGCAGGGTGGGGGCCAAGAGCTCATGATGTTCTTGGACTATTTGCGCCGCTTCCCGATCGTGCCGTTCATTGGCAGCGGCGACGCGCTGAAGCGGCCGGTATGGTCGGAGGACATCGTCGACGGCCTGGTACGACTGTCGGGCGCGGCCGTGGCGCACGGCAAGACCTACAATTTCAGCGGCGCCGAGCCGATCTCGATGCGCGAGCTGGCAAAGCTTTTGCTGCTGCACCACGGCCGCCCGCGTCCGTTTCTGTACCTGCCGGTGTGGCTGTGTCGGGTGTTGGCTGCGGTGCTCGCGTTGTGCATGAAGCGTCCGTCGCTGACGTCGAGCGCGATCGCCGGCATCGTCAACGACGCGAATCTCGACCCGACCGAGGCGATCAACGATCTTGGCTACGCGCCACTCGGCGTGCGAGCCGGCTTTCGCCGATGCTTTCCCGCGACCACCGCCAGCGCGGCGTCGCTCTCACCCAGCGCGACCGAGCTCGCGAAAGGACAAGTCAGATGAGCCTTCGTTCACCCCTGAAACAAATCGGTTGGTTGTGCTTCGTGGCGCTCGGCGGCTGTTCCTCGCTGGCCGGGGAACCACCGAAGGGCGCCGACGAGGCACCACCCGCGGACGCGGTTGCGCTGATGCGCGAGGTCGGTGAGAAGGCCAACGGCACGATCGTTTGGTCCAGCTCGCGCGTCGGCAACCACGACCTGTTCACGATGAAGACCGACGGCTCAGACGTGAAGCAGATCACCAAGGGTGACGAGGTCGACTGGTTCCCGCGCTATGCGCCGAACGGCTCGCAGATCTTGTTCTGCCGGAGCAAAAAGGGTTGGGTCAGCGAGCGTGACGCCAATACCAGCGATAAGTGGGACATTCTTACGATTAAGCCGGACGGATCGGAGCCGAAGAAAGTCATCGAAGGCGCGAGCTGGGGCAGCTGGATCAACGACGACGAAGTGCTGTTCGTGCGCGGCACCAAGGTCTTTCGCACCAAGCTCGGCTCCGGTGAAGAGACGCAGCTGATGGACAGCGAAGGCGTGGCCGTTCTGGGCGGCGCCCTCTTGCAGCAGCCGGAGCTCTCGAGCGACGGCAAGTACCTGGCGATCACCCTGCGTGGCTCGAAGCGCGAAACCGGTATCTGGAATATCGCCAAGAAGACCTGGACCCAAACCGGCCTCGGTTGCCAAGTGAATTGGACGCCCGACCACACGGCGATCTACTGGGTTCACCCGACCGGCAACGGCGGCAGCCGCGTGCTGAGGATGCCGATTGAAGGCGGCACGCCGCCCAAGGAAATGGACGAGGACAAGCTCGAGTTCATGGACATGCCGGGCCGCCGTTCACACGAGTATTTTCCGCAGCTTTCGCACGACGGAAAATGGCTGGTCTGGGGCATCACCCAGCGCGGTCACGACCACGACACCGCCGACTACGAGATTTATCTGTGGGAGGTCGGAACACCGCCCGAAAAGGCTGCTCGGCTGACCTACAACTCCGCCAATGATCGCTGGCCCGACGTCTTCATCGGCACGCCGGGCGGCGCAAGCGAGAAACCATGAGTGAAAAGCGCGTCGCTGTTTTGGGCGCTGGGGGCTTCATTGGCTCACACCTGGTGCCGGGCTTACTCGAACGCTTCGACTGCGCGATCGACGCCGTCGACGTCGATTTGACGAAGCTCGAATGCCGGGATCCGCGCGTGCGGCGGATCCAAGCCCGCGTCGAAGATCCGGGGCTGGTCGAACAGGTCACCAGTCGCTGTCAGGTCGTGGTTTCGCTGACCGCGCTGTGCAATCCCTCGCAGTATTCGACGATCCCGCTGGAGGTGATCGACGCCAACTTCACGCACCTCTTGCCATTGGTGAAGCGCTGCGCCGAACGCGCCGTGCGCCTGATTCACTTCTCGACTGCTGAGGTCTACGGTCGACACGCTCTCGACACGCACGGGCGACCGACCGAGCTGATGCACGAGGACGACTCGTGTTTCCTGCTCGGGCCGGTCGGGCGCGAGCGCTGGACGTATTCGTGCGCCAAACAGCTGCTGGAACGCGTGATCTGGGCGCATGGTCAGCATGGCCAGTTACCGTTTTCGATCATCCGGCCATTCAACACCGTGGGGCCGCGCATGGACTACCTGCCGGGCATCGACGGCGAGGGCACGCCGCGGGTGCTGGCTTGCTTCATGAACGCGCTGCTGCGGGGCGAGCCGCTGCAGCTCGTCAACGGCGGGGCGCAGCGTCGCGCGTTCATGGACGTCAGCGACATGGTCGAAGCCCTATGTCGCGTGCTCGAGCGACCGAAGCAGTGCGATGGGCAGATCTTCAACCTTGGCAATCCGGACAACGACATCAGCATCGCCGAGCTTGGCCGCATGCTGGCAGGCGCGTTCGCGGCGCTGGCGCCCGAGCGCGCGCCCGCAAAATTCGAGACGATCTCGGCCGAAGCTTTCTACGGTTCCGGCTACGACGACACGCAAGTGCGCCTGCCGGATATCAGCAAGGCGCAACGGCTGCTCGGCTGGAAGCCACAGAAGAGCTTGGCCGAAGCGCTGCCGGCGATCGTCCGCGACTACGCCGAACGCTACGGCGCGCGCGTCGCGGCAGCGCGACCGCTGCAACTTAGCCAGCGAGCGAGCTCTGAATGAAGCTGGCGGTTGTTATTCCGGCGTACAACGCGGGCCGCCGCATCGAGGCGGTGCTCGGACGCGTCGCGCCGCTGGTAAACCACGGCCTCGAGCATCTGGTGGTGGTCGACGACGGCAGTCGCGACGACACCGCGCTTCGCGTCAAGAACGCGAGCTTCTCCGCGTGCCGCTTGAGCTTGGTACAGAGACCCAAGAACGGCGGCTACGGCGCGGCGATGAAAGACGGGCTGGTCGCCGCTGCTGCCAGCAAGCCGGAGCTGGTCGCCTGCATTCACGCGGACGGGCAGTACGCGCCCGAGGCGCTGCCCGGTTTGATCGCGGAGCTCGAGCGGCGTGGGCTCGATCTCTTGCAAGGCTCGCGTGTGGCGTCGGGAACGGCGCTGCAGGGCGGGATGCCGCTCTACAAGTACATCGGCAACGCGCTGCTCAATCAGCTCGAGAATCGCACCCTGAAACTTGCCATGACCGACTATCACAGCGGCTATTTGCTCTACGGCCGGCGCGCGCTCGCGCTGCCGTTTCAGGCGCTTTCCGATAGCTTTGACTTCGACTTGGAGGTGATCGCCTCGGCGCGGGCGCGCGCGCTTTCGGTCGGTGAGGCGCCGGTGTCGACGCACTACGGGGACGAAATTTCGTACCTCAATCCGCTCACCTACGGCCTGCGCGTGCTGCGCGTGATGTGGAAGTTTCGTCGAGGTCACTATGCAGCGTGAACGTCAACTCGGCTGGGCGTCGCTGGCGCTGGGCGCGGTGTTGGCTGTAGGTGCTTGTCACGGCGGAGCCGCGAAGTTTCCGTGGGGCGACGCCGAAAAGTCGCCGCACGTCGAGCAAGCCGACGTGCGCACGCTGAACGACGGCTACGCGCGCACCCGCTCGCAAGTCTGGGTGCGCGAGGTGGCTCGGCCTACGCGCGCTGCGCTCGACTACGCTGCCTACCACGCCAACTTCATGATCGCGGAGCCGGAGCCGGAGACGCAGATGGCCGAGGCCGGCGCGCCCGACACGAAGCATCCGTTCGCTGGCATGCTCGAACCAAGTAGCCTGACCGGGGAGGTGGCCAAGACGCCGCTTTCGCCAGCTGAGCAGCAGCGGGCGTTGGCGTTCGCGCCGTTGTCGGAGTTTCTGCAGGCGCACAAAGTGGCGGGCGCGGACGAGCTGGCCGCGGTCGGTTCGGCGGTGCGGAGCGAGAAGTGGGGGCTGCAGCTGCCGCCCGGCACTTCGGGCCAGCAGCTGAGCGAATTGTTCGTGCACCAGGCGGGCTCGGGCGCGATCGAGCTGTGGGCGAAGGTCGAGTTTCAGCCCTGGTTTAAGCCGTTTGCGGGCTCCGCGGACCAAGACGGCGATGGCTTTCCCGAGCTGTACGGTCGCGTCGCCCAAAGCGCAGTCACGCCGGTGCTGACGGCTGCGATTCGGAAGGACTACCAGGAGCCGGTCCTGTCGCCGAGCGAGGTGAAGGCTTGGGCAAACCAGCTTTCATCGTATTGGTACCCCTCGTTCAATACCGATCTGATCCCGACTGGTCCAAGCTGGCCCGATCAGCAGACCGAAGCGAACATCAAGCAGGAGTTGAACGGTCGCTCATTCGACGGGCCGACGATCGTGCTGCGCGGTAAACCGCAGGGCAAACCTACCTACAACGTGTTTCTGGTGCGCGGAGCGGGTGAACCGCCGCGCGATGCTGCACCCGCCAAGCCCGCGCGCGTCTGGAGCAAGACCCGCCCTTCGCCGACGCCCGCCTTGGCGTTCGACACCGTGCAACGCGAGCTGCAGGCGCAAGGCGGCGCGTGGCCCAAGTGGCTGGAGAAGCTCCGGCCGATGCACGACGCCCTGCGCAAGCGGTTGAAGGCGATGCCGCCCAAGGTCAAGGCGCTGGCTGGCCAAGACGGCTTCCTTTTTTATCGAAACAGCCTCGAATACGTGGCCGGCGGTGATCTCGAAAAGCAGCGCAAGGGCAAGAACCCGCTGCCGGTGATCCTCGAGTTCAAGAAAGCGCTCGACGAACAGGGCGTCGACTTTCTGTTCGTGCCTGTGCCGACTAAGCTCGAGGTCTACCCCGAGAAGCTCGACGCCGACTTCAAGCCGTTGTCTGGCCAGGTCGTCAATCCGGCCTTTCGCAAGCTGATCGCCAGCCTGGCCAAGGAAGGGGTGGAGGTCGTGGACCTTCTACCGACGTTCCTGCAAGTCAAGGCCGAGCCCACTGGAGCTGCGGAGCCGTTTCTGTTCCAGCACCAAGACACGCACTGGACCGACCGCGGCCTGCGACTCGCGGCGGACGTGCTGACCACGCGCGTTAAGAAATACCCGTGGTACGCGGAGGTCGCGAAGCACAAGCAAACCTTCGATCTCAAAGAGACGAGCTTCACACGCTTCGGCGATCTGCAGTCGCGGCTGCCCGAGGCCGAACAGAAGAAGTACACGCCCGAGACGCTGGTCGCGCATCAGGTCGTCAGCCAAGGCAAGCCTTACGAAGATGACCCGGACAGCCCGGTCGTGCTCCTGGGGGACAGCTTCACCGGTGTCTACGAGTTGACCGACGCCGAGCACGCCGGCGTTTCGGCCCAGATTGCGCGCGGCATTTCGTACCCCCTGGACCTGGTGATGAGCTACGGCGGCGGTCCCAATGTGCGGCAAAAACTTCTGCGCCGCGGCGTGGAGTCGCTGGCCACCAAGAAGCTGGTGATCTGGATGATGACCGCCCGTGATCTGTACAACTACTGGGAAGACTGGGAGTCGCTGAAGAAGCCATGAAGCGGCGCGCGCTTCTGCTCGGCTTGGCAGCGAGCGGCTGTTTCGGCGCTCGGTCGCATCCGGCGCCGCTGGTGCGCTCGCTGTTGACGGTCGCTCGCGGCTCGACGTTCGCGAGCGAAGCGCAGGTGAGCTGGAGTGTGGACGAGCTTACGCGGATCGCCCAATTTGCGCGCACCGCACTGATTCGAGCGCCGGGACGTTCGCCGGTTGCCGTACTGAGCGAGCTGCTGTTCGGCTCGCTCGGCTTCGTGCGCGAGGTGGACGACACCGACCTAGCCTTCGTCTTGCTGCCGGGCGTGCTTGAGCGGCGTCGCGGCAGCTGCGTCGGTTTGGGCACGTTGTTTTTGGCGGTAGCGGACGCGCTCGGTTGGTCGGCGTCGGGCGTGATGATGCCCGGGCACTTCTACGTCCGCGTTCAAAAACCCGGTCAAGGCCGCAACGTGGAGCTGCTGCGCGGCGGAGAAGCCATGCCCGACAGCTGGTACAGCCGGCGGTTTCCGGTGCCCGGCGGCTCGGCTCGCGAGTATGCGCGGCCGCTCAGCACCAGCGAATTGCTAGGCGTGGTCGAGTACAACGTCGGCAACGAGCGCCGGCGGCAACGGCGGCTGCTCGAGGCCCGCGCCGCGTTTACCCACGCTACGCAGGATTTCCCCGAGCTCGCGGAGGCTCACGCCAGTCTGGGCGCCATCGAGCAGCTGCTCGGCAACCTGGACGGTGCCACTGACGGCTACCGCAAGGCGCGCGCCGTGAATCCCAACCTGCCCGGAGTCGAGCACAACTTGGCGCTCTTGGCCGACGAGCGCGCCGCCGCGCCTACGCCATAGCTCACTGGTAGACGCGGAACTCGCGAACGCTCCACCGCGGGTTGCTACGGACGCAAAGGCATTTGCGCGTCGTCGTCGAACGCCGCCTAGCGGTTCAAGCCGCGGCTCCGTAGCTTCAGCTGCACTTTCCAGCGTTGCAGGTCTTCATGCCCTTACACTTCTGGCCGCAGCCTCCACAATTGTTCTTGTCGGTGCTGGTGTCGACGCAGGCACCCGTGCACTGCGAGTAGCCGCTGTCGCATTTGGTGGCGCATTGGCTACTAGCGCAGGTGGCGGTCGCGTGCGGCTTGGTCGGGCACACGTTGGGGCATGCGCCACAGTGAGTTGGATCGGACTTCGTATCGACGCAGGCGCCACTGCACTCGATTAACGGCAGCACGCAGGCAAAGTCACACACGCCCGTGACGCAGGTGGGCGTCGCGTTGGCCGGCGGCGTGCACACGGTGTTGCAATCGCCGCAGTGCGCCGTGCTGGTCATCAAATCGACGCAGGAGCCAGCGCAGGCCTGGGTGGAACCGCCGCAAACGGTTCCGCACTTGCCGCCCGCGCACACCTCGCTGCCCGTGCAGGCCTTGGCGCAATCCCCGCAATGCGCGGTGTCCGACGCTAGATCGACGCATGCTCCGCCGCAGCTGTCGTAGCCAACGTTGCAAGCGACGGCGCAGCCGCTGGCGCCACAAACCGCCGTACTGTTCGGCTGGGCGCTGCACACGGTGCCACATTTGCCGCAGTTCTGCGTGTCGTTGAGCTTGATGCAGGCGCCGCCACACGGGCTGAAGCCAGCGCCGCAAGCGATGCCGCATTTGCCGGCGGCGCACGTCGCGCTGCCGTTGGCGACGCCCGGGCAGGCGTTCTCGCAGGTCTGGCAATGGGCGGGGTCACTTGCGGTGTCGACGCAGGAACCCCCGCAATTCATGGTTCCACTCGGACAATCCACGACGCATTTCCCGCCAGCGCACACTTGGTTGTCGGCGCAAGGCTTGTCGCAGCCGCCGCAGTTGCCGTGATTGGTGTTGGTGTCGATGCAGGTCGAGCCGCACAGCGCAAAACCTTGATCGCAGCTACCCCCGCACGCGCCATCGCTGCAGACCGCCATGCCGTTGGCCGGGGCGTCACAGGCGGTGCCGCAGGCCTTGCAGTTCTGCGGGTCTGTCGCCAGCGCGACGCAAGCCGAGCCGCAGAGCGCAAAGCCAGGCGCGCAGACGAGGCCGCACTTGCCGGCGGTGCAGGTCGCGCTGCCGCTGACCGGCATCGGACAAGCCATTCCGCACTCACCGCAGTTCGATGGGGACGAGCTCGTGTCCATGCACGAGCCACTGCAGTTCATGCGCGCGCCCGAGCAGCCGGCTGTGCACTTGCCTTGGTCACAAACCTGGGCCGCCGAACAAGCGGTGTTGCAGTCGCCGCAGCGAGCTGGGTCGTTGGACACGTCGACGCAAGCACCTGAGCACTCTTGAAAGCCCACCGCGCACTCGACGCCGCACGTGCCGTCGGCGCACACCGCCATGCCGCCCGCGGCTGTCGGACACGCTTTGCCGCAGCCACCGCAGTTCAGCAGATCAGTCGCAGCGTCCACGCAGGTCGTGCCGCACGGCACAAAACCGGCCTGGCAAGCGAACGAGCACGAGGCGTCTAGGCACACCGCGCTGCCGTGAGGAGGAGCGCTGCACGTGGTGCCACAAGAGCGGCAGTTCTTTTCGTCGTCGTTGAGCACGACACACGCTTGGGCACACACGGTCTCTCCCTCAGCGCAGACCAGGTTGACGCTGCCGCTGGTTCCGCCGCTATTGCCGGCTCCGCCGTTGGGGGGAGTATCGGTGCCCGCTCGCACACAAATTTTCGAAGGGCTACAGACGTAGCCGGACACGCATTCGCCGGCCGCGTTGCAGCGCTTGCCTTCCAGGCCGCTGCCAAAGTCGTTGGTGCAGGCTTGCGCGAGGAAAATAAGCAGCAGCGCCAGCAAGCCAAGTGCAAGAAAACGCGCTGAGCGCCACTTCGGCTCGAAGGCTGGTGGTTGCAACATCAGAACTGCCCCTGGACGGCTACATTGCAGCCACCCGGCAGGCAGCCCATGCCAAGGCGCGCCGACGTCTCCGTCGACGAGCCACGCGAGGAGAGTTGGATGACGAGTAGGGTGCTCCCAGTCACCACCAGCGCACCGCCGACCACCGCCAATACACGCGCCGCGGTTTGCCGACTTCGCGCGCGGTCGACCTCGTCCTGATAGCTGATCTGCGTGTCGTCGTTCTTCGCCGCTTTTTCCGCGCTGCGGCGCGCCAACTCGAAACCCAGCGAACCGCCGAGCGCGGCCACGCCTGCGCCCAACCCTACCCAGGGCAAAATACCGAACTGGTACTTGGAATCGGCCTTGGGCGTCGGCGCCGCGCCGACGCGCGATTCGCCAGTGGGAGCAGCACCGGGTGCAGTCCCTTCTGCGGCCGGCGCGGCCCTGCCGCCCGGAACGAGCGGAACGTTGAGATCCTGGGCGTGGTCCGCCGGCAGGTCCAGTTTTTGCTCGGAGTCGGCGTAACCACGCAATGTGAGCACGATCTTGTGCGAGCCCGGCGGAAGTTGCCCGGTGTACGGGGTGACGCCCATCGGCCGTTCGTCGACGATCACCGTGGCGCCGAGCGGCCGTGACAACACCGTCAACTGTTGCACGCCCTTTTTGGCCAAGCTGGCCTCGAGCGCACGAATGCGCTGCTCTACCTCAGGGGCGTTCGGTGCGTCGGGAGCACGCCGCTTGAAGTCTCGGTACCATTGCAGCGACGCCGCTTCGTCGCCGAGTTTGTCGTAGGCGCGTGCGATGTTGAAGGAGAGCGCAGCGCTGGGCGCCAGCGCGTCCGCCTGCAGAAACAGGTCGACCGAGTCCTTGAAACGCCCGGCCGTGTAGGCCGCTGCACCGCGCTCATAGCGCGCCTTGCCCTCCGCTCGCTTGCCGGCCTCGCTCGCCGGGTCGGGGGCCGAAGCGGCAGGTTGCGCCTGCGCAGCGCTCACGACGCACAGCAAGGAAGCGAGCAGGAACCAAGAACGGCTTTTATGGGTCATCATTCGGGCCCAGGTGCTGGGCGCTTGAGGCGCACGGGCCACCGAGGCTCGTGCCACGCGCCACGATACCTGTTCGGGATTCCGCGGGCACCCCTCTGCTAAATCCGCCGGGACTGCCCGCGATTTCGGGGAGGCGTCCAAACCTTCTGCCCGCCGTCCACGGTATCGCGCACCTGGCGGCTCGAGCTAGTAGGCAATTCGGCGTCTCGGCGCGGTGCGACAAATTGACGCAGACACGCGGCGGCGATCGGCTGTACGGGTTCGGCCATGGGCTCACGCGCTTCAGGTCGTCGGTCGTTGATTTTGCGTCCTCTTGGCGTCCTCTTGGCGTTCGCAATCGGCGCTGCGAGCCTGACTGGCGGCTGCTCGTCGGATCCCAAACAGCCGGAGACGCCGACCGCGGGCGGCGCATCGTCGCAGGCGTGTTCCGAGGGCGGCGGTCCGGTGCCGGGCGACGACGACGCGCACTGCATCGGCGCTGACGGCAATCCGGTCATTCAAGAGACACTAGCCGAAGCGTGCATGGACTCGAGCCCGGCGGCGGGAGCTGGCGGCGCCGCCCCCGCAGAGGAGGAAGAGCTCACGTTGTTCAACGCCGAGGGCGATGACGACGACTGCAAGTACCACGTCGCGTTCAGTGCTAATTGCGTCGAGCGCAGCCGTGACGTCACGCTCACGCTGCACCTCGCGAATCGCTCCGATGACTCGGCAGTCGTCGGAGCGACGCCCACCACGGAAATCTACTTGAGCGACACGCACCTGGCGCCGAACACGAAGCCCAAGACCGTCGTCGTGGAGCCCGGCGTCTACAAGCTCGGTCCGGTCCGCTTCGACAAGCCTGGCCGCTGGACCGTGCGTTTTCACCTGTTCGAGGAGTGTCTGGACGCGCGCGAAGATTCGCCGCACGGTCACGTCGCGTTCTATGTCGATGTTCCGTAGGCGAGCCTGGTCGAGTCTCGGTTTGGCCAGCATTGTCCTGGCTTGCAGCAGCGAACCTGCCAAGCCGAGCGACGCTTTCTGCGACGGTTTGACGGCCGAACAGCTGGCGACGGGACCGCGCGGCAGTTGTCCGGATGACCTGCCCTCCGACACCGAGTGCACTGGCATGCTGCCAAGCTACCAAGCG
Organism: Polyangiales bacterium; assembly: GCA_038252755.1. Lineage (GTDB taxonomy): Bacteria > Myxococcota_A > Polyangia > Polyangiales > Polyangiaceae > PMG-095. The sequence goes on along the minus strand of JBBSAB010000042.1, from coordinate 7,960 downwards.
GACATCGCGCCGCTCGTGAGCACTCGCTGTGGTGCGTGCCACGCCCCGGGTGGCATCGAAGCATCATTCCCACTCACGACCCACGCCGAGCTGTACGGGCAGCGCCGTGGTGTACTGAATCAAATCTTCACCTGCGCGATGCCGCCCGCGTGCGCCCGCGGGTTGGAAGCCGAACAGCGCGCGACCCTGCTAAAATGGTTCGTGTGCGGCGCGCTGGACAACTGACGAGTTTGGTCAAATGCTAGGGCGAATGTCGGCGTTCGCTCCGCAGCCAACTCGGGCGCCCCGGCGGGGCTCTTTGCGAGCCTGGCTGCTCGGCTCGGCCGTGGCCGGCACGGTGATCGTCGCGCTTGCAGCGTGCGGTGATGGCGACTCGCCGCTGGCCTGTCCGGGTGTCACGGCCGACTCTTGCCCGGACACGGTACCGAGCTATGCCGACGAGATCGCCCCGCTGCTGCAGGCGCGCTGCCAAACCTGCCACGCACTCAAAAACGACTCCGGCCTGTGGTCACTCGGCGACCAAGAATCAGTCGCCGAATGGAGCAACACGATCCTCCGCCAGATCCGCAGCTGCTCTCAGCCACCACCCGACTCCGGCGTCTACCTCACGGTGAGCGAACGCCACGCGCTCGAAGCCTGGCTGGTGTGCGGCGCGCCGGATAACTGATCGAGGCGTGAGATTGATCGAATCCTTTCGCTGCCAGCCTCGTCGATCAAGTCTTTGCGCCCGCCAAACGCGAGGGACTGCGCCTTTAGCCTGAGCGCCGGTATGCTGAGCGCACGCATGCAGCGCTACGAGATTCTCCACCGCACGTACTACAATTTCACCACGGCCGTTCAGCTTGGGCCTCACAGCTTGCGCCTGCGCCCGAGGGAGGGCCATGAGCTGCGTGTCGAGTCGGTCAGCGTGCGTACGACGCCTGCGTCGAGTCTCCGCTGGAGTCGAGATGTGGAAGACAACTCCGTCGCGACCGCGACCTTCGAGTTGACCGCCAGCCAGCTCATGATTGAGAGCCAGGTCACCGTGCAGCAATATAACCAGGCGCCATTCGACTTCTTGCTCGCGGACCATGCGGCGGACTACCCGTTTGCCTACGCGCCCGGAGACGCGGCCGTGCTGTCTCCGTACATGTCAGGTGCGGCTCACAGTGCGAACGAACAGGCGGCACTCGCGAGCTGGGTGAGCGCGTTATGGCCAGCGGGCGAACCGATCCAGACCTTCGCGCTGCTGCAACGCCTCAATGCGCACATCCATCAATCGCTTTCCTACCGAGTGCGCGAAGATCCCGGCGTGCAGACTCCAGCCGAGACTCTCGCCTTGGGTACCGGTTCGTGCCGCGATTGGGCTTTCCTCTTCATGGAGGCGGCGCGGCGCTTCGGGCTCGCCGCCCGCTTTGTCAGTGGCTACCTGAACACCCCGCCCTCGTCCGTCAATTACGGGGCAACCCACGCCTGGGCCGAAGTCTTCTTGCCTGGTGCGGGTTGGAAGGGCTTCGATCCCACTTCCGGACTGGTCGTCGGTCCCGACCATATCGCCGTTGCTGTCGCGAGGCTCCCCGAGTCCGTGCCGCCAGTCGAGGGCTCTTTCATCGGCCCCCCCGGCTCGAGCCTGGACGTGGGCGTGTGGGTGACGCCACTCGGTCCGGCGTCGTAGGCAGGCGCCGCAGCGTGGGGCGTCAAGCGGCACCGGGTACGGTGCGGCCGTCAACGAGTCATCAGCGAAACGCGGTTGCTACCGGTAACGTGAGTGGATTCGACGTCGCTCGCGAGGTGACACGTCGTGGTGGTCAGCTGACCAGCTGCGCCGCTCGGCGGATTCGCAGCCGAGGTCCTCTGTTCATCCAAGCAACGCGCGCTCAACGAGAAAGCGTCTCTGCGACAAGTCGCTGGCAGCGTCTAGGGACCGAGCGTGGCGGCACGAGCGCAGCGTGCGCGCGTTGCTGGCGAGCGCTTGGGCGTCGATGTCTTCCTCATGCGTTGCGCTGAGGCACGTCGACTGTGCCGCACTGCGCGAACTTACACGCACGCATCAGTACCGAGGTGTGGGCGGCAGAAAAAACTGCTCAGGTCATAAATGATCGAGTGAAACGTAGAAACATTAGGATAAGATTGGAATTCACCTTCGCAGAGCCGCAGCAAAATGAAATTTTTCCGCTTGGCAGGTTTCTCTCTTGGCGCAGTCGTTTTTGCCTGCAGTAGTGGTTCGAATCCATCGCTTGTTGGCGATGCTGGTGGCGGTGGCGGTGCCAGCATCGGCACTGGCGGCACTTCGAGCAACGGTCGCAGCGGCACCGCGAGCATCAACCTCGGCGGCACCAACGTGGGCGATCCGGGTATGACCTGCGACGGCCCTTGCGGCGGTGATGCGGAGGTTGAGCCTGCGGTTTGCGGTGACGGCAAGACCAACCAGGCCGACGAAGAGTGCGACGACGGCAACACCCAGTCGGGCGACGGCTGCACAGCGAATTGCCGGCAGGTCGAGGCGAACTTCGCGTGCCCCACGCCCGGCGCTGCCTGCGTGTCGACCGTCAAATGTGGCGATGGCAAGATCTCTGCCGGGGTCGAGACCTGCGACGACGGCAACGTGAAGCCCGACGATGGCTGCGACGCAACGTGCAAAATCGAGACGGGCTGGGACTGTGAGGTGGCCGGAGAGCTTTGCGCCGCGCATTGCGGCGACGGCATCATCGTGGGTGACGAAGAGTGCGAGTTCTATAACGGTGCAACCCCGAAGGCCGGGGCCGGATGCGGCATCGACTGCCGCATCGAGCCGGGCTGGGACTGCAACGCGACCGCGAAGACGTGCGCCAAGAGCGTGTGCGGCAACAAGAGCGTCGAGCGCGGCGAGCAGTGCGACGACGGCAACCTCGTACCGTTCGATGGCTGCAATAGCTGCCAAGCCGAGCCGAGCTGCAACGCGGGAACCTGCCAGCCAGTTTGCGGCGACGGCAAGCGCTACGACAGCGAAGCGTGTGACGACGGCAACATTCGCGACGGCGACGGTTGCTCTCACGATTGCAAGGTCGAGACTGGCTACAAATGCACCGACGCTACGCCGGCCGCGGCCGACACTCTCATTTTGCCGGTGATCTTCCGAGACTTCATGGGTGACATCAAAGGCGACGAGCAAGCCACGCGGAACAGTGCGGCTCTGCAAGCGGCACGCAGCACCGCGGGCGTGTCGCTCCATCCCGACTTCAATCACTTCGACGGCAGCGGCACGCTCGGCGCAGTCGAGGCCAAGATCGGCGTCGGCGGTAAGCCGGTTTTCGTGGTCAGCAACAACCCGGCCGCAGGCAACTTCACTACTCAGGCCAACTTCGACATGTGGTACCGCGACACGCCTGCTTACAACCGGACGGTCATTGGCAGCGTTACGCTTACCCGGAACGGAAATCTTTACGGGCTCGATAGCCAAAACACGGGCGGCTTCTTCCCGCTCGACAACAAGGGGTTCGTGCCGGCACTCGACGCCCATGGGACCTGCTCCAATCACAACTTCAACTTCACCACCGAAACTCATTTCTGGTTCGAGTACGCCGGCGGCGAAAATTTCGACTTCTCAGGCGACGACGACGTTTGGGTCTTCGTGAACGGCATCTTGGTGATCGACCTCGGTGCGCTGCACCCCAGGCGCCAAGCGAGCTTCGCGCTCGATGCCACGACCGGCGTCGCCCACGTCGTCGGCGACCTGTTCAACGGGGACGTCGACGCGAAGCTCACGATTGGCGGCGTCTACGAAGTCGCCATGTTCCACGCCGAACGCCAGGAATGCGAATCGAACTTCAAGCTGACGCTCAAAGACTTCAACAAGCCGAAGAGCCAATGCGGTCCGGTCTGCGGCGACGGCATCGTAACCCACACCGAGGTCTGCGATGACGGTAAGAACGACGGCGCGTATGGCGGTTGTATGCCTGGCTGCAAGAAACGCGCGCCCTATTGCGGCGATGACATTGTGCAGCCCGCCTTCGAGAAATGTGACGACGGTGTCAACCTGAGCGAGTACGGCGGCTGCGCTCCAGGCTGCGTGCTCGGTCCCTCATGCGGCGACAGCATCGTGCAGTCGAAGTTCGAGCAGTGCGACGACGGCTTGCTCGACGGCAAGTATGGTGGCTGCGCACCGAAATGCGTTCTTGCTCCGAACTGCGGCGACGGCGTTGTCCAGAAGAGCGAGGGAGAGGAGTGCGAGCCGCCGTCTAAAGGCAATTGCAACGTCGCGTGCAAGATCTCGATGGTCAAGTAGCAAACTGCGTCAACGCGGCGCCGTGGCTGCCGACTGCTCGGGGCTTAGCTAGCCTCCTTCAACAGGTCAAGCTGTCACGTCCCGCGCACTGAGCTAGGGTCGCGCGCAACATGCCCTGCGGACGGCGCCTGGATGACCCAAGTCGCGCGAGACTTGCTCGATCGGTAGACGGATTTCTGCGCGACGCGCCGCCTCCGATTCTTGACCGGGACCCGTTGTTCACGAAGGCGTGGACGACGATCCTCGAGTCTAGCGCCGTCACGGGCGTGCCCATTCCGGGGCTGAATTTCGTCTCCAATTTCGGGGCAGCCGATAGATCGAGCTTTCGCCCAGGCGCTCCTCGCACAAATCCGCTCCGGTCAGCTCGAACCAGCGCATCAGCGTTCTGGTGCGCCCGCTGGCTTTGGTTTGCTTATCCGATATCCGATATCCGAAGAGCCGGGGTTTCTCGCAACACCGCGCGCCGCTGCGGCCCCGCGCCACGCTTTGATTGCTCGCGGCACCGCCCGGCGGTAGTTGCCAGACATGAACTTGGCCGAGCTCTTGGCAACACGGCGAGACGACGTTTTGAAGCGCTGGGAGGGGGCAGTCCGCGGATCGCTCCATCCCGAGGCGATGCGTCAGCTTGAGCTAGTCGACCAGCTGCCAGCGTTCTTGGACGAGATTACCGAAGCGCTGCGTGACCGGGAGAGCACCGAAGGCAGTCGCATCGCGGCCGACCACGGCGTGCAACGGCTGGGCCTGGGTTTCAGTCTCGACGCGGTCGTGCGTGAGTACGGCGCGCTGCGTGACGCTATCCTCGCGGTGGCGAAGGTCGAGCAGCTCACGGTGCGTGAGTCAGAGCAAAATCTGCTGTCCGATTGCATCATCACGGGCATCGCCGAAGCGGTTTCAGAGTACCAACGGCAGCGAGACGCCGAGTTGCAGCGCCACATGAACGAGCACTTTGCCTTTATCGCGCACGAGCTGCGAAACCCGCTCGGTTCCGCGCTCGCCGCCATTGGAATGCTGGAGCGAAACGGACAGCTGAACAAGAGCGATCGCTTTGCACAGGTGCTCAACCGCAGCCTGCAACGCATGCATTCGCTGATCGATAGTACGCTGCGTTCGGCGCAATTGGCGACGGGAATCCATCTGGTCCGCGAACCCGTGACGCTCACGGCGCTGCTGGAAGATATGGAAATGGCGACAGCGGCCAGCGCCGAACAGCGCGACATCACGCTCACGTTTCACGTCGAGAACGATGTCACCGTATCGGTCGATTTGCGTCTGGTGACGTCAGCGCTATCGAACCTAGTGCGCAATGCAGTCAAATTCAGCCACGACGGTGGCGCCGTCGAAGTGCGGGCGCGCGGCTCGGCCGAACGCGTCGTGATCGAGGTCGAGGATACATGCGGCGGACTGCCGCCTGGCGCCGTCCAAGAACTGTTCGCGCCATTCGCACAGTTGGGCACCGATCGCAGCGGCTTCGGCTTAGGCTTGGCGATCGCCAAGCAAGCAGCCGACGCCCATCTCGGCGTGATCCGCGTCCAGGACCTTCCGGGCAAGGGCTGCATCTTCGTGCTCGAGCTCCCCGTGTCGGCCGAGTAGAGGCAAAGTCTCACGCCGCTCCGGCGGACTCGCCAAGTTGCGAGCAGTTTGGCCGGCGCCGCGAACGCCCCGCGGCCTCTCCTTGATCGTACGCCATGCGCAGCTGCCTGGACTCCACTTCTCCTACGAGTCGGCTCAGGGGGGCGTGTTTGAGCGTGTCCCGCTCAAGCTTCAGGGGGAAGCCCGCTGTTTAAGTCAGCTCGCTGGACGGTACGGGGGCGATGTTTGGCCGGGTTCGCCGCTGACAGGGCTAACAGGGTGCAATAGGCTGTGACACTTGGCTGACCTTGCTAACGAGCGGCTGATAAAGTCGGTGGGTACCGCCGGAGTGGTGTCGTCGGCGCTGACGGTCGTGGTTGGCATCGGCGTGCTCTTTGGCTGGGAGACAGGCAATTGGACTTTGAAGTCAATCGTGCCCGGCTTGGTGGCGATGAACCCCGTAACCGCCATCTGCTTCATCGCCTTGGCGGCAGCACTGCTGATCTGGGACAAGGCTACTAGCGGTTTGCGCCTGTGGGTGCCCGTCGCTTTGACTGCCGTCGTCACGCTCTGCGGGCTACTCCGACTTGGCACCTACCTGCGCGTCTGGGACTTACCGTTAGATCGCTTGGTCTTCGCGTCTCGGTTGGACAGCGGCGGCGTGCCCAACCGAATGGCGCCCAATACCGCGTTGAATTTTTGCCTAATGGGGCTGGCCGTAGGCCATTTGCTGTTCGGGCGGCTGAAGAGCGCGCACTTTTTGGCCTTGGGTGCGTTGTCCACCGCGTTCATCGCGCTGATTGGCTACGCTTACAGCGTTACCTCACTCGTGCAAGTGGCGGCCTTCATCCCGATGGCGCTCCACACCGCGGTGCTGTTCCTACTGATGGGCGCGGCAGTGCTGTGGGCGACGCCGGAGGGGGGAGTCACGGGGGCAATCACTAGCAGCAGCGCCGGCGGAAGTGTCATCCGCCGGATGTTGCCGACCCTTATCCTCGCGCCGCCCGTGCTCGGCTGGCTGCGCTTGCAGGGGGAGCTGGCCGGCTTCTTTGGCCCGGCGTTTGGCGTTGCGTTGTTCGTGGGAGCGACAGTGGCGATGGGATTGGCGCTCACTTGGGTGACGGCCAAGGCGGTGGACCGCGGCGAGGCCGAGCGGCGCCGCGCCGACGAGATCACGCTTCGGCTGGCACACTTCGACGGACTGACCGGATTACCGAACCGGTTGATGTTCGAGGATCGCTTGCGGCAGGCGCTGGCGCGGGCTCAGCGAGCTGGCAGCACGGTCGCGCTCTTGTTCCTGGATCTCGATGGCTTCAAGAACGTCAACGACGTCTTAGGCCACGATGCTGGCGACCAGGTTCTCAAACAGGCTGCCCATCGCATGGAGACCGCGCTTCGCAGCGTAGATACTGCGGCGCGCCTTGGCGGGGACGAGTTCACTATTGTCCTCGAACAGATCAAGAACGTGAATGACATCGAGGTAGTCGCGCAGCGGTTGCTAGTACTATTGAGCCAGCCTTACCTGGTCGCTGGCACAGAGGTACGGGTGTCCGCCAGCGTGGGCGTCAGCACCTTCCCAACCGATGGTCAGGCGCCCGCGGAGCTCCTCTCGCAGGCGGACGCTGCGATGTATCGAGCGAAAAGAGCCGGGAAGAACCAAGTCGCGTTCCATGGAGTCAGCTGATGCGACGCTCGACGCTGCCGGCACTGACTAGGGGAGTGTCCCTAAATTGGGATCGCTCTCGCGTGCCCGTAAACGTGCCCGTGCCCGTAAACGTGCCCGACGGTCCGTGAGGAGTCGTTGGGCTCGTTTGTTGTAGGCCGAGGTTTGTGGCGCGGGCTTTGCCCGCGCGCGCCGCGCCCGGCTGGGCGCGCGCGGGGCGAGCCGGCGTTTCTGAGGGCACCTGAGAGCAACAGGCTTTCCATTGAGTCGAGGGTGTGCTCCATGGGTCGTCCACCCCGTCATGGCTCCTGAATCTTCACAGGGAGACGGGGAGATCGGGAGCCGTGCGAGCGTGAATTTTAGGGTTCGCGCTGCCGCCCGCGAAACAGCCAGGCACGCCGGCTGGTTGCCGCGTGCACACCTCCAAGGAAATATTTTTTGTTTTGGTCCTCCAAAACAGAAAATGCGTTCCCTCGCAGGACTCC
>JBBSAB010000041.1:0-65478 GCA_038252755.1 Polyangiales bacterium | reverse complement strand
TGTTCGGGTCGCTGCCACCGTTGCTCCTCCCCGACCCGGCGCTCGTCCGTCCTCCCGTTGCTGCAGACGACATCCCGCCCGTCCCGCCGTCATCCGCGCCCGCTTCCGACACGGTGCGCGACGCGATCCCACCTCCGCAACCGACGACGCACGACAACATCAACCCCAGCTCGACTCGAAGCTTTGTCATGGTTCTTCTCACGACGACGCCACAGCATGCGCCGTGCCAGGCAACGATTGGCGAAAAAGTGGCCCGGCGCCGGCCTTGCTGCCGAAAACTCGGACACTGTCCGCCTGGCCCGACACCGCGACGCGGTCCGGTCCAAAGGAACCACCTGGGCGGCGCCACATTCGGCAGCAGAAGGCGTCGCACCGGGCGGGCGCGCGTCCCGGGGGCCGCCCGGCGTTAGCGCTCGACCAGCGTGCCGAACATGCTCAGGCCGCCCGCCACGAACACCACGTCGAACACGCCCATCAGCTTCAGGTAGTCGCCCAGCTCGGAGAGCGGCGTGCCACCGAAAAGCTCGCGCGTCGCAGCGACAGCGGACAAGAGCGTCGGCGCCAACAACGGAAACAATACGACCGCCAGCAGCAGATCGCGCGCGGCGGTGCGCACTGTCATCGAGCCAAAGAGCGTGCCTGACGCTGCCACGCCCGGCGTCGCCACGGCGGCGATCACCAACAGCGGCCCGATCATCGACGCCTCGATCGAGAAGAACAGCAACGACAGCGGCAGCACCACCACCAGCACCGCGAGCAGAAACGTCCACACGCTCAGCGCTTTGCCGGCAAAGATCGCGCTGCGCGACAGCGGCGAGACCAGGAGTCCGTCCAAGGCCGCTTCGTCGCGTTCGCGCTGCCACGACTTTCCGAGTGACAACACCGCCGCGAACGCCAGCGACAACCACACCGTGCCGGCCGCCACGTTGCGCGCGCTGGCCGGTCCACCAAAGAACGACAACGACGCCAGCACCACGACCAGCAGCGCGAAAAAGCCGCTCGTGACCGTCACCTCGCCAGTCGCCGCTTCGATCGACAAATCCTTGCGGTACACGACGCCGACCTGCCGCAGCCAGCTCGGCATCTCCGGCCGCTGCGCCCGCGTCTCCGTCAGCACCGCATCGACCATCGTCAGGCACCCTAGCAGGACGCTAAAGCGAGCGAGCAGGAGACAACAGGAAGGCGGGAAGGCGGGAAGATTTTGGTTGTTCGAGCAACGCGCTGGCCGCCCGAGATCAGTAGGGAGGACGCTTCTCGACGCCCCCCCAAATATCCTTCCCGCCTTCCCGCCTTCCTGTTGTTTCGCTCTCGCTGCCCCAACCCGTCGCAAAGGGCTGCCAGGTTGCGTTATGGTGCGCCGGCCATGGCTACTCTCGATATCGAGCACACGTTCAATTGCTCCGAGGCGACGTTCTGGGACAAGGTTTTCTTGGACCCCGAATACAACGAGCGGCTGTTCAAGACCGAGCTGAAGTTCCCGGTTTGGCGCGAGCTGTCGCGCGAAGAGCGCAGCGGGCAGCTGCACCGAGTGCTCGAGGTCGTCCCGTACGTCGGTGAGTTGCCGGGCGCGATCAAAGCCGTCGTCGGCGAGGGCATCGGCTACGAAGAGCGCGGTGTGCTCGACCGCGCAGCCAAGACCTACAAAGTCGTGGTCGTGCCCAACAAAATGGCCGACAAGCTCAGCATCAAGGTCGACATGGTCACGGTGGCCGACGGCGACAGCCGCTGCCGCCGCAAAGCCCACGCCGAGGCGATCGTCAAAGTCTTCGGCGTCGGCGGCATGATCGAAAAGCGCATGCTCGCGGATCTCGAGAAGAGCTACCAAAAGAGCGCCGACTTCACTAACCGCTTCATCGCCGAAAAGGGGCTGTAAGCCAGCCCCTCGGCGTCACGCGAAAGCCGAGCAACGGACGCGAGCGCGAGCACGCGTCCAACGACTCACTTCTTCTTCGCGGGCGGCTTCTTCGACGGCGTCTTCGTCGCGACAGGCGCCTTCTTGGCGACAGGCGCCTTCTTGGCGGTCTTGACGGCCGGGGCAGCCTTCTTGGCGGCGCGCTTCGCAGCAACCTCAATCGAGGCGTGCAGGTCGAGCAGCTGCGGCAAAGCGAACTTCTTCAAGCCGGCGCCGTAGGCGGCATCCTTGGTGCGCTTCTTCAGCTCGAGGATCGCGCTGATCAGCTTGTCGCGCGAGCCGAAGCGCTGCTTGGCGTCTGCCAGCACGTCGTGCAGCTTGATCAGCTTCTGGTTCGAGACCTTGGCCAGGCCCTTGTCGGCGTTCAGGCGCTCGATCCACAGATCGGCCGTCGCCAGCTTCTGCACGGCCTCCACGAGCTTCTCTTTGCTTTGGAAACGCTCTTTGACGACCGTGACGGGGGACTTCTTCATGACTGCTCCAGAGACGGCTCCTGACCCAGGTGGGGCCAGGGCCCACCGACCAAATAGGTCGGGCCGATAAGGGGCCGCGTTTCTAGCAGCAGGTTTTTCGCACCGCAAGGTTTCCCGCAGAAAATCTCGCCCGCTCCACGCCCGCGTGGTACCCGCAAGCCCCCATGGAGCCGCGGCTTCGCTTCGCACCCTCCCCCAGCGGCTACCTCCACATCGGAGGCGTCCGCACCGCCCTGTTCAATTGGCTTTGGGCCCGGAAAACCGGCGGCAAATTCGTTTTGCGCGTCGAGGACACGGACCAAGACCGCAGCAGCATCGAGAGCGTGCGCGCGATTTTGGACGCCATGACCTGGCTCGGCCTGGATTGGGACGAAGGTCCCGAGGTCGGCGGCGAGTTTGGCTCGTACTTCCAGAGTGAGAGGAAGGCGCTTTACCGCAGCTCGGTCGAGAAGCTGATCAGCGAGGGCAAAGCCTACCGCTGCTACTGCACCAAAGAAGAGCTCGACGCCCAGCGCGAGGCGCTGAAGGCCAAGGACTCGAAGGCCGCGTTCCGCTACCCGGGGACGTGCCGTGACCGTACCGACCAGCCCGATCTACCGCACGTCGTGCGCTTCATGTCGCCGACCGAAGGCGCCACCGAGTTCAACGACAAGGTCTTCGGCCTTATCAGTACGCCCAACACGTCGCAGCAGGACTTCGTGCTGATGCGCAGCGACGGCTACCCGCTCTACAACCTGGCCGCGACGATCGACGATCACGAGATGCAGATCTCGTTCGTGGCGCGCGGGCGCGATCACATCGGCAACACGCCGCAGCAGGTGATGCTGTATCGCGCCTTCGGCTGGGAGCCGCCGCAGTTCGCGCATTTGCCGATGATGCTGGCGCCGAACGGCGAAAAGCTCAGCAAGCGTCACGCGTCGGTCTCGGTGCAGGAGTACAAAGACAAGGGGTACACGCCGGCTGCCGTGCTCAACTACCTGGCGCGCTTCGGCTGGTCCTCGGGCGATAAAGAAATCTTCAGTCGCCAGGAGCTGATCGACGCTTTCGACTGGACCAACGTTAACAAGAGCGACGGCAAGTTCGACGCCAAGAAGTTCGCCGACGTCGCGTTCGAGCACCTGAAACAGCCGGCACTGACGACGCTCGACGAGTACGCCGCCTGGACGAAGCCGTTTTTGGCCGCGCGCGGTGTCGAGCAGGTCGACGCCAAGCTGCTCGCCGAGGCCATCCCCGGCATCCGCGACCGCGCCCATACCCTGGTCGAGGCGGCCAACGCCCTCGACTACTACTTCCGGGAGTCCCCGGAGCCGGAGGAAAAGGCCATCAGCAAGTTCCTGACGCCCGAGAGCAAACCGCAGCTGGCCGCCCTCGCCGCTCTGTTCGAGGCTCATGCCGACTGGACGCCGGAGCCGCTCGAAGCTGCATTTCGAGCCTGGGTCGAGGGCCAAGGATTGCAACCGAAAGACGTGGCGCAGCCGCTGCGCGTGGCGGTTACCGGGCGTAGCGCCAGCCCCCCGATCTTCGACGTGCTCACCGTGCTCGGGCGTGAGCGTTCGCTCGCCCGGCTGAAGCGCGCCGCCAGCTGAGCATGATTTCCCTGCTCGCAGCTCTGCTCGGTCCGGACAGCCTCCCGCTACCGCTCACGCGGTTGAAGGAGGTGTCTTGGTTCAGCACGCTCCTGGAATACCCGCCGATCAAGGCGCTGATCCCGATCCCGATCCTGATCGCGCTCTGGCCGGCGGTGAGACATTTCTTCAAAAGCACCTGGGAGGAGCTGGACGCCGAGGCGCGCCGACTCCGGCTCGAGGCGCCGCTCACCGAGTACGACTACCGCCGCCCGGTGGCGTGTTTTGCCATCGTCGCGGTGGTGTTGACGCTGCAGGAGTACTACGGCGGGCGCGGCATCTACGATACCCAGCTCCGACCCTGGCTCACCGAGCTGCAGGCGGGGGGCTGGCGCTTCATCAAGATCGAGAAGTACGACGAGCTCTACAGCTACGGCTGGTGGGTGTTTGCGCGTGTTTTGGGCTACGTGCTGATTCCGCTGCCGCTATGGAAGCTGCTTTTTCCACAGGACAGCCTGCTCGACATGGGCCTGCGCGGTAAAGGCTTCCTCAGCCACCTGTGGATCTACGGCCTGTGCCTGGCGGTGGTGGTGCCGGCGATGCTGATCGTCTCGGCGCAGCCAGATTTCGGCACCTACTACCCGTTCTACAAGCTGAGCTCGCGCAGCTGGTTCGATTTTTTGGCGTGGGAGACGATCTATTTTTGCCAGTTCTTTGCACTGGAGATGTTCTTTCGCGGGTGGATCTTGGGCGCGCTACGCCGGAACTTCGGCGCGGGCGCCGTGTTCGCGATGGCGGTGCCCTACTGCATGATCCATTACGGGAAGCCGTACCTCGAGGCGAACGGCGCGATCGTCGCTGGCATCGTGCTCGGCTCGCTCGCCATGCGGACGCGCAGCATCTACGCCGGCTTCCTCGTCCACATCACGGTCGCGTTTTCCATGGACTTTCTGTCGCTCTGGCGCCGCGCTTCCCTCCCGCACCACTTTTGGGGCTAGTCGCTTACGCGAGGAGTGGTCGCGACGAGCCGCGCGGGGTGGGGCCCCACTGAATTCATTTCGGCGGGGCGGGGCGGGGCGGCGCGCCGCGGCGCGTGCCGCCCGCGAGACCGAACACACGCATTTTCCGTGCGTCACGCGCCGCGATCCCCAGTATATTCCCGACCGAAATTCCAGATGTCGAACGTGAGCTTTTCGCCGGCCCCTCCCGACGCAGTGACCGAGTCCAAAACGCCCAGCAGCAGCGCTGAGCTGAACGGCAACACCGACTGGACCGCCGAGCGCGGTGCGGCCCGCTACCAAATCCAAGGCTGGGGCGCGCCGTACTTCCACGTCAACGCGCGCGGCCATGTCGAGGTGCGTCCGAATCCGGATCGCCCCGAGCGCGTGATCAACTTGTTCGAGCTGACGCAAGAGCTGAAGGCGCGCGGGCTCGACCTGCCGCTCTTGATTCGCTTCTCGGACATCGTCGCTGATCGCATCAAGCGCATCAACGAAGCCTTCCTCAAAGCCATTGCCGAGTACGAGTACCCGGGCATCTACCGCGGTGTGTACCCGGTGAAGGTCAACCAACAGCGCCACCTCGTCGAAGAGATCGTCGAAGCCGGTCGCCCGTACAGCTTCGGTCTCGAAGCCGGCTCCAAGCCCGAACTCCTGATCGCGCTCGCCGCGATGCAAGACGTCGGCGGGCTGATCATCTGCAACGGCTACAAAGACTCGAAGTACATCGAGACCGCGCTCGTCGCGCAGAAGTTCGACAAGACGGTGGTCATCGTCCTCGAGCGGCTCGAAGAGATCGATCTAGTCTTCAAAGCCTCGGAAAAGCTGGGCATTCGCCCGTTGCTGGGCGTGCGCGCGAAATTGACGACCAAGGGCGTCGGCCGTTGGAAAGACTCCGCGGGCGAGCGCGCCAAGTTCGGCCTCACCACTTCGGAGATGATTGAGGTCGTGGACCGCCTGACGGCGCGCAACATGCTCGATACGTTGCAGCTGCTGCACTTCCACATCGGCAGTCAGATCTCCAGCATCATCCCGATCAAGAACGCCATGCAGGAGGCGTCGAACATCTACGTCGAGCTGGCGAAGATGGGCTGCAAGATGGGCTACCTCGACGTCGGCGGCGGCTTGGCCGTCGACTACGACGGTTCGAAGACCGACTTTCATGCATCGAAGAACTACCAGCTCGAAGAGTACGCCGCCGACGTGGTCGCGCACATTCAAGCCGCCTGCTTGAAGTCCGAGATCCCGGTGCCGACGCTGGTCAGCGAGAGCGGCCGTGCGGTGGCCGCCCATCACTCGGTGTTGGTGTTCGAGGTCGTCGGCGAAAACCAGGTGCGCTTCCCGCAACCTGCCGAGCCCAAGGCCGACGCCAACCGGTTGTTGCGCGAGCTTTACGATACGTACTGCGGCATTCAGCCCAAAAATGTGCAGGAAAGTTACCACGACGCTAGCCAAGCCAAAGAGGAGGCGCAAAGCCTCTTCAAGTACGGCTACCTCTCGTTACGCGAGCGCTCGCAAGTCGAGAAGATGTACTGGAACTGCTGCGAGAAGATCCACCACACGCTCAAGCGTTTGAAGTTCGTGCCGGAAGAGCTCACGCACCTGGATCGCGATCTCTCGGCCATCTACTACTGCAACTTCTCGGTCTTCCAGTCCGCGCCCGACATCTGGGCGATCGACCAGCTGTTCCCAATCATGCCGATCCATCGGCTCGACGAGGAGCCGCTGGTTTCGGCCACGCTCGCCGATCTGACCTGCGACAGCGACGGCTTGATCGATCACTTCATCGACGTGGAAGACGTGAAGGGCACGCTCGACCTCCACCAGCTGAAGGATACCGAGTCGTACTACCTTGGTATGTTCTTGAACGGCGCGTACCAGGAAATTCTGGGCGACCTGCACAACTTGTTCGGCGACACGCACGCCGTGCACATCGCCTTGACCGACGACGGCTACCAAATCCGCCACGTGATCAAGGGTGACAGCGTCGCTGAGGTGCTGCGCTACGTCGAATACGTGCCCGAGAGCATGGTCGACGCCGTGCGCCGCCAAGCTGAACGCGCCGTCAGCGCCGGCCGCCTCACCAACGAACAGATGCGCACGCTGCTTCAGCATTACGAAGAGTCTTTGCGGAGCTACACGTACCTGACTGCGGAATAGAGTCTGGGCTGCCAACCCGCAGCCCGATTCGCAGAAACTCCCGTGGCGGTAGCGGGCCGCGCCGTGCGCTCATCGGCCAAGAGCCGGCAGTCAGCGACGGACACCCGAGCGCCACTCTAGACAGCCACCCGCGCATTTACTGCGCATTTACCTGATGATTCATCGCATCTTGCCCGAGCGAGCGGGGACAACAGGAAGGCGGGCAGACGGGAAGGCCGAGATTTAGGGTGGGTGGTACTGGCAACTGGACGCCGGGGGATCGCGATTGGGCCTCAGGCGCCTGCTCGAACAACAGAAATCTTCCCGCCTTCCCGCCTTCCTGTTCGCTCGTGCTCGAATCGCCAAATGAGACCAATGCTCAGGCGCATTTACGTAAGCGGACGGAATGAAAAGGTGGCGGGCGTCGTTTCCTAGACGCGACGACGCGCTCCTCGGTACGATCTGCCCAAGCGCCCTGGCGCCGACCCCTATCGCATGGGCCAGTCCTCCCGACCCTCATCCCGTTACGCCTCGCTGGCCCTCGCCTACTTGGGGGCGCTCGTCGCGACCATTTCCCCGGCATCGAGCAAGGCCGACATCTATCAGTCGGTTGGCCCTGACGGCGTGGTCACGTTCACGAACAACAAGTCGCCGGGCGCGAAGCTGTATCAAAAGACGCGCGACAAGGCGCAGGTCTTCATGCCCGCCGACACCTCGCCGGAGCGCTACACCCGCTACGACACCTGGATCCGCGAAGCCGCAACGCTGTATCAAATCCCCGAAGCCTTGATCCGTGCGGTGATCCGCATCGAGAGTGACTTCGATCCGCGCGCCGTTTCGCCTGCCAACGCGCGCGGCCTGATGCAAATGATTCCGGAGACGGCCGAGCGGATGCTGGTCACCGACGTGTTCGACCCGCGCCAAAACATCTTCGGCGGCGTCCGCTACCTGCGCGTGCTCGCCAACACCTTCAACGGCGATCTCGCACTAACGGTCGCCGCCTACAACGCCGGCGAAGGCGCGGTGATTCGCCACGGCGGCATCCCGCCGTATCCCGAGACTCAAGACTACGTCGTCAAAGTCATCGGCTACTACCGCCAATACCGCAACGACGTCGTGACGCACTGAGAGTCTCCCGGATTAACAGGGAGGGGGGAGTTGGGGAGGTTTGTTCGAGTGCGAGCAGAAAGCCCGTCGCCAACCAGACGCGTCGATCTATCAGGCGCGTCGACCCAGCAGGCCCGCCCTCGAAAAAATCTCCCAACCTCCCCCCTCCCTGTGAATGCTCGAGCCGCTCAGCGGCTCTTGGTTTTCTTTTCGGGTTTGGGCGGTTTCTCGACCGGGTAAAGCGCCAACGCGCCAGCGAGTTCCGTTCGGACGCGGTCGATGAGATCGGCTGGCTCGATGACTTTGACGCGGGCGCCCCATTCGAGGACCCAGCTGACGACTTGGGTGAGGTTGCCGATCGTCATCGTCAGGCGCACGCCGCCGCCGGCGATGGTGGCCAGGCGCTGGCTCGCGTGCACGCGGCGGGCGCGGATGTATTCGGCGGCGTGGGCGTCGAACTCGAGCACGACCTTTTGCTGGACAGGATCGCGCCAAATCCCGAATTCGCCCTGGAAATACTGGTCGATGTGAAAGTCGGCCGGCAGCTCGAAGCGCTCGCTGAAGATGCACTCGGTATCACGCATGCGATCGAGCACGAAGGTGCGGATTTCCTGGCGCCCGGTGTGAAAGCCGACGCAGTAAATCGAGTCGCGATGCAACACGAGTGCGTACGGGTAGATCGTGATCCGCTCTTCATCCGAGCGCACGGCGCTTTTGTACAGCAACGACAGCGGTCGCAAATCGGAGACGGCTTGAAAAAGATCGTCCAGCTCTTCGGTGCGCTCGGCGTAGTTCTTGGGCGCGTGCGGCAGGTACAAAAAGCGTTCTTCGAGCCGCGCGTCAGCGAGGCCGGCGTTCGGACCGCGACCAGGGCGCTGCGCCAACGCCAGCAGCTTCATCACCGCGTGGTCGATTTCGTCGAACAGCGCGGAGCCGCGCATCGGCTCGAACAACCGCCGCGCGGCGAGCAGCGCGTAGGTTTGCGTACGGCGCAGCTCGACCTTGCGCGGCATCTCGTTCGGACGTAGCCGCCAGAGTAGCGCCGCACCGCCACGCGTCGGCACCGACTCCAGATCGGCTTCGCGCTCGATCTCTTTCAGGTAACGGCGCATCGAGCGCACCGTCACGTTCAGCGCGCCAGCCAAGTCGAACAGCGACAAACCCTTGGGGTGGCGCTCGAGCAGCTCGCGCAGCTTGTCCAGCCGGCGATGCTGCGTAAATTTGCCTTTGGGACGGCCGCGCGGCTTGTCCATTTCGGGCTGTGAATCTAGCTCCGCTTCGACGAGGATTGGCAAGCCTTGCCTGCACCTCCGCGCATGAACCCTGTCGAATTCGTCCGCCAGAAGCGTGACGGCTTGGAGCACCGGCCCGAAGCGGTCAAAGCCTTCATCGACGCGTTCGTGGCCGGCGAGGTGGCCGACTACCAGGCCAGCGCCTGGCTGATGGCGGCGTTCCTGAACGGCCTGTCCAGCAAGGAAACGCTGGCGCTGACCCAGTCGATGCTGCACTCGGGCAGTGTGCTCACGCTGCCGAGCGTGAAGCGTGTCCGCGTCGACAAGCATTCGACCGGCGGCGTCGGCGACAAGATCAGCCTGTGCTTGGCGCCGCTGGTGGCCGCCTGCGGCGTGGCGGTGCCGATGATCTCCGGCCGCGGGCTCGGTCACACCGGCGGCACGCTCGACAAGCTCGAAGCCATCCCCGGCTTTCGCGTCGACCTCGACGCCAAACGCTTCGAGCGCATCGTGCGTGACGTTGGCACGTGTTTGATTGGCCAAACCGCAAAGCTCGCGCCCGCCGATCGGCGGCTTTACGCGTTGCGCGACGTCACGGCGACGGTCGAATGCATCCCGCTGATCGTCGCCAGCATTTTGTCGAAGAAGCTGGCCGAGGGCATCGACGGCTTGGTGCTCGACGTGAAATGCGGCGACGGCGCATTCATGAAAGATTTGAAGAGCGCGCGCGCCTTGGCCCAAGCGCTCGTCTCGGTCGGCAAAGGTGCTGGCAAGCGCGTGACGGCGCTGATCACCGACATGTCCGCGCCAATCGGCCGCACCATCGGCAACGCGCTCGAAACCCGCGAAGCCATCGAAATTCTACACAACGCCGGTCCCGCCGACACGCGCGCGCTCACGCTAGAGCTCGGCGCCGAAATGCTCGTGCTCGGCAAACGCTGCAAGAACCGCAAAGAAGCGCTACCCCTGCTCGAACGCGCCCTCGCCGACGGCAGCGCCTTCAACGTATTCCGGCGCCTGGTCAAAGCCCAAGGCGGCGACGTCCGCACCATCGACGACCCGTCACGTCTCCCGCAAAGCAAAACAAAGCTGACCGTCACCGCACCGCGCGCCGGCTACGTCACCGCCGTCGATGCGCACGCGCTCGGCCTCCTCGCCATCGAGCTCGGCGCGGGCCGCACCCGCGCCGACCAAAAAATTGACCCCGCCGCCGGCTTCGAGCTCCAAGCAACGGTGGGTGAGCGAATCACCCGCAATCAGCCGCTGTTGACGATCCACGCTTCGAGCGCGAAATTGGCCGCGGAAATCTCTGCGCGAGCGCGGGCAACATTCGCCATCGGCAGCCGCCCCGCTCGCAAAAAGCCACCGATCTTGGCGCGAATCGGCTAGAAACGGGCTTGACGACGCGGGCCAGGTCCCGGTCTAGTTAGCCTAGGACCAATGGCAAACAATGGGTTGCGGCGGGTGGTGATGGGGCTGTGGATTTGCATAGCTTGCAGCTTGGTTGGCTGCACGCCCAGCGCAACAGGGGCGTTCAACGACAAGGGCTATCAGCACACCGCGTACGGTTACCGCGTCGACGCCACGCACGCCCCGACCCCGAACATCGCAAACGAAAACCTGCTCGGCACCGACTGGAAGCTCGACAATTTCTACTACAAAGAAAGCAACGCACTCGCGCCGAAGGCGACGGAAGAATACCTCACAGAGTACGAGTTCGACGTCGATGGCGACGGAAAGTCGGACTTCACCAAGGAAGACTTCCTTTATGACCTGCGCTTCAAGCACCTGAAGCGTGACGCGCTCATTTGGCTGCGCACGATACCGATCTCCGACGACCTCAAAGACAAGGAGCTGCGTGTGCTGGTGCAACGCTACGTCGATGAGGTGTCGGGCGCCGGCTTCGAAGCCGTCAAGCTGGGGCCGACGACGACGCAGCTTAGGGAAAAACGCTTTGGCGCGAGCATCGTCGATCGCGGAAAGTTCCAAGTAGCCGAGCAAGACGCCTACGAAACGACCTTCGACGTCGCCAACGTAGATGAAGTCGCCGTCAGCCCCAAATCACGCCGCGTTCGCGTGCGGATCGTGTTCATCCGCACGCCTTTCCAATACTCGGCAGAGCCCCGCGTGTACTCCTCCGACCAAAAGGTCCACAAGTTCTCCGTACTAATGCTGGCCGGCTACGCCAACTTGCCCGAAGACTTTGCGACCGACGAGAAAGACTTTCAGCAACTGCTCGATCACACCGTCATCACCGGCAAACGCGGGACGACCGCGGTTGTGCTCGAAGGCTCCCCGAGCTCAGCTGCACCAGATGCGAAGGCACCCGCCGCGGCTGCCGAGCAGCCTCCGACAGTGGCGCCCGCAGCGCCCGTTGAACCAGCGGCGCCGAGCGGCAGCACCACCCCACCTCAGTGAACCCCATGGCCCGAGGTCCGGGCGACGGGCGCCGGTGGCAAAGAAGTCTACGTCCTCGAACGAAGATTTTTGGGTGCGCGCAGGGACACCTCAAGGTCTGGGTCCGCGCCCAGACCCCACCTCGCAGCCGAACCTCCGGGGCAACGATTTCTCGTTCGGTCTTCCCGAACAAGAAATGCGTTCTCGCTCCTTCCCGCCTTCCCGCCTTCCTCTGAGCATTGGTCTCATTTCGCGATTCGAGCAGCGAGACAACAGGAAGGCGGGAAGGCGGGAAGATTTCTGTTGTTCGAGCAGGCGCCTGAGGCCCAATCGCGATCCCCCTGCGTCCAGTTGCCAGTACCACCCACCCTAATTCTCGGCCTTCCCGTCTTCCCGCCTTCCTGTTGTCCCCGCTCGCTCGGGCAAGATGCGATGAATCATCAGCCGCCTTCCTGTTGATTCCTCTCGAGCCGGGCGGCGTGGCCGGCGTTAGTGGATGCGATGGCCCGGCTTGGCGCCGCTGTCGGGCTCCAGCACGTAGACTTCTGTACCGCCGGCGCCGGCGGCGACAACCATGCCTTCGGAGACGCCAAACTTCATTTGGCGGGGCGCGAGGTTGGCGACGACGACGACCAGGCGACCGATGAGTTTTTCGGGTTCGTAAGCGGCTTTTATGCCGGCGAAGATGGTGCGGGTGGTGTCACCACCGAGCGAAACCGTGAGCTTCAACAGCTTCTTCGCTTCCGGGATGTGCTCGGCATTGATCACGCGGGCGACGCGGAGATCGACCTTGGTGAAGTCGTCGATGCTGCACTCGGCCGCGAGTGGCTCGGCTGCCAACGCGGCGCCGTCGTCGGTTGAAGAGGTGGCGGCGGCGGCGGGAGCGGCTGCGGCTGCGGGCGGAACTTCAGGCTTGCTTTCTTCGATCATGGCTTCGAGCTTCTTCGGGTCAACACGCTGCATCAGGTGCGAAAATTCGCCGAGCTTGACGGACAAGAGCGGCTGTTTGACTTCGTCCCAGCTGGCCAACGGTGCGCTCAACAGCGCACGGCTTTGTTGGACCAGCTGCGGCAACACCGGCGCCAGGTAAATCACGATTTGCCGGTACAGGTTGAGGATGATGGTGCAGACGTCACGCAGCTCTTCGAGCTTCTCCGGCTGCTTCTTCAGCGCCCATGGCGCCTTCTGATCGACGAACTCATTCGCGCGGTCGGCCAGCCCCATGATCGTGCGCATCGCGCGCGCAAAGTCGCAGCTCTCATAGGCGTCCGCGATTTCGTCACCCGCGGCAGCTGCCGCGGCAAACAGGCCTCCATCATCAGGATACGCAAGCGAGAGCTCCGGTACGAAACGCGCCGTGCGGCTGGCTAGGTTCACGACCTTGCCGACCAAGTCCGAGTTCACCTTCGCGACCAGCTCGTCGACGTTCAGATCCAAGTCCTCGACGCGCGAGCCGAGCTTGGCCATGTAGTAGTAGCGCAGGTACGCCGGATCGAGGTGCTTCAGATACGTCGACGCCAGCACGAACGTGCCGCGCGATTTACTCATCTTCTCGCCGTTCACGGTCAACATGCCGTGGACTTGCACCCGCGTCGGCAGCGGAAAACCAGCGGCTTTGAGCATCGCCGGCCAGAACAGCGTGTGGAAATAGACGATATCTTTGCCGATAAAGTGGTGGACTTCGGTCTTCTCCGACTGCCACAAGTCTTCGAAGGTTTCGCCTGCGCCGTGTTTGGCTAGCCACTCGGCGGTCGAGCCCATGTAGCCGATCGGCGCGTCGAACCACACGTACCAATAGTGACCGGGCGCATCCGGGATCTCGAAGCCGAAGTACGGCGCGGGCCGTGAGACGTCCCAGTCGCGCAGCTCTTCGGCCAAGAAGTGGCCCTTCAAGTAGTTGGCGATCTCGGGCTGCAAGTGACCCGGCTGCTCGATCCATTCGGTGAGGAACGGACGCAGCTTTTCGATTTCGACGAACAGGTGCGGCGAGCTGCGCAGCTCGGGCTTCGCGCCCGACAATGTGCTGACCGGGTTGATCAGCTCCTGCGCGGCGTAAGTGCTGCTGCAGTTTTCACAGGTATCGCCGTATTGGTCCGGCGTGCCGCATTTGGGGCACGTGCCCTTGACGAAGCGATCGGCCAAAAACGTTTGTGCTTCGGGGTCGTAGAGCTGCGTGACGTCGCGCTCTTTGATTAGGCCGGCGCCGCGCAGCGAACCCCAGATCCGATCGCACAGTTTTTTACTCGCATCCGAATTGGTCGAGCCATAGTGATCGAAGCGGATCTGAAAGCCGGCGAAATCGCGCTGGTGCGATTCGCTCATCGCAGCGATCAGCTCGACCTCGCTGCGGCCTTCTTGGCGGGCGCGCATCATGATCGCCGTGCCGTGCGTGTCGTCGGCGCAGATGTACGTGGCGCGGTTGCCGCGTAGATTCTGAAAGCGCACCCAGACGTCGGTCTGGATGTATTCCACCAAATGGCCGAGGTGAATGTGGCCGTTGGCGTATGGCAGCGCACTGGTAACGAGGAGGCGTCGGGTCGAGCCGGTCATGAAACGGCGCGGAGCATAGCCGCAGCCGCCCGCCTGCGCGAGCGCCGCTACCCCGGCCTTGTCATCCGATAGGGCTGGAAGTACATCGCCGGCATGGCACTCCTCGACGGCAAAGTCGCGATCGTGACGGGCGCAGGCGGCGGCATTGGGCGCGCGACCGCGCTAGCGCTGGCCAAAGAGGGCGCAAGCTTGCTGGTCAACGACTATGGCGGCGCCCGCGATGGCAACGGCCAGAGCAATGCCGGCGCCGACGCCGTAGTCGCCGAGATCCGCGCAGCCGGCGGCAAGGCCGAAGCGAGCTACGACAGCGTCAGCGACGAAGCCGGTGCCCAGCGCATCGTTGACAGCGCCGTGAAGAGCTTCGGCCGCCTGGATGCGCTGATCAACAACGCCGGCATCCTGCGCGACAAGACCCTGCTCAAGCTCGAGCTCGCCGATTGGCAAGCCGTGCTCGACGTGCACCTGACCGGCACTTTTCTGTGCCTGCGCGCAGCAGCTGCCAAACTGAAGGCCCAAGGCCAGGGCGGATCGATCGTGAACACGACCAGCGTCTCCGGCTTGGTCGGCAACTTCGGCCAAGCCAACTACGCAGCCGCCAAGGCTGGCATCTACGGCCTGACCCGCACCGCATCGATCGAGCTGCAGCGCTTCGGCATCCGCGTCAACGCGGTCGCGCCGTTGGCCAAGACGCGCCTGACCGAAGAGCTGCCGCTGTTCGAAAAGATCGGCGACTCGCTCTCGCCCGAGCACGTCGCGCCGGTCCACGTGTACTTGGCGAGTGACCTCAGCCGCGACGTCACCGGCGTCACGCTGTCGGTGGCCGGCGCGCGCATCAGTCAGTTCAAGCTGGTCGAGAGCGTCGGGCGTCACAAAGACCAGGAGCCTGGCATCTGGACGCCATCGGAGATTGCCGAGCAATTCGCCGGCATTACGAAAACCTGAAAACCTCTCGCATGTCTTGGACTTGTGCGCGTTGCTGCACCGGGTCGTGGGTGTTAGCTTTGTGCAGGTAAGCCGGCCGTTCGCCCGGCGATTCGTTCCTCCAGTCCCGCATGCGTCGCGAAGCGAGTATCCCGCTTTTCCTCTGGGCCGCCTCGGCCCTGCTGGCGCACATCTTCTGGAGTGGTGGCGCCGACCAAGTTGCGCGCATGATCGACGAGCGGCTCGACGTCGGTCGCTTCGCGGCCGGCATCCGCAGTCACGTGCAGGGGTCGCTCGCACCGCCGATCGAGATCTCGATCGACGACGGGTCGGAGCCGGAAGAGGCCAAGCCGGAAGAGAAGCCGGACGAAGCCGTCAAAGACGACAGCAAAGACGAAGCCGAGGACGAGCCCGAGAAGCCTCAGGACAAGCCGGAGGCGCTCCCGAAGGACAAGCCCAAGCCGGAAGACAAGAAGCCGGAGCCCAAGCCGGAAGACAAGAAGCCGGAAGAGAAAAAGCCGGAGCTCGTGAAACCCGCGACGCCCGCTGAAGAGCCCCAGCCGGTCGCGCAGCTGGAGTTGCCCAAGAAAATTGCCGTCAAACAGCACGTGGAGGACGAACACCAGAAGGACAACCCTGACGCCGCCCTGATCTCCGACAAGGCGAACCACGTCGAGGAAGAGACGCGCGCGCGCATCACGTCGACCGATCAGGACGACAAGAAGCCGACGCCGGGCGCCGCGCCGAGCGGTCCGAAAGAGGATCCGGGCAACGCCGAAGAGACGCACGTGCGCCAAACCGAGGACCAACCCGGTGAGCACGCGATGGCGCCGGGCGGCGCCGAAAGCACGAAAGCGGAGCGCGCTACCGCCGCAACGCCTGCGCCGAAAGCCGGTAACACGCCCGCAGCAGCCGCACCGGGCGCGCCGGGGTCGCAGACTGCCAAGCCGCCTGCACCCGCGCCGACCGAGTCGCAAGACCGCAATCAAGTCGCGAAGGCAGCCACGCCAGAGCGACCGGGCTCGCCCGAAGTCGTCGCCAGCAACAACGGCTCGTTTTCAGTGAATCGCCCGGAAGCCGCGACGCCCGAACAACGCGCACAAAAGGCTAAGAAACGCCTACCGCCGCGCCGACCACGCTCGATCCTCGAGGCGCTGGGCCTCGGCGCGGCGGGCCGTACCGCGAACGGCATCGCACTCAATCTGACGCCGTACATGGCGACCGAAGCCGTCGGCGCCGATGAGATGTCGCGCCTGCGCCGCGCCGATGGCGAGCGCCGTCGCAGCCAGCACCGCGGCAGCTGGGCGACGCCGAGCTTCGAGCGCTACCGCAGCGCGATTGAAAACTACGTACCGAGCGTGAAGCCCGGCAACCAGACCGCGCTCAACACCGCCGCGTCACCGTTCGCGCTCTACCTGGCCCAGATCCACAACCGCATTCATCCGCTGTTTGCCGACGATTTTCTGGCTTCGCTCGATAGCTTGCCAGCGTCGCACCCGATGAACGACCAGAACCTGGTCACCTCGCTGGAGATCGTGATCGAGCGTGAGGAAGGGCGACTCGTGCGCCGTGGCGTGACGCGCACCAGCGGCATCACCGCCTTCGACATCAGCGCGATCGCGGCCGTCGACCGCGCGGCGCCGTTTGGCACGCCCCCTTCGGCGATCGTGTCGCCTGACGGCAACGTGTACCTGCACTGGGAATTCCGGCGCGACGGCATGGCTTGCTCGACGCTGTACGCGCATCCGTTCATCTTGAAGGGCCAACCCAAGCCGGCGCCGTTGCCCACCGCGCCGCCGCTGCCGCCCTTCCGCGGCCCTGACGACGAAACGCCCCAACAAGGCGAGCGCCACGGCCTGTTGACCCCAACGCTCGCGCCCAAACCCGCCGGGCCTCCCGGCTGAACCCGCACGGATTCGCGTAACTCTGCCGTTTGATGGTAGCTAAGGCCGACGTGGACGTGACCGATAGGCCGAGCGACAACGGCGTGCCGCTGCGAGTGGTCGTGGCGCTGGGCCTTTCGGCGAGCGTGCTGGCGCGCTGCCTGGTGCCTGCGCTGCACGGCGTCGCGGGCGACAACGTCGTCATCTGGGCGGGCCGCGCCGGGTCGCTTTTGACGTTGCTGGCCGCCACCGGTTTGGTCGCCGGGCTCGCGCGGCTGGCCACCGCGATCGTGTCGGCGCCGCGCGCGCCGCTGTCGGCACGGCTGGTGGCGGTGCCGGCGGTATCGATGGGTTGCATGCTGCTGTTGTTCGCCAGCTTTCGCCCGCTCGAGCCGCTGCTCGCGCTGATGCTCGGGATCAGCGCGGCGATTGTCGGTTCGCTGTCGGCGCGCCACACGGTGAGCCAGCGTGACAAGCGCGCCGGTGCGTTGGTGCTGGGGCTGACGTCGAGCGCCGGCTTGGTGCACGTGTTGTCTCGCAAGCTCACGCAAGACGCGTCCGATGCCGCCAACCTGGCAGCGTTTCGCACCGCACAATTGATCGAGACGTTCGGCGTAGCGATCGACTTGGTCGCGCTTGCGCTCACGCTAGTGTGGCTGCAGCGCCGGCTCGCGCGTGGTCGCGTGATCGTACCGGTGTTGCTCGCAGTGTCGGCAGCGTTGGTCGTGCTGTCGCTGCGTGGCTCCGCACCCGGCGCGAATACGCTGTCGGTGCTGCTCGGGCGCGGTCTCAAAGAGCTGAGCCGCGAGCAGACGTCGCTCTTGCCGCTGTCGTTCTCGCACCTGCTCAATGCGGGCGCGCTGCTGGCGGCTGGCGCGGCGCTGTTCGGTGGCGGCGGCGAGCTCGGGTTGGTGCTTGCAGCCTGTTTGGCGGCCCGCGGCGCCCTGGACATCCCGATCCCCGCGTTGATGCTCGAGCTCGGTGCTCTCTACTTGCCCTTCGTGCGCCCGAGGCCAGAGGCAACCGTAGCGCCCGCAAGTCAGACGCCCGCCAGCGCACCGGTTCCCGACACCTCCTCACCTTGACGACATTCCTTAGAGTTGGCGACTAAGGCGTTGTGAGGATTACGGAATTTTCACTTTCCACCGGACATATGTTCAGCACTGGTGAAAGCTGATAACGTCTCGCGCGTTCCCGAGCAAATAACGATCAATGACACCGCCTGAGCCCACGCGAGCACTGATTGTCGAAGACGACCCGGTCGTGGCTCGGTCGATCGCCCGCCGCCAGCTGCGCGAGGGTTACACGGTCAGCCTGGCGCAAACCTGCCGGGCAGCGCGGGCAGCTGGCGCCGGTTTCCAGGTCGGAATCCTCGATCTAGACCTGCCCGACGGCAGCGGCGCTGATCTCGCGGACGAGCTGCTGCGGCTCGGGTCACTGCGCGGCGTCGTGTTCTACACCGGCTCGCTCGACAGCGCCGAGCGCCAGCGCGCCAGCATCTTCGGACCCGTGGTTGACAAGGGGCAAGAGCTGGAAGAGGTGATCGCGCTGCTCGGTCCCTTCCCCACCGTCCCGCCGATAAGCCACATGGCACCCGCCACTCGCCCCCGCTCCGGCGCCCGCCTCACCCGCGTCGCGCCCGAAGACGAAAAGCTGGCCGAGAGCGTCGCGACCCGTTCGTCGCGTCGCTAGTCGCGCGCCCCTCCGTCACATCGCTGCGCGTCGAGAAACCCTCGTGACACAGCACGCCGAGCAGATCGGCGGGGTGCGCGTCGGCAAGCCGAGCCCGCTCCCCTTCAGGCGGATCGCCGCCCAATCGATGCCGCGACCGTCGTCACCGACGTCCCGTCCTGAGGTTTGATTGGGGCCAGCCACAGAATCGCCGAAATTCTGCGGGATTGGGCCTGCTAACTACGCTTGAGCCGACTACTCGGCCTCAAACAGAAGCTGCGAGCCCGCGGTCGGAACGACGTCGTCGAGGAGGAGCAAGAGTTCGTGCGTGTCGTCGCCGATGGCCGGCGTCCGCTTAGTGTCGTAGGCGTTGAGAATCACGGCGCCGCTGAGCGACGGGTCGGCAGCGAGCGAGTTGCCGATCAAGAGCGCGATGATCTCCGACGACTCGATCGGCCCGAGCGGTAGTTCCGAGCGACTGTTCGACATCGTCAAGACGGGCGCGTCGCGCGCGTCGCCCTTGAGCTTGGTCGAAAGTACCTGCGCCGTCGTCGACGTGCCGAGCTCGAACGTCGAGCCCTCGACGATACCGCTCGGCCCGAGCATGGTGACGCCGGCTTCGCCCGCACGGAAATAGCAGTTGATGATCGTGGCTGTGGTTTCAATCACCGGATCGCCCTGGTTGTCGATAAATTCCGAGCTGGCGATGATGGTCGAGGCGTCGGGCTCGGAATGAAAGGCAGCCTTGGTATTCTCGCGGAACGACGACTCAAAGTACGCGTTGAGGTTGTTCTGACGACGGCCCACGTTGTCGACGCCGGTGCCGCAGCGCACGAATTGTGAACGGTAGAAGACAGTCTTGTCGGTGTAGCCGAGGTCGGGTGTGGAGTCGTTGGCGGGGCCCGTGGCCGTCCTCGCCTGGTAGCCCGAGCCGCACTCGTAGAACTGCACGTACGCGAACATGTTGTTGTCGACGCCGTACACGTGGTCGGCAAAAATGCCGGCATTGCTCAGGTTCCGAAAGGTGACGTGATCGATGTACGCGATCGTCATCTGCGTGCCCGGCTGGCTCATGTGGAGCCCGTTCTGACCTCCCTGTAGGGTAAGGTCGACGAGCGTCGGCGTGAACGACTGCGCGTTGGCCCCAGCCATGAGCGGCGGAAGCTTGGTCGTGAGCAGATCGATCGTCGGCGTCTTCGCGATCAACACAGTGCGGTCGGCGCCTTTTCCGATCAAGCCATCGCGCGCGCCAAGTGAGAGTGGGCTACCCAGGTAGTAGGCGCGGGCCTCGAGCTCAACCACGTGCTGCGTGTCGAGCAATTGCTGGAGCTGGGGCGCGTCGTCGGGCCTATCGGCGAGGCCTTCGGACCAGCTCGGGCCAGCGGGATCGGCGATCAGCGGTAGCGTCGGGCGCGCCCACGGACGGCCCGCGCGTGCGGGTGCGAGCAGGCCGCGAAGCAGGGCGGCCTTTTCGGCTATCGGCACCGCCGTCCACGGAGACCCGTTGAGGCTCAAGCCGAAAGGTTGCAGGCCATCGAGACCTTCGACACCCAGCGCCGGCGCGTTGGCGCCTTCGACCTGTGGTGACGCGAAGAGCCCGGCCCGCGCGACGCCTGGCTGCAGCACGAAGTTGGAGTCCGGACCGGTCGTGCCCGTGTAGCCATTGAACATGCTCACATCGGTCGCGCCGAGATCGAACGCAGGCGTGATCACCCTACCCGAGGCCGTGTGGATGCGCAGTGACTCGACGTCGCGCGTGTAGAACATGGCCTTGGCGCCCGCGGCCGCGGTGCCATAGCTCTCACCGTCGGCGCCGACCACGGTGAAATCGCGTTGGTGCTCCGCCACGATCGTATCGAGCGGCGCTCCGAGCGCGTTGAGCCAGAAGACGACGTTGCCGTAGGACTCGTGACCGACGCCGCCAACGAGGCGAATGACGGCGTCGCCCCCGCCGTGCAGCATGAGACGCACGAACCGGTTGTTGCGGACGAAGCCCGCTGTTTGCGTGTCGAACGACAGGCTCGAATCGTGAAAATCGAGAAACTCGTTGCGCTCGAGCGAGGCGCCTTGGCCCATCACGCTCGACGACAGAT
Organism: Polyangiales bacterium; assembly: GCA_038252755.1. Lineage (GTDB taxonomy): Bacteria > Myxococcota_A > Polyangia > Polyangiales > Polyangiaceae > PMG-095. The sequence continues at coordinate 44,537 of JBBSAB010000041.1, read as the reverse complement.
GTTGGAAGCAATTGTCGCGTGTGACCTGGTCGCCGCTGGCGGCGAACCGCAGCGGGCCGTTCGTGCCCGACAAGACGGCACCCGTGGTGCCCGCGGGAACGACGACCAGCGGCAAGCCCGATTGGCCGTTGCCGTAGATGCCGTGATCGCTCGCGATCGTCACCTGCGCAGGTCCTCCCTTGGTGTAGTCGCCGCCTTCGAGTCGAACGTTCGCGTGCGCGTCGAGTAGCGCCTGCAGATTGGCGCGCATGGCGAGCGGCACCAGAAAAGCATCGCCGGGAATCGCCTGATTTTTGACCTTGCAAGCCGAGGGCGCCAGCTCGCTGTCGGCGTCGCTTGCGCCACCGTCACTCGGACGACCGGCGCCGCTTGCGCCACCGTCACTCGGACGACCGGCGCCGCTTGCGCCACCGTCGCCCGCGCTGGCATGGCCGACAGCACCCGAGCGCGGCGCCTTGCTCGAACAACTGAAGGACGCGGCGACCAAGGCACCGACAACGAGCGAGACCAACGCGCGGGTCAATGAGGCTTTCATTCAGCACCTAAGTGTGGCCCGTCTGTGCTCGCAGTTCTACGACGGTCGATGAGAAACCATCGACTACCGCCCCCAAATCCGCTTCAAGTCAACCGTCACGGCCTCGAATGGTTCCGGACTAACGATGTCGTCGCCGCCGTGAGTTGCCAGAAGTACCCAGACCGACGACGCCGACAAAGAAGCGCACTGCGTGGCGGAAGGCGTCACTCGTCGTCACATCTTCCCAACGCTCACCAGCACGTCATCCCCTTCACTCTCCACCTCAAATCGCTCCAACGAATGCCCCGTGCATGGACCCCATTCGCAGAACCCTGTTTGCGGATGGAACAGCGCGCCGTGATTCTTGCAAACGATGCGCTCTAGCGACGAATCGTAGAAGTCGTTCATGCCGTAGTCCAAGTCGACACTCCAGTGGGGGCACGAGTTGGCGAAGGCGTACAGGCCGTCTTCCCAGCACAGGACGAAGCCTTCTTCGGGCAGTTTGCCGCGTTGGAACGTGAAGGTTTGGCTTTTGCCATGCGCGAGCCGCGCTGCACCCGTGACACGAATGGTCAGAGGTGCGCGCGGCGCGTCTGCTACGTCGCTCACACGTCCGTACGAGCTTGGGGCGTCGTGGTGCTTGGTGCGTCGCCTTCGGCTGGCGGCGCCATGATCTCGTTCATCAGGTCACGACACTCCGGGCGCCCCTTGAGGTGCGCGATCAGCACAGCCGAGGCGTCCAAGAAGATCTTCTCGAACTTCAGGCCTTCGCGGGCGCGCGCGGCGACCTTTTCTCGACCCGATGCCAGGTCTTCTTCGAGGGCCTCGGCGTAGCGGGCGAGTTGGCCGCGCAGCTCTTCGATTTGGCGCCGCAAGTCCGCGGCGCTGGCTTCGCGGGCCATGCGGCGGGTTTCGCGGGTTTTGAGCCATTGGCGTTGGGCTTCGACCATGGCGGACGCGGCGCCAGCGGTTTCGAAGATGGCGCGGGTGCCTTGGCCAGCGCGATCGGCGCGGTCGGCCGCGCCGACTTTTTCTTCGGCGATTTGTTGAGCGCGCGACAGCTCGCGCCGCGCGGACTCTTCTTCTTCGCCGTAGGCGGCAGCTTCGCGCAGCGAGCGCGACTCTTCGTGCGCTAGCTCTTCGACTTTGCGGCCGATTTCAGCCCGCAGTGCGCGACCGCGGCGTTCGAGCGCTTCGAGCTTGCGGGTGTGGCTAGCGACTTCGCCTTCGAGGCTGTTGGCCTTGGAGGCGACTTCCCACACCGCAACGACGCCCTGCGCGATCTCGGCCGGCGCGTTGGCGGAAGGGTATGCGCGCGCGACCATGCGGGCGAAGAGGCCGGCGCGGGTTGCCCACTCGCCGACGGGCGGCGTCTTGGGCGGCGGGGGCGGCGGCGGGTTTTGGACCGGCGACGAATCGCCGGCACCGGTACCGCCCTCTTTGTCCCACGAAGTACTGGGCAAAGAACGCTGTAGGGCCTTCAGCTCCTCGAGCAGATGGTGGCCGTCGCGGTAGCGCTTGCGCGGATCTTTCTCGAGCAGCCGCAGCACGATGCGCTCGGCCACCGGATGGCAGTCCTTCTTGACGCTGGTGGGGCGTGGCGACGGCGCGGTGCGCTGCATTTCGAGCAACGTCTCGCGATCACCAGCGCGGAACGGCAGCTGACCGGTCAGCATCTCGAAGAACAAGACGCCGAGCGCGTACAAGTCCGACTGTGGACCGGCTTGCTCGCCGCGCGCCTGCTCGGGCGACATGTACTCGGGCGTACCGAACACCGCGCCCTTGGGCGCCAAGCGCGGATCATGCGCGAGCGCTGCCAGACCGAAGTCGAGGATCTTGACGAAGTCTTTGCGGCCGCCGCGCGCCGTCAGCAAAATGTTGTCGCTCTTGAGATCGCGATGCACGACGCCAAGGTCGTGAGCGCGCGACAAGGCGGCGCCCATCTGCTCCAAAATATCGACGGCGCGACTGAGCGGGAGCGGACCGCGAGCCAGCTCTGTCGAGAGCGGCGTGCCGATCAGGTACTCCATGACGAGGTACAGCTCGCTGTCGTCCGTCTCGCCGATGTCGTGGATATCGATGATGTGCGCGTGGTCGACGCGATTGGCGGCCCGTGCCTCGCGCAGCATCCAAGCTCGCAAGTGCGTCTCGCCCCGCAAGTCGGGGCGGATCAGCTTAACGGCGACGACTCGATCGATGAGCACGTGGCGGGCGCGATAGACAATGCCCATCCCGCCTTCACCGATACGCGCCTCGAGCCGATAGCGGCCGGCGATGACCTTGCCAAGCGCGGGATCATCGGCCCGCTTACGTGAAGTCCCAGCCCGTGGGGGCGCTGGTTGTGCCATGTTTCAGTCCAAACCTGGGGTGAGGAAGTTGCCTGACCCCCGAGCTTAGCCACAACACCCTCCGATTACCACCGGGAGTGAAAGGGTGTTGTGGTCGGTCGCGTGGGGCCGCGCTCGCTGCGCGCCAGTCCGGTCGCGTCGCGTCGCGTCGCGGGCGCCTCAGAACTGGACGTCGAGAACGGGGATGCGGACTTCAGTGACGCTGGGCGCGTTGAAGACGAGCTGTTCGGTGCGCGTGTAGGCGTGCAGAAGCGCGACGTTCGGAACGCCGAGGGCGAGCCGCGCGTCCTGGAAACCAACCAGTGCCGGTGGTGGGAGCTTCAACGACAACCGGCGCTCTGGAGCTCCGACGTAGCGGCGCTTAGCCGGTGCGGGCGTAGCGTCAGCTGCTGGAGCCGCGGCGGGCGTAGCTGCGGGTGAAGGCGGCTCAGCCAATGGCTCGTCGGTGGGCGCTTCGTCTTGGACGTAGTTGGCTGGCGGCTCGTACGTAGTTGCGGTGAGCACCGCGACGACGGTTGGGATCGCGAACACCAAGCCGCCAGCGAGCATCAGCATTGGAGCGCGCGCGTCGGTATTTTGCTCGACGAAGTACCCGCCGATACCGCCAGCGGCGCCGCCCGCCACGCCACCTACGATGTAGGCCCAAGCCGGCTTCACCTTGAAGGCCGCTTCGGTCACCATCACCAGCTCGCCGCCCAGCAGGGCGCCGCCGACGATGCCTTTGCCAGTGCCGGAAGCTTCATCCACGCCCGCGGCGTGGGCCGCGAACGGCGTCAAGGTTGCGCCAGCGAGAGCGAGGAGCGTGGTCAGGGTGCGCAGCTTCATGGTTGCATCTCCGATGCGGCAGGCAGTCCAAGGTTCACGCCGCCCGCGAGCCGCTGAGCATAGGGGGACGCTGTTTCCGGAGCAAGCTCACGTATTTTCGCTACAAGTAGGGCGATGACGGCTGCCCCTCAGCCCCAGCCTGCTCGGCCTCGGTCCCGGCCTGCTCGGCCTCGGTCCCGGCCTGCTCGGCCTCGGTCCCGGCCTGCTCGGCCTCGGTCCCGGCCTGCTCGGCCTATCCAGCCGACGTGCCGGGCGCTGCGCGATTTTGCGGCGACCTTGCCGCTGGCGGTGGCCGTGGTGGGACTGATCGGTCTGATCCGGCTCGAGCGTCAGTTCCCGGCCGCCGGGTCTAGCCCGGCACTCCTCGTGCCTTTCTTGCTGCCAGTGCTGGCGCTCGCGCTCGAGGCGGGGGCTTTGGTGGCGCTGTCGGCGGTGCAGTTGGGAGTGCTGGCCGGCCTGAACGCGCCAGCCGCCGCGGCTCGGGCTCGAGTGACCTGGCCGCTGCTCATTCTGCTCGGGTTCGTCCTGGCCGTCGCGGAGCTGATCCCGCGCGGCACCGAGCACCCCGGCAGCTTCGCCAACGACCTGGTGCAGACCGCGCGCAACAGCTGCGGCAGGACGGGCACGGTGCCGATCCCGCTACTTGGCCTGAGCGTGCGCTGCGGCAAGACCGGACGCATCGAGGGCCCAATGCCGGGTGTACGCGCTATCCAGGTGGCGATGCACGAGCTCACGTTTTCCGATGATCTGCGGCGTGTCGACATCGTTGGGCTCGATCTCACCGCCAAGCAATCGATGCCCGTGCATCTAGCTGCGGCTCACGCGCGCATAGCCGGGCTAGCGCCGTGGTCGCGTTCACCGCGCCTCACGGCGGCTGCGCGGTTCGCGATGTTGTCGGCGCTGGGCGTCGCGCTTTGGCTCGCCGCAAGTCTCAGTTGGAGAGCACGCCGGGTAGCGACGGACGCGGGCGGCAGCGCTGACGCCCTCAACAAGCGCAGTCGGGTCGCGCTGTGGTTACTCGGACGCGTGCTGGTCGCGATGCCGGGCGCGGTCGCGGCGGCGGGCTTCATCATGCTCGACCAGGACCGCGCGGAGCCGTTGGCTTACGCAAGCGCGGCGCTAGCGGGCGTCGCGGTGCTGGTCGGGCTGAGCCTGCTGGGGCGGCGAGTGCCGCGAATCTTCAGTTCTTTCAGCGCTTTTTGATTCGGATTGCTGGGCCCACGGGCTGGTGGTAGGTCCGGGCGTCCCCGTTCTCGTCTCGCTCTTGTCTCGCTTGTGTCGCTCCTCCTTGTCGCCCTGCTGCTGTTCCTGCTGTTCGGCGGTAGCCGTGTCAACGCGGCGGGCAAGGGCCTGGGAGAGGCGGTCCGCCACGTCAAAAAAGCCGTCGCCGACGACGCTGCTCCTGAATCCGAGCCAGCCCCACCGCCCATGACCGCCTTGCCCGAAGTGAAAGAGCCCAAGCTGCTGCCCGCCAAGGGTGAATCCAGCGCGGCCAAGGACGACGACGAATGACCCCGCCCGACACCGGCACACTGGACGCGACCGAAGCCTGCTCGGCGGCCCTCGCCCCGTTCGCGTCACGCGCGCAGTTTCTCGCGCTGTTCGAGCTGACCAAGCCGAGCGTCACGACGCTGGTGATGGTGACGATGGTCTCCGGCTCGCTCGCCGCATCGGTGCCGATCCAGGCGTCGCGTTTGGCGCTGGCCATGTTCGCGACGGCTTGCGTGGTCGGGGCGGCCAACGCGTTCAACATGTGGATGGAGCGCGACTCGGACGCGTTCATGACGCGCACGCGCAAACGCCCACTGCCGACCGGTCGTCTCACGCCGGAGATGGTGCTGGGTTTCGGCTCACTGCTGGCGGTGGTCGGACTCACTCTTCTGGCGACGCTGATCAATTCGCTGGCGGCTTCGCTGGGGTGGATCGCGCTGTGCTCGTACGTGCTGGCTTACACGCCGCTGAAGCGCGTCACCACCTGGTCGCTGCATGTCGGTGCCGTGCCGGGCGCGTTACCGCCGTTGATCGGTTGGGCCGCAGTCACCGGGTCGTTGTCGCGCGAAGCGTTCGCGCTGTTCGCGATCTTGTTCGTTTGGCAGTTGCCGCATTTCCTGGCGATCGCCACGTTTCGTGCACCGGAGTACGACCGCGCTGGCCTGAAAGTGATGCCCAACGTCGACGGCGCCGTCGCGACTGAGCGCGCGATCATCTTCTACTCGGTGCTACTTGGCGTCGTCGCTCTCGCGCCTTGGGCGATGGGCATGGCGGGGCTCGGTTACGGCATCACAGCCCTGCTCTGTTCGGCTGCTTTCTTGGGGGTCGCGCTGCAGGGGCGCCGCACGCTACCGACTAGCCGCTGGGCGCGTCGGCTGTTCTTCGCCTCGATGCCGTACCTGGTCGTCGTGTTCGCCGCCTTCGTGGCGAGCCGCGTCTGATTCGAGCATGGCGAAAGACGACAGTGGCGTTCCGACCGGTCGCCTGGGCCGCTTCGTCAAGCTAGCCGGCGTCGGCGCGCGCGCGTCGGTCGACATGCTCAGCAAGCGCGGCTCCGAAAAGGTCGCCGAACGCGCCGCCGAGGTACTCGGCAACCTGCGCGGCCTCGCCGCCAAGCTGGGCCAAACTGCCAGCTACGTCGACGGCTTCGTGCCCGAAGGACACCGCGCGGTTTACGAAAAAGCGCTCGGCGCCCTGCGCACCGCCGCGCCACATTCGTCAGTCGAAGCGATCCGCGCGGTAGTCGAAGAAGAGCTCGGCGCGCCGATCGACAAGCTGTTCGCGACCTGGTCGGACGAGCCGTTCGCCAGCGCCTCAATCGGGCAAGTGCATCACGCTGAGCTGCCGAACGGCCAAGCCGTCGCGGTGAAGGTCCAGCACCCCGGCATCGACCGCGCGATCGAGAGCGACTTGTCGAACGTGGGCCTGCTCGAAGGTTTCATCGGTGCGCTCGGCCCGCGCGCGCTCAACTCCGGCGCCGTGCTCGAAGAAGTGAAGACGCGCTTCCGCGAAGAGCTCGACTATCGCCTCGAAGCCAAGCGCCAAGGCCAATTCACGCAACTCTTCGCGTCAGATCCGAAAATATCCATCCCGCGCGTCGTACGCGAACGCTCAGCGCGCCGCGTCCTTACCATGGACCTGGTGAAGGGCGCCTCGCTGGAAGAAGCCGCCACCGCGTCTCCCGAGCTGCGCCACAGCTACGCCGAAACCCTCTGGCGCTTCGTCTTCAAGGGCAACCTGGTCGGCGGCATGTTCAATGCCGATCCACACCCCGGCAACTACTTGTTCCAGCCCGACGGCAGCGTGATCTTCCTCGACTTCGGCTGCATCCAGCCAATCGCCGGCAACCGCATCGGAGCTGCGCGCGATCTGCACCGCGCCGCGCTGGCTCGCGATGACGTAGCGTTTCGCCGCGCTGCCGCGATCATCCTCGAGTCCAAAGGCGGCACCTACGAAGAAGCCGCCACCGCCTACTCCCGCCGCTGCTTCGAACCCGTCTTCGCCTCACCCTTCCGCATCACGACGGAGTTCGCCACCTCGCTCGTCCGCGAAATCAAGACCGTCAAAGACCAACTCTTCGCCAAAGACAAGAGCTTCGTCCAACTCCCCGCCGGTATGCTCTTCATGAACCGCCTCCAATTTGGTTTCTACTCCGTGCTGGCGCGCCTCAACATCGAAGTCGACTACGCGGAAGTCGAGCGCCGGTTTTTGGGTGAAGCGGGATTGCTTTAGCGCCGACTGCCGCACGAGCAGTCGGAGGATCATACCCAGCGTGGACAACGGCCAGCTCGGTGCCGGTTGAGGTGCGGGTGGCGTAAAAAGAGCGCGAGAACCCGACTGCGCCGATGCTGGGGCGACCACCAAAAGGCGCTGTGACCTACCTGGACCGCATCGTGCGCGACCCCGCGATCTGCGCCGGCCGGCCCGTCATTCGCGGGGCGGCCTCGTCGCCATTCGTGCGCGTTCCGTCGCGCTGCCGAGCGGGTGGCGATGGGTTGGGGTGGATGAAACGCAATCGCCAAGGATCAGCCGCTGATCACAGAGTTCGGATCGCACACGCACTCGACGTCGTAGTGGCTAAAGGTGCTCGACCCGGCGCCTGTTCGAACAACAGAAATCTTCCCGCCTTCCCGCCTTCCTGTTCGCTCGTGCTCGAGGCGCGAAATGTGATGAATGGTCAGCCGTTACTGACAGGCGGGAAGCACGCTAGCAACTGCCCAAGCCTCTCCAAGCAAATCGTGATCATTGAGACGCTCGCCAGCTGAGGCTGAGAAACCCACGAAGACAGACGGCCCGAGTAAAGTGCTCAGAGACAGCCCTCGTTGAATCAACAACGGGACATCGGGTCGGGTGTCCGCGTCCGATATGTAGATTTCGACTTGGCCTTCGACAGCTGCGTAGTCGACCCAGATGTGTCGCAGCACGCCGTCATTGAGCGCAAACGCGGGATTGACGAAGCCGAGAAGGCCGATGTTCACGTCACCGTCGCGCATGAGCGCGACGTGGCCGCCGGCCGGGTCAGGGTCGTCGTGGTAGGGGTCGAGCTCAACGGCGAGGCTTGGGCGCACGTTTTGGTAGCCAAGGCCACCGCCGTCCAGCCCAAGCGCGGCCGCGCCATCAGACGAGCTTTGCAGGACGAACGCCAATCCGTCCGCGCCATTGAGCAGATCGCCACCACCAATGCGGAAAGAAAAGTACGCGGACACGTTGCTGCTCGCGTCGACGCTCAGTGGCTGCGTAAAGTACGCGGAGCCGACGGAATTCCTCGAGGCGTTGCTCACTCGCAATACCGGCGGCAGCACGACGGCGTTTCCGTTCAAGGTCATACCGGAGCCACTCGAGACGTCGGCTGCGTACAGCCCTCCTCCCGGATAAACGCGCGAGTCGACGCACGCGTGCTTGGGGATCAGGTCCGTGACCTCCGTGCCGCAGCCGACGAGCAGGGCCGGGAGCAGCAACACGGAGGGACGAGTCATTGTGCTTCGAGTATACGAAGCCTCGCGTCCACATCGCTTCTAAATTGGCCGGCTGGGTACCGTTCACGGTAAGCGAGCAGCAGCTTCTTAGCGCTCGCCTTGTTCCCGCCGTTCGCCTCGATACGCGCCGCCGCGAACAGCGCTGTCTCGGCGGCGCGCAGGCCCGAAAACCGACGGCTGACGTCGAGATACTGTCGCACCGCCGCCCGTGCATCGCCCTGAACCAACGCGCAATCGGCCTTGAGTGTATACGCCTCGGCCTGCTGACCGCGTGAGCCGCCAGCGGCCAGGACCGCGTCCAGATCCGTTAGGGCCGCGCGCGGCTCGCCAGCCGCCAACCGGTGCCGCGCGCGAGCCAAAAGCTCTGCTGTGGACAAGGCGGACGACGGCGGCTTCACATCTGGCGCGCTCGCCCCGCGATTGCCAACGGGGACATCCGCGGGCTCCAGAGCTGGGTCTCCTGCCGGCGCTGCCTGAGTCACCTCTGAGCCAGTCGCTGGCGCAACGTAGCTCCAGCTTTGGCCCGGTCCAAGCTCTGCCCAAGGCTGCCCGCTCGGCGACGACACTCGCACGCGTCCGCGCGTCACCGTGACATGGTCGTAGGCCACTTGAAATTCGGTACCGATCACATTGACCGAGAAGCGCGGCGTCACGATCTGAAACGACCGATGCTGATTCGGATCCACGCTCACGTCAGCCACGCCGCCGCGCAGCGAGACAACGCGATTCTCCGGCGACCATGTCATCGAATCGGCCCCCCGCACCGAGAGCTTAGCGTGGGCCAAGCTCACCGCGAACGGTCCTGCCGGATGTAGCTCGCGATGGGCGGGGATGGGGTCGCCCGCAGCAAGTTGCTTGCCCGCGAGGGCGAGCGAACCCAAAGTCACGCGGTCTTCCGAGGCTTGAACCAATTGAGCGGCTGCATGCCGCGCGCTCCAGCCACGGAGGAAGAAACCGCCGACTACCAGGATAGCGGCCATCGCCACCAGACCCCAGGCCCATGGGCGAGCCAACCCAAAGCCAGCGGGTGCAGCCTCGGCCGTCGACGTTTGTTGCTCACGCGAACGCAGCATGGCCCGCGCAATCGCCCGCTCCTGAATGTTGGTCTTCACCGAGCTCTCGACTTTTTGCTCGACGAGAGCCAAGAGGCCGATCATCGCGCCGTGCTCGCGTCGACAGCGCTCGCACTCGGCGAGGTGCGTTTCGACGCGTAGCCGCTCGGCGTGGGATAGGCTGGGCGATTGGCGCTCCAGCAAGAGCTCGGTAGGAATGCAGCGTGCATGGATCATAGGGCCTCACTCACGGTCAGAAGCTCTTGGAGCACTGGGTCCTTCTTCGCTCGCGCCATCAGCAATCGGCGCGCGTGAAAGATGCGGCCCTTCGTCGAAATCGGATTTGCACCAATGATAGCGGCGACTTCATCGATGGGGCGTCCCTCAAGGAAATAGAGCACGAACGGGATGCGCTTCTTCGGACCGAGCTTTTCCAGATGGTAGTAGAGCCGCTCGATACGGCGGCGCGTTTCGGCGGCCCGATCAGGTTGCGGTTGCGTGTCCAGGGGCTCCGCCGGCCCGCGCAACAGCTCCAACGAAGCGTGCTTTCTGTGCTTCGCATAGCGGAAATACCGAAACGCAACGCGCGTCGCGATGCTGGCCAGCCAACGCTCGACGCTCGCCTCGCCGCGGAAGCGAGGAAATGCGTCAATCGCAGCGCTGAACGTCGCTTCGAGCAGGTCCTCGACCTCCGGCCGTGGCCCGACCATGCGCAGCAGCAGGCGATGGACGGCCGGCGCCTGCGTGCGAAAGAGCTCATCCAACGCTTGGCGGTCGCCAGCCCGGCAGGCCTGGATGACGCGCTCTTCGTTGGCGGTGCTGTTTGATCGATCTGCCAAGCCCACCCTGGATAGTGACCTGGGTCGGCCCCGCGGTGATAAAAACTTGCAGCGTTCAGGGAACGCTGAAAATCAGCGAGAGTTGCGCAGACCGGTGGCCAACGCCGCGATCTGTCACCCGGACGCCCTCGATCGCGAAACGCTGGGCATACAATGTAGTTTCCAGTGCGAGTAGCGCGCGCATTTCGAGTCGCGGCGCGAGCCGCAGTCTACCTTCGGGCCCGATCGCCCAACCGGTCCCGACCTTGACTGCACTGCCCTGACGACCGTCCACGGCCGTTGCCGTTGCGCTCACGAACGCGGCCACAACGTCAAAGTGAGCCCCAACTGCAAGTGGCCCAGTATTGAACAGGCCGCGCAAGCTGCCACCGACATGCCGCTCGACCAGCACGAGACCGCCGTTTTCAGCGTGAAGCTCGCGCTGTGTAAGAACCTGAGCAACGATGCCGAGCTCCGCACTAACGCGTTCGCTTCGATAGCCGAGAGCAAGCGCCAAGTTGCCTGTCACTTGCGGCGCGGAGAAACGCGAATCGACACGGAGCCCACCACCGGCTTCAACTAGGGCGGCCCAGTTATGGGGAGCGGCTGACGGACGCGGCGCAAGGGAACGCGGCGGCGGAGGAGCTGGAGTCAGCCGGGGGGGTCGCGGCTCGATCTCCGAATCCGGCTTCAATCCGCGACTGGCAAGCTCGTCAGCCAGCTCCCTTTCCGAGTTCGCGACGGAGAGCGCCTGATACAGCAATTCTGCAACCTTCAGCGCCAACACTCGGTCGTCCTCGGGACCGCCGGTGGTGGTGAGCTCAGCGACCTCAATCGACTCGCTTTTGGGATCGCTCGTGACCGCGACCACGACCACGACCTCCGCGCCCACGTCGTTGTGACGGAGTCGCTCTTCCCAAACTGCGATCGACGCTCCGACCTCCACCAGGTACCGTCGAGCCTGGGCGACCTTCTCTGCCCGCGAGTGACCGCTGATGACCGGCCCGGTCTCGACTGACGCCATGCTGGTGAGCTGGATGCGCATGCTCTCGACGAACGCGCTGGGGACTGAGACGCCGTCGACCGAAAGCACTGCGACGCCGGGTTTGCCGTCAGGACCAAGGGCGAGGCTGGTCAGCGCTACCAGCGTGGAGATCCAGGCACCCATTGGACTTTTCCTGTATCGCACAACGCTGCCGTCGGACAACGACCCAGCGCTCGTGGCGACGTGTCCCGATTGTTTTCACCTTTGTCCTACCTCGCGGCACTTCAGCACGCCATGCATCCGCAGCGGGCTGCCTTTCTAATCTTACTGTCCGCGAACGCCTGCAGCCCGACCCCCGCCCCGACCGCGGCTGCTGCGAATTCCCGCTCCGAAACTGGCGGCGCAGGGGCAGGAACGGTGCCTGCCCCCTCCGCCAGCGGTAACGGCGGAAGCTCCGGAATTGTCAGCGGTGGTACTGTCAGCTCGCCGACCGGCGACGTGGCCGGCGCCGCGGGTGGCGGGACAGGAGGCGCACCCGGTCAAGCCGGAGCCCCGACCGTAAACATCGTGCCCGGGCACGGGCCGGGCACCATCTCCGAGCTGGGCCTCGAGGCCAAGGACCGACCGGTCCAAACCGCGCGCTTCAGCCTGTACATCCCGGACGGAGTGACGCACCTCGCGGGCGTGATCGTTCACCAGCATGGCTGTGGTCGCAACGGCATCAGTGTTCCTCACGACCTGCAGTGGCAGGCGCTCGCCAATCGGTGGGGCATGGGTCTGATCGGAACCGAGTTTGTCACCGTTTTTCCAGACGGCGACCACTGCGACCGTTGGTCGCACATCGAGAACGGCAGCGCCGACCTGTTCGTGAGCGCGCTCGATCAACTCGCCACGGTCACCGGCCACACCGAACTTCCGTCGGTGCCGTGGGTCTTGTGGGGCCATTCCGGCGGCGCGACGTGGGTTTTTCAAATGGGTAAGAAGTACCCAACAAAGACGGCAGCGGTGGTGATCAAAAGCATCTGCGAAGTAGACCCGGCCTTCGCCCCCGCGCTGGTCGCGGTTCCGATCTTGCTCGCGACTGGGCCGCAAGATTTGGGGCAGTGCTATCCGATCACGACCCAGATTTTCGACACGTACCGTGCTGCCGGCGCGCCCTGGACTTACGTGAACGAGCCCAACGGAACCCATGACACAGCTCAGCTCAGGCTGCTGGCCATTCCCTATCTCGATGCGGTGATCGCCGCTCGCGTCCAAGGCAGTAAGCCCGACGCCCTGAACGAGCTCACGCAAAACAGCGGCGTTTTGGGGAACAACAGCAGCCTTGCGGTGGCAACGCCAAGCAGCTTCGCCGGTGATCCGAACGCGGCAACTTGGCTACCGACCGCCGGCGTGGGGCAGGCCTGGCACGAGTTCGTTACGAGCCGGACAGTGACGGACAATTCGGCCCCCACGCAACCGCCGACCCAACTGAGCGCCAAACTGCACAACAACCAAGTGACCTTAACTTGGGTCGCCGACGCGGACCTCGAGAGCGGCGTAGCGGCGTTCAAGGTTTACCGCGACGGCAGCTTGGCGATGACTGTGCCGGCGGACGCCAAGCGCTTCCAAGCTTGGAATTACGGTGACGAACCAGAGCCAGCGACGCCCGTACCAACTGCCGTTGATGAAACGCCTGGGCAGATGTATCGCGTGTCACTGATCAACGGCGCGGGCCTCGAATCGCCGCAGAGTGACGCAGTCACCGCGCAGGTGCAGTAAGAAGTTTGGTTTTTCTGACCGGGTTTGCGTGGCTCACGTGACCTAGTCAGTAGTGGCAAACTGGAGACATCTTGGGTCGCTCGCCGCGCTTACCGTCGCCGGCAACTTTGGCTGCCAGGCAAGCGTCGACGAGCGCTCCGACACAGCAGCCGGTGCTACGACGACGAACCCGGCAAGCGGCGCCGGCAGCGGCGGCAGCGCTGGCGTCGGCGGCGCTAGCACGACCGCGGTCGACAGCGCGATCGCGCAAGCCGTCGTACGGCGACTGACGCGGCGCGAATACAACAGCACTCTCCACGAGCTTTTGGCCGACACCTCACAACCGGCCAACGCATTTCTGCCCGATGACCCATCGTTGGGCTTCGACAATACCGTAGCTGCTCAAACCGTCTCGCCGGTATTGGCGGAGCAATACTTGAATGCCGCCGAACAGGTGGCCCGCGTAGCGGCGCCTGCCCTGCTGGCCCAGTTGCCGTGCGCTGCAAGCAGCCGCGATACCGCGTGCGTCGAATCGTTCGTGCGCAACTTTGGCCAGCGCGCCTGGCGCCGCCCGCTGTTGGATGCCGAAGTCACACGCTTGCTCGGTGTTTACCAGGCGGAAAGTGTGGACGGCGGTTTCGACGCTGGCTTCGCGTTGACTCTCGAGACGCTGCTGGTCTCGGCGCCGTTCTTATTTCGGATCGAGCTCGGTGAGCCGGTGCCCGAGTCGCCGGGGCACTATCGTCCCACTGCCTTCGAGATGGCGACGCGGCTGTCCTATTTGATGTGGGGCAGCATGCCCGACGCCGAGCTGTTTGCGCGTGCGGCGGACGGCACGCTCCGCGTTCCCGCACAGGTCGGCGCACAAGCCGAGCGGTTGTTGCATGACGCCCGCGCGCACGACACGGTCGCGCATTTTCACGAGCAGTGGCTGCAGCTGTCGAGCATCGAGCCGACGCACGTGGCGAAGGACGCCATCGTTTATCCGGAAGCTTCAGACGCGCTGCTCACGTCGATGCGCACCGAGGCTGAGTTGTTCGTGGCCGATGCGTTTTGGAATCAGCCGTCAGGGCTGAGCGCACTTTTCACGAGCAATGCGTCGTTTGGCGACGCGCGACTGGCTGCGTTTTATGGCGTGCCTGGGCCGACCGGTGCGACGTTCGAGCCGGTGACGCTCAGCGCGAGCGAGCGACCCGGCTTGCTGACGCGGGCCGGCTTGCTGTCGCTGTTCGCTCACCCCGACGGCACCTCGCCAACGAAACGCGGCAAGTTCGTGCGCACGCGCTTGCTCTGTCAGCCGCTGCCGCCTCCGCCTGCCAACGTGAAGGCGATGTTGCCCGATCGCTTGCCCGGCCAAACTACGCGCGAGCGGGTCGCGGCGCACAAGACCGACCCGACGTGCGCGGCCTGCCACAACTTGCTCGACCCAATCGGCCTGGGCTTCGAGCAATACGACGGGCTCGGCCATTTCCGCGCCGAAGAGGCGGGCAAGCTTGTGGATGCGTCCGGCTCCATTGACGGCGCCGACGTTCCGAGCCCCGCGTTCGTCGGCGCAGCGCAGCTCGGGCAAATGCTGGCCAGCAGCGCGACGGTGCGGTCGTGCGTGGCTCGGCAATGGTTTCGGTTTGCGTATGGGCGCGAAGATGTCGCTGCCGACGAAGCCGCACTTAGCCACTTGGCCCAAGCTTTCGCGGAGTCTGGCGGCAATTTCCCGAAACTGCTGCTGGACCTGACGCAGATGCCCGAGTTCCTCGAACGAACCGCACCCGGAGTACCGTGATGAAGCCGCTGACTCTCAATCGTCGCAGTCTATTGCGTGGAGCCGCCGGTACGGCGCTGGCATTGCCGTGGCTCGAAGCGATGCAGCCCGAGCGCCGCGGCTTGGCTCAAGCCGCCAAAGCGCCAAAGCGCTTCATCGTCTTCATGACCTCCAACGGCACGTTTCCGGAGCGGTTCTGGCCGATGCTGCCGGGTCAAGCCGAGTACCCGGTCGACAAGCCACCTTCCTCGGCGTTCTTCAGCGGACCGAGCGCACTCGACATTACCGACCATGTGATGGGCCCGAGCTTGAAATCACTCGAGCGCTACCGCAGTGACGTGACGTTCGTCGAAGGGTTGAACTCGTCCGGCAATGTCGGTCACGCCCATTGGTCGTGCTCGCTGACCGGGCAGCACAATGAAGGCGGCGGCTACGAGAGCGGCGGCGGTATCTCGCTCGATCAGCAGATCGCCAATCATCTCGGAGCGGATACCAAGTTCAAGTCGTTGCAACTCGGCGTGTTGAACCGTACCGATGGCGGACCGAATAGCTGGTTTGGCCAGAAAATGCCGGCATTGGCCGAGAACAACCCCAAGCGCGTTTTCGACCGCGTGTTCGCTGAAGTCGGCGCCGTCGACACGACGGCCGTCGATCGCCTACGGCGCCAAAGGAAATCGGTGCTGGACGCCGCGGTTGGCCAAATTGGCGATTTACGGACCCAGCTGGGCGCGGCGGATCGCGCCAAGCTGCAGAACTATACCGACTCATTGCGTGAGGTCGAGCTGCGACTGACCAACGCCACGGGTGGCGTGCATTGCGAAAAACCAAGCATTGAAACAGGCTCGGGCGAAGCGTGGGAATTCGAGTCGAGCAACGCGCCCTTGCTGATGAAGACGCAGCTCGACTTGCTAGCTATGTCGCTGGCTTGCGACCTGACGCGCGTCATCACGCTGTCGTTCGGCTACTCCGCCAGCAGCATGACCCTGCCCTGGTTAGGCATCAACACGACCTACCACGACGGCTTGAGCCATGCGCCCGACAACGACGCCGGTGCGCAGGCCAATCTTGCCAAAGCCGACGAGTGGACGGCCCAGCAGTTCGTGAGCCTGATCGAGCGTCTCAAAGCGATCCCCGAAGGTGACGGTACGGTGTTCGACAACAGCGTCATCCTCTGGACGAACGAGATGTCGAAAGGCAACTCGCACGACGCCGACAACATCCCGATCGTCTTGGCCGGCACCGCGCAGGGCTTCTTCCGTAGCGGCCGCTACGTGCGGCTGGAACGAAAAGGCGAGCCTCGCAACGGTCGACCACCCGGGCGTTGGACCAACGACCTGCTCGTCACTCTGCAGCACAGCATGGGCATCGACGCGCCGAGCTTCGGCGACCCCACTGAATCCACCGCCCCGCTCGACGTATTGAAGGCCTAGCGCGTGGGCGCTGATACTAGGCCGCCAGCAACGGATTTTTCCACGGAAAGCGCTGCGGGGAGCAGCCGGCGCGCGCAGGTTAAGGAGGCCATTTTCTTTTTCTCACCAACTCGTGGGCTCAGGGAACCCAACGGGATGCGGAAGTCTCTGGCGGCATCGTGGCTCGGGCTGTTGGCGTTTTCGGCCCTAGGCGTTGGCTGCACGGCTGAACTCAGCGGTGATCACGGTAAGCCGGGCGCGAACGGCACGAACGGCGGCTCCGAATCGGTGGCGGGGTCGACCGCTTCAACCACCGGCGGAGTAACTGGCACGGGTGGTGTTGGTTCCAGCCTCGGCCCCCCGCCGCCCACGGTTCTGCGTCGACTAACGAATACCGAATACAACAACACGACGCGCGATCTTTTGGCCGACACGACTCACCCGGCCGACAGTTTTCTGGTCGACGAACGCCGGCTCGGCTTCGACAACATCGCTGAGGTACAGACGACCTCCCCGGTCCGGGCAGAGCAGTACATGCTCACCGCCGAAAAGCTTGCCGCGCAAGCGCTGACCGCTGCCCTGGCCAGTCTGCCGTGCGCCGCCACGGGCGACGCCACGTGCGCTGGCCAGTTCATCCGTGATTTTGGCCAAAAAGCCTACCGCAGGCCGTTGACAGACGGTGAGGTCACGCGACTTCTCGGTGTTTTCAACGTCGGCAACACGGGTGGCGGTTTCAAACACGGCCTGGAGCTCGCGCTGCGCGCGATGCTGATTTCGCCGTCGTTCCTTTTCCGTGTCGAGGTTGGAGAGCCGGCGACCACCGCCGGGCTGACTCGCCCAACCGCCTGGGAGATGGCGTCACGCCTCTCGTACTTGCTCGTCGGCAGCATGCCTGACGCGGCGCTGTTGCAGGCGGCCAGCCAAGGCGCGCTAACGACCAAGGAACAGGTGCGAGCGCAGGCCGAACGGCTACTAGCTGACCCGCAAGCCAAGGCGAATATCCAACACCTGCACACGCAATGGTTCGCGCTCAATGAGATTGACCCTGTCAAAATCAAGAAAGACGCCAAGCTTTTTCCGCAGTTCAGCGATGAGCTCGTGTTGCTCGCCCGACGCGAGACCGAGACGTTTCTGGACGACTTGGTCTGGAATGCCAAAGACGGCGCCAAGGCGCTGCTGACCGGCAACTTCTCATTCATGAACGCCAAGTTGGCCGCCTTCTACGGCGTCACTGGACCGACGACCGACGCCTTCGTTCGCGTCGAGCTCGATCCCAAGCGGCGCGCCGGCCTCCTAACGCAAGCCGGCATTCTGGCGCGCTACGCCCATGCCGAGCAGACCGCACCTACGCTGCGCGGCAAGTTCGTCCGCGAGCGGCTGCTCTGCACGATCATGCCGCCGCCGCCGCCAAGCGTGAACGCCAACCCCAAGCAGCCGACTCCAGACTCGAGCACGCGCGAGCGCGTCGCGGCCCATGTCTCGGATCCAACTTGTGCAGCCTGCCACAGCATGCTCGATCCGATCGGGCTTGGCTTCGAGCACTACGATGCGATCGGGAGCTGGCGTGACCAGGACGGAGGCAAGCCGGTCGATGCAACGGGGATCGTCAATGGCGTCAGCGTCGTGGCTCCGTTCGACGGCGTCCCGGAGCTAGCCGCTCAGTTGGCGGCAAGCCCCGAGGTGCAGGCGTGCATCACGAAGCAATGGTTCCGCTTCGCCTATGGTAGAGAGGAGACCGCGCTCGACCAAAGTGTGCTGACCTCGCTCGAGTCGGGCTTGCAAGCCTCTGGCGGCAACCTCAAGGAGCTGTTGCTGTCGCTGACCCAAAGCGACGCCTTCCTTTATCGCGGACCCGTCACGGAGGCACCATGAAACATCGCTCGCTTTCGCGCCGCTCACTGTTGACGGGTCTAGCCGGCACGTCGCTAGCTTTGCCCTGGCTCGAAGCCATGCTTCCGATCCGAGACGCCCACGGCCAAGCCGCCAAGCCGCCGTTGCGCTTCGTCGTGTACATCTCCAGTGACGGCGTGTTTCCGCAACGGTTTTGGCCACGCCTGCCCGGCGAACCGATGTATCCGCTCGACAAGACCCCGACGCCCGACTTCATGAGCGGCTGCGGTCAGGGCAAGTGCGCCGCGACCCAAGCTGCTGACAGCTCGGACTTCGTCTTTGCGCCAGGCCTCGAACCGCTGGCCCGCCACCGAAAAGATCTGTTGATCGTCGAGGGCCTCGACGCATCAGGTGGGCCTGGACATGACCAATGGCCGAGCATGCTTACCGGCCGCAGCGGCCGCGGCACGGGCATTTCGCTCGACCAAGCGATCGCCAACCACATCGCAGGTGACACCAAATTCAAGTCGCTGAACTTGGGTGTGCGCACCGACAACGGGATTCCCTTCAGCTACTACGACGTTGGTCAGCCAGCGCTGCAGGAAAATGATCCGCAAGCGGTCTTTGATCGCATCTTTGCCGAGGTGGCGCCGCCCGATCCGAAGGTGGTAGAGCGCGCACGAAGTGAGCGCAAGTCCGTGCTCGACTCGGCAATGAGCGAGATCACCGACATTCAGAGTCATGTCGGTCGCGCTGACCGCGATAAGCTTCAAAACTACTTCGACTCGATTCGCGAGGTCGAAACACGCCTCTCGAACGTTGCCGGCGGCGCGTCTTGCGCGCGTCCCGACATCAAGGCTCCGGCTCAGAATGAGTGGTGGAGGAACGACGACAATATTCCGACTACCATGAGCACGCAGCTCGACATGCTAGCGATGGCTTTCGCCTGTGACCTGACGCGCGTCGCGACGCTCTCCTTCGGCAACAACAACTGTGACGTGACCTTGCCGGTGGCTGGGGTCAAGACCGGCTTTCATACGCTCGGCCATGAGCCGGACAGCAATTTTGCGGCATGGAACGACGTCGCAAAAATCGATGTCTGGAATTCAGAACAATTGGCGGGCTTGATCGATCGCTTGAAGGCTATTCCCGAAGGCAATGGAACTGTCTTCGACAACACGGTGATCGTGTGGCTCAACGAAATGACGCGTGGCGACCACGACACCGGCAACATTCCACACATCATGGCCGGCTCTGCGCAGGGCTACTTCAAGACCGGTCGCTACCTGCGGCTACCGCGCAGCGGCCCATCTTTGCGCGGCTCGTACCCGGGCGGCCGCTGGTCGAACGATTTCAAGCTCGCTCTTTTGAACGGGATGGGCGTCGAAGCGAAGAGCTTTGGCGACCCCGCGCAGTGCGGCATGCCGCTCGACATCTTGCGCGGCTGAGCCGCCGTTCGACGAATCCACCCGCGCGACGCAGGATCTGACTGAGTAGTGCTAAAGGCGGGTCGCGAGGTAAAGCGCTCGCGCTTCCTCGGGCGACAACACCCGGTTGAAGAAGCGCACGTCGTCGAGCTTGCCGCTGAAGTAGTGGCCCTCCATCGGGTTGCCACAAAACTGAACGATTGGCACGGCGAGCACTGGACCGGTTCCCGAATTGCCATCGCCATCGAGCTCGCCATCGACATAAAGCGCCACGCGATCGGTGTCGCGACGAGTGACGACCACGTGATGCCAGACTGAGTCGGTGAGGCTCCGGGTACCGGTCGCTGGCTGGCTGTAGCTGATGTAGGACAGCTTGTCGTTCAACAGCGCCAGCGTGAAGTCGTCGAGGCGGTTGACGGCGTTGGCCCAGAGTAGCGCGTCGCCATCCACCGCGTTGGTGCCCGTCGCGCTAGGAACGTCTGTCCACATCCAAAGCGCGTAAGAAAAGTCGTTCGGCGTCTGATTCGTGATCGTGACGCCGCCGCCCTGGCCGTCGCAGGCCAACACATTGCCTCGTTGCGAATCGGTCACGATGCTGGCGGTGCCGAGCGGCGTGCCGTCGTTGGCACCGACTTGGTCGGTCATATCGGCATCGAACGACCATTGCCCGACCAGGGCGGCATCCTCCGGCGTCTGTCGCACCTTCGCGAGCGGCAAGAGCGAAAGCGTGGCTTCGTCGCAACCAATCAGCCACAGCGCGAGCGCCGCGACGGTCGCAAACACCAGAACCCGCGGATAACGCACCGCATTACCCTATCATTGGGATTCTTGTGGGGACGATTATTCCCCTCCTCGCGCAGGCCCCGCGCATCGGGAAACATCAAAAAATCGACGGCGCTCTCACAAAAACCGACCTCCAGCGCTCAATCACCAACAGGTAGCCCCGTCTGTTTTCCCGAGTGGGCGCCGGCGAGCGCCCAGAGCCGAAGGTTGTATGAAGCGGATCAAGCGTGCCCCTTGGGCTCTGAGTGTCGTGCTGTGCCTTGGTTGCACTGGCAACCTCGACGGCGCCGGTACGCCGCAACTCGGCGCATCGGGCGCCGCGGCGGGTGGCGGCGCTGCCACCGGCGGTGCCGGTATGGTCGGGTCAGGCGGCGCAATGTCATTTGCTGCATTGTCGCCCGCACCCGCGGTGATGGCGCGGCTAACCCAAGCTCAATACCGCAACGTAGTGCGTGATTTGTTCGGCGTCACCTTCACTGAGCGCGAGCTCGAGCTCGATACCAGGCCTTACAATTTCTCAGTCATCGGCGCTTCCGAGTCACACGTCTCCGAGCGCGGGGTCAGCCTGTATCAGGTGTCGGCGCACGACATCGCGAGCCATGCTTTCTCGGAACCGGCCGTGCGCGCGAGACTGGTACCGTGTCTTGGCACGGCGCTGCCTGACTCGGCATGTCTCGGCAAGTTCGTCGCCGATTTCGGCCTGCGCGCGTTCCGCCGCCCGCTAAAAGACGCGGAGGTACAGCGCTACGTGGCGCTCGGGGTCGCGACCGGAATGGGCGAGCCGTGGCTGGGACCGCAGGAGATCGCCTCTGCCATGCTGCAGTCGCCCCATTTCTTGTACCGCGTCGAGCTCGGCGAAACCGCCCCCGAGCATCCGACCTGGTCGCGGTACACGGCTTACGAAATGGCTTCGCGCCTCTCGTTCCTGCTGCGAAATAGCCTGCCGGACGGTGCGCTCTTGGACGCCGCCGCCAGCAACAGGCTGAGCACGGCAGAAGGCGTGCGCAGCGAGGCCGAGCGCTTGCTCGCCGACGCCGCACCGACCCACACGATGGTCGACCAACTGTTCCGAGAATACCTGGACATTCCGCTGCTGGCGGCCGTGAACTTTCCGGCCGACGCCGGCATGCCAGGCAGCCTTGCCGTGTCACTCGGAAACGAAGTCAGCTCACTGGTGAATCGCATCGCGCTCGACGACCGGGGTGACATGCGCACGCTGTTCACCAGCCGCAATACGGTCGTCGACGCACCGCTCGCGGCCCTGTATGGCCTGGCAGCGCCGGCCGCCGGGACGTCGGCGGCGGTCGAGTTGCCGATCGACGGACCGCGCGCGGGTCTCTTGACGACGGGCGCGATGCTCGCGCTTCACAATCGACTGAATCGCACGGCGCCGACGTTGCGAGGTTCATTCGTTCGTCAACGGTTGCTGTGCGGCACGGTGCCGCCGCCACCCGACAACATACCGCCGTTTCCAGAAGTGGATATGGGGGCGCCCACGACCGTGCGCGCGAAGGTCGAAGCCCACGCCACCAATCCGACGTGCAACGCCTGTCATCGGCTGATGGATCCGATCGGCCTCGGTCTCGAAGAATTCGACCAATACGGCCGCTTTAGGACCGAATACGAAAACGGTTTGCCCGTCGACAACACTGGAGACTTGGACGGTGCGCCGTTCAAGGGAGCGCGCCAGCTCGGTGAGCTATTGGCCAAAGACGAGCGGGTCAGCGCTTGCTTGGTCAAACAAATGTACCGCTACGCTTCCGCTCGCCTAGACGACGGCGGTGAGGAAGGGCTGCTGGCCGAGCTCAGCTCCAGCTTTGCGGCGAGCGGCTACCAGTTTCAGCCCCTGATGTTGGCGCTCGTACAGAGCGATGGTTTTCGTTACTTCAAGCCGGAGGCGCCATGATCACTCGTCGCACCGTTCTCAGAGGCCTGCTCGGCGGGTCTGCGTTCACCTTGGGGCTACCGTTGCTCGAGCCGATGCTGAATTCGCACGGTACGGCGCTTGCGCAAGGTATCGCGCTTCCCAAGCGCTACGGCTTGTTCTTTTGGGGTGGTGGCCTGCCTTGGAATTTCCGCCACAAACAGCCGGCACGCGACGGCAATCCGGAGCCGCGCGACATCCCGCAGCCGGACCTGTGGACTCCAACCGCGACCGGCAAGGGCTATGAGCTCACGCCGCTGTTGCAGCCGCTAGCGCGGCACAAAGACAACTTCAGCGTGGTCACTGGGCTCGAACCGCACACGGACATTCCGATCGAACCGCGTGGCCTCGGCGATGGTCACATGCGCGGGGTTTGTGTCACGCTGACCGGTGACCAGATCCGCCCACAGGGCTTCGATCACGACGCGCACATTTTAGCGGTAAACCGCCAAACTTTCGATCAAGTCATCGCCAAGCACCCGCAGTTTTATAGCGACGGCGCGCCGCTGTTTAGGTCGCTCGAGCTTGGTATGAGCAAAGCCGTCTTGCACGACTACGGCACCTGGCTGGCGGTGTCACACAGCGGCCCCGACGCGCTCAACATTCCCGTTCGCAATCCGCAGAGCTTCTTCGATCAAGTGTTCGCTGTGAAGGCAGACTTCGCAGAAGTGGGGCGTCGCACCAGCGTGCTAGACGTGGTGCTAGAGGACATTCGCGATCTGCAGCCGCGGCTTGGCGCGCGCGACCGGCAGCGGCTCGACGAGCATCTCACGCACGTCAGCGAGATTGAACGCCGCCTCAAGTTGGCGCAAGCCGAATGCGTGAATCCTGCAGCACCCACCGCTACGTTCGGCGAGGAAAAGCAGAACATGGCCAAGCTCGACGTGATGGGCGACATGCTCGTGGCGGCGCTGCGCTGCGACATGACCCGCGTTTTCACGATCGCGTTTACTACTTGCGCGTCCGTGATGGGCATCAACGCGGCCGGTGAGGTAGACGGGCCGGGCTCCAACAACATGCACGCCGCGCTGCATGAGGGCACTTACGACATTGCGACCGCTGCCGCCAAATATCACATGACCGCGTTTGCGCTGTTGCTTGATAAATTGGCAAAAGAGATCGACGTCAACGGCCAAAGCTTGCTCGACTCGTCGTGTGTCCTTGGAACTTCCGAGTACGGCGAGGGCTATACCCACAGCAACAAAGAAACCCCGGTGATCATCGCGGGTAAGGCTGGCGGCACGCTCGAGCCGGGCTGGCACGTGCGGGACGAGGGTGGCAACTACTCGCGAGCCCACCTGACGGTGCTGCGCGCGCTCGGCATCAACGAGCCGAGCTTCGGTTTCAACGGTGGGCAAACCTCCGACGTGCTGCCGTTTTTCAAGGCCTAACCCAGATGCGGCAAACGTTGCGGGCGTCACTGACGACCCTCTGTTATGCGCTGGCGGTCTGGGGTTGCTCCAATACCAGCGCAGGCCCGGAGGCTATTGCTTCCGCCGGTGCGGCTGGCACTCCGGCGAGCGGCACCGCCAACGGCGGGTCTCCGGCTAGTGCGGATGCAGCGGGTGCCGCCGGCCTTTCATCGGTAGCGATCGGCGGCGCCGCAGGCAGTGCGAGCGTCGCGGACACAGCAGGCGCAGCGCATGGCGGAAGCAGCGACGCTGCCGGCATGGCGGGTATGCCGGCCATCGGCGGCGCCGGCGGAACGAGCGCCACGGACCCTGGAACTTTCGCCGGACCGAGCAGGCACGTAGGGCCGCACCACGTGTATTTGCTCGAATATCCCCAGCATTTGATGGAGATTTCGGCCGAAGGCAAGCTCCTCTGGGAGTACCGAACGCCGGCGCTGTCGGTGATGTTTCAGCTGCTCGAGAACGGCAACATCTTCATACCGGTAGACGGGAAGCCGCCGGGCGCGCTGGAAGTGAATCGCAATCACGACATCGTCTGGTCCTTCACGAGCCAGGCAACGGAGCTCATGGGCGGTGAAAGGCTAGCTAACGGCCATACGCTGCTGGGCGAAGAGGGGCCCGCGCGTGCGCTCGAGCTAGACGAGGCGAAGAACATCGTGGCGAGCATCGCGCTTTCGACCTCGCACGAAGGGGCACACAACCAGATCAGACACATTCATCGCTTGGCCAACGGCAACACATTGGCCGCGCTCGAGGGTGAAGGTGTGGTCCGCGAGTTTGATCCCGCTGGCAAAACCGTTTGGGAGTTCGGCAAGCTCGACAGCGTGCATGACGCTCTGCGCCTCGCGAATGGCAACACGCTGATCGCCGGCGGAACCTCGAAACGAGTGGTCGAGGTAACTCCCGCAGGGCAGGTCGCCTGGGAGTTCAAAGACAGCGACGCACCCCAACTCGGGCTAGACTGGCTCACCAGCTTGCAACTATTGAAGGATGGCAATCTGCTGGTCGGCAATTGGGTGGAGGGCGGCGACGGCAAGGGCGTGCATGCCTTCGAGGTCAGTCGCGACAAGCAGGTGGTTTGGACCTTCGACGATCACCAGCTGGCTCATTCGGCCACCACCGTGCTTGCTGTCGAGTAGCCCTAGCCTTTCGAATCGCGTCATTGGCCCTCCAGTTAGCGCTGGTCTCGCTACGGAATACGCAGCACAGGGAGAGCACCGCCGCTGATCTCCAAGCTGCGAACCGACTGGGCGGACCGGAGCTCACCCGTACCCGCGGTGATCGCCACGAACACGCTCGGCCCGAGCAGGCCAACGAGATCCGTCGGTCGACTGAGAGTCGTGCGGTTGCCGGCCGTGTCGCGCTCCTGCAAGCTGGCAGCCAGCAAGGTCGTTTTCGGATCCCAGTCGACGGTCAGCAGCCAGTCAGCGCCGTCGCTGGGATTGCCGCGCACTGGTTCGAGCGCGGCATGCACTTCGTTGTCGCAGCCGGGAACGAAGCCGATGTGCGGAATCGGCGTATCGGTCGGGGTCTGTTGGGCCAGATCGAGTTCGACCGCGAAACAGGGTGCAAGCCCCTTGTAACCCATGCCGCCACCGCCGCCGCCCAGCGCTTTGTAGCCCATCGGGCTTGCGTGGAGCACCACGGCCAATCCGTCACCGGGTTTTCCGCTCGCCTGCATGCGGAAACCCAATGCCACGTGCAGCGGGGTGCCCTCGAGGCCTACCTGCTCGCGGTAGACCAGGCCCCCCACCTCACCCGACGCAACGTCGTGCGTTAGGAAGACGCCGTCGGGTTGAACCTCAGCCGTGCCGAGCAACGCAAAACCCAGCCGTGCAAGCTCTGGCCCAGACCAGGCGTTCGTGCCGGCTTGGCCAACCGTACCCGCGCCTGCACCGGAATCAGTCGCCCCGCCGGCCCCCGCGACCGCGGCACCGCCTGCACCTCCATCGGCGACCGTGGTGCCTGAACCAGCGGCAGAGCCGATCGGATCCATGCGCAGCTTACCGGCGTCGAGCTTCAGGGTGCAGCCCAACAAGACCAGCGGAAGCGCCGGAAGCAGTTTAAAAAAGCTCACGTCGCAGCTCCAAACTCAAAGCATAGCCCACCCGCGCGGACCAGACCGTTGCGTTGCCGAGCGTCACTTCCTGACGCTCGGTCGGCAGCCACAGCGCTGGATCCAGTCCGGCACGCCACCGCTTGCCAATTGGTATGCTGAGAAGCGCGACGGCGCCGACCCGCCAACCGATCCCGGCATCCGAGCCAGGAACGACCGCTCCGCCAAATCCTGACACGCGCGCGTAGTACGCCTCGATGGCTGGGCAGAAACGCAGCATGCGTACGCCGGCGCAGGCGAGCAGGGAGGTCGCGGCTTCCCAATAGCGAAAGCCTAAGCGAGGTCCAACGGTATGCGCCCGCGGCAAGACGACCAGGGACCGTAGCTCGAGCGCGTACCAATCGCCTTCGACTCCGACGCCAACGAGCGGACCGCCGACGAGCTCAGGTACGATAACGCCGCGCGTCGTAAAACCCGCGGCGACGCTCCAACGCGGGCCGTCGCGCTGCGGCATTGAACGCGGCGGCTCGGGTGACCTTCGGCGATGTGGTTGGCGGGCTGCCGAAGCCGGGGGCTCGGCGCGCTCGGGTTTGGTCGCCACCCTTTCCGGAACGGTATTGGGATCGAAGCCACGCTCGACCGCGAGCGCGAATACCAACGCCTGCTTCAGCCTTTCGCACTCCGCGTCGCCTACGACGAGCTCCCTCTGCCCTACCACTTCGGAGTGCGGACCAAGCCAGCTGGCGCTTGCGCTCAGCTGCGTTGCGGAACGCTTGAGCGCGACCTCTACGACACCGGCAGCCGCGTCCAGACGCAAACCCGGCCAACCGAGCAGCTCGTTCACCCGCGTTGCCAGCGCCTGGGCGTCGATGCAGCTGGACGATTCAGCTCCGCTCAGCCGAAGTTGCAGCTGCTCATGCGGCGATTCCTGCGTCCGCGGAATCACGACTACTTCTTGGGCGTTGGCTGGCCTGGCACGAGCAAGCACCAAGCTGAGCACGCAGCACACGACCCAGCCTCGGGCGATGGCGCCGCGGACGTCAATCAGCGAGCCAGGGCGACAGCTTAGAAATGAAAACGCTGCGCGGATAACGTTTGGCAAAGGCGCGCGCACGAGCCCGAGCTTCCGACGTTCTCCCCAGCTTGCCAAGGGCGGCGACGCGCAGCGCCTCGCGGTCCTCCGCAAAAATAGTGCGAGGAAAGCGTTGCTCGTGCGCCATGATCGCGCGCAAAGCTCC
The DNA here is from genome assembly GCA_038252755.1 of Polyangiales bacterium. GTDB lineage: Bacteria > Myxococcota_A > Polyangia > Polyangiales > Polyangiaceae > PMG-095. The sequence goes on along the minus strand of JBBSAB010000041.1, from coordinate 17,450 downwards.
CGCCGAGTCCCCTCGCTGCTGGGCGGTTCTCGCCTCGTTCAGCGCCGCAAGCTCGTCGCCGGCCGTCGCGCCAAACTTCGTGTCGGCCGCCGGTAGGTGCGGGCCCGGCGGCGCCGCGGAATCGACCGGCGGCGCCGCGGAATCGACCGGCGGCGCCGCGGAATCGACCGGCGGCGCCGCGGCAAGCTCGGGGATTGGCATCTCCGTATCTTTGTCGATTTCCACGGCCTTGGCCCGGGCGCGCACGGAAGCGGCCGCGGATGACGCGGCGGCCAGCGCAGCCTGGCGCGCGGGCTCCGGCGCTCCCCTCAAGGCTGCCTGTCCGGCCCAAACCAGGCCGCCAAACGCGACGAACGCGAGCCCTATGGACCAGGTCCTCAGCCGAAGCTGTTGCCACCACGGGGCGCGCTCGGCGCGTGGGGCGGCGGACGCCAGCACACGGGCGATCAGCTGCGCGCGTTGCGACTCAGGCAGCCGAGGTGGCTCTCGCTCGATCGACAACAGCGTCGAAAACTCGTCGGGCGGTCCGTCGGGTCGGCCCATGCGGGTCATTTCACGGTGCCTTCCGCGACGAGCTCGCTGAACTGACGTCGACCGAGCAGGGCGCGCAGCGCAGCTTCGAACTCTTCTCTTGCCTTCTTGAGCCGGGCGTACGCCGTGAAGAGCGGGACCCCGAGCTGCTTTGCTACGTCTTTCATGTCGACGCCGTCGATGGAGTGCAGGGTGAACACGGCGCGACGGGGCAAGGGAATGCGGTCGAGCGCCGCCAACACCAAGGCTCGTGATTCGTGCTGCTGACCGCCATCGCGTTGCGGATGCAGCTCGTCGTCGAGCGCGTCGGACGGCGATTCGCGATGGTGTTTCCGAGAATGCGCGATGGCGAGTCGGTAGGCGATGCCAAAAAGCCAGGGTCGAATCGGGCGAGTTTGGTCAAAGTCTCTCCATCGGCGTAGGACCACCAAAAACACCTCTTGCGTGAGGTCATCGATGTCGCCCCTGCGGACCCCGAGCCTGCGCAGGGATCGATGCACGTAGTCGACGTGCGCCTCTAGCAGCAGACGGAAGTCTGCCGACGAAAGCGGCTCCGTCGCCGCAGATTGAATTTTCGGGGGCGTGAAGCCCAGCATCGGTCTCAACCTATCATTGCAAGCGAGCGCGTACTTTTGCGACTGACCACGAAAATAAAGTGATCCCCTGCAGTGTGGCTTGAAAAGGCGGCCACGCCGGAAGGGGTCACAGAGCTCCGGAAACGTCGTTGGTCAGCGTGCGCAGACTGACTCCCCCCCCCTCCACCTGCAGACTTCGCACCCATTGAGTCGAGGTGAACGACCCCGTAGCGCCGGTAACGGCGACGAAGGCCTTGGGGCCGAGCAGCGTCACCAGGTCGATGTGGTCGAGCATGGAAACCTCTTCGTTCGTGGATACGTTGCGTAGCCGCACCTCGAACACCTGAGTTGGGGCGGCAAAGTCCAGGCTCAATACCCAGTCTCCGCCCGTCCTGGGGTCACCACCGAGCGACAGCAGCGCCTTGCCATGTGTCTCGGGCGTACAACCGGACATGATCGCTAGGTGCGGTGCTGGCAAATCCCCACCGAGCGTGAAGGTGTCCAGCTCGACGGCGATGCAGGGCATCAGCTTTTGGTAGCCGAGCCCGCCACCGCCGTTGCCTAGCGCTGAGGGGCCGCTGGAGCTGGCGTGAAGGACGATGGCAAAACCGTCGCCGGTCTCCCCCACCGATTCGATTCGGAAGCGCAGCGCCACATGCAGGTCAGGCGTCTGCGTTAGGTCGACTGGGAACCTCTGAACAATGCCCCCAGTCGAGCCGACGTCCTGGTCACGCGTGAGCGTGATCCCATCGGCCTCAAGGCGAGCGCTGCCGAGCAGGAGGAAGTCGAAGCGATCGAGCGCAGGCCCAGACCACGGCGCTATCTCACCCGGGTTACCCGGGCCGCCGGCTGCACCAGCGCTGTCGCCGGCAGCACCGGCGCCGAGCCCGCCAGCGCTGCTACCAGTGCCCTTGCCGCCGTCGGCTCCGGCCTTTGCGCCGTCGGCTCCGCCATTCGAGCTCTCCCCACCAGCGGAGGCTCCGCCGCTTACGCTCCCGACCCCAACGACGTAGGCGGGAAAGGAGCAAGCCCAAACGAGCCAACCCGCGCCGCCCCATTGGACGAGGCGCCCGGTTTTTTTCTGGGTTAGGTCAAAGAACACGCAGTTTGTACCGGTACCAGCTCGGCGCCGGCCGTCAACAACGCGACCCATCTCCCCCGAGATCTCCACTTTCGGGTGGAGGTCCGCCGCTTTCGAGAGTTCAGCGCGAGCAACTGCTCGTGCCGTGTGCCCGGGCGGCACCGGCCCCGTCGGTGACTCAATTCGCTAACGGATGCAGCGGCAAGGGTCGTCATGCGCTTGCCAACGGAGCCCGAGGACGGGGCGATCCGCGCTTTGAGCAAGTGCGATCCCGATGAGCCAGCAGACTCTGAAAAAATCGACTGCTGCTAAAGTTTCTTCTCACTATGGGGTCGGGTCAGGGAACTGAAGGCGGTCGATAACCGCTTACGCCCGCATGTGTGACCAACGTCGTGAGACTTGGCGCACGCTCGCCCTTTGAGGAAACAGCAATTCATGACTCTTCGATTCTCGCCTCGCTTCGCCGCTCGCATTCCACTTACCCCACTAACGCGCGTCAGCCTGGGCGCGGCGGTGGTTCTGGCGGTGGCCTCAGCTTGTAGCGGCGACCCGACACCGGCAGTGCAAGGGCAGGCCGGCAGCAACTCTGGCGGCGTGAGCGGTGGCAGCGGCGTGAGCGGTGGCAGCGGCGGCAGCGGCGGCAGCGTGTTGTCGACGGCGGGCAGCCCAGCTGTGCCCGCCGGAACAGCCGGGACACCGAGCACCGCAGCGGGCAGTGGTGGTGCAAGCGCGGGTTCCAGCGGTCAAGGCGGGAACGGCGGGGCGACGGCCGGCGGTGGTGGAGCTGGCGGCGTTAGCGCCGGGACTGGCGGCACTGCAGGCACGGGCGGTGTCGCCCTCCCGCCTTGCATGCTCGTGGATACTGGCGGCGTGGCGTTCGGAGATGTAGCGGCAGGGCCTCAAGAAGTGCAGGCCGAAACGGCCATGCTCTCTGGCACGGCCGTTAAAGCGAGCCACTTGGGCGTGGACTATGTCGACATGGCGGGCGGCGAAGGTGCACTCACTTGGCTGCTCGAGTCTCCGGACGACGGCGCGTACAAGATCACGTTCAGGTATACCCAGGAGGAAGGGCGCGACATGGCGCTCGACGCCAATTGCACTCTGGCCAGTGCCTCCCTACCGTTCATGGTCACTGGGGATTGGGATACCACCTTCAAGGCAGACGTTAGTCAGAGCGTGCTGTTCCGGAAGGGTACCAACAAGCTGGTGCTTCTCACCAACGGCGGCAGCGGCCCGAATTTCGACAAGCTCATCCTCTCTCGCCCGACCTGCGACCTTAAACCTGGTGACAGCACGTGCGAGGCCGAAGATGCGCTCATCACCGGCGGCGGCGTGGTCCTTACGAACGCCCCGGTCACCTACGTGGATTGGCAGGGCAAGGAGGGCTCGCTTTGGTGGTACCTCAAGGCGCCGGCCGCCGGAATGTACGACATAACGTTCCATTACGCGCAGAAGGAGCAGCGCGACATGGACGTAACGGTCAACGGTACCAAGGTACCGAACTTCCCCGTGCTCAAGACTACTCCGGACTGGAACGTCGGCTGGCTCAGCGACGTAACGATCACTGTGGCCCTCAAGGCCGGCGTCAATAGCCTGGGCTTGGCAACCAACGGCGGCAGCGGACCCAACTTCGACAAGATCACGTTGTCTGACATGGGTACTGGAGGCGCTGGTGGCGCGGGCGGCATCTGAGCTGAGCTGAGCTGACCTGACCTGACCTGACCTGACCTGCCTGGCGAGACGTCCGGCCAAGCGAAGCGCCTTTGGCGCTCGCTTTGGCCGGTGGTCTGGGTGATGGAAGAGCTGTGCGTCTGCGCCCAAATTGTTGCCTGGCGGTCCGGGCGGCCAACGACACCCTAGGGTGAACACCTCAACGGTACGTTGCTCGCTCGCGCTTGTCGTGGCTCTCAACCTAGGGTCGGGAGTGGCGCTGGCCGCACCGATCAAGGTCGCGTGTTTCGGTGATCCATCGACCCACAGCGATCAGCTGCAACCGGCGCAAGAGTATCCAGCTAAACTCCAGACGCTGCTCGGTGCCGGCTACGAAGTGAAAAATTTCGGTGACTGCTGCGGCACCGTGCTCCGCGCCTCTCGCTACACGAACACGCACGGATCGCACGTGTTCACCGATGCTGGCTTTCAGCTCGACCAGAGCATCGCCTACGGACCGGACATCGTGGTCATAGGCGGGATCGGCAAGCATGACATGGACGAGACCGGCGGGTTCGGCCCCCAGAGCAGCATCGTGGCGGCGGATTTCGAGGCGGACTATGAGCTGCTGGTCAAAAAATATCTCGATTTACCCAACCCGCCCAAACTGTTCGTCTCGACGCCAGTCCCGTACCCCGAAGGCTCGATGGCGCCCGCCGATGCCAAGCCGGTGAGCACCATCATGCTACCAGCCGTCAAGAAGACGGCGGCCGCACACCAGCTGCCGATCATCGACTTGTACGCGACTTTTTACGGCAAAAAGCTGCTCTTCAAAGACGACTATCACCTTTCGAACGATGCTGGCCTACAGACCGAAGCGGAGACTGTCTACGCCGCGATCAAGAATGTTGGTCCCGTCGGTAGCGGAGGCAGCGGAGGCATGAGCGGCGCGGGCACCGGGGGTGTGAGCAGCGCGGGCGCCGGAGGCGGAGGCGGAGGCTTGAACGGAGGAACGAGCGGCGTCGCCAACGGAGGCGCATCTGGCTCGAGCGCCGGAGGAGTCGGCGGAACTAACGCCGGCGGACTCGTGGGCCAACCCGGCGGCGGCTTCGCGTCCGGCTCGGACGCCGGCGGTGCGAGCCCAGCGTTGGGGACCGGCGGCGGTCAGTCGTTGGGTGGGAACGCGGTCGCACCGAAGGCCGCCGCGACGAACGACGCGGGTTGCTCGTTGGTTGCGCCTCGAGCCATGGCGCCGACCGCGGCTTGGCTATTCGCGTTGTTCGCCGGGCTTGGCTTCGGCGCTAGGCGCCGCCGCACCCGTGCGCTCCGTCAGGCGATCAACGGCAACAGCTGGCTGTAGTGCGCTTGATCGCCGAAATTGTCATTGATGCCGAGGCCGCGCAGGATGGTCGTGTACAGCTCGACGTCAGAGCGTCCTGAAAGTTTGAACTCTCCCGACTTGAAGCGCTTGTTGCCGCCAGCGATCCAGAACGGCATGTCAGTCATGCCGTGGTTCGCGACGTCGTCGCCGAGCTCCGTACCGATGACGACGGTCGTGTTGTCGAGCAGCGAGCCGCCGTTCATGTCCTTGTAAGTCGGGTCATCGAGCTTGGTGAGGAACTTCGCGATCGTCTCGATCGTCCAGTGGATGTGGTCAACGACGATAGGTCGAATTGCAGTATTGGCCCACAGGTGAAAGCCCTCACCGTGGACGTTTGGCGTCTTGCCAAACGCACATTCATAGGGATACGAGTCCCCGCCGCTGCCACACAGCAAGTTGCCGAACCGTACCCAATCGCAACGCAAGGCCAGCACGTAGAGATCAGTCATGATCGACCACATCTCGGTAAAGTAGGGCGTGGTCTTAGGACTCAGCCCTTTCACATTGGGACCGAGAATCGAGTCCATTTGCGGCGGCTTGCTCGGAGGCTTGCACGCGGCGGCCACCTCTGGCCCCTGCCCGTTCGCGACCAGCGCGAGCGCGACGGCACGTTTTTCGAGCTCGCGGACGGTGTCCAAATGGTTCGAGATCAGGCTGCGAATCGAGGCCGAGTAGCCGCCCGCGTCGCTGACCACGCTTTGGTAGTCGGCAACCACGGCGTCGAGCACGCTGACGCGTTGCCGTGCTTTGAGCGCAGCCACCGGATCGGGCTGGGCATTGGCTGGTAGCGAGGTTTGGCCGCCGAAGATCGCATCGAACAGCTTGACGGTGTCGAGGATCACCTCGTTGGGCTGGTTCTTGCCCCGCCACGAGTGATGGTACCGGACCGCCTCGTTTCGATCGTCCCCGCCCGAGAAACCCGCACTCAGGGTTGCAAGCGGCGTATCCGCTTGGCTTCGTTCGTGAACTACCCAGTCGAGGCTCGGCCCGCCCTTGGTGCTGAGCACATCGGTTCCAAAACCGCACGCAAACCCAGCGCTGCCGTGCGAATGACCGTTGTTGGGTGAGTCGGCATAGCAGTTGAGTCCATTCACCATCGCCAGCTTGCTTTGAAACGGTGCAAGCGGCGCGAGAGCCCCCGTGTATCCGGCACTCCTGACCGACGCGGGTATGCCCTGCGGAAAGTAGACGGTAAGAAGCCGTTCCGGCGGAGCCTGCGTCTGCGCTCGCGTGTCACCCTCGCGCGAAAGCAGGAACGGGAGCCCGATAGCAACACCTCCCGCCCCGCGCAGGAACATGCGTCTCGCCATACTGGAGTGTCGGTGTGTCATGGTTGCATTTCCCGTCGCGCTGGGGTCGGTTCGGTCAGTCGGTTGGTGCGGGGGCGCGGAAAGCGTCGCTGCTCGCAACAGCCGTTAGGGCGGCAGCGTACGTCTCCCCACCCGTCTGGAAAGCGGTCGACAGGCCGTCCAGCGCCGACTGATCTTGCGTCGTCAGCGTCCGACCAAGGCCATATTGCAGCACTTTGCTGACGAAGCAGCGCCCCACACTCGGGCTCTCCGCCAACAAATTCGCGAAGGCTGCGGTGTCGCCGTAGTGATGCAGAGATCCATCAAGATTCACGTCGCCATCGCTGCGCAACGCGTTGCCGAACTGGTCCTGACTTCTGAAGCGCCCCGCTAGATCGAACGGCTCGAAGGGGTAACCGAGCGGATCGAAGACACTGTGGCAGCCAGCGCAGGTGGGCGCTTTGGCATGCAAGGCAAAGCGATCTCGATCGGTCAGGTTCGTGGGGATCGAGTCGGCCTGGGTGGCGGCGTTGGCCGGCGGCGCCGGTACCTCCGAGCACAAGAACAGCCGCAGAACCATCAATCCGCGGTGGACGATCGTCGCACGCTCCGGAGCCGCCCTCAGAATCATGAAGCCGGGCAGCGTGAGGATGCCGATGCGATTTGCGTTCGCCGCGAGATCGAACATCGCAAGACCTTGCGCAGGTGGCGGTACACCGTAGATCCCGGCAAGAGCGGGTCCTAGCTCGGTTTTCTTGTCGGTTAGCAGGGTCTTGATCGCCTGACCTTCGGTGAACGCGACGCGCGTCGTGAAGCGCGACACCTCCTGCTTCATCTCGGTCAGCAGTGCTGGCGTGACACCCTGTCCCTCGTTCGGCGTCCTGGTGTCTAGGCGATACAGCTGCAGCCAATCCTCTGCAAAGCCCTGAAAGCCGTGCATTGCGTTGGCGCCTGACAACAGGCGGCTCACCGTCGTCGCGTACTCGGCACCCGTTAGCCCGCCGTGTTCCGCTGCATCGAGCAGCTCGGGGCTGGGCGCCGATTGCCAGATCAGGTAAGACAATCGAGTCGCGAGCTCGAACGGACTTGGCGCGGGCACCCCTGACACGGCATCGACTCCGCCGAGGCGTTCGAGCCGATAGAGGAAATGCGGTGACTGCAGCATCGCTTCGAGCACCAGCCGCGCCCCATCCTCGAAGCCGACTTTGGCATCGGCGGCGTCGAACAGCACGACGACTCTTTGCACTTCGGCGTCGGTTAGCGGGCGCCGGTAAAGCACACGCCCGAGGCGGCTGACGAAGCTCGAGCGGCACACCGGCGTTGCGTCTGTGCAAGTTGCGTAGGTAGCCAGGCCGTTGCTCCACGGCACCTTGTTGGCTACGCGTGTGGCCAAGGTTTCGTAGGCATCGGTGCGCGACGCCGTAGGCAGCAGGCCGCCAATGTCGTTGCGAAAGCCAGCTCCTGTGGGCGGTTGGTCGTCCGGCAACAGCCCGGCGTCGTCGCGGCCGCTGAGGTCGACCCCCAAAAGGGCTGATACCGAGGCCAAATACTCGGGTTTGGTCAGACGGCGTCCGGCGCTGGGCCCGACCGGAACTGCCAGCGTACCGGGCGAGTTGCTCGACCCACCGCTACCGCCCCCGCTCGCCGGCGGACTCCCGGGTGCACCCGATATCGAACCACCTAGCTGACCGGGTGCGCTCCCATCGGCAACAGCGGTGCACCCCCATAACAGAGTACCGCCCCCGACTACCGCCAGCAGACGCTTCGCCTTGGAACGGGCTTGTCGAAACATTCGCGTAGATCGGTGTCGAACGCCCGCCGGGCAAGCAGGCAAAAAACGACATGACGAAGCGGCTAGTAGACCGGTCTAAGGCGATTGCGCGCGTCGACTCGTTGAATTCCACAACGACTTCATGGCGATTGTGGCTTGCGTCGCACGCGAGCCAGCGCGATCCGCGCGTCCGTGCTCAAGAGCGATCCTGGGTACTTCGAGAGCAATCTTTCGAGCGAGGTTTCGGCGGCCGACAGGTTGCCGACGCGCTCCGCAGCTAGCGCCGTCTGAAACAGCTGATTTTCGGCATCCAGCGTCCCGGCCGGCTTGACGGCTGGCGTACGGGTCTGCTCTCGCCCGGTCGCAGGAGGCACCGCTGAGGGCGCCAAGGTGGGGTCATCCGGCAGCCGCTCGCCCGCCTCTGCAGGCGGCCCGACCGTCTCACATCCCCACGTCATGCCCGGCCCGAGCACGCGCTCGCCCTCCGGGCTTTTGACCACCACACGTCCATCGCTCACCCTGACGCAGGTGCGAACGGCTTCGGCTATGCCACTTACCAGCACGCTGAACGCGGTTCCGTGGACGATGACCGTCGCATTCGGCGTGACGACCGAGAACTGCTCGCCCGCAGGCAAATGCGGAACTTGGCAGCGGATGCTACCTGCCAGCAGCTGCACGCTCATCGAGGGTTGATGGCCAAGGCCGGCCAACGTGAGGCGGCCGTTTTCCAGCAGCTGGATGTCCAAGCCCTGCCGCGACCGCAGCCGTGCTCCCGAGGCTACGCCGGTTATCAACTCGTTGGCCGTCGTCACGGAGATGACGTCGTCACGACCGACAACTGGGAGGACCTGTCCCGCTTCACGCCGCTCCACCTTGCCGTAGACGTCCTGCAGCAGCAGCGAGTCGACGGCCGCCACGTGAGGCTTTCCGCTGTTCAACGTTCGGATTGCACTTGCCGCCAACGCCAAACCAGCCGCCGCCGCCAAGACGCCACCCGCGACGCGAGCAAGCCGCCATCGCGACCGCCGCCGATCGGCGGCTTCGCCGGCCCCGAGGATGGTCGAGATGGCTCGCTCACGATTAACTCTAAATTGGCGCCCGTCGAGATCGATCGGCCGAGCGGTGCTGCTCGCGAACAGCTCACGCACTTTGGCCTCGTCGTTCATTTCGCCCCCCGCGCCAACCGCTGCTCGACGCGACGCCGCAGCTCCTTGCGCCCACGCACGAGGCGAGATTGGGCCGCCGCGACGCTGACGTCGGTGAGCGCCGCCGTCTCGGCTAAGTCGTGGCCAATCATGTCGTGCAGCACGACGGTCTCGGCCTCCGCCGGCTTCATGCGACCGAGCAATTCTTGGACGACACGCAGCTGTCGCCGCGCCTCTAGCTGCTGCTCTTCGCTCACCGAACCAGCCACAGCCAGAAGTGCGCCTCCGCCGACGTCTTCCGATTGAAAGTACTTTCGTTCGCGGATGCGCGCGCGCAACGCGTCGAGCGCAGTGTGCGTCGCAATACCGGAGGCCCAGGCCGACAGGCTCAAGACGGCTTCTTTCCGTGCCAGCACAGAGCGAATGAGGCGCTCGAAAGTGGTTTGGACGAGGTCATCGTAGTCATGGCTTGCGAAGTGGAGGACACGCTGAAGGCTCGCGGCAATGCTCGGGTAAACGAGCTCGTAGAGCGCCTCGGCCGCCCAACGTTCGCCGGCGACCACGCAGCGGAGCAATTCAGTCTCGTTGATACCGATCCGCTCGACCTCGGCGCGCGCTCGTACCTCCGCCCGGCCGGACGTCGAAACTCCAGAGCGCTGAGCGGGGGGTGGCATCAATCGAGGGCGGTCGTTGGGTTTCCGGAGACCTACTGGGTGGCAACTATCGCGTTCATGTTGACAGTCGTGGGGCGCCCCGCCAAGCAGGCAAAATACTGTATGCCCCAGCTCAGAGCGAGAAACGCAGGGCCCCGGTGAGCGCGACACGACCCGTCGGCTCACGTCCAACCACCTCGTTGTGCAGCTCCACTCTCACGGGGGGTGTGAGCGCCGTCGCCTCTGCCCCCAGCACGAACCTCGCGTAGTTGCTGGCCCAAACGCCGATATCGAGGCCGATTCTGCCGCCAAACCGGGCACGTGCGTCGCTGTCGTACCCGGACCGCGAAGGTGCGCCTACGCTGGCGACCACGCGTTGGCCGACCACTTCACCAACGACCTCGGCATTGAAGAGCGACGCGCGCTGACCCCAACGAGCACCAAGGCCGGCTCCTACGGATAGCCAACGCAAACGGGGCTCACCACCCAGACCCGAATAGTCGGCCCCAGCCCGCAGGATCACGCGCGGTGCGAACTTGAGGCGGTGCCATATCCGCACCGATCCGCCAACTCGATAAGGCCCAGCGCTGAGCCCCGGTCCTGCGAGCACCCCCAGGTCCAATCCCCAAGCTGGATAGTCAGCGAACGGCAGAGCACGCTTCGGGGCGACTGGCGCTGGTCGTCGGATGCGCTCTGCTGGTCGCGCGGGAGGCGGCGACACCACGTTGTCTGCGGCGACCAAACCGGCAATCACCAATCCGACCGATGCCCAGCGACTTTGCTCTGCGTCACGTTCCGAAAACGCGAGGCTTCTGCGCGACAGAACTGCGCCAGAGCTCGATGCAACGCGAAATTCGACGTCGATGTGATCGGGCTCGTCGGGATTCGTCACAAGAACAGCCACGTAGTTCGCGCTCGCACCTCGAGCTTCCAAGGAGCTCAGCCGGCAGCGCCCCGGGCCGAGCGCCTGCTCACAGCGCTGGACCATCGTGGACGCTGCGACCGGGGGAAAGTCAGCGGGAACGTCGATGGCGACGATCGGAAGCATTGCGCGCCCGGGCAACCTAGCATGAAGGATACGCGGCCTGGCTAGCGTGCGGCTTTGGAGCCCTGCAAATTGCAGATTGGGAGACGAGGCCTCGGTTCACGCCAGCGCGAGCGGCTGGTTGCCGTCGGCTCCGAACTTCGTGATGCCGGGGATCTTGAGCAGCTGAAGCACGCTGAGCATCAGCTGGTTGAGCGGAGTTCCCTGGGCAAAGACCTGGTGCATGCCGGTCTTGATCTGCCCGCCGGCAGTGCCGGCCAAGAGCACGCCGTGTTCCGCCGTATTGTGGCTACCGAGCCCGACATCGCTGGTCGCCATGACCAGCGAATTTTCGAGCAGCGTACGCGCGCCGTCGGCCGTGTCATGCAGCATCTGCACGAGTGAAGCAAAGGTTTGGACCTTGTACTTCACGCACGGCAGGTAGCCGTCATTGCTGCCGTGGGAGAGATCATGGTCCCCGCCGCTGACGCCGATCCAAGGAAACGTCGCGTTTCCGAAGGGCCAGCCGTATTGGAGCGTGGCTACGCGGGTAAGATCACACTGCAACGCCAACGCCGTCAGCTTGGTCATCATCTTGACCCGCGCCTCGCCGCTGCCAGCGCCGCCCAGCTCCTGCTGGGTCGGAGCTTGTTGGCACGCAGCGCCCGGAGTTGTTGTGCCACCGCCGCCGCCTGGGGCAGCGGGATTCATGAAAGCGATTTGATTTTCCAGATCGCGGATGACCTGCAGGTGAAGCCCCAAGCGCTGCTTGTCTTCGGCGCCCAGCACTTTGTTCAACGAGCCAATGTCGCTCGCCACATAGTCCAGCACGCTCTTGCGGTAGCGAGCTTCGCGCGCGGCGCCGTCCGGCATCGAGCCGGGCATGGGAGTCGGGTTCGGGTTGGACGCCGGACTGCTGCCGAACAAGCGCTTGAAGTAAGAAGCCGGATCTTCGATCGGTGGCATCGGTTGGCCTGGCGCGCGCCAAGAATCACGAATCGGCGGCAAATCGTCCTTGCCCGCCACAGGCGGGCCGCTCGGATCACAGATGGCTTGCACGGAGGCGAGGGCGGTCTGATTGGCCCACGCGCCGGCGATCAACTGATCGATCGTCGTAGCTTGCGCGGAGTCCGTCGTGGTTCCGACCCCCGCCAGCAGCGATGCGGTCGCTTTGGCGTGCTCGCCGGTGCCTTGACTGAGGTAGTACGCGGTGTGCTTCAAGCCAGTGATGACGTTGATCTTATTGCTCAGCGCCCCGAGCGGTTGAAGCGCTGGCGACAGCGTGTATCCCGCGCCGGCACCACTCGGCGTCCACGGCGCCAGTGAGGTCGCGGAAACGCCGTTTGAAATATGGAAGAGCACGAAGCGCAGCGGCGGCGTGACGGCTGCGGCTTCCGCAGACGTGAACCAGAGCCCGCGTCCGTCGTGCATCACCTCGAGTACTGGCAGCGCCACGCTCACGCCGGCCAGGCCCACGCCACGCAGCACGGTTCGACGCGACAATCGAAAGCGACTCATGGTGCTTGTTCTTCCTTTGCGGGATCCCGTCGATACCGGAACGCATCGCTTCGTACGAGCGCTACGACAGCCGATCGAAAATCGTAGTTGCTGCTAGCGAAGGCCTGGTTGACGGTCTGGCTCACACACGCGTCGGTTGGCTGCGTGTTGCGGGCCAAGCTGAACTCGACCAATCTCTCGACGACACAGGCCTGAAAATCGCCGGTCGCGCGTAACTTCGCGGCAAGCTCCTTCGGCCCGTGGAACTCAGGCGGCGTAGCCTCGGGGAATACTCCCTGATCGGAGATCGCGTTGCCGGACGCATCCACCTCGCGATAGGCACCGATGTCGTCGAAGCGCGAGAGCCCGAATCCGAGCGGATCCAGCTGCGCGTGGCAGGCGGCGCAGGCCGGATTGGTGCGGTGCGACTCGAGCCGCTGGCGTTGAGTCTGACCGGGGACAATCGGCGGCAAGTCCGGTACGGCGGCGGGCACCTGCGGCGGCGGCTTGCAAAGCAAGGTATCGCGAATGAATTTTCCGCGCCGAATCGGCGTCACGTCGCCGCCAGCCGTGAGCGTGAGCAAACTGGCCTGTGTCAGCAAACCGAGGCGTGGCGTGGCTTCGAGGCCCACTTTCTGAAAGCCGGATCCAGCCATGGCGACTCCGTAGAGCTTGGCCAGGTTGGCATCGACGAACGTCTGCGGAGTGTCGAGCACATCGATGAACTTCCGCCCGTCGGTCCAAACGAAATCGTCGACGAGCTTGAGCGTTTCTTCCTGCATCGACTGGCGCAAACCGTCGTTCCACGCGGGAAAGGCCGCCGCGTCGCGCGAGACCGCTTGCAGGCGCGAAAGTCCGAACCACTGAGTAAAAAACGCGCGCAGCTGCGCGTGGGCCTGGCTAGTGGCCAGCATTTCCTGCGCCGCAGCCTCGACACCGGCGACAGCATCGAGCCCGCCCTTTTCAGCGTTGGCGAGCGACTGCTCGCTCGGCAGCGTGCCAAGCAGCAGGTAAGACAGTCGTGACGCGAGCTCCGGACCAGTCAGTTTGTGGCGTTTGCCGTTCGGCTCCGGCGTCCCTAGCTCGATATGCATCAAGAACTTGGGCGACTGCAGTAGCGCACGCACGATCAGACCGGCTCCAGCATAAGGATTCGGATCATCCTTCGCTTCTTGCGCGAGCGTGACGAGCGCCGCGACCTCTTCCTGCGACAGCGCGCGCCGAAACGCACGGCGCCCGAAGGACCCGGCAAAGTGGCTCAAGCACTCGGGTGCCGACGGTTCACAGCCCAGAAACTTGGCACGGCTTTCGGCAGTTCCAATCACGGCCTGGGCTGCGCTTTCAGCCACATCCATGAAGGAGCTGGCTTGCAGCCCCGAGAAGGAGAACGTTTGCGAGCTGCGATCGAAAGTCGTAGTCGGCGATTCAGGCGTGATCAGGTGCTTGCCGAGCGGATCGACACCGGTCAGGTCCTGCACCGTGCGACTGTATTCATCAGTGGTCAGCAGGCGAACCGGATTGAAACCAGGGTCGACTGGCCCAGTGCAGGAGGCATTCGTCCCGCCGCCACTGCCGGCAGTCGGGTTGCCGTTGGCGTCCAGAGGCGTGCCGTTGGCGTCGACGCGGTTGCCGCTGGCGTCGACCAAGTTGCCATTGGCGTCGACCAAGTTGCCATTGGCGTCGAGGTGAGGTCCGGACCCGACATTTCCTTTAACGAAGCCGGTGCAACCGGCAAGCCATAGCAGGGAACCCGACCAAACAGCCGCCTGCCAGCAAGCATAGCGACTGCGCTTCATGACTGCCTCTTTCGGGAGCCGACGTTTCCCGTTCTCATTTCATGGCTAGTCGGGACGACGAGCCACGATCAGGCAGCAATTTCTCAGTGGCTGCGCTTCGTACGAAATCGACGGTCGCATCACAAAATCGCGTACGAAGCCGCAATAGGCCAAGGGGACCGGCTCACGGCAGGACTCCGATCCGAGATCCACGGGGCATCGAAAAAAAAGTCACCGCGACCAGCGCTCGGGCTACTGGAAGGCGCGCGTTGCCCGCACCGTTTTCAAAATGCCCGAACCAATTTCTCCGCTTGAAATCGTCAGGGGACACGACCCAGCGCGGCTAGGGCCACTCCTCGCGCTCGCTATCGCAGTTTGGGGATGCTCCGAAGGCAGCGTTGGCCGTTCCGACTCGGCAGCAGGCGGCGCCGCCATGGTGAGCCCCAACGCCGCAGGAGCGAGCGGCACGTCGGTTGGCGCTGGGGGCAATCACCCCGTTGGCGGTGACGCAGGGAACAGCAGCGGCGCAAGCTCCGTGCCCCCGAGCGGCGGAGTTGGCGGCAATGTTGGGGGGCTCGGCGGGGTCGGCGGCACGGGTGGAGACTCGATCGGAGGCGGCGCCGGCTCGGCTTCCGCAGCGCCTTGGACGTGCATGGGTGCCGGAATGGCACTTCAGTTCGACGGCGATCAGATCGACGAGGTCGTCGCCGATCTGATGGGCGACATGCCCGCCGGCGATGCTTCACGCACCATCGAAATGTGGGCCTACACACAACCGAAAACCTGGCGCATGGGCCATCCGCTTTTCGATATTGGCACTGCCGGCGGCGGCAAGGTCCTGGGCCTCGACTTCGCAACGAAGTGGGAGAACAGCGCGTTGGTCCAAGACGGGTACCCATCGCTCAACATCTACAGTGACAAGTCGAACGACTTCGGTTGGTGGGCACCCTTCACCCCCGGTTCACCCAACTTCAAAGAAACCGGCTGGGTTCACTTTGCCGTCGTTTACAACAAGGACACGACGAATTTCGCCGCGATCGCCAATGGCGAGACCGTATTCGAGGGCCAGGCGACGCTTCATGGGCACCTTTCGGTGCGCACCGAAGCCACGCCGATTCACATCGGTTTCTCGCAAGATTTCGGCGATCTTGGCTTCGATGGAAAGATCGATGAGCTACGGATCTGGAACCGCGCCCGAACCAACGCCGAAATAAAGTCCTCGATGCACAGCGTGTTGAACGGGGACGAAGCCGGGCTGGTTGGCTATTGGCATTTCGACGAGGGAGCCGGCACCGTGAGCCGCGACTTCAGCCCGGGGCACCACGACGCGGTGATGAGCACGACGACGAAGCCGGTCTGGGTCAAGTCAGACGGGCTCGAGCTCGTGTGCCCCTAGCCCAAGCACGGAAGATGGCGAAGAAAACGCGCGTGCGGACCAGCGATACTGTTAGGGCCGAAGTCGCCCTGGCAGCGATTCGGAGGCCCGATTTGGTACCGGACCTAGCTCAACGCCATGGTGTCACTCCCAACCGCGTCCGCGAATGGAAGCGGCAATGGCTCGATCACGCTGCCGGCGCTTTCGAGCGCGACTGCGCTTGGGCCTGCGACGCAAACGGTCAACCGAGCGACGCCGGCGATTGAGCGACGTCGCGCACGTCAAGGAAGCAAATTGCCGACGAACAGCTCACCATTGGCAGTTTGGCCAGTGACGAACGCCCCGCCATCGTCGGCGGGCGCTACGCCCCGAGCGGTTGCGAGCGCGGCATCGCGGCGCAGCCATAGCTGAGTACCGCGTGGCTCTAGCTTGGCCGCGCTTGGGAGGCACGGCAGGGGGCCTTACGTGTCCACGACTGGACCGGTCTTGACGTAGGCACCGACGGAACCCTGCGAGCAGGAATGGGATGTGATCGTGGGTGTGGTCCCACCCCAAACCGAGCTCGTTGCACCAGCAATCCGCGTGTTGTCGACCTTCGGAAACTCAGCCTATTGCACGGGCGCAATTCGTGAGCTGAAAGCATGACGACTCGGACGCGCGGGAGTTATCGGACGCTTAAGCAGTGGGCAAAAGCGGCGCACACACCTGGCTACACTGCGACGGCGGGCCCTCCGCTGCGCGCCGGCAGGATTTCGGCCTTCGCGCGTCTGTTTCCGCTATGCTTAGCGGTTGATGCTTGGATGTGTTTGGCCGGCCAGGGACTCGTCGCTGTGCCGAGTGCTCATCGTTGCTACCAGTTGCTTCTCGTGCTCCTTCCCTAGTTACCGGAGCGGCGGCGACAGTGGAGCCGGAATCGGCAGCACAGGGGTGGGTGGCGTCAGCGAAGGGGGTAGTGAAGCCGCGGGAGGCGCTGACACGGTTGGAGGCGCTGACACGGTTGGAGGCGCTGGCAGTAGCGCGGGAGTGGACGCTAGCGCTGGGCAGGCGGGTGAGCCGGCCAAGCCGGTTGCCATCCAACTCGGCAAGAGTAATCAGGAAGTGGTTTGGCAAACGGCGGGCGAGGGAGAGGACTTTCCCGACACGTGTCCCGTCGACCAAGTCCTCATCGGCGTGGAGGGCACGACCGAGAGTCCGCCGGGGCCGGTCCGATCGATCCACGGTGTGTGCGGCGAGGTCACTGTCGTCAGCAGCTCGACTCAAGGAAAGTTCGTGGTGAAAGTCGTGCAAACCGTCGCCTTGCCCGAGCGTGGTGCACCCGACAGCGTCACCCAGGTTGCTCTTTGCGCTCCTAATCAGTTCGTGACCGGTTTCAGCGGACGTTCCGGGGGGTTCATCGACGCACTGCAGATTCGCTGCGCCTCGCTCGCCATTGCGGGGGCAACACCCAACTTCGAGCTCATCGTTCATGCGGAAGGCAGTAGTGACACACTCGGCGGTCCCGGCGGCGCCGGCTTCGAGCCCACAGAATGCCCGCCCGATCAGGTCGCCGACGGCCAGATCGTTCGTATCCGGTGCACCGACCCCGTTCTTCCGCGCGAGATCGTGAGTCGTCAGACTTGGCGGCATGACGGTGACAGACGAGAAGTGGATTGAGCGGATTCGGCAGTGGAAAGAGAGCGGGAAGACGGCCGAGGAGTTCGCGA
>JBBSAB010000040.1:0-66079 GCA_038252755.1 Polyangiales bacterium | reverse complement strand
GGTCTCATTTCGCGATTCGAGCAGCGAGAAAACAGGAAGGCGGGAAGGCGGGAAGATTTCTGTTGTTCGAGCAGGCGCCTGAGGCCCAATCGCGATCCCCCTGCGTCCAGTTGCCAGTACCACCCACCCCAAATCTCGGCCGTCCCGTCTTCCCGCCTTCCTGTTGTCCCCGCTCGCTCGGGCAAGATGCGATGAATCATCAGCCGCCTTCCTGTTGTTTCGCTCGGCCTGGGCAGGGCTTAGACGCCGGCCTGGCGATCGCCGGAAATGGTGAGCAGGGCCTCCGCGGCGGTGGGTGTGGTGACGGGGGCAGAGCAGGCGAAGTTGCGGCAGACGTAGAGCGCGGCTTTGCCGTCGACGAGGGTTTTGCCTTCGGTGAGCGGGAGGCGCGAGGTGTGGTTGGGAGGGATGCGCGCTTCGATGCGGTTGGGGGCGTAGCGTTTGGCGATTTCCGCGGCCAGATCGTCGTAGCCGGAGGTGCCAGGTTCGCCGACGAGCACGAGCTCGAGCGAGGCCTCGGTCATGAAGTCGAGCGCGTTGAGCGTGCTGCCGAAGGCGCGCGGTAGGCGTTCGACGGCCTGCGCGTAGCCGCGCAACGCCTGGGCGGCGCGTTCTTCCCATTCAGGGCGGCCCAGATGACGAGCGAGGCGCGCGAGAGCGTGGGCGGCGATCGCGTTGGCGTTGGGAATCGCACCGTCGTGACCGTCGCGGACGCGCGTGATCAAGGCTTCGTGGTCATGGGCGGTTTGATAAAAGGGGCCGCCTTCGGGATCGCCGAAGTCGTTCAGCAGCCGTTCGGCCAGGCGTGCGGCTTCGTTCAAGAAGCGTTCGTCACCGCCGGCCTCGTACAGGCTGACCAAGCCTTGGGCGAAGTAGGCGTAGTCCTCCAAATAGCCGGAAATGTGTGCCTTTGCGGCGCGATACGTCCGATGCAAACCGCCGTCGGGGCGCGTCAATTTCTCCAACAGGAACGTCGCGGCGCGCGTCGCCGATTCGGCGTAGCCGCGTTCCGGAAAGACGCGCGCTGCGGTCGCGAACGCGTCGATCATCAAGCCGTTCCAGGCGACTAGTACCTTGTCGTCGAGCAACGGCGGCACGCGTTGGCTGCGCGCCTCGTACAGGATCGGCACTGCGCGCTCAAGCGATGCCGTGAGCTCGGCCAGCGAGACGCCGAGCTCGGCCGCGACGACTTCGTGCGGGCGCAGCACGCGCAGCACGTTCAGGCCCTCCCAGTTACCCTGGAGGGTGACGTCGTAGTAGGCGCAGAAGCGCTCGGCGTCGTCGGCGCCGAGCAACTCTTCGATTTCGTGCGGCTCCCAGACGAAGAATTTGCCTTCGATGCCTTCGCTGTCCGCGTCGGTGGCCGAATAGTAGCCGCCATCGGGGCTCTGCATCTCACGCATCACGTAGTCGAGCGTCTCGGTCGCGATGCGCGCGTATTCGGCGTCGCCGGTCAGTTGAAATGCTTCGGTGTACGCTTTGGCGAGCTGCGCGTTGTCGTACAGCATCTTTTCGAAGTGCGGCACGTGCCAGCGCTCATCGGTCGAATAGCGAGCGAAACCGCCGCCGAGCTGGTCGTACATGCCGCCGGCTTTCATGCCGTCGAGCGTGCCCTTCAGCATGCTGAGCGCGTCGCGGTCGCCGGTGCGGCGCGCGTAGCGCGAGAACAGCTCCAGGCTTTGAGCGGGCGGAAATTTGGGTGCCTTGCCGAAGCCGCCGTAGCGCGTGTCGTAGCTTTGAGCGAGCTGTTGCACGGCGCTCTTTTGGCTGTTGAGCTGCAAGCCGCCGCTCGGTCCGGGGCCGGAGAGCTTGCGCACGTGCTCGGTCAGCTCTTTGGCTTGGCCGAGCACTGCCTGGCGTTCGTTTTGCCAAAGGTCGGCGAGCTTTTGCAGCACGGTGCGGAAGCCGGGCCGCCCGAAGCGATCGATCGGTGGGAAATAGGTACCGGCAAAGAATGGCTGCTGCTCGGGCGTCAGGAACACCGTCATCGGCCAGCCGCCGCTGCCCGACATGGCCACGGTGGCGCTCATATAGATGTCGTCGATGTCGGGCCGCTCCTCGCGATCGACTTTAATGCAGATGAACGAGTCGTTCATCTGCTGGGCGATCGCTTCGTTTTCGAAGGATTCCTTCTCCATCACGTGGCACCAGTGGCAAGCCGCGTAGCCGACGCTCAGCAAGATTGGCCGATCTTCACGGCGCGCCCGCTCGAGCGCCTCGGCGCCCCAGGCGTACCAATCGACCGGATTGCGGGCGTGCTGCAGCAGGTAGGGGCTGGTTTCACGCGCCAACCGGTTTTCCGCGGCCATGCGTGGTCGGTAGCACGGGCGAATTGGCGCAGCTTGGGCTTTTGACTACTGTGCCGCCCGTTGACCGACTCGCGCAGCGACGAACAGCTGATGGCAGCCTACGTAGGCGGCGACGCCACGGCGTTTCGCGTCATCTTCGCGCGCTACGCGCCACTGTTGCTGCGCGCCATGCTGCGTGAGCTGTACGTGCGCGAGGAAGCCAATGATCTCGTGCAGCAGACGTTCTTGCAGCTGCACCGCGCGCGCGCTGACTTCGATCTGGGGCAGAAGCTCAAGCCGTGGGTGTTCACAATCGCGATGAACCTGAAGCGCGAGTACTTCCGCAAGAAGAAGCGCCGACCCGAGCGCTCGCTCGACGCCGACTTGATCCCGGAGCCTGCGGTGGCGGCGCTCGGCGCCGCTCGCGTCGACGCGCGACGCACGCTGGCGCGCGTGCTGGATGGCTTGCCGGCCGACCAGCGTGAGGTCATCGAGCTGCACTGGTTCGACGGGCTGGAGTTTCCGGAGGTGGCGGTGGTGGTGGGTGCGAGTGTGAGCGCGGTCAAGGTGCGGGCCCACCGTGGCTACGTCCGGCTGCGCCAAGCCTTGGGCGACGATGCCGCGCTGCCACCCCTACCCGGTGACGGCGGCGGGGGCGACGCGACCGGTAACCGCGAACGAGCGGGCAGCATATGAGGAGCGAGACCTTGGAATGTGCTGAGATCCGCAGCCTCTTCGTGGCAGGGCGCGTTCCCGCGGGCCCTGACGTAGACGCACACGTGCGGGTTTGCGGCCCTTGCCGCGAGCTTTTCGAACAAGACGGCCAGCTCGGGCGGCGGCTGGCCGGTGCCGTTCTTCCGGAGATGGAACCGGGCGACTTGTTCGCCTTGGTCGACCGCGACGTGCAGCGGGAGGTTGGCCTGCGCGCTCGCCTGCGGGCGCTGCCGACGCGGGTTCGGGCTGGCGCGCTGCTCGGCGTTGCGGTGGCGCTGTTGGTGTTCGAGCTGTTGCTGCGGCGGCGGCCGGACTTTGCCGAATACTCGCCGGCGGTGTTCTGGGGCGTGGTGCTGGTTTTCGGAGGCGCGCTCGTGCTGGGCGTGCGGCGCGTGACGCGCGGTCCGAGCGCGGCGCTCGGTGCCGAAGCTCGCGGTCGTTCAGTCGCGGTCGCGCTTTTGGTAGCGCCGGCGCTGGCTTCGCTGCTGGTGCCGTTCGGTTCGGGCACGCCGGAAATGGCCGCCACTTGGGGCAATCCGGCGGCTTGCTTCTCGTACGGGGCGGCATTGGTTGTGCCGTTTTTGTTGCTCTACTGGCTGTTCGAACGTCGTGACGTGGTGCCGGTCACGGTGCTGGTGTCGGCGGGTGCGCTCGCCGGCATTGCGGCCAACCTGCTGCTGCACGCGCATTGTCCGTCGGCGCACCTCGGGCATTTGCTGCTCGGCCACGCCAGCATCGGCGCGGTGTGGGCGCTCGCGCTGGGCCTTTTGTCGCGGCCGCTTCAGCGTTCGCGCTAAACTTTGCCGAGCAAAAGCAAGTGTTCGCGGCGCGGCTTTTTGACGAACGCGTCGCGCGAACCGCCGTGAAAATGCGGGCGGACCTGCGAAGCGCGCGCCACGACGCTTAGCCCGACAACTGGCGCCGCCTTCTCGACCACGCGATCGGCGTAGAGCGGCTTGCCCGCCAGTGTCGAGTCGGCGATCAAAAGGACGATCTGCCCGCCCGCGGCGAGGCCGCGCCCGAGCGCTGTGAGCGTCGCTGCCAAGTCGCGCTCCCACACCGCCAGCGCTGGACCGAAGGATTCGCCCGAGAGCTCGCGTCGCGAACCAATCTCGAGCTTCTCGAAGTCGTGCGACGGCAACCCCAGCCAGCGCAAACGATCGTCGTGGTGCGCCAAATAGTCGTAAACGCCTGGATACGGCGGCGACGAAACGACTAACGCGACCGAGCTCGGAGCTAGGCCCGGCAATTTTCGCGCGTCGCCCAAGGTGCACCCCGCCGCTGGCGCCTCCATCGGCAAACTTTGGCGATATTCAGCCAATTGGCGACACAGCTCGCTGGTCTTCTTGAGGAAGAAGCGACTCGGAAAGCCGGGCGCGACGCGCTTTTCGGTGGCGTGCGCAGTGCTGTCGCCGCTCTTCTGGCTCACCTTCGTCAGCAGCGCGGACAGCACCAAAAACAGCGCGCGCTGCTGCTCTGGTAGCGCGGATTTTTGCAAGCCGTCACGTAGCCCGTCGAGCTCGAGCAGCACGTGCGCGGCAAACTGCGCGCGGTCGACGTCGGCGTAGCGCTGCGTGGCGCCGGCTTTGCGCTTACGTCGTTCGTCGGCGTGAGCTGCAACCCGGTCGGCTTCTTCCGTCAACGCCGCGATCCAGTCGTCGCTCGGCGCTAAAGTCTTCAACCAGCTGAGCTCGCGCGAAAGTGGGTTCACGTCGTAGCCGAGACCACGCCGGCCGAGCCGTCGCGCTTCGACCAGCACCGTGCCGCTGCCGCAAAACGGATCGAGCACCGACTGACCGGGTGTCGACAGACGCGCGATCAGCCGCTGAGCGGTGTCCGGGTGCATGCGCGCCGGGTAGCTGTGAAAGCCGTGCACGTCGCTCAGCTCCGCGGTTTCGGTAGCTACCACGTCGAACGCCGCGCGCAGCGTGTCCGCCAATTGCGGGTCGCCCGCTACGTCGACCGCGCCGCCGAGCTGGCTCAGCGCCGTTCGTCGGCCGGGGGGCGCGGGTGGGGGCGCGTTCACGCCGCCGGTTCTAGCATCAACGCGCGCGTCGGCGACCGAGCAGCGACAGACACAAAATTAGGCCAGAAACTGCCAGTGCGCCGCCGCTTGGGGGCACGCCGCCGAAGCTGCAGGCGCGCGCACCGGCCTTGGCTTCTTCGGGATCTTCGCTCTCGGCGTACAAGGTGCCGAGCGCGCCGACGTCGGTCGTTGCCAGCGCGCGCTTGTGCGTCTCGCACTGGTCGATGACCTGAAACATCGTCGCGTTGCTCTTGATCGGGTCCTCACCCAAGCCGAAGAAATGTCCGACCTCGTGCGTGGCCACGTTTTGCGCGTCGTAGCGGTTTTTGCAGTCGACGGCCTCCTCGGTGGTCATGCTCTTGCTGGTCGAGGTGCTGCCGGTGTTCTTCTCGTCGTTGTCGTGGTGCTCGCTACCGTTGCCGTTGTTCTGCGGCGTGACGGTGGGCGTCGTGGTTTGAGCAACTGCCTTGGCAGTCAACACGCCCATCGGATAGAGCGCGTTCAAGATGATGTCGGCTTCGATGATTTCGCCGGATTGGTCGTTGGCGTACGTCACCGTGATCGCCAAATCGCGCTCGTGACCGGGCGCGGTGATGCGCCCGTAGCTCACGGTGCTCTTGCCATCTTGAATCGGTGTCGCGGAAGTCTTGCCGCTGTCGAAGCTCAAGACCGGCAGGCGTTGGTCACTGCCCACCCACTGCCCGAACGCTTGCATCACCGCCTCGTTTGCGCCGGGGCCGAGCGCCGCCAGCGAGCTGTCGAGGTAAACGGTTAACGGCGTGTGGCCCCAGTGTAGATCGTGACCAGTGGAAGATTGGCGGTAGCCGGGCGAGCCGCTGTGCACCTGCGATAAGATCGCCGCTGGGCGTTGCAGCGCGCTGACGCCGAGCGCGCCTGCAAGTCCGGCCAGTGCGGCGAAGAACCAGAGCTTGCGCCGCGCGTTCTGTTTCGGCGGTTGCGGCCCAGCGCCGCGCGGCTTGTTTTCCGGCGGCACGGTAGTGGCAGCGCTCGGCACGCTCAGCATGCTGGGCTGGAAGCGGATCTCGGGGTTCTTGTTGGGGCGCGGTGTGATGGACTCCGTCACAAGGGCGTTGAACGGCGCTCTTTCCTAACGCTTAAGCCGATTGCCGATCGTCGCAGCACCGATGTGGGCGCTTCAGCGTGCTCGCACTACCGCCAGCACTTCATCGTCGCGCAGCACGCGATTGGCGGCGCGCGCGCGCTCCAAGATGCGCGTCACCAGCGGCTCGCTCGGCTCGATACTGTGGCGGCGCAGCCAGTGCACGACGTTCGACGTGCCCGACATGTAGCCGATCCGAATGTCGTGGCCGTTGGCGAAGCGGCTGACCGGCACCGAACTGTAAACGCGATCGGCGAGCGCCGCGTCCTTGCCGAGCGCTTTCACGATCGCGGCCGCGTGCACGCCGGTTGCGGTGCGGAACGCGTTGGCGCCCAACAGCGGATGATTCTCTGGAATCAGGACGCCGAGCGCGGTCGCGAAATGTTCCGAGTACGCGCGCAGGGCCGTTGCATCCGGCTCACTGCCGGCGAGAAACGCCAGATTGGCGACCAACAGCTCAAGCGCCGTGTTGCCAACGCGCTCACCGATGCCGAGCGCGGTCGCGTGCACGCGGTCGACCCCCGCTTCGACGGCGGTCAATGCGTTGGCCAGCGCCAACCCGCGGTCGTCGTGGCCGTGCCAGTCGAGGCCCACGCTGCGGCTGGCGCCCTTCACCAGCTCGCGCGCGAACGTGACCAGCCGGCGGGTGCCGTCGCTGGAGGCAGCGCCAACAGTGTCGCACAGGCACAATCGAGTCGCGCCGTTCTCGATCGCCAGCTCGAACAAGTGGCGCAGCGTTTCCGGCGGAGTGCGCGTGGTGTCTTCGGTGACGAACGTCACCGGCAGTCCGGCGCTAGCGCCGAGCGCGACCGCATCGCGCGTTAGTTTGGAGACGCGCTGCAAGTCCCAACCTTCGGCCTGCCAGCGAATCGGGCTCGCGCCGACGAACACCGAAACCTCGATCGCGACGCCCGTCTCTTCGGCCAACTCCAAAATCGGCGTGACGTCGCCGGGCAGCGTGCGGCCGGCGCACACTGGCAAGAGCGGCAGCTTTTCCTCGCGGATCATTCGCAGCATTTGCGCGGCTTCGTGGCGCGCTGCGCTCGAAACCGAAGGCAAACCCAGGTTCACCGCGCTGACACCCAGCCGTGTCATCAGCCGCAAGCCTTCGAGCTTTTGCGTCAGCGACGGATTCTGAGCGGAAGGGCTCTGCAAGCCGTCACGCAGCGTCTCGTCGAGCAACTGGACCGGTCGGCGGCGCCAGCTGGCGGCGTCGGTCTCGTTCCAGTCGTATACCAGCGAATCCTGACTCACGGGCGCTGGAGCTTAGCTCGGGAAATGGCTCGAGACCACCGCTCCCAGAGCTTTTACGGGCCGCGGGCGGCGCGGCGCGCCGGGCGAGATATACTCCGGCGCTCCAGCTTTCGACCGCCCCCGCATGCTCTCCGAATCCACACGGCGCACGATCGAGACTCGCCTCTCCGATGAGCGCGGTCGCATTGTAAAATCAGCGCCGCTCACGGTTGTGCTGGCGTATCCATCACCGTACCACGTCGCGATGAGCTCGCTCGGCTACCAGCGCATCTATCGCGCGCTGCAAGACATGCCGGGCGTGTGCTGCGAGCGGGCGTTCTTGCCCGATGGCGCCGATCGCGCCGGTACCGACACCGAGCGCCCGGTCACGTATGAGTCGCTGCGCGGCCTGTCGGAGTTTCCGATCATCGCGCTCAGCGTGGCCTACGAGCTCGAGCTGGCCGGTTTGACGCGCCTCCTCGAAGCGTCGGGCATCCCGGCGTTGCGCACTGAGCGCGCCCCCGACGCGCCGTTCATCTTGTGCGGCGGTCCGCTGACTTTCTCCAATCCGCTGCCGCTGGCGGCGTTCGCCGACGCAGTCGTGATGGGCGAAGGCGAAGGCGTCGCCGAGTGGGTCGTGCGCACGATCGGCGAAAGCCAGTCGCGCGCAGCGGCGCTGAAAGCGCTGGCCGAGCACCCCAACGTCTTCGTGCCCGAGCATCACGGTGACCAACTGGCGAAGATCGCCGCCTGCGACGACGCGCAATTGCCCGCGACCAGCTGCATCGTCACGCCCCACACCGAGCTCTCGAACATGTTCTTGATCGAGGCCGAGCGCGGCTGCTCGCGTGGCTGCACCTACTGCGTGATGCGCCGCTCCACCAACGGCGGCATGCGCATCGTGCCGAAAGACGTCGTGCTCGACGCGATCCCGCTTGAGCACAAGCGCGTCGGTTTGGTCGGCGCTGCCGTCAGCGACCACCCGAAAATCACCGATATCGTCAACGCTTTGGCCGATCGCGGCTGCCACGTCGGCTTGTCCAGCCTGCGCCCCGACAAACTCAAAGACGAGTTCGTCGGAGCCCTGCGCCGCGCTGGCTACAAAACTCTCACGACGGCGCTCGACGGCCCCAGCGAACGCATGCGCAACCTGATCGAGCGCCGCGGCCGCGAGCCCCACTACCAAGTCGCCGCCGAAAACGCCCGCCGCCACGGCTACGAACGCCTCAAGCTGTACTTGATGGTCGGCCTGCCCGGCGAAGCCGACGAAGACATCGACGAGTGCGTGCGCTTCGTCAGCGAGCTCTCCAAAACCATTCCGATCGCGCTCGGCGTCGCGCCCTTTTGCGCAAAACGCAACACGCCGCTCGACAAGATGCCTTACGCCGGCATCCGCACCGTCGAAGCGCGCCTCGACCGCCTCCGCCGCGGCTTGCGCGGTCGCGCCGACGTCCGCGCCGTCAGCGCCAAATGGGCCTGGGTCGAATACGTGCTCGCCCAAGGCGGCGTCCCCGAAGCCCTCGCGCTCTATCGTGCCGTCCGCGCTGGCGGCCACTTCGCCGCCTACCGCAGCGAATTTCTCGCCCTCGGCCACCGCCCGGACGGCCACGGCTACGCCGAAGTCGAAGCCCCGATCGCCCCCGAACGCCTGAAGCACAAACACCTCGCGATCGCGCGCCCGTCGTAAGTCGCGTGGGGCTAGGCCGAGTTCAGCCGCCCAGCTGGGCGGCGCCGCTCCAACCGAAACCGGGCCTCCCCACCCAGCAACGTCGCGCCGTTGGTCGATCGAGCAACAGGGAGTCGGGGAGTCGGGGAGGGCGAGCAGGAAGCGCAGTTTTCTGTTTGGAGGACCAAACAAAAAACTCGATTGCCTCCGGAGGGCGAGGTGCCTGGTTGCGTCGAGGCTGCCAGTTAGCCCACCCCAAAATCCTCCCGGTCTCCCCGCCTCCCTGTTTGCTCGATCCGTAGATCACCGGCCGGAGGTGGCGATGGTGACTTTGGCTTCGAAGGAGCGGCCGGTGCCGTAGCGGAAGTGGGCTTTGCCAGGGTGGCCGGGGGTGGCGCCGTCGAAGCCTTTGTTGACGACGTCGTCGGTGGCGTCTCCGTCGGCGGTGTCGTCGCGGAGTTGGACGTCGATGACGAGGCGTTCGGAGCCAGGTTGGTTGGAGCCGGAGAGGGCGAATTGGCCGGCGCGCAGCAGGATCAGGGTGCGCTCGACCATGCGCTCCAGAACGGCTGGCGGCGCCGGCTCACCGGGGTGGGCCTGCCATTTTTTGAGCGCGCCGAGGTGATTAGACTCGTCGACCTCGAGCTCGATGCGGATGGTGCCAACGTGACCGACCGGGAGCTCGCGCCACGCGGCGTCGGCAGGAGTTGCGGCGGGAATGGCGCGCGTGAACGCGTAGCCTAAGCGGCGCACCCCGGGCGCGAGGCCTTCTTGGCCGAAGGTGCCGGCTGCGGGGGAACCGGAGGTCGGTGCGTCGGAGCCTGGCGCAGCGGGCGCGGCGGCGATCGGGCGAGTGGATTGGACGGGCTTGGGTGCCGGTCGCCGAACGGGTTTGGGCGGAGGAGCGTCGCCGAGCTCGGGTTCCGGCTTGGGCTCGGGCTCGGTCGGCAGAGCGCTGACGTCGACGGGCTCGGGCGAGGCGGGTGCGGCAGCGACTTCGGGAGTGGGGGCTTCGACCTCGATCGAATTGCCGACCATGGCGATGCTGTTTGGCAGCGTTTCGAGCTTGGAAGCCGGCGCATGACCATACAAGTGGGCCAAGACGGGCAAGAGCAGCAAGGCGCCGTGCAGCGCCACCGAGATGGCGAAGGGCGCTACATCAGCTCCGGTGGACGGCTTCACGGCAGCGCTCATCTCCGGTACCGACACCGCGGGGCGGGGCAGGTTCCAGCTGTGAGCTTAGCGCCGTAACGCTGTCAGCGGAACGACGTTGCTGGCGACGCCGGTGCCGGGCGCTTCTTCGAGCGCTTCGTCGACGCCGATCGCACGCCGCAATTCGACGTCGAACAGGTGTGACGGTCGCACGTTGCCGAGCGCCGCGAACACGTTGGCGCGCACAGTCGGATTCTGATCGTTGAGCGTCGTGAGCAGCTGTTTGACCTGCTTCCTCTTCAAGTTGTCTTGCGAGCCGCACAGATCGCAAGGAATGATCGGAAACTCCTTGAGCGCTGCCAGCTCGGTCAGCTCGACCTCAGACGCGTACACCAGCGGTCGAATTACGACGTTGCGCCCGTCGTCCGAGCGCAAGCGCGCCGGCATCGCCTTGAGCTGGCCGGCGTACAGCAGGTTCAACATCAAGGTCTCGATCACGTCGTCGCGGTGGTGACCGAGCGCAATCTTGGTCGCGCCGAGCTTCTGCGCCTGCGTGTACAAGATGCCGCGGCGCAAGCGCGAGCACAGCGAACAGTAGGTTTTACCCTCGGGGATCTTGTCGGTGACGACCGCGTAGGTGTCTTCCTTCACGATCACGTACTCGTAGCCTTCGCGCTCGAAGTACGCGGGCAAGACCTCGCTCGGAAAACCGGGGTGACCCTGATCAACGTTGAGCGCGAACAGCGAGAACTTGAACGGCGCCTTCTTCTGCAGCTCGCGCAGCAGGTAGAGCATGGCGTGCGAATCCTTGCCGCCGCTGACCGCTACCATCACGCGATCGCCCGGCTCCAGCATCCGAAAGTCGGCTGACGCCTTGGCCATCGAGGCCAGCAGTTTCTTCTCGATTTTTTCCATGGCTCAGCCCCAGTCGGGGTCGATTCCGGCGAGCTCCGCCAACGATACGGGGTGATACGGCGGGCGCGGCGTGATGCCTTGGCCGGGATCACCGTCCTGCTCCGCCAAGATGCGCGCGCACGTCGCCAGGCACCATTTGCCCTGGCAGTAGCCCGTACCAAAGCCGGTGTAGCGCTTGAGCGACTCGATGTCGCGGTGACCGCGCTCGATGCCGCTCATCAGCTCGGACAAGGTCACGTCTTCGCAGCGGCAGACGAATTGCTTCATCGGGCGCGCTCGCTCAGTTCGAGTCGGGCGTGAACTCGCCGCACAGGTTGGCCATCGGCCCGTGCGGTTTGCCGCCGTCGAACGTGACGCTGCACTGAATCGGATTGTTCAGGCTCTCCGCGAGATCAATGGTCATCGGGCTGGCCCAGCTGCGGCCGCCGTCGAAGCGCGCGCGGATCACGCCTTGTTGGTCGATGAACCACGTCTCCGGGAACAGCTTGGTGCCGTATTTTTCGCGGACGGTGCTGCTTTCCGCGTCGATCAACACCTCGAATGGGGGGTCGCCGCCGCCGAGCACGCTCTTCAGCGTATCGCGCGCGTCGGCCGCCGTTTCGTCGGTGGTGACGGTGATCAAAAGCACGTTCGGGTGCGCGCGCAATGCCTTGGCCAAGTCGCCGATCGACGGCATCTCTTCGAGGCACGGCCGGCACGTCTTGGTCCAAAAATTCAAGATGACGGTCTTGCCGCGCAGGCTCGACAAACGCACCTTGCCGCCGTTGATCGACGGCAGCTCGAAATCAGGCGCGAGCCGATTGCGGGCTGCGTAGTCGGGTCGGAGCGCGCACAGCGAGGTGCAGGAGCGGCGCGTCTCGCCGTCTTTGGCAGCGGTCACGAAACCGTACACGCCGAGCGCGGCACAGCCGATGAACGCTAGCTCGACGATTTTCGCGAACATCTTTCAGTCTCCCTCGTACTCGCAGCGCGCGTCGCACGTCTCGTGAACGATCACGCGCTCCAGCGCCGGCAGGCTCGGTCGCAGCTTGTGCCACAGCCAATGCGCCAGGTTCTCGCTGGTCGGGTTTTCGAGTCCGGCGACTTCGTTGAGGTAGTTGTGGTCCAGCTGATCGTGCAGTGGTTGCCACAGCGCATCGATATCGCCGTAGTCGATGAACCAGCCGGTCTCTGGATTCACGATACCTGACACGACCAGCTCGATCTTGAAGCTGTGACCGTGTAGGCGCGCGCATTTGTGGCCGGCGGGGACCTTCGGCAAGCGATGGGCGGCCTCGAAGCGTTGCTCTCGGATCAGACGGACTTTCACGGCCGGCGGAGTGTATCACGCGGTACCGCGCGTCAAATTTCCCCCGGTTTGGCCGGCATTTGCGTGCCCGCTGCCAGTGTAGGTCCACGTCCGTGAAGCTCAGCGCCGCTCGCATCGATCTTTGTTTGTGGTGCTGGCGGTGCCGGTTTGAACCGCTCACCCCCCTCACATTGATAGGTCCACCTGCGCGCATTTTTTCGTCGTTGGACGGACTGCACCACGTGGCGTTTGGCCCCCCAAAATGAAAGCGGAAAGTTTCTCCATGCCCCCCCGCACTAATCGAATGTGGCCATGCAAGCAGTAACCAAGCCTTTTTCCGCGCTTGCGCTGACACGTGAGTTTTGGTCAACCGTTTGACTCCAGGAGTTTGTAGGCTACATAGCCATTCCTGCCTCCCGCGGGGTGGAAGGAGCCAAACCGTTGGGCGCGTCGAGGGTCAGGCTGAATCGAAGCTCGCTGGTTTGGATTGGCGTGTGGTTCCTGCTCGGTGTTCCGCGCCTCGCGCTGGCGGACGACTCGACGTACCGGCTGCAGGTCGTGCGCGCCGACGGTGCGGGCAGCTGTCCGTCGGCGTCGGTCATCGAGCACGAAGTGGCCCAGCGGTTGGGGCGCAATCCGTTCTCGGACACGGGCGAGCGCGGCATCGAAGTGATGCTGCAGCGCACGGAGGCCAAGTGGCTCGCCAAGCTCTACCTGCGGATCGACGCGGGCGATGTCGATTCAGCACGCCTTATCGAGAGCGACGCGGCGGATTGCGAAGAGCTGGGCAAGTCAGTGACGCTGGCGGTCGCGTTGGCGATCGCGCCCGAGCTGCCTCCCACGCCGGAGCCCGCGCCCAAACCCGAACCGGTTTGCCCGCCCGCTCTGCCACTGCCTGCTCCGCCGCCGCCCTCCACGCTGCACGGCGAGGTGTCGTTGCGCGCGCTGTTCTCGCCCAATCTGCTGCCGCACAGTTCCGTTGGAACGTCGCTCGCGGTGACCTTGCGTGGTGAACTCGTTGGAGCCAGTTTTGGAGCGCTTTTCTACCCTGAAAGTGAGTTGCATAGCGCCAGGGCCCATCTCGGCTTCGGTGTCAGCGCGGGGTTCGCTTCCGGCTGTCTATGGGCGCGTGTCCGGGAGCCGCAGGTCTGGTCGTGCATTGGTGCGCGCGTCGGTGCGCTGCATTCGGTCGTGTACGCGCCCGAGCCTGAACGCCCCGGTGATCGCTTTTGGTGGGCTGCCTCCAGTGAGCTCGGCTTGCGCCAGCACTTTCTCGGTCGGGCGTTCTTCGAATTGGGTGCCGCCGCGGTCTTTCCTTTGCTGCGACATCGCTTCGAGGTCGACGCCTCGTCCAACCCGGTTTACGAACAAGGACCAGCGGTGGTCGAAGGTTTTGCGGGCTTGGGCCTGCGCCTCGACTGACAACCGCTCGGTGAGTGCCATGCGCGGA
The DNA here is from genome assembly GCA_038252755.1 of Polyangiales bacterium. Lineage (GTDB taxonomy): Bacteria > Myxococcota_A > Polyangia > Polyangiales > Polyangiaceae > PMG-095. The sequence continues at coordinate 52,227 of JBBSAB010000040.1, read as the reverse complement.
GTACCGGACGCCATCCCTCGCATTACCGAGCCCGTGGAAGGGCAAGATGAGGCAGACAAGGCCGCCAGGGCCGAGGCCGAGACCCGTCTTACGGTGACCCGGGTCCACGAACGTCACGGGGAGTTCGTGTGGCGGACACTCCACCGCATGGGGGTGCGCGCACCCCATGTCGAAGATGTTTACCAGGAAGTGTTTCTGGTCGTGCACCGCCGCCTCGGCAGCTTCAATGGTCAATGCGCGATCACCACTTGGCTGTATGAGATTTGTTTCCGCGTCGCGGCTGGCTACCGCCGGAAGGCCCACTTCCGCCGTGAGGAACTGGTCTCCGACTGGTCCGAAATGGAGACGCTGAGCTCTCCCGCCCCGTCGCCCGAGCGGCAGCTGGTCGCAGCTCGCCAAGCAAAACAGTTGGAGCGGATCTTGGACGAGATGCCACTTGAGTACCGTGTGGTTTTCGTCATGTTCGAGATCGAAGGCATGAGCTCCGAACATATCGCGGAGAGCCTTGGAGCCCCCCTCGGCACGGTGTATTCTCGGCTCTATCGTGCAAGGAAACGTTTCGCCCGCGCGCTAGCCAGACTCGGTCCCGGACAGATGGAGAACAAGTCGTGAACACCCCAGTGCGCTGGCTCGAAGCGGGCGGAAACGCGCCGCACGGCGCGGTTGATCTGCTGTCCGCCGCCGCGCCGACGCCCGCGTTTTCCGACGCCCTGCGCTACCGCTTGGCCGTTGGCGTTGCCAAGACCGCCGCACTACCCGCGGCTTCGGTGTGGACGTCGCTGCTGGCCAAGGGCGCATTCGTGGCCGTCGTCGGCGGGGCGAGCGGGTTCGTGGTTCACGCCATCGCCAGCAAGAACGACGTTCCGGTAGCCGCGCCCGCGCCCGCTCAAGTTGCAGCTCCGCACGTCGTCTCCGACAATCTGCAAATGCCCGTCGCGGTCGAAACGCTGCCCGCGCTCGAGTTGCCAACGGCTCCGCCCGACCGCGCCCCCAAGCTCAAGCTCGACGCACGGCTCGAAGAGGCCGAGCTGCTCGAGAAAGCTCGCTCGCTAGTCGGTCCGAACCCGGCAGGAGCGCTCAAGCTCACCGCCGAGCACAGCCGCGATTTTCCGAAGGGCCGTCTCGGTGCCGAGGCGGATCTGATCGCCGCCCAATCACTGCTCGGCATGGGCAAGGTGGCGGCCGCCAAGCAGCGCGCCCAAGCCAGCCTGTCGCGTTACCCGAGCGGTCTGTACGCCCGCCAACTCCGCGAAATCGTCGAGCAGTAGACCAGTTCTCCCGTTTCGACTGCCGACCATGGCCGCCGAAATGCAAGCCTCTGAAGGTTCATCACATCTTGCCCGAGCGAGCGGGGACAACAGGAAGGCGGGAAGACGGGAAGGCCGAGATTTTGGGTGGGTGGTACTGGCAACTGGACGCAGCGGGATCGCGATTGGGTGTCAGGCGCCTGTTCGAGCAACAGAAATCTTCCCGCCTTCCCGCCTTCCTGTTCGCTCGTGCTCGAATCGCGAAATGAGACCAATGCTCAGCCGCCTGCCTGTTCGCTCGGGCGCTAAGCGCTATGGGCTGGGTGTGCTTTCGACGCGGACGATGATGCCGGTGAAGCGGCTTAGGTCGTTGCGGTCGTCGCCCTCGTGCGGATCGAGCACGAAGTCGACGGTGGAGCCAACCTGCAGCGACGCGATGACTTTGTAGGCGCGACCCCCGCCGTCTGCGCCACCGATCGAGGTACTGTAAATTGGTATGCCGCCGTCGACGTAGACGAAGGCGTCGACGCCGTTGGAGCCGGGCGCGACGTCAATCTTCGCGATCTCGCCCGAGATCGTCACGTCGCCTGCGAAGGTGCTGACCCAGCGTCGCACGGCGCGCTGCAAGATCATGTTGGCGGGCGTGCTGGTCTGGGTGCCGTTCGGGTGTGCGCCGAGCTGGAAGATTTGCGTCCAATGCGCGGTGCCGGCCCAGCAATCCCAGACGTCGTTCGACGCCGGCATGTACTGCGTGATCACCGACTTGTGTGTCATCAAGGTGAAGGTGTCGACCGCGCCCGTGTCGAAACCGTAGTACCAGCCGCGCTCACCCTGGGTGAGACTGAAGTCCGCGACTGAATCGGCCAGCAGCCGTGGCGCTTCGATGATGACGGTGTCGGTGCCGCCTTCGCCGACTGGGATGACGGGCACTTCGCCGGTGCCGCTGACGCCAGTGCCGCCCGTACCGGCGTGCGTGGTGCTACCGCCGGCTCCGCTGCCGCCCGTGCCAGCGCCGTTGTCGTTGTCGTTGCGCGCAATCACGACTTCGGGCGCGCAACCGACGCCTGACACGGCCGCGACGGCGGCGATCAGTGTGAGCAGCTTGGCGAGCCGTAGCATGCGTGGGTCAGTGCCTCTCTCAGGGGTGAACCTTCGCCTAAATTGTCTCTCACGACTCAAGCCTCACCACTCACCCGCGTAGCCGGCCGGCTTGGACGTGGCCGGCGACCAGGTACGAGAGCGCGCGCGTGATGCCAGCGCCAGCCGCGGCCGCGTCGATGCCGAGCTCCGAGCTGTTGACCAATAACGTCAATCTAACGGATTGTTGTCAGGGGCGGCTAGCCTCAGGATGCTGGTCTATGAAGCCTTCTCAGCCGATTCGCCTGCTTCGCCACCCGATCTCGGGCCACAGCCACCGCGTCGAGCTCGGCCTTTCGCTGCTTGGTCTGCCCTACGAGCTGGTCCACGTGGATTTGATGCAGGGCGCCCACAAGCAGCCCGAGTTTTTGGCCAAGAACCTCTTCGGCCAAGTGCCCGTGATCGAAGATGGCGACTTCACGCTCGCCGACAGCTGCGCGATTCTAGTCTACCTCGGCGAGCGCTACGACGAGGCCGGTCGGTTCTGGCCGCGCACGCCGCAAGGCAAAGCCGCCGTGCAGCGCTGGTTCTCGGTGGCGGCGGGGCCGCTCGCTGCCGGACCCGCTGCGGCGCGCCTCGTGCGGTTGCTCGGCGCCAAGCTCGACTACGACCGCGCGGTCACGATCGCCAAGCAACTGTTCGCCACGCTCGAAACCGAGCTCGGCCAGCGCGACTACTTGGTGGGCGCGACGCCGACGTTCGCTGATGTTGCGTTCTACGCCTACGTTGCGCGCGCACCCGAGGGCGACATCTCGCTTGAGCCGTACCCGGCGCTGCGCGCGTGGCTCGATCGTATCGAGACGCTGCCCGGCTTCGTGCCGATGCTCGCGACACCCAAGGGGTGAACATGTCGACCTCGCCTCTGCCACGCCTACGCAAGCCGATCGGCTGGGGCCAGGAAGCGTCGCCGTTTCACGAGGGCGAGCAGCGCGTGCAGCGGCGGCTCGGCGTGCGCGAGCGCGTTGAGCACATGGGCCGCAACCTGATGCGCGATTTCATGCCTCACGAACACCGCGAATTCTTCGAAAGTTTGCCGTTTTTGGCCGTCGGCAGGACGCTGGACTGAACCTCAACAATCGCCGCACCTGTGTGGCACCGGCACGTGGGGTGGCACTGCTGCGCGTGAATGAGGCGCGGCGCGGCCTTCGAGAGCTCGAGTTACAGCTTCTTGTACGTGCCCGTGAACGGATCCTGCTTACACGGGAAGACCGCAGCGTTGGCAGGGCGGCTAGCACTTGCTGGGCGGATCTGGCCCGAGAACGGATCACTGAAACAGCTGACGGCGCTGGCGGTCGGCTTACGTGCCGAGGCCGGCGCAGGCGTGACTGCGGCTTGCGGAGTCGCGGGTGGCGTTGGCTCAGTGGTTGGCTTGTGTGCGTCGGCGCTGGTCGGGCGTTTGCTCGGCGCGGGCTTCGAGGCGGTATCGGTGGCGATCGACGCTTCCGGCGCGGGGGCGAGCGCGCCGTCGTGACTCGGGGTGGCATTAGCGGCGGTCGGGGCAGTGTCGGCCGAGACCTCGCTCGACTTCGGTCGCATCAACAGCACCGTCGCCCCGACCGCGCCGACCAGCAGCACGACGACGAGCAAGATCCAGGGCAGCGCGTTGGAGCCGCTGCGCTGTGCGGATTCGAACGTCTGCGAGGTATTGATCGATGAGACCGACGGCGTGAAGCCTTGCGCGGGTAGAACCGCAGGCGCAGGTCCCCCAGTCGCGGCGGGCGCGTACGGGGCTTGGCCGGGCGCGGTGCCGGAATAAGTACGGGCGGGCATGAGTGCCGTCGGTGGCAGGACTTGCGGAGCGAATGCGTGCGGCCCGGAAGCGCCGGCCACGACGTCTTTCAGCGTGCTGGCCAGCTCTTGCGCGCTGGCGAAGCGCTGCTCCGCGTCGCGGTTGGTCGCCTTGGCGAACCACTCGTCGAAGCCGCGCAACGCCAGACCCTGTGATGAAGGTGCCGGGATCGGTCGCGCGCAGATGTTGAGCAACAGCTCGCCGAAAGTCGAGCCGTCGAACGGCCGCACACCAGTCAAGCATTCTGAAGTGATCACCGCCATCGCCCACAGGTCGGTGCGAAAATCGACGGCCCGCTTACCCTCGACTTGCTCGGGGCTCATGTAATACGGCGTGCCCATCGTGACGCCGGTGCGCGTTTCCATGCCGCCAAATCGCGACTGCGGCGTCTTGGCGATGCCAAAATCCAAGATCTTCACCAGCTCCTGATCGTCTTCGCGCACCAGGAAGATGTTGTCGGGCTTTAAATCGCGGTGAACGATGTCGGCCGCGTGGGCACGGCCCAGCGCGCGCGCGACCTGCGTGATGATCGCGACGGTGCGCTCGGGCGAGAGCCGCTTCTCACGTTCGAGGCAGCTGGCCAGGCTCTCGCCCTGCATCAGCTCCATCACCAAGTACGGCGTTTGTTCGTGCAAACCGTAGTCGAGTACTTGCACGACGTGCGCGCTGCGCAGCGACGCGGCCGCTTGTGCTTCGCGACGGAAACGCTCGGCGCCCTCCGGCGTCGCGGCGATCGCCGGATCCATCAGCTTGACCGCAACCCACGAGCGCAGCGCGAGGTGCTCGGCGAGCCAAACCGAGCCCATGCCACCCTTGCCGAGTTGGCGGTCGAGTCGATAGCGGCCGGCTAACACGCCCTGCATCGTGACAACCCTGCCAGTCTGGGTGATTTGGGTCCAGGGTGGCTGTCTCCAGGCCGCATTTTTTTCGAGCATCAGCGCGGTCGTCACGCCCCAGCGACCCGGGAGCCGCAGCCTCCGTTGTTTCTGCCCGCGCCCGGCACTACGCTCCGCCGATGTTTTCTGCAGTGGGAATGAAGCGCGCGGCGTGGGCCGTGGTGTTGGGTGCTGCGTTGTCTGGTGGCTGTGCTGGCCGCTGGCTGGAGGCCAAAACCCACGACGTGCCGACTCAAACCGACCAGCAAGCGGGCTTCGCAGCCGTGCTCGAGGTCGCGAGCGCCAAGCAGTACACGGTGGTGTCGAAGGACGACGTCGCCAAGAAAGTGCGCTTGCAAGCGCACTCGAACGATAAGTCGTTCATCGACGTCGAGGTCGTGGCAGGCGAGGTGAAACTCTCAGCGGCGGGCGCGCTGGTGCGCGGCGACAAGGTGCACAAGATCCTCACCAACGAGATGAGCAATCTCGAGACCGACTTGAAGCAGCGCTTCGGTACCGGTACCGCACCCGTCGCGGGTGCGCCGGGGTCAGGCGGCGTGCCGCCCCAACCGGTTGCCGCAACGGCGGGCGTACCGGTGGCTTGGAGCGAGCCGGCGTACGATCCGAGCGTGTGGGGCAATGGCAACTTCACGTGCCTGCCCGTGCGGGTGCCGGCGGAGCATCAAACGGCTCTGACGCTCCAGCTCACCAACGGCGAAAAGGCCGACCTGCAGCTGTCGCTGGCCTACGCGCCCGAGCTGTGCCGTTCGCCCGTGCAGTGCAAGCAAACCGGCGGCTGTCCGGCGCTTGGCATCGGCGATACCGAGCGCGTGCAACGCATTGCCGGTCGCCTTTCACGCGGCGAAATCGGCGCGCAAGCGACCCTGCTCGACGGCGGCCAACCCGTCGCCACGATCGATCTGGCTCACCACGGCTCGATCGTCCAAGCCATGAGCGAGATGAAGCACTAAGTCTGGCGCTTTGCGGAGCGCCGCAACGCTTGCGCCAAGCACCGCGCCACGCGATTCATGGCGTCGCCAAGTCCAAAATAGTCGCCTCGAGGCCGACGACGACGCGCGCCAAGCGCTCGAAGTCGAGGTGCTCGGGTGTGTCGCTCAGCTCGTGGTAGTTCGGATCGCGGAACAGCGCCGTGTCGGTGACCATGACGGCCGAGTATCCAACGTGCCAGAACGCCCAATGGTCGGACCAGCCAATGCCGGGTAGCTCCGCCGGGAGCGCCGCGCCTTCGGAGGCGACGGTGGCGTGGGCGCGAAAGCTGCGAATCGCATCGCGGACCAGCGCGCGCGACCCGAGGTTGCCGACGAAGCCGATGAAGTTGCCCTGATCCGGATACAAGCGGCTGAGCGGCGCCGGGTAGTGCTGCGAGCCGCGCGCGTCCGAGAAGTAGCCCATCGTCTCGAGTGAGAACATGGCGCGCAGCTGTTCGCCGCGCCGTTTGCAGCCGCGCGCGTGCCACAGCGAGCCCATCGTCTCGGTCGCGAAGTAAGGCATCTCCTCGTTGGCGAACAGCACGATGCGGATCGGTAACGCATGCGCGGTGTGGGCGAAATAGCGCGCCAGCACCAACGCGGAGGCGGTGCCGCTGCCGTTGTCGTTGGCTGCCGGAGTGCCGCCCGGCGCGCTGTCGTAGTGAGCGCCAATCAGCACCAGGGCACCCGCTCTTTGACCGGCCAAATCCAAAACCAGGTTCGCGGCGTCGCCGGGCGCATTCGGAATCGCTTCGCGTCGGTAAGTCACGCCCGGCTGCGTCGCCAAAGGCACCAGCTCGCTCTGCAAGTAGCGTTCGGCGCGTTGCAGCGAGTCGCCTTGCGTGGCGCGACGTTCGCCGATATCGACGGCGAGCTTGTTCACGCAGCGCCGCAGATCTTCGGCCGCTTGCTGCTCGGCGTTGCTCAGCGGCGGTACCGAACCGCGTCGCGACTGACCGGGCATTGCGATGCAATACAGCAACGCCGCGACAATCATCGCCGCGCCTGCAACGAGGACGCCGGTGAGGATCCGCACTGCCTTCTTTGCCATGCTCTGGTTAGTACCGGTGCGAGTTGTTGCGTTGGTTCGAATTGCCGTCATGGCTGTGATCGCGCTCTAGCCTGATTCGAATTTGCAGCTGATTGCACAATAAGGAAGGTCGAAGTGTGTGCGGCACCTCTCTTGTTGTTGCGCGCAGCTGGTGTCACCCTGCAGTTAGTTGTAGTGGCTGGGCCGTTTGGCGGCTGTTTCGACACTAATGAGCGAGCTGAACATGAGAGTAAACGTTCGCTGCGGCGCGGTCGCGTTCCTGTTCGTCACAGCCTGCAATAGGCCCGATGCCGATCTGTTCGGTGCCGACGGTTCACCACCCAACAACGGCACCGATGCCGGCGGCACGCTGTCGGTGACCGCCCCGACAACGGCCGGTACCGGCGGTGCAACCAGCGGCGGCAGCAGCAGCGGTGACCTGGCGGTTGGCGGCACGGCGAACGGCGGCTCCTCGGATAAGCCCGCAACCGGCGGCGACTCGGCGACTGGCGGTGCGCCAGGCGCAGGCGCCGGTCCAGTCGCAGGCGCAGGCGGTAGCGTCGGCGGATCGAGTCCGCTAGAACAAGCTGGCGCGCCGAACGGCACGGCCGGCAAGCCCGAGCTGCCCAAACCCGTCTGCGGTAACGGCGTCTTGGAGGCAGGCGAAGTGTGCGATGACGCCGGCCACGCCGGCAAAGACGGTTGCGACGCCAACTGCAAAGTCGTCTGCGCCGACTACGGTCCGGGTACCCTCGAGTCGGAAGATCACCATTGCTACAATGGCTACGATCAAGGCGATTTCGAAGCGGCCCAGCAAGCCTGCGTCAAGAAAGGCGCGCACCTCGCCACGATCGCGAGCGCGGCCGAGAACCAAATCGCGCGTGAGCTCGTCAACGATTCGAAGTGGCTCGGCGGCTACGAAAGCGTGCCGCTCACCTCCGAGGGCACCGGCACGTACACCTGGCTTACCGGCGAAGCCTTCACGTACACGAACTGGGCCCCGCGGGAACCGAACCGCAGGGAAGCGCACTGCGGCGCCGCCTTCAACACGCTCTGCTTCGAGCACTGCATCGCCATCCTCGGCGACGGCACCTGGGCCGACGCTCGCTGCGATATGTCCGACGGCTACGTCTGCGAATGGGAACCCGCGGGCACGAAGTAGCTTGTCATTGGTCTCATCTCGACGGGTTGACCACAGGCTGTTGAAGCACTTGTACGCCGCACTTCCCCCTGACGCGCGCAGCGCCCGCCGCGGGCGCGAGCACGGATTTGGGGGAAGTCGGCGGCGCGCAGCGGGCGTAGCCCGCGAGCACCGACGGATGGGGGCAGCCCTACTCGAACTCCATCCGCCAGCGCACGTCGGCGCCCAAATTGCCGAGCGAGGACGAGGAGATGTCGTTGACGTTGTCGTAGGAGCCTTCGACGGAGACGCGCGGCGAGAGTTGCCACTCGACGTTGGAGCGGATTTCGCGCGACTCGGCGACGCCGCTGGTGACGTTGGCGCGGATGCGTTCGGCCAGGCGCTTGCCGATCGTGATTGTTGGTTCGGTGCGGCCGGTGCGCGACGAATAGGCGCTGCCGAAGCGCAATTCGTCGATGATCGGCACCGCGTCGGTGACGGCTTTGTCGGCGCCGCTGAGCGTGCCGAGCGCCTCGAGCGCCACCGATTCGCCGACGCTCGCTGATTGCGCTTGGTCGAGCTCGGCGCGCGTTAGGCCGACCGTGATCAACAGAAAGATGTCGTCCTGAGCCAGCGCCGGATCGCTGGTCAGATCGATCTTGAGCTTATCCGCGTCACCGTGTGCGCGCATTGTGATGCGGAAGCGTCGCCCGCGCGCAGCGGCTGCGCTGCTTGCCGAGCCGCTGCCGGCGGCTGCACCGGGGGCGCCGGTCGCCGATGGTCCAGTCGGCGAAGACGTGTTGTAACGTCGGTATTCGGTGACCGCGGTTACGTCGACCTGCGGCGCGATTCGGGTGACGTCGTCGAAGCGCACCCGGCCCTCTTTGATCTCGAACTCGCTGCGCCGCAGCTTGATTCGTCCGCCCGGCTTGAGGCTGACGTCCCCGCGCAGGCCGTAGCGCGCGTTGGTGCCGGAAAGCTGGAGGCCACGGTCGTCGAGTAACAGCTCCGCTTCGACCAGGTTGTTTTGCAGCTTGAGCGGGCGCTCGCTGGAGATGCGAATGTCCATTTCGAGCGCGTCGTCGTTCGGGTCGTAGGCTTCGAACTCGGTGCGTTTACCGCGCTGCGCCAAGGACGAGATGTCGGCGGTCATGACTACCGGCCGCTTGTATTCGAAAGTTTTCAACATCACGTTGCCGGTGACCCGCGGCAGCGCGTGCTCGGTAGCGCCGTCACGCGCCGATTGAAAGGTCGCCAAGAGGTCGGCGTCGGCTACGGCGTGGATGCCGTTGGTGCTCGGAATCGACAGGTTTCGTCCGGTGATCGCGACGCTGGCGGCGCCGAGCTCGAAGCCGTGCAGCGGCGCGCCACCGCGAATCGAAAGCGTGCCCGAGCCCAAACGTGCGTTGCCGCGCACGATGTTGATCTCGCTGCCGTCGACGCTGAGCGCGACGGAAATGTCGGTCAGCGGCGTGACCAGGCCGTGCAGCGCCACCTCGCCATCGTTCAGCTCGAAGCCGCCCTGGTAGTGCGGCGCCGCCAACGGGCCGTGCAGGCGCAGCTTGCCGGACAACGTGCCCTCGGCGCGCTCGACGCGCGGCACCATGCCCAGCACGGTCTGCAGCGGTAGCGGCTTGAGGCCGAACGTAGCGTCAATCTCCGCGCCCTGGCCGATTTTTTCGAGCGAGCCTTTGACGTCGAAGCTCGCGGCTTGACCGCGCGGCGTGCTCATCTCCAGCGTTAACGCCGGGATCAAAAGCTTGCCGGCGTCGAGCGCGAGTGGCGCGGCGCCCGGCGGAACGCGTAAGTGATAGCCGGCGTATTCCGCGCGCACGTCGCCCAGCTGTAGCGTGCCGGCGGCCGTGCGCGGGTCTTCCATGTCGAAGCGCTTCACGTTCATGGTCGCGCTCAAGGTGCCGGACGGGCGCGCATCGGCCAGCGCGATTTGCGGCATCATCTCGGCGGCGGCGCCCAAGTCGAACTTCGCGAACGAGACTTTGCCGGTCAGCGCTTTCTTGCGCTGACGGGTGATCGTCAAGTCGTTCAGCTTGATCTGTCCGCCGAGCATCTCGCCGTCGACGTGAAAGGTGCCGTCGGCCTTGTCGGCGTTGTATTCGTTGCGGTCGAGCGGCGGGAAGATCGGCAGCCCGCATTTGCTGGTGCCGATTGGCTTCACCGCATGCACGATCGGATCGAGCCGCACCGTGAGATCGGATGGCGGAAACGTGGCGCGACCCAGCCGCAGCTCGGAAATCTTGGCGCGCGCGGTCAGCGAAAGCGCGTCGAGCGTGCCGGACATTTCACCGCTGGCAGTCGCGCGTCCGTCGGCCGCCTTCAGCAACGACGGCAAGGTGTCGAACTTCGCCAACGGCACTTCGGTACCGGTCAAGGTGCCGCTGACCCGCGCGCCGCGTCGCAGCCCGAACGAGCCCAAGATCAAGCCCGACCCCTTGCGCAGCGTGATGCTCGGCACGTCGAGATCGACGCCCTGGATCGTCGCGTCTCGATCGAACCAGTTCATGTCGTACTCGCCCTCGCCGCCGTCGTAGCGCTCGCCGAACATGTCCAAGTCGAGCACCTTCACGTGCCCCTTCGTCTGCAGGATACCGCCGCCGCATTTGTCCTCGGGCCCACCGAACACGTAGCGCACCTGCGTATCCAGCCCGACTTTGCCCTTCACGTCGTCGAAGCGCGGGTCTTCGTCGAAGTGCCACATCGCGAACAAGTCGCGCAGATCGAAGGCGTCGCTCTTGGCGTTGACGTTGACGAGAATCGACGCGCTCGTTCCAAAATCGAGCCGCGCGCTCGGCGCTCGCAACGTCGACGTCCCCTTCTTGGCGATCAGGTCGGTCAGCTCCAAATACAAGAGCTTGAACTTGGCCTTCGTCGACTCGATGTTGCCGACCGGGAAGCCGCCGATGTTGAAATCGTCGATTTTGGTGTTGCCGAGCAGTGTCGGATCGCCGTCGGTCATCGTCATCTTGGCGTCGAGCTTGGCGTGACCGGAGATCGGAATCGTAACCAGCGGCGAGATGTCGGCGAGCTCGAGCGTGGTCAGCGTGTCGGCGTCGAGCGTGACGTCGCCGTTGCTGTACGCAATGCTGACCAGCCTGGCCAGCATCTGGCTGCGCCCAAACTCGGTCTTGGCGTCGTAGATTTCGAATGCCTTCGGTCGCACGCCCAAGCGCGCGCGAATAGTGATCGGCGATTTGATGCCGATCATGTGCGAACGCGTCGGATCCTTGTAACCCTTGTCGAACAGCTCGAACTCGGTCGTCTCTGCCAGCAGCTCGGCGTCGATTTTCAACGGCGACAGCGTGCCGGCAATCTTCGTCACTTTCGTGCTGTTCAGGTTCCAGTGCACCCATGCCTGTGGCGACACGTTCAGGTCGCGCATCATCGACGGGAACAACATGCCCTTGCCATCGACCTTCTCGACGCTTACGGGCATGCCCTCAGCTAGCGGCCGAATGTGCGCGTTGAACAGGTTCACGTCGCCGTCGGCGAAGCGCATGTAGAAGTGCGGTATTCGGACCTCGTTGTCTTGCAAGCTCAAATCGATATCGAGCTTTTCGGCCAGCGTGATCGCGTTGATCCTGATGCCGCCGCCGGTGACCTTGCCCTGAACGGCCGGCAGCTTGTGCGAGCCGTCCCAGCGCACGTCGCCAGCGAAGGCGGCGAAACCGCTCAGCTTGCCGGCGCGCACGAAGCGGTTCACCAACGGTAATGGCGCGCGCAACACCACGTGGCCGTCGACGAGCGGCGGCTTGCCGTCGGCCATCACCACGCGAACCTGCGACAGCCGCGCCAACACCGCGCCAGGCCGGTCGTCCCCTTCGAGGTCGCAGCTCGGCCGCGTTCCCGGGTTGGGATCCAAATCGGCGTTGCCGAGCAGCGACATGCGCCGGAGCAGGATGTTGCCCGGCTCGTAGTGCAGCCGAAGATCCAACCGGCACAGCGCATCCTCTTCGACGCTCAGCGGCAGCGACGGATCCGGAATCTTCAATAGCGGCGCGTGCTGGCGATCGACCTTGGTCGTGCCCACGCGCAACGCCACCTCGAACGAGCCACCCGGCTCGGCGAGCACGTCCAGGTCGAGCGCCTCGGTGTCGACCGCCACGCCATCGACGTCGATCCGAAAACGCCCGTCGCTGATCGACAGCGAGCCGAACGGCACGTCTTTCGGCCGCTCGGTCTTCGACTTCGTCGCCGGCAGCCGGTAGCGAAGGTTGGCGAGCTTGCCCTGCCGCAGCACGACGCGCGCATCGGGTCGATCGATCTCGATGTCACCCAGATCGATCTTACCGGCCAGCAGCGAGAAGAAACGCGGCGTCACCGACGCGCTCTTGGCGGTCAAGAACGGCGAGCCGCCGTCCGACGCTGGCACGGTCAGGTTCTCGATTGCCAGTCGCAGCGGCAACAGTCGCACCTTCACGTCGAACTTTGCCGACAGCCCCAGCTCGCGCGACAGCGCCAAGCTGGTCTGTGCGGCCGCCCAACGTTCGGCAGGCGCTGACGTCAGAAACCCCGCCAACCCAAGCGGCACGGCACCCAAAAACGCGAGCGCAAAGCAGGCCAAACGCGAGAGGGTGCGCATCAGGTCGCGCCGCTGGGTCCTGCCGGCCCGTAACACCTGCGTAGCCTATCCCCGAAGGCTTGGCAGGGCCCGTTTTCTGCGTCAAAATCGGCCTGTTTCCCGGCGGCCGTCCGGTCTTAGGCCGATTTTCTTGCGTCTTCGATACTTGCGCGTAGAAAGGCCGGCCCGCTCGACCCATGACGACCCCCACCGAAGCTCCGCTCGCCGCGCCCGATCGCGAGCGCGCCGTCCACGCGCTTGAGCGCGCCGTCGCGTGCGCTGAACGCGGCGTCGCCGATCGCCCGGTCGTGCTTATCGAAGCCGCCGACCTCGCCGCGGTCGAGCCGCTGGGCGTGCGCGCACTGCTCGACCGCGTGCTGCTCGGCGAGTTCGCCGACGAGGGCCTCGACTCGTTGCTGGCGACCGGCGTGCTCGACGCGATCTTGCCGGAAGTGAAGGCGCTGGTCGGCTTCGGCGACGGCGAGTGGCGCCACAAGGACGTGTGGAAGCACACCAAGCAGGTCGTGACGCAAAGCGTGCCGCGCATCGAAGTGCGGTACGGCGCGCTGTTCCACGACATCGGCAAGGTCAAGACTCGCTCGATCTCTCCCGACGGTGAAGTGCACTTTTTCGGCCACGCCGAGGTTGGCGCGCGCATGTTCGACAAGATGGAACGGCGCGGCAAATTGTTCGGACACGAACAGACGCTACGCGACGAAGTGCGCTTCCTCGTGCTGCATCACCTGCGAGCTTCGCAGTACGACGGCAAATGGACCGACAGCGCTGTCCGGCGTTTTGCGCGGGAAATCGGCCCGTCGCTCGACAATTTGCTGTGCCTGTCGCGCGCCGACATCACCACCAAGCGCCCCGAAAAGAAGCGCCGCGGCATCAACATGATCGACGGCCTGGCCGAGCGGATCACCGCGCTGGCCGAGCTCGACGCCAAGCAACCGCCGCTCCCGACTGGTCTCGGCACTGATCTGATGAGCGCCTTCGGCATCCCGCCCTCCAAGAAGCTCGGCGACATCAAACGCGCCCTCGAGCTCGCGGTCGAAGCCGGCGAAATCGAAGAACGCCTCGAGTCCGCGGCGTACGTCCAATTCATCGCCGAACGCAAATCGCGCTTCGGCCTGGAGTAGGCCCCGTTACAGGCGCGCAGCTGCGCACCCACCAGCACCTTACGGCGCTGTACCGTTCGAGATTCACAGGGAGACGGGGAGGTGGGGAGATTTTTGGGTGTGAGTTCGAGGGCGTTCCCCTCGCTGGACTTGGCAGTTGAGCTCGTGTGGGGGCGGCAGGCCCGGCGAGCCCAGGCGCTTGAGGCCCAATCGCGATCGCCCTGCGTCCAGTTGCCAGTACGCAAACCGAGTTTGAGACCGCCTCGTGGGGCGACTGAACCTAAGGCGCCGGTACTCGCTCTCGCCGCAGGGCGAAACGTTCGCGCAGCGCTTTGACGGGGCTGCCATAGCGCTGCGCTGCCCAGGCTAACGACCACAAGCTGAGCGCCATCAGCGCGTACAGGGTCAAGAACGCCGGCAGCGTTTGGCCCTGGAACCACTCGTCGAGCACGAACGCGATTAGCGCCACGTGGATTACGTACAGCATCAGCGACGAGCGACCGAGCACGACCAGCCACCCGAGCGAGCAACGCTGTTCGAGCTTGTCGAACAGCGCGAGTGCCAGCAGCACCGAGCCGAGCGCCCCCGCCAGGTACTGCGGGCTCGGCGGGTAGAACAGCTCGCTGTAGCCGGCGCGGGTCACGAGCGCGGGCGGCGCGAGCCACCAACCGACCGCGCCGAGCATGATCAGCACGCCACCTAACGGCACCAACCAGGGCCGGCGCTCGCCCGAAAGCGGCTTCAAACGACCGAGCACGCTCCCGAGCAGCGCCAGGCCGAGCCACGGGAAGACCGGAAACCAGCCGTCGACCAGCATTCGCCGCCAAGCCGGCCACGGGTAGGCGAGGTGATCGGGTAAGAGCGGGCCGTAGCCGACCGCGCGATGCAACCACGGCGTGATGAGCACGATCGTCGTCGCGATCAACAAGTGCGCCCACAGCTTGAGCCGTGAGCATACGCCGGCGATCGGCAACGCCAGTCCCAGCAGGTACAACACGTCGAAGGTCTCGAACGGATCAATCCCCCAACACAATAGATCGATGCTGGCGGCCAACAGCAGCAACAGTGCCGAGCGCTTCAGCAGGCGATGCAGCGGCGCTGGCCGGGCCGACATGCTCGTCATCATGCCGGCTAGCAGCACGAATGTCGGCGCTGCAAAGCTGCCGTACACACGCAGCCACATCGGGTGGGGCGGGCGCAGGCACGGTCCGGCCAAGTTAGCGGCGAACATCGTGACGATCGCGGCGCCGCGCAGCGCGTCGATGGCGTGGGAGCGCGGACACGCGGGGTGCTGGCTGGCGGCGGCGCTCATGGCTGGGCGGTGATGGCGCGGCGAACGGCGGCCAGCGGGGCTGAGTCGGACAATTGGATGGCACCCTCGGCGTCGCGAGTCACCCCCAAGTCGGCCAAAAGCGCGGCCAGGTCGAACGCGCTGCCGTGGGCTGCGTGGGCGCTGGCTATCGGCGCCAATGTTGGTGCGCCCAGCGCGTGGTCGACCGCGGCGATCGCGTCGGACAGCGACCAGACCTCGCACGCATTGCCGCCGGCCTCGCGCAGGGCACGCAAGCCGACCTCGAGCCCGCGCTCGACGTGGCGCTTACGCGCTTCGACGTCGGCGACCAAACACGCGATCGCGCCGCCCCAGTAGATGCCGCGGAAGTCGTCGGCCTTCTCGAGCCCAAGCTGAGTGAACGCCGGCAGGCCTTGGGGCATCGAGGACGACAGCTCGCCCCAGAGCTCGGTTTCTGTGTACAGGCCAGCTCGCACGCGGATGATCGGCTCGTAATACGTGGCGAGCCCTTCATCCAACCACTTTCCTTCGTCGAAGAAGCTGGGGAAGCCCAAATGGAACAGCTCGTGGACCAAGATCCAGTCTGAATACAGGGCCTTGCGCGGCGTGTGTTCGCCCAGCAAAAGCGCGATCCCCGGCTCACTCTCTGGCAATACTTTTCCGAACACGACTGAATCACGCTTCGGGGTTGGAATCACCGTGACACTGGCGCGTGGCACCGGGAAGACTCGGTAGAAGTCGCGCACGGCATGCGCCGACTTCGCGATCCAGACATTCACGTCGTCGAACGATTGGTCAGTCGTGCCGTCGAGCTGGGTGACGTCAAGCCGCGCACCGTCGATGTCGAGCGCGCGCTGCCGCAGCTTGCCGAACGCGAAGTAAGTCGCGACCGGGATCTCGTGCGCCATCAGCTTGTAGGTGTCGGGCGCGCCGTCACGCGCCAGGCCGACGGCGACACTCAGCGGCGGCGCGGCGGTCACGTGAACGGTGACGGCGATCTCGGTCGTGAGCGGCTCGGGCACCAGCAATACGCTCGACATCGGCGCGATGAACGAAGCGCCGACGCGTGCCGCGCTGTCGAAGTCGTGCCCGCTGCCCGCTAAGTGTCCGAGATCGACCGCGTAGCTCAGCCGCCTGTCAGGGCTCGAAAAGCGTCCCGCTTTGCCCGGCGCTCGGCTGCTAACGCTGCTCGCCAAATCAGCGTGCGCGATTCGAAACGCGATCGGGCCGTTCGCTTTGCACGACGCTTCGACGCGGGTGATGCCGCTAGCTTCGAGCGTGACTTGGTAGTTGCAGCTTTCGATCGTCGTGGCTTCGGCGTGCTGAGCAACCGTCGGGTGGCACGCGGCGCAATTCAACAGCGCGGCCAGCGCGCGCCGGCTCACGCCGCGCCTTCCGCGCTCGGCGGTGGGATCGCGGCCGACGTGGCCATGCTCATCATCAATGCCTGCGAAGCGTAGGGCATCAACAGCCCGGGTAGCCCGACCTTCGGCGCGAGCTGCCCGACCAAACCGAACAGCAGCGCCAGCGTGCGCTCGACGTAGAAATAGCCTTCTGGATACTCCACGCTCTTCATCACCTGGCGGATGTTGCCGCGCACTTGGTCGTAGCCGGAGAGCTTCTCCATCTGCTCCCTGTCCAGCTTCGAAAAGTCCTGGATTTTGACCGAGCCGAGCACGCCCAAGTATTCGCGCCCGACGCGCTTCAAGAGCTCGCGATCGCCACCTTCAGCCACGAAGCCCATCCGCTCGAGCCCACCCAAGATCTCGTCGTCGTTCTTGGTCATCACGCCCATGACCACGCGCTTCATGCCCTGCTGCAGCTGTTCGGTCACTTCCTCGACCGCGCCGTAGTCCAAGATCACCAGCAGCGGGCCTGGCCGGACCAGGAAGTTGCCCGGGTGGGGGTCGGCGTGGAACACACGGTGTTGAAACAACATCGTGAAGTAGCAACTGACCAGCAGCTTGGCCACGGCCTCCGGCTCGACGCCGATCCCGGACAGCGCGTCGCGATCGTTGATTTTCGCGCCAGCCTCGAACGACATCGAGAGCACCCCGGCTGCCGTGAGCTCGGCCACGACCTCCGGCACGACGACGTCGGTGCGGCCAGCGAAAATCACCCGCATCCGTTCGATGTTCTGGCGCTCGTGCACGTAGTCGGTCTCGCGCGACAACATCGCCGCCAGCTGCTCCAGCACCCGCTCGACGCGCGAAACCGGCAACAGCAACCGCACGACCGGCAACAGCGACCGCAACACGCCCAGATCGATCCGCACCAGCCGTTCGATGTCCGGGTACAAGACTTTCACGGCTAGCGCACGACCGTCGCGCGTGGTGGCGCGGTGCACCTGCGCGAGCGACGCCGCTGCGACTGCGTGTTCGTCGAAGCTGCCGAAGCGCGACAGCGCGTTGGCTCCGAACGCTTCCTGCAGCCGCCCGGCGATTTCACTGAACGGCCGTGCGGGGACCTTGTCTTGCAGGTGTGCCAACGCCTCGCCGTAGGCGTTGGGCAAAAACGTCCCGGTGACGCTCAGCACCTGGCCGGTCTTGATGAACACGCCGCGCAAGTCGACGAAGCCAGTCGCTAGTCGCGTGGCGTTCTTGCGGTGAGCGCGCTCGAAATGCCGCGCCCGCGCCTCGGCCGAGCTCAAGCGCGAAAACACCCACACCAGCGCATAGGAGGCGATGATGGTCCAAAACAGCCAGAGGGCTCTGAGCGCGCGCAGCACGAGGGTGGGCGGAGCCTAGCAGCGCCCCTTCCAGCGGCCCCTAGAATGTGTCGTCTTTTCGCGGATTAAGCCGGTCTAACTTAACTGGATGAGGCAGCCGGTCCGCGGCGCGCCTCAGGGACTTAAGCTGCTTGTAGGGTAAGCCGTTGTTCTTGGTTGAGCGAGAAGATGGCGGCGCGTCAAAGACTCGGTGAAACTCGTCCCAGGCGGCTTCGAGCATGAAGATACTGCTAGCCGACGATGAGCCTATTGCGCGGACGATGCTGGAGCATTGGCTGGCGGGCTGGGGCTATGAAGTCACGCTCGCGCGCGACGGCGAGTCCGCGCTGCAGGCGCTGAAGGACGATAACGAGCTGCGTCTGCTGGTCGTCGATTGGGTGATGCCGAAGAAAGACGGCATCGAGGTCTGCAAGGCGATCCGCAGCGGGCCACAGGAGCCCTACGTCTACATCGTGCTGCTCACCGCCAAAGACGACAAGAGCGACATTATCGCCGGTCTGGACGCGGGTGCGGACGACTACCTGGTCAAGCCGTGCAACCCGCTCGAACTCAAGGTGCGGCTTCGCGCCGGGCGTCGCGTGATCGAGCTGCAAGAGCAACTGGTCAAGGCGCGCGAGAGCTTGCGCTTCGAAGCGATGCACGATTCGCTCACCGGCCTGCTCAACCGCGGCGCGGTGCTCGAGCAATTGACCAAAGAGCTGGTGCGCGCGTCACGTCGTGGCGCGCCGGTTTCAGTGTTGATGGGTGATCTCGATCACTTCAAGACCATCAACGACACGCATGGTCACGCCGCCGGCGACGCCGTGCTGCGTGAAGCTGCACGACGGCTGAAAGCTGGCATGCGCGCGTACGACTCGGTTGGGCGTCTGGGCGGTGAGGAGTTCATCGCCGTCTTGCCGGAGTGCGACGCCAAGACGGGCCTGAGCGTCGCTCAACGCCTGTGTCGCTCGCTGGCCGACGTACCGACGCACTTCAGCGGTACGCCGATATCGCACAGCATCAGCATCGGTGTGGCCGCCACCGACCAATTCGGCAGCTCCAACGCTGGCGAGCTGATCCGCGCCGCCGACGCCGCCCTCTACCGCGCCAAGCACGCCGGCCGCTCCCGCGCTCTTCTCGCGATCGAGAAAGAGTTCGAGGCAGTCAAAGAAGTCAGCCAAACGTTGCCGGCTTCTGTTCCTGCGGAATAGCGGCAGGTCGCTCGCAAGCGGACGTGAAGTCCATGCTGGGGAGGCCCAGTTGCGTTTGTTGCGGTGCGGCCCAGCTGGGAAGCGTAACCCCGACCATTCATCACATTTCGCGATTCGAGCACGAGCGAACAGGAAGGCGGGAAGGCGGGAAGATTTCTGTTGTTCGAACAGGCGCCTGAGGCCCAATCGCGATCCCCCTGCGTCCAGTTGCCAGTACCACCCACCCTAAATCTCGGCCTTCCCGGCTTCCCGGCTTCCTGTTGTTCCCGCTCGTTCGGGCAAGCTGCGATGAATCATCAGCGCGTAACCGGGCCTACCTACATCTGTACTTGGCGGATCCGCTGTGGCAGGCTCTCGACCCCGCGAACAATGTGCACCTTTCCGGTCACATTTGGACACTACGGCCGGTGGCGAGTGACTAGCTGATCGAGAAGCCATGAAGGTAGGCGTTCCGAAGGAAGTTAGGCGAGGCGAGCGGCGTGTCGCGGCAACTCCCGAGACCGTCGCGCGCCTGATCAAGTTGGGCTTCGAGGTGGTGGTCGAGAAGGACGCCGGTGCCGGCGCATCGTTTCGCGACAGTGACTACGTCGGGCAAGGCGCGTCGATCGCCAGCTCGGTCAAGCAGATCTGGCAAGAGACCGACTTGGTGCTCAAGGTGCAGCCGCCCGAGCACAACCCCGACTTGAACGAGCACGAGGCCGATTTGCTGCGTGAAGGTGGCAAGCTGATCAGCTTCATCTTCCCGGCCAAAAACCAAGAGCTCGTCGAGCGGTTGGCCAAGCGCAAGGCCACCGTGCTCGCCATCGATCAGGTGCCGCGCATCACGCGCGCCCAAAAGATGGACGCGCTCAGCTCGATGGCCAACATCGCCGGCTACCGCGCGGTGATCGAAGCCGCCAGCTTTTACGGTCGTTTCTTCACCGGGCAGATGACGGCGGCCGGCAAGGTACCGCCGGCCAAAGTGATGGTCATTGGCGCGGGCGTCGCCGGTTTGTCGGCGATCGGCGCGGCGCGCGGCCTGGGCGCGATCGTGCGCGCGTTCGACACGCGGGCTGAGGTGCGTGAGCAGGTGCAGAGCATGGGCGCCGAGTTCTTGACCGTCAGCCTGAGCGAAGACGGCAGCGGCTCCGGTGGCTACGCCAAAGAGATGAGCAAAGAGTTCATCGCCGCCGAGATGGCGCTGTTCGCCCTGCAAGCTGCCGAAGTCGACATCATCATCACGACCGCGCTCGTGCCGGGCAAACCTGCGCCGGTATTGATCACCGAAGACATGGTGAAGGCGATGCGTCAGGGCTCGGTGATCGTCGACATGGCGGCTGAGTCGGGCGGCAACTGCTCGCTCACGCAGCCGGGGCAAGTCATCGTGCAGCACGGCGTGACTGTCATCGGTTACGTCGACTTGCCCAGTCGTTTGGCGCCCACCGCCAGCCAACTTTACGGCTCGAACCTCACGCATTTGCTGGCCGACATGGGCGGCGCCAAGAGCTTCCACATCGACTTGGAGGACGAGGTCGTACGCGGCGCAATCGTGCTGCGCGATGGCGAGCTGCTCTGGCCGCCGCCGCGCAAAGAGGCGCCCAAGCCGGTCGAACGCAAAGAGCGCGGGCCCAGCACGCCGCCGCCCCGCCCGAAGAAAGCTGAAGAAAGCGCCGGCGCTTCGCTTGCGGTCATCGCCGTCACGCTTGGCTTGTTGCTGTTGGCGGGTGCGTTCGCGCCGGCTGTGTTCGTCGGTCACCTGACGGTGTTCGTGCTGGCGTGCTTCATCGGCTGGCAGGTCGTGTGGAACGTATCGCCGGCTTTGCACACGCCGCTGATGAGCGTCACCAACGCGGTCAGCGGCATCATCCTGGTCGGCGGCATGTTGCAGATCTCCGGTCCGGTAGCGTCACCCGTGACGATCTTGTCGGCAATCGCGGTGCTGATCGCGACGATCAACATCGCCGGTGGGTTCTTGGTCACCCAGCGCATGCTGAAGATGTTCCAGAGATAGAGGCGAATACCCATGACGATCCCGGCCAGCCTCATCACTGTTTCGTACCTGGTTGCAGGTGTGCTCTTCATCTTGAGCTTGGGGGGTCTCTCCACTCAGGCCACGGCCCGGCGCGGCAACGGCTTCGGCATCGTGGGTATGCTGCTGGCCGTGGCCATCACCGCGCTCGGCCACGTCTCGAGCTTTGGCCTGCTGTCAGGCGCGATCGCGGTAGGAGCAGGGATCGGCGCGCTCTTGGCGTCGCGCGTCGCGATGACCGGCATGCCGGAGCTGGTGGCGGTGCTGCACAGCTTCGTCGGTTTGGCGGCGGTGTTGGTCGGCATCGCTAGCTACTTGGGCGGCCACGCGTCGCCGACTCCGACTGAAGAGCTGCTGCACCAGATCGAGATTTTCGTCGGCATCTTCGTCGGTGCGCTGACGTTCACGGGCTCGATCATCGCGTTCTTCAAGCTGCGCGGCACGCTGCGCAGCAAGCCGCTGCTGCTGCCGGGGCGTCACGCCTTGAACGCCGGCTTGATGGCGGCGTGCGTGGTCTTGGCCTTGCGCTACGTCGGCGTGCCAATCGACCAAGGCTTGCCGTCGCTGTTGATTATGACCGGCATCGCCGGCTTCATCGGCATCCACATCGTGATGGCGATCGGCGGCGCCGATATGCCGGTCGTCGTCTCGATGCTGAACAGCTACTCGGGTTGGGCAGCGGCCGCGGCCGGTTTCATGCTCAGCAACGATCTGTTGATCATCACCGGCGCGCTGGTCGGCTCGAGCGGCGCGATCCTCAGTTACATCATGTGCAAGGCGATGAATCGCTCATTCTTGAGCGTGATTTTCGGCGGCTTCGGCGCCGACGAAGGCGCTAAGCCAAAAAAGGCCGCCGGCGAGCCAGAGGGCGAAGTCACCAGCATCACGCCAGGCGAGACAGCGGCGTTGCTGCGCTCCGCCAAGAACGTCGTCGTCGTTCCCGGCTACGGCATGGCGGTGGCCCACGCCCAATACGCACTGTTCGAGATCGCGGAGCTGGTGCGCAAGCGTGGCGCCCGTGTGCGGTTTGCGATCCACCCGGTGGCCGGGCGCTTGCCCGGTCACATGAACGTGCTCTTGGCCGAGGCCAAGGTTCCGTACGACATCGTCCTCGAAATGGACGAGATCAACGAAGACTTCCCGGAGACCGACGTCGTGCTCGTGATCGGCGCCAACGACATCGTCAATCCCGGCGCGCTCGACGACACTTCGAGCCCGATTTACGGCATGCCAGTCTTGGAAGTCTGGAAAGCCAAGGCGACCATTGTCATGAAGCGCAGCATGGCGAGCGGTTACGCTGGCGTCGAAAATCCGCTGTTCTTCAAGGAAGAAACCCGGATGCTGTTCGGTGACGCCAAGAAGAATGTCGACGCAATCTTGACCGATTTACGTAGCGAAGGCAGCTCCGCCGCGGCTTGAGCGCCGGCTCCCGCTGCCGTCGCCAGCAGCCTCGGATGCGGGTAAGAGGGGCCTTCTCCTTTGCTCGATCGACTTGGTAGCGATTTTCTGCGACGCAACGCCGAGACGGCGGCGGTCGCGGACGACCCGATTCACGTCCTCAATCCCGTCGAGCGCGCGGGTCTACGTCGCGTGGCGCGCGGCGCGGTAACGCGCGCGGCGCTGGCGGGCATCGTGAACGCGCTATTGACGGGCTTGGGCGATCTCTACGCCCAGCATCTGTTCGGCCCGCTCGCAACCGACCCGACGCTCGCGCAGCGTGCCACGTACTGGAGCGTGTTCGGCGCCGGCGCGGTCGTGTTCGCCGTGGTCGAGATTTTGTACTTGGGTTGGGACGGTTTGCGCTCGGTGACACGCTTGTCGGCGGTCGCCGGGATGGAGCTGAGCGCGCTAGAGAACAAAGAAGTGGCGTTGGCGTTGGCGCGCGCCGCGCTCGAGCTGCCGAACCCGCCGGAAGCCGTGTTGGGCGTGAACCCGCACCGCGAAGCCAGCAAAGCCCAGCTGATCTTCGCGTCTGCGGTTTATAAGCTGAAGATTTCAGTCACGAATTTCTTGTTCAAGCAGGCCATCATGCGCGTCTTGCCCCGGCTGGCGACCCGCTACCTGCTCGCGTTCACGGCGATTCCAATCAATGGCCTGTGGAACGGCTTGGTGTGCTGGTCAGTGTTGCGTGAGGCGCGGATCCGCGTGATGGGCCCCTCTGCGGCGCTCGATATGCTGAACGCCGTGCTCGAGAACGAGCCTACGCCCACGCCGCAGCTGGTGGCGGCGATTCACCACGCGGTCGGTAGCGCGATCGTACGCACGCGTGAGCTGCACCCCAACCATGTCGCGATCGTGCGTGCGGTGCGGCAGCGCTTGGGCGAGCCAGTCCAAGGCCTAGAGCTGGACGATTCCGACGTATTCTTGAAGGCACTGCCCAAGCTCGAGCCCGCCCAGCGTCGCGTCGTGCTGCGAATCCTGGCGATTGCCGCGATTCTGGACGGCCGCCTGGTGCGCGCCGAGCGGCGCTTACTGAGCGAGGCGTACGGGGCCGCCCAGCTGCCGTCGCGCGTCGACCACGTCGAGAAATTGCGGCGCGCCTTTGTCGCCGGCGACATCATTCCGCACGACGACCTGTGCGGCGCTGCTACCTGACGAACGTCTTCAACGGCAGGTCACCGGCCTTGACCGCCTTCGACACCAGGCCGGCGACGGCGTTGGCGCCGAGGCTGGACAGATGCGTGCCGCTGTCAGCGAACAGTAGCTTCTTGTCCGGCACCGTCTTGTAGTAGTTGCGCGACAACACCGTAAGATCGATGAACGCGATCTTTTCGGCAGCCGCTAGGTCGCGCACCTGCTGATCGAGCCCGGCAAAACCCGGATCAGCATCGGAGCCGCCCGAGCGCGAGACCGGTGTGACGAGCACCGGCGTCGCGTTCTTGGTGCGCGCGTCGGTCACGTACTTCATCAGGTTGGTCTTGTAGTTGGCGATGTCGGCGTCGTTCTTCTGATCATTGTGACCAAACTGAACGAAGACGTAGTCGCCGGCTTTGAGCGCGGCCTTCGCCGGTGCGAAGAATTTGCCGTAAAAGCCTGCGGCGGTCTCGCCCGAGTCGGCGAAGTTGGCGACCGCTACACCCGGCCCAAAGTACTGCGCCAGCGCTTGCGCCCAGCCCGTTTCGTCATCGTTGACGGCCGAAGTGTTGGTGCCGATCCAATCGCAGAGGGTCGAGTCGCCAGCGACGAAGACCGTGACCGCGGTCGGGGCGGCGCGTAGGCCCAAGCCGCGCAGCGTGGGCGCGCTGCCGTCGATCGTGAGATCGAGAATGTTGGACGGCGCGCTTTGGCCGCCGTCGTGGTTCTCCATCCGCACGTTGGCGGTGAAGCTGAGCAACTCGTGCGCGCCGACGGCGGTGGTGCGGGCGTCGCCGTACACGTGGCGCGTCTCGGCCGCGACGCGCGAGTTGCCAGCAGCCGTATCGGAGCCGAGGTCGACCGTGACATCCCAATTGCCGTCGGGCGCGTCGAGGTGGCAAACGATCGGCGTTGTTCCGCTGCACTTGCTCAAGAGTGCGGGGTCGAGCGGCATTGAGTGGGGCGAGCCGCCTGCGCTGGAGCCGCCTAGGCTGGAGCCGCCCGTGCCCGCGCCGCTGCCGCCCGTACCGCCGCTGCCGGTTCCGCCGCTAGCTGCGCCGGCTTGGGGCGCAGCACCTGCGGTCGCGTTGCCGGGGCTGCCCGCCAACGGCGGACTGCCGCCCGCGGCCGCGGAACCTCCGGGGGCGGTGCCGCCCGTGTCGGACAAGGTGCCACCAGCCCCAGCCGACGGGTTGGCAGGGGTTTCGGGCACCGTGTCGACGGTGCAACCGAGCGGTGCCGCTGCCAGGCAGGCGATGACGGTTGCGCGAGAGACAGGCCGGAAAAGCCGCATAGAAAAGCAAGGGGCGGGGCGTGGGTTTACTTGCCGCAATTGCCGGCGCCTTGGAGTGTCAGTAGTGAGGTCACATGCCCGAGTTCATCTTCACGATGCAGAACGTCACGCGCGTTCACCCTCCCGAAAAGCGCGTGCTCGAGGACATCACGTTGGCGTTCTATCCGGGCGCCAAGATCGGCGTGATCGGCAGCAACGGCTCGGGCAAGAGCTCGCTGCTGCGCATCATGGCCGGCGTCGACAAGGAGTTCATCGGCGAAGCCAAGCCGTATCCGGGCACCAAAATCGGTTATTTCGCGCAGGAGCCGGATCTGGGCACGCTCAAGACCGTCAAAGAAGCTGTCGACGAAGCCGTCGCCGACATTCGCGGTTTGGTGACCGACTTCGAGAACATCAGCATGAAGCTGGGCGAGCCGATGTCGGACGATGAGATGACCAAGGTGCTCGAGCAGCAAGGCGCGCTGCAAGATCGCATCGACGCGATCGACGCCTGGAACCTTGACTCGCGCGTGGAGATGGCGATGGACGCGCTGCGTCTGCCGCCGCCGGAAGCCGAGATCGCCACGCTGTCGGGCGGTGAGCGTCGCCGCGTGGCGCTGGCGCGCATTCTGCTGTCGCGCCCCGACATGCTCTTGCTCGACGAGCCAACCAACCATCTCGACGCCGAATCGGTGGCGTGGCTTGAACACTTCCTGAAGGACTACGCCGGCACGGTGGTGGCCGTCACCCACGATCGTTATTTCTTGGACGACGTCGCGGAGTGGATTTTGGAGCTTGATCGCGGCAAGGGTTACCCGTTCAAGGGCAACTACTCGGGCTGGCTCGAGCAGAAAGCCGCGCGACTTTCTCAAGAAGAGAAGTCGGAAAGCGCGCGCCAAAGGAAGCTCAAGCAAGAGCTCGAGTGGGTGCGAGCCTCACCGCGCGCGCGCCAGGCCAAGAGCAAAGCCCGCCTGGCTGCGTACGAAGACTTGGTCGACAAGTCGAGCAAAGGCCCGAGCGACCCGACCGAGATCGGGATTCCGCCTGGCCCGCGCCTGGGCGACTTGGTGATCGAAGCTGCCGGCTTGAAGAAAGGCTTTGGCGATCGGCTATTGGTCGACGACCTGAGCTTCCGCCTGCCGCGCAGCGGTATCGTCGGCATCATTGGTCCGAACGGCGCTGGTAAGACGACGCTGTTCCGGATGTTGGTCGGCGAAGAAAAGCCGGACGGTGGCGAGCTGAAGGTCGGCGAGACCGTCAAGATTGCCTACGTCGATCAGTCGCGCAGCGCTTTGTCCGGCGATCAAAACGTCTGGCAGGTGGTGACCGGCGGCGAAGAAAAGCTCTTGCTCGGCAAGCGCGAAGTGTCGTCGCGCGCGTACTGCGGCTGGTTCGGCTTCAAGGGCAGCGATCAGCAGAAGAAGGTCGGCTCGCTTTCGGGCGGTGAAAGGAACCGCGTGCATCTAGCGAAGCTACTGAAGGAAGGCGGCAATCTGCTGCTGCTCGACGAGCCCACCAATGATCTCGACGTCGACACGTTGCGCGCCCTCGAAGAAGCCTTGCTCGGCTTCCCGGGTTGCGCGGTCGTGATCAGCCACGATCGCTGGTTTTTGGATCGCATCGCCACGCACATCTTGGCGTTCGAGGGCAACAGCAAGACGGTCTGGTTCGAGGGCAACTACCAGGCCTACGAAGAAGACAGAAAGCGCCGCTTGGGCTCCGACGCGGATCGCCCGACGCGCATCAAATACAAGAAGCTCCAGATCGATTGAAGACTCGATTGAGACTTGAAGGTCGGCCGCAACCTCGCCATCCTTAAGGGTCGAGGACCGTGGCAGCCTCATCCAGAAAATTCCCGCGCCTCTGCTTCGCGCTAGCGCTCGTGTTGGGCGTAGCGGCTTGCGATCCCAACGTGGTGATCGGCGCCAAGCGGCGCGCGGCGAGCGGCGGGAGCGGAGAGACGGGCGGTACGGACGCCGTCTCGGGTTCGAGCTCTATTGCGGGCTCGGGTGGAGTTGCGGGCGATTCGCTCGGCGGCGCGATGATGACTGACGCGGGCATGCCAACGCTCGGCACCGCGGGTGAGGCTGGCGCTGGTGGCCAACCCGATGACGGTCTGATCTTTCTTGCAGACCAGGACGACGGCACTAAATCGCTCAAGCAGTGGGACTCCGGCGCCGACGATGACTCGGGCGGCTACTACGCTGACCCCGACCAGCCAAACCCCACCTACAGCACCGAGCAACATCACTCCGGCGAAGGCTCCGTCAAGATCATCGTCGACACGTCGACCAAGAAGGATCAGATCGCCAGGCTGTATCGTCGGATCGAAACGCCGAGGGCCTATTACATCGCTTGGTTCTACTTGGCCGAGGACCACACGCCGGAGAGCTGGTGGTCGGTCTTCCTGTTCCGTGCCGTCAAAGATCGGGCGTTCAGCATCGACCTGTGGTCGATCAACCTCGCCAGGACCGCACAAGATACGCTCACCGTCGCGGTCTACGATCACGCCAACGAGAAGACGCTCGACGTGCCTTTGCACCCAAAGGTGCCGCTGAAACAGTGGTTTCAGATTCAAGCTCTTTTGGAGCAGCAGGCGGGGCAGCCCAGTCAACTCACGCTGTATCTGGACGGCCAAGAGTTCTTGTCGCTGCAAAACACCACGGCGGTCCCAGTGAACCAGTCGCTGTACTGGGTGATCGGCAACGGCGCTGGCAAGCTCACGCCGGGTCGCTCGACGGTGTTCATCGACGACGCGCAAATCTCGACGACGTTCGTACGGCCGTGAGGAGCTGCGAGCTGCGAGACGAGACGCGCTCTGCGGAGCTCGGAGCTCGGAGCTCGGAGCTCGGAGCTCGGAGCTGCGAGCTAAGCGCGAACCAGGACGCTGCCCCAGTGGAAGCCAGCGCCGAGGGCGAGCAGGCAGACCAGTTGGCCTTCGCGCAAGCGTCCGTCGCGTCGCATCTCATCCATCAGGATCGGAATCGTGGCTGCCGAGGTGTTGCCGAAGCGATCGATGTTGCCCGGAAACTTCTCGATCGGCAGCTTGAGTTTCTCGGCCACGGCCTCGTTGATGCGCTGATTGGCCTGGTGCGCGATGAACCAATCGACGTCGCTGACCGCCACCTTGGCCTTGTCGCAGACGGCCTTCACCGAACGCGGCAAACGCGTGACCGCGAACTTGAACACGTCGCGGCCCTCCATTTGGATCAGCCACGAATCGGCGTCGGGGCCGGCGCCGCCCGTCCATGGCCGCCCACGAAAACCGGCCGGAATGCACAGCTGCGAGGCGTAGCGACCGTCAGAGTGCAGATCGGTCGCGATGATGCCCGCGCCGTCACTGCCTTTGCCGACCACGATCGCGCCGGCACCGTCGCCGAAAATGATCGCCCAGCCGCGGTGCTTGGTCGCGCGTTCCCAGGCTTCGGGCGACGGCTTGCGATCGGTGGTCCCTTCGAGGATGTCCCAGTCGCTCCACGGCATCAGACCGGCGTGCGCCTCCGCGCCCACAATCAAGATTTTGCGCGCCGCGTCGGCGCGTAGTAGCGCGTCGGCCATCTGAAACGCGAACAGCATCGCCGCGCATTGCGTGCGCAGATCGGGCGCCGGTACGCCAGGGATGCCGAGCTTCGCGCCGAGCAGCGAGCCAGACCCCGGGAACAAATTGTCCGGCGTCATCGTGCTGAACAAGATGTAGTCCAGCTCTTCCGCCTTCATGCCCGCGGCTTCGAGCGCGCGCTGGGCGGCCGGCAAGGCCAGGTCGGAGACGCCCTGGTCTGCTGGGCAGAAATAACGCTGCGCGATCCCCGTGCGCTGGCGGATCCACTCGTCGTTGGTATCGAGAACCCGCGCGAGGTCGTGGTTGGTGTAAGGCCGGCCCGGGACGTGGTGGCCGGTGCCGAGGATGCGGATGCCGGGCATTTTCAGGAAGGGAGCGAATGCTCGAGAAACCGGACGCTTACCCGAGTTTCTGGGGGTCGTCACGGCCACGCCCCGTCATTTTTTGGTTACCAAGACCGTACAATGAGGCTCGTGGCTAGGTCGGGGACCAAGCGCCGGCGTAGCTCTCAGCTAAATCACGCCAAAACTCGGGGTAGGTCTTGGCGACGCAGGCCGGCTCTTCAATCGAGACGCCGCTCCGCGCTGCGCCCAAGATCGCGAAGCTCATCGCCATGCGGTGGTCTTTATAGCTGTGGACAACGGCAGACGAGACTGGGCGCGGCTCGATGCGTAAGGAGTCGGGCCCCTCGCTCACCTCTTGCCCGAGGCGCCGCAGCTCCGCGACGGTCGCTGCCAGGCGGTCGGTCTCTTTGATGCGAATGTTGGCGACGTTGCGGATCGAGGTCGTCCCTTGGACGAGCGGCGCGATCGCAGCCAGCGTCATCACCGTGTCCGAGATGTGAAACATATCGGCGTCGATGCCGCGCAGCGTCGCGCCGCCTTGGACGGTCGTGGCCCCAGGTGCGCGTTCGACCTGCGCACCCATCTGCTCCAACAAGTCGACGAAGGCATAGTCGCCTTGGAGCGCGCCGGGCCCGAGGCCGGGAACCCGGATCCGGCTGCCGGTCGCCGCCGCGAAGGCGAAGGCGTAGCTGGCGCTTGAGGCATCGGGCTCGATGTCGTAGCCGCGGGCGGCGTAGTTGCCGCCACCGCGCCACCAGAAGCCGCGCTCGGTCACTTCGATCTTGCCCCCAAAGTCTTCGACCATGCGCCGGGTGATCTCGACGTAGGGACGACTGACCAGCTCCCCCTCGATGCTGAGCTCGGTTTCGCCTTCGGAGAGCGCGCCGGCCAGCAGCAGCGCTGAGAAGTACTGGCTCGAGCGGTCGCCCCGCATCGAGAGCCGCCCGCCCGGCAGCTTGCCGCCGTACACTGTCAGCGGAGGGCAGCCGGTGGCGCACTCGATCTTCACGCCCAACTGCTTGAGGCCATCGACCAGGTCGGCGATCGGTCGCTTTGCCATCGCCTCGTCCCCAACGAGCGTGACCGGGCCGTCCACCAGGCAGGCGAGCGCGGTCAGGAACCGAACCGTCGTGCCGCTGTTACCCACGAATAGGGGTTTCTTCGGCGGCTGAAGCCGACGGCGCCCGCCGTCGATTTCCAGCGTGGTTGCCGCGATTTTCCGCACCTCGATGCCCAGATCGAGCAGCGCTTGCTGCATGTGCCGGGTGTCGTCGCTCTCCAGTACCCCTTCGAGCCGCGTCGTGCCCTCGGCCAGGGCTGCGAGGATGAGCGCGCGGTTGGTAATGCTCTTCGACCCAGGGATCCGCCAGGTCCGGTCTACCGGGGCAGGCAGTCGAGGGATAGCGAGCGGTCCTGCGGGAAACATGCGGGGGAGGCTTAGCACCGCTCGACTTATGATCGAAGCGGTAGGAGCATGACGGCGTTTATGTCTGCCCCGGACGACAAGCTCCGCAGGTTGGAGCTGCTGCTCAGGGTCGGGGTCGCGCTCTCAGCTGAGACCGACACCAACCGGCT
The DNA here is from genome assembly GCA_038252755.1 of Polyangiales bacterium. GTDB lineage: Bacteria > Myxococcota_A > Polyangia > Polyangiales > Polyangiaceae > PMG-095. Next base: position 21,804 of record JBBSAB010000040.1, on the reverse strand, counting down.
GCTCGAGACAATTTTGCTCGAGGCCAAGGAGCTGACGCGGGCTGACGGCGGCACGCTGTACCTGCGTCAGGACGAAGACAGCCTTCATTTCACGATCATGCGCACCGATTCGCTCGGCATCGCGATCGGTGGAACGACCGGGCGGCCGTCGACTTTGCCGCCGATTCCGCTGCGCGATCCAGATTCGGGCGCGCCGAACCATCGCCACATCGCCAGCTACGCGGCGCTTCGCAAGCAGTCGATCAATATCCCGAACGCCTACGACACCACGCGCTTCGACTTCAGCGGTACGAAGGCGTTCGACGCGCGCAACGGCTATCGGTCGGTCTCGTTCTTGACGATTCCAATGCTCGATGCGAACGGTCGGGTGGCGGGCGTGCTGCAGCTGATCAACTCGCGCGACGCCCTCACGAACGAGGTTGTGCCGTTCGACGATCTCGATCAACAGACGGTCGAGGTCTTGGCGTCGCAAGCGGGTGTCAGTCTTCAGAACAAACTGCTACGCGACGCGCAGCGCGATCTGCTCGAGAGTTTCATCAAGATGATCGCCTCCGCGATCGATGCCAAGAGCGACTACACCGGCGGCCATTGCGAGCGCGTACCGGTGATCACGGAGATGCTGGCGCGCGCCGCTTGTGACGCGAAAACCGGCCCATTTGCCGAGTTCAATCTGAGTGAGCTGGAGTGGTACGAGCTGCATATTGCGGCTTGGCTCCACGACTGCGGAAAAGTCGTGACGCCCGTCCACGTGATGGACAAATCCAAGAAGCTCGAGACGATCAACGATCGCATCGACACCGTGCGCGCACGCTTCGAGGTCATGCAGCGCGATGCACGCCTGACCGCTTACGATCGCGAGAAGGCCGGTGACGACCCGGCGACGGTGGCGAGCGAGCTCGAGAAACAGCTGGCCGGTCTGAAAGACGATCTGGCTTTCCTCGAGAAGACCAACTTTGGCGGTGAGTTCTTGCCGCGTGAAGGTCAAGACCGGATCAAACGCATCGCCGAGCGCACGCTCGAGATGGGTGGCCAGCGCGTGCCGCTGCTGACGGCGGAAGAAGTGCAAAATCTTTCGATTTCGCGCGGCACCTTGACCGAAAAAGAGCGCTTGGTCATCAACGCGCACATGGTCCACACCGTGAACATCTTGAACGCGCTGCCGTTCCCGCCGCAGCTTCGGCGCGTGCCCGAGTACGCCACCGGGCATCACGAGAAGATGGACGGCACTGGCTACCCGCGCGGCGTCTTCGCCGGTGACATGTCGGTCCCGGCGCGGATCATGGCCGTCGCCGACGTGTTCGAAGCGCTGACCGCCATCGATCGTCCGTACAAACAGCCCAAGAAGCTGAGTGAAGTGATGTTCATCATGGGCAAGATGAAAGAGCAGCACCACCTCGATCCGGAGGTGTTCGATCTTTTCATCACGTCCGGCATTTATCGCAAGTATGCCGAACAGCAGCTGCCGGCCGAGCTGGTCGACCCCGTCGACGAGCAGAAGCTGTTGGCGATCAAGCCGCCGACGTTGACGCTGCCGCCCGAGCACGAGCGCAAGCTGCGCATGAAGTCCGTGCTGCCCGAATACCGCGAGTGGGAACGGCGCTGAGATTACGGAGTCTTGGCCGCACCAAGACACGTATCTTGAGACAGCACCGCAGGCGCTGTCGCGCACTCGTCGGCGATCCGGTTGCAGTCGAACGATACGCACTCGTTGCTTTGTGAGCAGCCCTTGCCGCCCGTATTGACCGCCAGCTGACACACCGCAGTTTTCGGATCACAGAAGCTGCCCAGGCCGCAGTCGGTGCTTTCGAGCACGCTCGGGTCACAGCTCGCGCCGGCCGCGACCGCCTTGACGCACTGCCCCGACGTCCCAAGGCCCGGCGCGTCGCAGGCCAAGCCGTCGTCACAGACCGATACCGACCCCGACGGGAACGGGCACTCCGCGCCTTCGGGCAAAATCTCGATCACGCTGCACACGTTCTTCACGCAGTCGGCGGTGGCAGTGCCTTGCGGGTGCTTGCAGGTGCTAGCGATCGCGCAGCCGCGGCCAGGTTCAGTGCTGCCGTCGAGCACGCGGCAGGCCGAATAGATCTTTTTCCGCAACTCGATCGTCTGTTTCCACGTCGGAATGCAGACGGCGTGAGCGGCGGCATGCGCAGCCAAGCAATCTTCGACCGCGCCCTCGTTGAACGTCGCTTTGCCGGCGGTTACCGCGTCTGCGCCCGGACGGCACACTTCGCGCTTGAAGGTGGCCAGGCAGCCGTCGGCGCTGAAATCACCGTAAGCGCTGCGGCAGCAGCCTTCCGCGTCTCCGCAAAGCCGGCTGGCAAAGTCGACACAATTGTCGAACACGGTGGTGTCCGGCAGCGTCGGCGTGTGGTCAGCGCCTTCGTTCGTCGACGATGAGGAACAAGCTGCGATGCCGAGCGCGAGCAAGAGGAACGGTAGGCTGCGCATCGCAACCCAGCCTACACCGACTTCAGTACCTGTGGACCAGCTCCATCAGCGTTTCGAATTCGACCACGTTGTCGGGAGGGCTCAGGCAACCGGCGACGTTCTTGTCGAGCGTGGTCGTGCCGAGATGAAGGTCCACGGAGTGTTGACTCGTCGTCGTTGCGGAAGCGCCGGAAGATTTCGTCGCGGCGCACGACGCCGCTTTGTTCGACGAACTCGAGCGTGGCTTCCCACGGCGAACGCCCGCGATCGGTCAGGCTTTTGCTGAGGCGCTGAGTGGCGCGCTGGTAGGTGCGCAGCGCCATGCCGAACATGTCGACGCTGACCTTCTTGCCGACACCTTGGCTCTCGAGCTCGCCTGGGCGGGAGGCGGCAGCTTTGACATCCCACCCTCGGCGGCAAAACCGCGCCCGGCGAAGGCAAATTACCGCCGCCGGAGGGTTGCGCTATGTTTCGCGCCCCCCGGCGTCCAAAGCGCCCGTTTCGATCGTTCGCCTATGCAACTTCTCGATCATCCGTACGCCAAGTTTCTCGACAAGGTCGAGAAGCCGAACCGCTACACCGGCGCCGAGCATGGCGTGCGACGCAAGCCTTGGGAGGGTGTCGAAGCGCGCGTCTGCCTGGCGTTCCCGGAAATCTACGACATCGGGATGAGCCACCTCGGCTACCGCATCCTGTACAAGATCTTGAACGACGACCCGCGCACGCTGGCCGAGCGCGCGTACCTGCCGTGGACCGACATGCAGAAGAAGCTGTATGAGCACGGCAAGCTTTTGGTGTCGCTCGAAAGCTCGCGCCCCCTGTGCGATTTCGACATGGTCGGGTTCTCGCTGCAGTACGAGCTGACCTACACCAACGTGCTCACCATGCTCGAGCTGTCGGGCATCCCGCTACGGGCAGTGGCACGCAGCGACGCGGATCCGTTGATTGTCGCCGGTGGGCCGGTCGCCACCCACTGCGAGCCCGCGGCCGATTTCTTCGACGCGATCCTGATCGGTGATGGCGAGGAAGGCGCGACCGAGATTGCGCTGTGTTGGGCGGCCAGCAAGGGCAAGGGCCTGTCGCGCCGTGAACGGCTGATTCAGCTGGCACGCTTGCGCGGCGTGTATGTGCCGTCGCTGTATGAAACCGCGATCGATCCGGTCGACGGCTTCATGGTCGTCACCGGGCCGAAAGAGCCCGGTCTGCCGTTCCCGATCGAGCGGCGATTGCTCGAGGATATTTCGAAATTTCCCTTCCCCGATGACGGCCCTGTTGGTGGCCCGGAGGCGATTTTCGACCGCATGAGCATCGAAGTAGCGCGCGGTTGCACCGAGGGCTGTCGCTTCTGCCAGGCGGGCATGATCTACCGCCCGGTGCGCGAACGAAATCCCGAAGAAGTGATCAACACGGTGGTGAGCGCTTTGGAGAAGTCGGGCCAAGACGAAGTCAGCCTGACCGCGCTTTCGACCGCCGACGTGAGCTGCATCTCGCCGTTGATCAAGCGCTTGGTCGAGAAGACGGCACCGCAACGCGTCAGCCTGAGCGTTGCGTCGCTGCGCGCCTACGGCTTGGCTGAGGATTTGCTCGACGACATGCGCAAGGTGCGCGCGTCGGGCCTCACTTTCGCGCCCGAAGCCGGCACGCAGCGCATGCGTGACGTGATCAACAAGAACGTCACCGAAGAACAGCTGCTCGAAACCGCTGAGCGCACGTTCTCGCGCGGCTTCGATCGCATGAAGCTGTACTTCATCATCGGTCTGCCGACCGAAGAGGATGAAGACGTGCTCGGCATCGCGTCGGTCGGCAAGAACGCGCTGCAAGTTGGCAAGCGCGTCGGTGGCCGTCCGAAGGTGACGGTCAGCGTCTCGACTCACGTGCCCAAGCCGCACACGCCATTTCAGTGGTGCGCGCAGGATTCGATGCCGCAAACACAGCGCAAGCAGCAGATGCTGCGGCAAGCTGTGCGCCAGGTGCGTGGGCTCGAAATCCGCATGCACGACTCGGAGACGAGCATCCTCGAGGGCATTTTGGCGCGCGGCGACCGCCGTCTGAGCGACGTGATCGAACGCGCGTACCACGAAGGCGCACGCCTCGATTCGTGGGAAGAGCACGTGAAGCTCGATGTGTGGAAGGAAGCGCTCGAGCACTTCAACATCGATCCGGCGGTGTTCTTGGGCACGATCCCGGTGACGGCTCGCTTGCCGTGGGACCATTTCGATATCGGGCTCGAAGAAGGCTTTCTGGCGCGCGAGTACCGGAAGGCGCTGGCCAGTCGTCCCAGCCCGCCGTGCGGCAAAGTCGTCGGCCAATTCATTCACGCGACGAACCTGGCCGACTCCGACGCCGAGAAGCGGCGGCTGGTTTGCTACGACTGCGGTATCGCCTGCGACCTCACCAAGATGAGGAGCGACCGCAAAGACTTCTTGGGTTCGCTGGGCGCGCGCGAGCCGAACCAGCGCGTCAGCTTGCCGATCGTGCAGGCGCCGTCGAAGAAGGCGAAGAAGGCCGCGGAGCCGCTGGTTTTCGGTGATGAATTGCCGCCGGAAGAGCTGGCTAAGCCGCCGGCAGAGCGCAAGCGCTTGCGCCCAGAGCTGTATCGCCCGGTGCGCGTCGGCACGCCAGTTCGGTTCCGACTGCGCTTCGCCAAGACCGGCGCCGTTGCGCTGCTCGGTCACTTGGATCTGATCCGCGAGATCCCGCGCGTGATTCGCCGTGCAGGCATCCGCACCGCGTACACCGAAGGCTTTCACCCCAAGCCGGACATGTCGTTCGGGCCCGCGCTGTCGCTGGGTGTGGCGAGCCTCGACGAATACGCCGACGTGAAGTTGCTCGATCCACCACCGCTGGCCGAGCTGGTCGAGCGGCTCGAGGCGCACGCTTCGGGCGGCTTGCGCTTCCTCGGTGCCGAGTTGTTGGAGCAGCAGGACAAAGGCGTGTGCGCGGTGATCACGGCCGCGCGTTACGTTCTGGCATTGCCCGAGCGGGTCGTCGCCGAGCGTGGCGGGCTGCCGTTCATCGAGCAGTCGATTGCTCAGTTCCTTGCGAAACCAGAGTTGATCGTCCGCCGTAGTATCGATGGCTTGGGCAAGAAGGTAGACGTACGGCACTTCGTCCAAAGCGTGCACGTCGGTGACGACGAGGACCGCGAGGCTCTTTCGCGCGCCGGTCTGCTCGGAGACTTGATGCCGATCGTCGCCGTGGTCGCGCTCGGGCCGACGGGTTCGGCTAAGGCAACTGAGGTGGCGGAGGCGCTGTTCGGCCCCGGTTTCCCGCATAAAGCTGTGCGAGTGCAGCTGTTGGCCGGCTCGGCCAGCCCGCTGGACACCGCGCGCTTGCGCAGCACACAAAAAGTCGTGGAAGCTGCGGCTGCCCCGGCATGAGCAAATCCAAGAAGAAGCAGCCGCGCCCTCAGCCAGCTGGCCCCCAGGCTCGAGCGCTGCGGCTGCTCGGCGAGCGCTACATCGAGAGCACGATGGAGCGCTTCCCCAGCGTGGGCAGCGCGATGGGACGCCACGAGTTCGACGGCGAGCTTGAGGTGCCGTCCGAAAAGCTGATTCGGGCCCAGCAAAAGTTGTTGCAGAAGACGCTCGAAGACGTCGAGGCGATCCCTGAAAACGATCTGCAAGGCGACGATTGGCTCGACCGCCGCGCGCTGTTGGCCGAGCTGCGCACCGAGACCTGGTCGTACGAGCGCGAGACGTTTCGGCGTAACCCGGAAAGCTGGGTCTCCAGCGCGCTCGGCAGCGTGCACCACTTGGTCGTTCGCAACGCCGATGACCTGACGCCGGTGGCCGAGGCGATCGCGTCGCGGCTTGCCAAGCTGCCCGACTACCTGGAGGGCGCTGCCGAGCTGGTTAAGCGACCCGTGCCGCTATGGCGTGAGACGGCGCAGAGCTCGGTGGCGGGCGCGCCCGCGCTGTTCGAAGCGATCAAGGAACCGCTGGCCGCTACCGGAAAAATTCCGCCCAAACGCCTGGATTCGCTGCTCACGGCGGCCGCTGCGGCGTTCAAACAGTACGGCAAGCGCGTGTCGCGCGTCGCTGCCGGAAAACCACGTGATTTCTCGCTCGGTCGCCCGCGCTTCGAAGCGCTGATGCGCGAGCGGCTCGGCTGGGACCTGACGGCCGGCGAAGCGTTGGCCTACGGGCGCACGCTGGTGGCGCGCATCGAGGAAGAGATGGAAGCGGAGGCAAGGCGCCTGTCGTCGCGCAAACGCCCCCGCGACATCTTGGAACGAGCTGCCGCCGACTGGTCGCCGGCACGTGGTGACTTGCTCAGCGAGTACACGCACGAAACCGCGCGCGTCGCCGAAGACTTTCGCCGTGCCGACATCGTCAGCTTTCCGGTTGGCGATGAGCTGTTGGTCAAGCCGGTGCCCGAGTTCTTTCGCCACCAGTTCCCGACCGCCGCCTATTCGTCGCCGGGTTGCTACGACAAGAAGCAGCTCGGCGTGTTTTGGGTGAATGATCTGAGCCTGACGCGCGCCACCGCCAAGGAACGCGCGGCCGAGGTGAGTCAGCATTTCGGGGTGCCGGCGACCTGCGCGCACGAGGCGTATCCGGGGCACCATCTGCAGTTTTGCATCGCCAATCGCCACCCCAGCCCGGTGCGGCGCTGGTTCGCGCACTCGGTGTTTTACGAAGGCTGGACGCTGTGGTGTGAGCAAATGGCCGTTGATCACGGGGTGAACAACGACCCGACGGCGCGGCTCAACCTACTGCACGACGCGCTGTGGCGCGCGCATCGCATCTTGGTCGATTGCGGGCTGCACGCCGGAGAGCTCGACTACGAAGGCGCCGTGAAGCACCTGATGAAGCACGTCGGCTTCACGCGCGGCCGCGCCGAAGGTGACGTCAACTGGTACACCGCTGCACCAACCGTGCCGATGAGCTACCTGATCGGCAAAATGGAAGTGATGCGCATCAAGCGTCGCAAGGTCGACGAAGGCGGCTGGTCGCTGAAGCGCTACAACGATTGGCTGCTCTCGTTCGGCACGATCCCGCAACGCTGGATCGAGCAAAGCGGGCTTTGAGGTCGAGGCGCGCTCAGTGAAGATCGTCTCGGTCGCAAAACCGGGCGGTTTCGATCGGCTCCGCGTCGTCGATGTGCCCGAGCCTAAGCTGGGAGCGGGTGAGGTACGGGTCGCGACGCGCGCGGCGGGCGTCAATTTCGCAGATGTCGTGGTGCGGCTCGGCCTGTACGAATCGGCGAAGAAATATGTCGGGTGGCCGATCACGCCCGGCTTCGAATTTTCGGGCGAAGTGACCGAGCTGGCAGACGGCGTCGATGACCTGGCGCTCGGTGACCGCGTCTTCGGCCTGACGCGCTTCGGCGGCTACGCCAGTGAAATTTGCGTGCCACGCGCGCAGTTGTTTCGGGTGCCGGCGGCCTGGTCCCACGCGCAGGCTGCTACGTTTCCGACCGTGCATTTGACCGCGTACTACGCGCTCCGCGAAATTCTGCGCACGCGTCCGGGGCGCGGCGAACGCGTACTGGTGCACGCCGCGGCCGGCGGCGTTGGGCTAGCGGCGCTACAGCTCGCACGCGCCGACGGTTTGCTATCGATCGGAGTCGTGGGCGCCAGCCACAAGCGCGACGTAGCGCTCAGCTACGGCGCGAGTGACGTGATCGACAAGAGCACGCAGTCGCTCTGGCCCGAGGTCGAGCGTCTCGCGCCTGACGGTTTGCACTACATCCTCGAATCGAACGGCGCCGAAACACTGAAGCAAAGCTACGCGCACCTGCGGCCCACCGGGCGCTTGGTCGTCTACGGCTTCACCAGCATGTTGACCCGCGGCAGCGGCCGCCCGAATTGGCTCAAGCTGGCCTGGGACTTTCTGCGGACACCCCGCTTTCACCCGCTCGAGATGGTCAACGCCAACAAGGGCGTCGTTGGCTTCAACCTTTCGTATTTGTTCGAAGAGCAGAGCCTGCTGGAAGAGGCGATGACGCGCATGCTGACCGAGGTTGCTGGCGGCGCGCTCCGTCCGCTGCCGGTGACAGAGTTCGCTTTTGCGGATGCTGCTAGCGCCCACCAAGCGTTGCAGGGCGGGGCTACGGTCGGAAAGCTCGCGCTCGTTCCCTGACTGAAAGTGCTCGTGCTAGCTTGACCGGTTGATGTCGTCGCGCTCAGGCTTGATGCACAGGAGTTTGCTCGCGTGCGTGCTCGGAGTGAGCGCTTGTACGCCACCTCAAGCCGCGCCCAAGCCCGCGCCGGCTCCGCAAGCCAGTCGAGCACCGAGCCCAGCGCCGCCAGCGCAACTCAGCGATGAGCCCGAGCCGGCTGCTGCCGAGCTGCGCACCGGTCGCATTCAACCGGTCGAGCACGCCGAGCCGTTACGGCTCTTGGTGCGTCACCACGCGATCGACGGCGACGAGCAGTTGCTCGAGCTGGTGTTGCCCGAGTTCGCGGCCGAAGTGCCAGGCGATCTTTTTTGGCTTGGGACCGAAGCGCGTATCACCGGCGGTAGTGCGCCCTTCCAGCTGGTCAGTCGCGGCAAGGCTGCCGAGATGGTGTTGTGGCTTCGCCGTCCGAAGGCGGAGCTCGCGTCCGAGATTATGGGCGACGCATACACGTCGTCAGTCGGCGCGCAGCCCGGGCATCATTTTCGGTTTCGAGCGCCGGCCCCGACCGGCGCGCTCTCGGCTGAGCTCGTTGGCCAATGGGCGGCTGCCGCAGTCGACTACCTGGCTCGAGCCGGCGGCGTGTTCGGCGCTTCGGCCTCCACGCGACTGCGCGCTCGCTACAAGCTCGCGGGAGGCGCCGCCCCGACCTTCAGTGCTAGCACCGGCGGCGGAGAGCTGGCGGAGCTGATGGACACGTTCGCCGGGCGCTCCGCAGTGCAGGCCGCGCTGGCCACGCACCGCGGGAACGTTTTGTCCGCCGGCAAGCTGCCGCGCAGCATCGCGCTCGCTCAGCTCAAGCCGCCGGCGCTTTCGCGGCATCCGTGGGCGGCGCTTTCGAAGCGCCTGGGTGGGGCGCAGCCTGAAGAGCCGTTGGCGAAAGCCGTTCCTGCAGAGTTTTACTTCGTGCGCGCGAAGAGTTTCAGCGCCTTCACCGAGATCTTGTCGTTCGTCGAGAACTTCGGCGCACCAGCGGCGGACCTATTCGACGGTGCAGCAACCGAGCGCGGCTCCTTGCCCCGCTACCTGGCCGAGCTTGGTATCGAAACCGGAGATCTGTCGCGCGTACTCGGTCCCGAGGTGGTGCAAGACTTCGCGCTGACGGGCAGCGATCCGTACGTGCACGAAGGCAGCGACGTCACGCTGATCTTTCGGCTCAAGAGCCCGCTGCTATTTCGCGCCGCGCTGTTGAAGGCGTTGGCCACACACGGTGCTGCCCACGGCGGCACGCAGAACAGCAACTTCACACACGAAGGCGTGAACGTCGAAGTCGCCCGCTCACCCGACGGTCGCGTGCGCCAGCACCACGCCGTGGTTGGCAAGCTGGAGCTGGTTTCGAACAGCGCCGCCGCGATCAAGCGCGTGATCTCGACGATTCAGGGCAAAGCGCCGAAGCTCAGCGACGAGCCCGATTTTCAGTACATGCTCGCGCGCGACGCCGAGGTTCCGGCCGAAGTACTGGCCTTCATCGGCGATCGCTTCGTCGAAAATGTCGTCGGTCCGGCGCAGAAGGTCGCTGAGGCGCGCCGTCAGGTCGCCTTGACCGAGCTTACGGCGGCACCGGTCGCGGCGTTGCTCTACGGCTGGGTCCACGGCAAGAGCCCGAGCGACAAGAACGAGCTAGTGCGCTCCGGCTTGCTCGCTGCCGCCGAGCTGCGGCACCTCGATGGCGCGCGCATCGATTGGGCGCCCGGCACGGCGCCACGCTCGGCTTGGGGAACGCCGGCGGCACTCGAACCGCTGATCGATCTGCCGGCCGTGGCCAAAGTCTCGGCTGCTGAACGAGACAGTTACGCTCAGTTCGCACAGGCGTACCAAGCACGCTGGTCCCAATACATCGATCCGATCGCGCTGCGGCTTTCGAGCGCGCGGCGCGGGGACAGCAAGGGCTTGCACGCCGAAATGCGCGTGCTGCCGCTGGTTCCCGCCGAGGAAGCCAGTCGCTTCGACTTGGGCGGTGATGGTCGCATCGCTCCGGCCGAGCTCGCTTCAGGCGCGCGCATCGGCATCGGCATCGGTGCGGAGTCGCCGCTTCGTCGTGAGCTGTCAGGCTTCCTGCGTTGGGCGTCGGGCCATGGCGCTGGCATTGGGCTCGACTGGCTCGGTGACTACGCGATGGTTGGCGTCGCGGATCGCTCGGAGCTGCTGGTCGCGTCGCGTTTCTCGCGGCGCGACATGCCAATCGAGCGACCGGCCTCCGCGGAGGAGCTGGGCCACCAAGATGCGCCGCGCGATGACGTCGACGTGCTGCCCGGCTTGCCAGCGTACGCTGTCGTCGGCTTGCGCAGCCGAGTCGCGACTGCGGTCGCGCTGACTGCTGTGCGCCAGCTGCTGGAGAGCGTCGCGCCCGGCGCGGTCGAATGGGCGCCGTTCGCAGCTTACCGCGGCGTCGAGGTGGTGCGGATTCTGGGGCGCGAGCAAGGCCATGAAGTGCCGGTCTATTACGCGCTCGCGGGCGACGCATTGGTCGTTACCCTCAACCGTTCGGTGATGCGCCAACTGATCGAGCAATCACTCGATGGCAAGTTGCCGCTGCAAGGCAAGGCGGCTGCCGCCGCCGCTCACCCGAAGGGCCAGGGCCAGGGCCAGGTGAAAGACGGCCAAGTCGTGTTCGAGCTCGTCCCCGCCAAGAAAGGTTCCCTGCGCACGATCTTGAGCTGGGCGCTGACGGTGGCGGCGCAGGACGGAGCCACCCACGCGCGCGCCGCGGCGGAAGCCGTGCTGCGCGGCGTACCGGAGAGCGCTCACAAGCCCGAGCGCAGCGCCGAGCTTTCGCGCGCGTACCTAGGCGAGACTCCGCTCACCCCCGACGGCCGCCGCTATTCGCTCTCACCCGAGGGCATCGCTGACCCGCTGCGCGGTACCGCCCACGCCCCCGAATGGCCGGCGTTGCCTACACCGGAGTCCACGGCCGACCACGTGCTGGGCGCGCTGAACCGCATGCGCTCCGATCTGTCGTTCGACGAGGAGCCCGAGGTCGCCAGCAACACGCCCCGCCTGCGCAGCCTTCGCGCGCGACTGGATTTGTGGCTGCGCTGATTTGAGTGTCTGGCCAGGCGACTCAGCCTTCGACGCTGACGACGCCTGTCGCGAGGCGTCGCAAGGCTTCGAGGCTGCGGCGCTGCCAGTGCATGTCCGGGGCGGTCAAAAAGCGAATCTGGTAAACGCGCGCCGCGTTCTTCACCGTGTCGATCCAAACCACGAACGCTTTGAAACAACTCGAGTTCATGAACGCGAGCTTGCGAAAGTCGCACGTCACCTCGCTCAAGCTCAGGCGCTCGGCCTCGCGGTGGAGGCGCGGCAAATAGCTCGCCAAAACCTCAATCGCGGCCACGTCACCGGTGCCGCTGAAGATGACACTCAGCTTGCCGTCGTCGAAGCGCGGCGTGCACGTGAAGGTCGCGCCTTCGACCGTCGGCAGGTCGAGGTCTTGGCTCACGGTAGCGCGCCCTTCTTCAACCAAACCTCGCCGCTGGCCAGGATCAACAGCGCGTCTCCCTCGAAACGGTGGCTCAAGCGATACTCGGTTTCGGCATGAATGCGCGCCAGGCCCAAGCCGGAGCCGGCCGGTTGCCGCGCGCTGTCGGCGATGATCGAGTCGTAGTGCTCGAGCGGGTCGGAAGCCGCTGTCAGCGCTGCCAGGCGCTCTTCGGCGTCTTGGCGGTTCTGGGTGCGCGGCACGTTGCGCGTTTGCACCATGGCCGTCAGCGCGCCGATGCTGTTCTTGTGTAGCTCGAAGCGCAGCTCGCACGGCGTTTCGGCGCTGTACTTCACGATGTTTTCGAGCAGCTCGTGCGCGGTCAAGCGCAGGCGCGTAGCGGCGTCCTCGTCCTGGAAGATCGGGCGGCACAATTCGAGTAACGACTGGCAGAGCGGCGTGACCATGCCCTGCGGTGGCGCTTCACCGAAGCTCACTTCCAGCGAGACGAGCGGTTTTTCGGCGGGGCCGCTCATGTTCACAAGATCGAGAACGTCTTGCTCACCGTGCCGGGGAGGCCGCTGAACGGAGCGATCGTGGCGCGCTTCAGCGCCGATGAAATGCAGGCGCCGGTCGGCGTTCCCGCGAACGGCTCGTCGGTGATGGTCGCGCTCGATACCTTACCGTTCGGATCGAACGTGACCGCGACCGTGACTTTGCCGGTCGGGCCGCCGCCCTGTTTGCAGGCCTGCGCGTCGCTGGCGGCCTGCGCCAGCGGCACCTTGGTGGCAGCGGCATCGAAGCGGGCAGTCGGCGCGACGGTGGCGCCCTTGGATTCTGCTTTGCGCGCGCCGGCCGCGAACAACTCCGCGAAGCCGGCACCTGGCGTCGCGCCACGATCGGGTGCGGTGGCGATCGGATCACTGCCGGTGGCGGTATCGGCGCCTGTCTGTTCTGGCGTTGGCGTCGGCGTCGAGGCGGCGCTAGGGGTCGGCATCGCGGCTGGCGTGGGCGGTAGCGCAGTGATCGGCGCGCTCGGCGGAGGCACTTCGTTTTTGCCCCCGAGCAGCACGATCGCGCCGCCGATCACCGCGACAGCCGCAATCACTCCGACGATGATCAGTGGAGTCTTCTTCTTCGTCGCTTCGGGCCACTCCACGCTGGCGTGGTCAGCGACTAGGGCGGGGCTATTGCCAAGGCCAACGAGCGGGCTCGCGCTGAGCGGAAAAGCAGGCGGAACCTCCGGCGGCCGCGAGACGACCTTGGCGACGCTGGCAGGCAGCGGCGGCGTGGCGTCGAACGTAGGCGGTGGCGGCATCGGCGCCGGCGGGGCTGCGAACGGCTGCGGCGTTGGCGAAGCCGCGAACGGCGCTGGCGCGGCAATCGGCGGCGGTGCTGGCGCGGCAGTCGGCGGTGGTGCTGGCGGCGGCGGTTTCGGCAGCATCGGCGAGGCCGCCTGCTGTGCACGGGGCTTCGTTAGCTCGGGCGTGGACGGTTGCTGTGCGCGTGGCTTCGGCAGCGGCGTCGCGACATCGGACGCCGACGGCTGCTTCGCTCTCGGGCTAAATGCACCGGGTAAGCCCGCCAAACCGGTGACGGTTGGCATCGGCGCTCGCGGCTTGTGCACGGGACTGGCGGCAGCGGCAGCTTTGGCAGCGGCCACGGCAGCTGCCTTCTTCTTGTCCTCAATCTTCGTGAGCTCGCCGGCGAGCTCCGGCACTTGATGCACCTCGAGCCATTCGCCCATGCCGTCACGCCAGACCAAGGTCGTGCCCGACACGACGCCGCGCTCGAGTTCGGCGATCACTTCGGCAGTCGTGAACTCACGGTCTTGGCCATCGGGATAGTCGACCGCCCATAGCGGTTCACCAGCTGGCGCGGCAGCGGCTTCAGGCGTGGCTGCGACTGGCGCCGCGGCAGCAGGTGCGGGGGGCGCAACCGAGCCCCCGCCTTTCGTGCCATCGACTCGAATCCCCGCCGCGCACGATTTGCACTTGATCGTGACAACACGACCAGCCACCTTTTTCTCGTAAATCTCGTCCGAGATTGTGAACGTCTTGTGGCAAGCCGTACACGTGATCGGAAACGACATCCCGAGCAAGCGTACACGGTCTCTCGGGGGTCGCTGCCACTTTTCTGCGCTCAAAGGCCCCTCCCCGCTAAGCTGAGCGCGCCGTCGATCCGTGGTTGAGCTCCCGCTTTTGCGGTCTTCCAAGATTTTGACTGCCGAGCTGGAGCAGAGTCGGCTTCAATAAGCCCTTGCCCCTCGTAGAGACCACCGTCGTCAGCCGCCGCGATTGGCACCCAGGCCTCCTGACTCTGAGGCTCGCTGAGCGCGCGGCGTTCCGCCCCGGACAGTTCATGAACCTGGGGCTCCATCTCCCGAGCGGATTCGTCTCGCGTTCCTACTCACTGGCCTCGGTGCCCGATGCGCCGCTCGAGGTGCTGCTGGCGAGGGTCGGTGAGGGTGAGCTGACTCCTGCGTTGTTCGAGCTGCACGAGGGCGCGAGCGTGTGGCTCGATCCCAAGCCGCAGGGCTTCTTCACGTTCGACTACGTACCGCCGCATCGTGAGCTCTGGCTGCTAGCCACCGGCACGGGGCTAGGCCCCTTTCTGTCGATGCTGCGTTCCGGCGCGGCCTTCGAGCGCGCGGCGAAGGTCGTCTTGGTCCACGGTGTGCGCGGTCCATCGGAGCTGGCCCATCGGCAAGAGCTCGAGGCGCTGGTAAGCGAGCGCTCGGCGGCGTTTCACTACGTTCCCGTGCTGAGCCGCGAGCCCGCGTCGGGGCTACTGCAGGGCAGGCTGACGCAAGCGCTCGACAACGGTGAGCTCGAGCGCCGCGCCGACACGACGATCGCCGGCGAAAGCTCGCATTTTATGCTGTGCGGCAACCCGAGCATGATCGAGGACGTGACTGCGCTGTTGTCGGTCCGCGGGCTGCGTCGACACCGCCAGCGCACGCCCGGCCACATCACGACCGAAAAATACTGGTGAGCGCGCTCAGACGCCGACGCGGCCGTACACTGGAATCGCCGCACCAGAGATGTCTCGCGCTGCGTCCGAGAGCAGGAATCTCAGCACGTCGCCCAGCGAATCCGTCGTCACCCAGCGCGAGTGATCGGCGTCGGGCATCGCTTTGCGATTCGCCTCCGTGTCGATCGTGCTCGGCAGCACCAGGTTGACGCGCACGCCGTGCGTCAGCACCTCCGCCGCGATCGCCTGCGCCAAGGCCGTTAGCCCAGCTTTGGCGGCCGCGTAGGCGGCGTCGCCCGGAGCGTCGTACGGTCGCACACCCGAGCGCGAGCCGATCAGCACCACGCAGCCGCGCTTGCGCGCGACCATACCCGGCAAAATTGCGCGCAAAGCCACGTTCGCCGCTTCGAGGTTGGCGTCCATCACCGTCCGGTAGTCGGCGGCCGCGGCGGCGTCGTGAAAGCTATGCCCGCCGCGCCAGGCGCCAGCCGTCAGCACCGCGCCCGAAAGCGCGCCAACCTCCGCCTCCGCGCGCGCGACGGCGCTGGCCAGAGCCGTCGCGTCGCCGGTGTTGGCGTGGAGGCGTAGCACCTGTGAACCCTCACGTTCGAACTCGACGTCACCGCTCTGGCTGCGCTCGAGCGCCACCACGCGCGCGCCGTCCGCCGCAAAACGCGCGACCACCGCCGAGCCCAAGGCGCCATTTGCCCCCGTCACCAGCACCACGCTATTCGATTGTTCAGCCATTTTCCCGAGCTTTCAGTCGATTGTCACGCCGAGCGAGATTCGCGCCAGAAAATCCCACGGATACACGAACGAAGTCACTGAAGCGATGCCGGTGCTATTGCCGGCCGGTACGCCGAGCTGAATCTCATCGCAATCACCCGACTCGAACTTCGTCGGGTCGAAGAGACGGTTGAGGTCGCCTTTGTAGCAGCGGGTTTCCTTGTTGAGATCGTACCCCAGCCCGATGCCACCGCCGAGCGTGAAAGCGCCCCAGCGCTCAACGGAACCGAGCATCGCGTAGAGCTCGCGTTTGGTGTGCGACACGGAGTCGACGCCTGTGCCGTCCTCTGTCTTCGTGTCGTACGTCAGCCCGTAGTTCGTGAGCCCGGTGCGGATCACGTAACCCTTGAACACTTTCTTCGGCCAAAAATTCACGCCGATGCTCGCGCCTGCCAACGGGCCCCAGCCATTGCTATGCTGGTAAACGCGGCTGTCACCGCCACCCAGGTTGAGCCACGGCGGCGTTTGGTCGACGACGAACACCGGCACCGTTTCGACGCTGAGCCAATTGGCCAGTCCGACTTCTAGCTCGAAGCCGAGCTGCCCTTGGAGGATCCAATTGAACGGATCCACTCGCACCGAGAACGGCGGAATCGACGATTTCTCGTCCGCGGGTGGAGCCGGCGGGGGCGGCGGCTCACCGTACGCGGTGCCATAGCCGGGCTGTGCACCAGGATCGGCCGCGTACGGCTGGGGCGGGGGAGCCGCTTGTGCGGGCTGCGGTGCCGCTGCGGGTTGAGGTGCTGGTGCGGGTGGGGCCGCGGGCGGAGGCGCTGGGGACGGCACAGGCGCTTGCGCGACGGCAGGCGGAGGCGCGACCGGCGCCGGCGCCGCGGGTGGATCCGCGGGGAACGAGGCGCCCGGCGGGTTTTGCGCACCGGCGAAGCGGGCGCATAGAAATAGTCCCAGCGCGGGTAGGAGCCCCCCAACCAAGCGATTGTCGCGGCAAGCCATGTGCGAAGGATAGGCTAGAAACACCGCTGCCGCGAGTCGAGCGAGACGCCTTGCGAGGTTCTGTGGACGCTTAACGAGGGCGGCGCCAGCAGCAGCGCTCCGCGCGGCTTGTTGCCGAATCTAGATCGCTGTTTTAGCTTGTCGGCTCAAAATGACGTTCTCCGTTCAGCTGGTCTCGGGCGTTGCGGCAGACATTGGGGCCGACGCTCTGATCGTCGGCGTGTTTGCGGGTGCGGTCGCGGACTCCGACGCGCTGCTCGGGCTCGAAGACGCGCTGGGCGGAGGGCTGCTCAGTCACCTCAAGGCGAGCGAGTTCGACGGCAAGCTCGAACAACAAGTCGACCTACCGACGTTCGGCCGCGTCAAGGCGCAGCGTTTGCTGATCGTCGGCCTCGGGCCGAAAGCCGAAGTCGACGCCGCGCGCGTCCGTGCCGCGCTGGCCGGTGCTGTTCGTGCTGCGCAATCGTCTACGACCAAGAGCCTAGCGCTCGCGCTGCCCGATCCAGTCCCGCCGCTGCGCGCGGTCGGTGAAGGCATCGTGCTCGGCGCGTACAGGTTCTCGCGTTACTTTACCGGCGATCGCAAACCTAAGGCCGAACTCGGCAAAGTCAGCGTGCTCGTCTCCGGCAAAGTCTCGGCCGAGCACAAGAAGCAGCTCGAGCTCGGGGTCGCGGTTGGTCGCGCCGTCTGTATTGCGCGCGACGCCGTCAACGAGCCGCCGAACGAGCTGTACCCGGAAACGCTGGCGCAGATCGCGCAGCGCATCGGCAAAGAGCACGGCTTCAAGGTCAAAGTGCTCGACAAAAAGGGCATCTTGGCCGCGGGCATGCACCTTCATTACGCGGTCGGGCAGGGGTCGACGAATGAGCCTCGCTTCATTCACATGAGCTACGTGCCGAAAAAGAAAAAGAAGAAGGTCGTCTTCGTCGGTAAGGGCCTCACGTTCGATTCCGGTGGTCTCTGCATCAAGCCTGCCGCTGGCATGGGCGAAATGAAGAGCGACATGGCCGGCGCCGCCGCCGTGCTCGGCTTGATGGCAGCCGTGGGCGTTACCAAGCCAGACATCGAGCTGCACATGCTGGTCGGCGCGGCCGAAAATATGCCCGATGGCTCGGCCTATCGCCCCGCCGACGTGTTCCCCTCGCTCGACGGCAAGACGGTCGAAATCATCAACACCGACGCCGAGGGCCGGCTCGTGCTCGCCGACGCTCTCGCCTACGCGGTTTCGCTCAAGCCTGACGTTATCGTCGACGCCGCCACGCTGACCGGCGCCGCACTCGTCGCGCTGGGCAAAACCTGTTCGGCCTTCTACGCCACTGACGACAAGCTGGCCACGATGCTCGAATCCGCTGCGCGCGAAGCCGGCGAGTCGTTCTGGCGCATGCCGCTCTTGGAAGAACTCGGTGAGCAGCTGAAGAGCGACGTCGCCGACCTCAAGCACACTGGCGATCGCTGGGGCGGCTCGATCACCGCCGCGCTGTTCCTGCGCGAGTTCGTCGGCAAAGTGCCGTGGGTGCACTGCGACATCGCCGGCCCGGTCCTGGCTGAACGCGCCCGCGGCATGTACCCCAAGGGCGGCACCGGCCACGCCGTGCTCACGTTCCTGCACTTCGTGGACCGCCTCGCCGCCAGCTGAGGCCAACGTCGATGACCGAGGCGATTCACGAGCAGCGGCGGCGGCTCTTCCTCGCCGAAGTCTCGCGCGTCGTTCCCGGGCTGTATGGCTGGCTCGCCACGGTGCTAGCGCCTGTGCTCCAACGCGGCGCTTCGGTTTTTTCCCGCGGCTGCGCGCTACTCGCGCTTGGTGCGCTGGCCGGATCGTTCGTGTTGTCTTCGAGCCGACCGCGAGGCGCCCGGTTCTTGGGCGTCTATGGCTTCATCGCTTGCTGTTTCGGCGCCTGGGCCAGCCTTGGGCCGCTTTTGCGCAGCGATCAGCTCGACGCCGTGCGCGGCGCGCTCGGCGCCGTCGGCTTCTTGCTGCACGCGCTGGCCTGGGGTGCGGCTCCGCGTGATCCCGACGCCGACCTGCTCGACAATCTGGTCGCCGGCGTGCCGCTCCAGCCACGTCACAAGCCCGTTCGCTTTGCCTCGGGGGTGCTGGGTCTGGGTATCGCGGCGGGGCTCGTGCCGGTGGCGTTGGCGTTCGCGGTCGAGCGCCCTTCTGCGTCGCTTCTGGCTCAGACCTTGGCGCTCGGCTCTGCCCTGCTCGTGATCGGCGCCAGCACCGACGTCGCGCTCCGCGTGGGTAAGCCGCACACGTTTTCAGCCTGGCGCGTGCGGGCCGGCCGCGCCCTCTGGCCCCTCGCCGGCCTCACCGTCGCGGTCGGCATCGGGTTGATCTGGCTGGCGCTGCGCTAGACGGAGTACGCTCTGACTCGGTGGCGCGCGCCCTCGACCTCATCTCCTGCTTTTTGGTGCTCGCGGCTGCTTGGGCCTTTGCTCGCGGTGTGCAGGCGCTCGGCGAGCGCAAAGACCTGGTCGCCGTCTATTTGCTGGTCGTCGGCGCGCTCTGTCTCAAAGCCGCAACTGATCTATTGCGGCCCAAGGCAGGCGATGCATGACGGGCGGCTCGCGGGCGATTTGTCCCCTGCTGGTCCTGGTCGCTTGCAGTAGCGGCGGCTCCCCTCCGCCCGCGACCACCAGCGCGGCGCTCGCAGAGGGCGTACCGGCGCGTGCTGGCGCCGAGCAAATCACTGCGGCGACCATCTCTCGAATCGCGGCCCGCCAAAGCATCGAGCCGCGTGCAGCCGTCGCTTTGGCGCTTTCGGACGCGCTTTTCGCGCAAGGTGCCCGCGCCGACCTGCCGCGCGCGTCAACACAGTGCATCGAACGCGCAGCCGCCGGGCGCAGCCTGCTCGAGCAGCTTGGCCGAGACGCCGTGGCAGCCGGCCCACCGAGCGACGCCGAGCTTTCGGAAATCGTTCGCGAACGCTGGACCGAGCTGGCCCGGCCCGACGGCGTCCGCACCACCCACGCCGTGGTCATGAACGACAAACCCGAGCGCGATGCGGCCGCGCACGCGCTGGCCGACAAGCTTTCGTTAGCCTTGCAGTCCGTCGGCAGTGGCGAAGATCTGATTCGGCTCGCTAAGGCTTTCCCGGCCGATGGCTTCGAGATCGTCGCCCAAAACCTGCCGTTCGTGACGGCGGACGGGCGCGTTTTTCAACGCAAAGACGCCAGCTTCATCGGCTCGAAGGGCGGCTTCGATGCCACGTTCGCTCGCGCCGCCAACGCAATTGCTCGGCCCGGGGAGCTGAGCCCGGTCGTGAAAAGCGCCTTCGGTTACCACGTCATTCTCCTCGAAGAGCGCGTGCCAAGCGCGTTCATTCCTCAATCCGAGCTGGTCGCGTTGCTTGGGGCCGAGGTCATGACGCGGCGCGCGGCTCGAGCGCGTACAGAGCTGCTTACCAAGCTTCACCAAGCCTCCGCTGTGCAGTTCGATCGTGCAGTCGACGAGCTAACTGCACAGGTCGAAGCAGGCCGATGAAGCTTCGTCGCCGAGGCGCGGTCCGCGATCAGAGCGACTCCCCCTTCAGCGCCATCCTCAGCCGGCTCTGCGACGATTGCGGAGCGCTGGCGGCGGCGTTGGTCGACGGGGAGGGCGAGACGGTGGACTACGCCGGGCTGCTCTCGCCCTACGAAATCAAGGTCGCGGCCGCCGAATGGCGCATCGTCTTGGCAGTTATAAAAGAATCCCGGCTGCCGGCCTTCCACCACATCTCCGGCCTGACCGTGCGCGCGAAAGGTCGGACCTTCGTGATGGTCGCGCTGCCCGATGGCTACGCTATCGCCCTGTGCCTGCCTCAGCACTGTTTCAACGTGTCGCACCGTGCCCTGGGCCAAGCCATGCGCGAGCTCGGGCATGAGGCAGGCCTGGCGCTCCCAGAGGCCCGCGCACAGGTCCACTGGGCGCGGGTCAGGGTCCGGACGCCGGCCGGCTCGCGCCTGCACCGCCGTCCGGACGCCATCTGGCTCGAAAACGGCTGGAGCCCGATCACGATCCTTGGCCGTTACCAGGCACGCGACCTGTCCCACAGCGAACTTGGCTACCTCGCGCGCCTGGCCTCGGGCGCCGAGGTTTTCCTGGTCCGCGAGCCGCTCGGCGTCTGGTTCATCGATAGCGCAGCCGCTCTCTCGGTCTGAACCCCTTAAAAACGGTCCGGCCCGGCCGACTTGCTGCCCGCCAGTAAGGAGAGAAGCTCCCCGACTTATCCACAACTTGTGGATAAGATTGAAAAAACGATCAAAAGCGATCGAAAGAACTTGCCTGGTCGGATGGGATCGACCATATAGCCCCTCCCTCGACGGCGGCCTTCAACGGCGGCGGTCGACAGCGAGCCGCAAGGCATCCCGGTCCCACTCGGACTGGCCCGGAAGGAAACTCCCGGTTCCAAGAAGAGAGAGGTCGGCGACTGATTTTCAATCGGAATACCGAAAGAAAAAGAAAGTCGAAAGGTTCTGAAAAAATCTCTGGACACCAGAGACAACCGGAACTAGATACCGCGACCCCGCTGCCGGGAGCAACCTGCTCCCCTCGGTCCTTGAAAACTGAGTCCTAATACCCCGCGAGAAATCGCGTGGTCCCCGCACCAGTAGTGCTCGTTCCTTCCCGGAGCGGCATCTGCTGGGCGATACAAATGATAGCGAGCATCATGGCAATGTCGGTTTCTTCGGATTCTGACGTTCGCCGAAGGATTCAAACTGGAGAGTTTGATCCTGGCTCAGAACGAACGTTAGCGGCGCGCCTAACACATGCAAGTCGCACGAGAAAGGGCTTCGGCCCCGGTACAGTGGCGCACGGGTGAGTAACACGTAGATCATCTCCCCTCGAGTGGTGGATAACTCTCCGAAAGGAGAGCTAATACAGCATGAGACCACGGCTTCGTTGAAGCTGCGGCCAAAGCAGGCCTCTACACGTAAGCTTGCGCTTGAGGATGAGTCTGCGGCCCATCAGCTAGTTGGTAGGGTAATGGCCTACCAAGGCTAAGACGGGTAGCTGGTCTGAGAGGATGAACAGCCACACTGGAACTGAGACACGGTCCAGACTCCTACGGGAGGCAGCAGTGGGGAATCTTGCGCAATGGGCGAAAGCCTGACGCAGCGACGCCGCGTGAGCG